>NZ_CP063056.1:0-624183 GCF_015356115.1 Rodentibacter haemolyticus
TTTAATCACATCTTGGCTTAAGTGCGGTTGATTTTTTAACTGTTTATAAAGGGGAATCGGGGCAAAATTTTCGCCGCTATGAATGGGTGAGCAACTTTGCAAATGGGTGGTATAAAGCACTTGCCACTTTGGAATGGCATTTTTCGTGGTTTGATCAGAATTAAGATCATCACCAATAAGCTGAAAACTATCAAAAATAAGCCCGCATTTCTCAGCTTTTTCTAAGGCGAGATTTACTTCCGCATTGTTATTCTTTGGGAAAAGGCTGCCTTGTTCCGGACAAATAACACGCATAGCAAAACCTTGTTTTCCGTTTTCTTCAGCTAAATATAAGGGAATTTCTCGGCCGAGAATTTGACCGTTATAACGCCACTGATCGATTAACCGATTTAGCGAGTGGCATTGGATTTCAACATCATTTTCAAGTGCGGTCAATTTGAAGAAAGTTTCGATTAAATACATTGTTGTTTTACTAATTGTTCGATTTGATTTAAACCGTTTAAACGTGTTTTGCTCAAACGTTGGGCAATACCAAGCTTTGTAAAAAATGCAGAAAAATCAAAGCATTGGAGCTCATCGGTGGTTTTATTATTGATATTTTGCAGTAAAATCCACAGCAAACCGTTCATAATACGTGCTTCACTGAAGGCTTTAAATTGAAAAGTGTGGTCATTTTTCGGCAAGATTTGAAACCACATTTGTGCTTCACAGCCTGTAATAAGTTGCATTTGAGCGAGTTCATCTTCTGTTGGGCGAGGTAAATTTTTGCCGGATTGAATAATCAAGCGATAGCGTTCTTCCCAAGTTTTGGTATTTTTTAATTGTTCAATCATTGTAATAAATCCAATGCGTTATCTAAGGCGATGAAAAATTTTGTTACATCGTCCGGCGTGTTGTAAGGTGCGAAAGAAAGACGTAATGTTGTGCGTTCGCCAAGACGTTTCAAATAAGGTTGCGCACAATGTTCGCCCACACGTAAAGCAATATTTTGCTCGCTCAGTAAGGTGGATAAATCCGAACAATCAACGCCCTCAAAGACAAAACAGACAATTGAGCTCGGTTGCGGAGAATTGAACAAGCGGCAAGAAGCATAATTTTTTAATCGTACTTTGACGGATTCCGCTAAGTCCACTGCGTGTTGTTCTGCAGCAGTAAGATCCCATTGAGCCAACCAATCCAACACGGCATTGAACCCGATTACTCCGGCAATATTCGGTGTGCCGGCTTCTAAACGATAAGGCAAATCGGCAAAAGTGATATTTTCAGCCAAAACGCGATCCACCATTTTCCCACCGAAAAAGAGCGGTTGTAGCCGAGAAAGTGCGGTCAATTTTCCGGTTAAAACACCAATGCCGGTCGGGCCATAAAATTTGTGCGCAGAAAAAGCGAGAAAATCCGTATCAAGATCCTGCAAATCAATTTTTATATGGCTGATCGCTTGTGCCGCATCGACAAGAACAAGGGCGTTGCTATGTTGGCGAATAAGTTGAATTAAATTTTTAATGGACTGTTCCGTGCCGGTTACGTTTGAAACAAAGTTTAAAGCAACGAATTTAGTGCGTTCATTTAAAGCGGCTTTTAATGCCGTTTCATCAATAAGCCAATTATCTAAAATCGGCAAAATACGGACTTTTGCTCCGCATTTTTTCGCCGTTTCATTCCAAGTAACAAAATTGGCGTGGTGATCCGCTTGGCTTATTAAAATTTCATCGCCGGCGTTAAATTGAGGCAACAAGCCGTTTGCCACCAAATTAATGGCGTGAGTTGTCCCTGATGTCCAAATCACCGCTTGTTCGCTTTCGGCATTGATAAGTCGTTTTACTTGCGCACGCGCCTGTTCATACTGTGCAGTTTGTGCTGCATCATATTGGCTGCGATGAACGGAGCCTGCGGAGGAATAAAATTCTACCGAGCAATCAATCAGCGCCTGTGGTTTTAATGCGGTTGCGGCGCTATCTAAATACACGGCGGCATCAGCACGTTGAAAATAGGGAAACTGCCGCTTAAAATCCTGATAATTAAAAGCCATACTTTTTCTTCTCCTGCTTGCGCCATTTGTGGGGTGGAATAGGGGTCGTATCCCGCCATAAGCCTATTCTTTGCATCTGCGCATTTTTTTGCGCTTGTAAATAAATCGGGTTGCGAAGGTATTGACTATATGCCCAAGCCATACCGGATTTTACCATTTCCAAATTAATATTTTTTCCTTCAAGATACAGGGTTGCTAAAGTACGTTTATAGCGGTCTTGCCCGCTAATATCTAAAGTGACAATGCGTTTATAAATCAGTTTTGAAAGCTGTTGTTTCGATTTATAGCCAAAAGGCTGGCTTTTTTCTGGCGCGTCAATTTCTTCTAAACGAACTTTGATAGCTCTTTTTCCTTTGGTAAGGCAAGTCAGCGTATCGCCATCACTAATGCCGACAACAAGACAAGTATTGATAGGACTCGAACAGGCAGAAAGTGCGGTTAAAAAAAGCAGAGAAATGAAAACGACAATATTTTTAATCATAATTTTATTAACTTAAAATATAAGCGGTTATTCTAACAAATCTTTCCCCTGATGAGCGAATAATCCTTTTTTGATCAAGCTCATAAATTTGCGCATTTTCTTGAAAAGAGGCTTTAATCCTAAACAGAAAAGCGTAAAATATTTTTTAAATTTTATTAAAAAAGTTGAAGAGATGGAAATGTTATATAAAGCTTTTCTTTTGGCTCGTGCTTTGCTGATCCTTTATATTATGCTTTATTTCGGAAACCTTATCAGCCACTTTATTCCGGTGGGAGTACCTGGCAGCATTTGGGGTTTGTTACTGCTTTTTGTCGGCTTAACTACACAATTTATTCGTTTAGAATGGATCTATTTGGGGGCAAATTTGTTAATTCGCTTTATGGCGGTTTTATTCGTGCCCGTGAGTGTCGGAATTATTAAATATGCCGATTTACTCTGGGAACAAATGAACATTTTGCTCATCCCAAATGTCGTGAGTACCTGTATAACTTTAGTGTTTATTGGTATTGTGGGCAACATAATGTTTGATCGCCAATCCTTTGGTCATAAACGTAAAAAACTATTGGCAAAGCGAATGACACAAATGGAAAAACAGTAAAGCAATAGGGGTGGATTATGAACTATGCAATTTATCTTTACACGTTTTTAACGATTTTCGGATTTTGGCTCGCCTTACAAATTAATAAACGTTGGAAATCGGTGATTTTCAATTCTTTTATTCTTACCGTATTGATTTTAGTGCTGGTGTTAGTTATCGGAAAAATTCCTTATGATGATTATATGGAGGGGAATGCGCCGATTAACGATTTGTTGGGTCTGAGTATCGTAGCTCTTGCCTTGCCGTTATACGAACAGTTGAAACAGATTGCAAAACAATGGCGAATTATTCTTTCTGTCGTTCTGCTGGCTTCGCTCTTTTCAATGTTTACCGGGGCAATTTTAGCATTAATTTTAGGCGCAACGCCTGAAATGATCGCCACAATTTTGCCAAAATCGATCACCACACCAATAGCCATGGAAGTTTCATCTCATTTGGGCGGCATTCCTTCCGTTACGGCGGTTGGGGTTGTGCTTGCCGGCTTGCAAGGTTCTGTTTTTGGTTATTTAATTTTGAAAAAAATCGGCTTACGTCATCAAGAAGCCATCGGATTATCAATTGGTTCCGTTTCTCACGTATTAGGAACGGTAAGTTGTATGGAAATAAATTCCAAAGCGGGCAGTTATAGTTCGATTTCTCTTGTACTTTGTGGCATTATCAGCTCAATTCTTGCCCCTTTAGTATTCAAAATCATTTATTTATTTGTGTAGGTTTTATGAAAAATACCTTATCTACAAGTTGGAACGAACGATTTATTCCGGATTTACCCCGTGAAAAAGACCACCGCCCGCCATTTCGCCGTGATCGCGGACGAATTTTACATTCCGCCGCTTTTCGCTGTTTGCAAGCCAAAACGCAAATTCACGCCATTGGAGAAAATGATTTTTACCGCACTCGTTTAACGCATTCTTTAGAAGTCGCCCAAATTGGTAGCAGCCTTGTGGCACAGCTTAAATTTACGGAAGCTTTTTCTCATTTATCCCAACAGCTGAATGTTGAAACCACCGAATTACAAAAGCGATTGAAAAATTTGTTACCAAGTAATGATCTCATCGAAAGCCTTTGTTTCGCCCATGATATCGGCCATCCGCCTTTCGGACACGGTGGGGAAGTGGCGCTTAATTTTATGATGAACCGAAACGGGGGATTTGAGGGCAATGCACAAACTTTTCGAATCCTTACCAAACTTGAGCCTTATACTGAACATTCAGGAATGAACCTTACCCGCCGAACATTGCTGGGTGTCGTGAAATACCCAACGATTTTGGACAGCGTATCTCCCCAATATCATCATTTAACCCATTTGAAAGAGACGGATGCTCGTTATGTAAAAATCAGCGATTGGAAACCAGGGAAAGGGTTATTCCGCGATGATTTGAAGATGTTTAACTGGTTACTCGAAAATCTTTCGGAAAATGACCGCACTTTGTTTACTTCAATCCAAAAAGAGCGGTCGGCTCCGGCAGAGTTTTTGAAAACCCGATTTAAATCCCTTGATTGTAGCATTATGGAATTGGCTGATGATATTGCCTATGCCGTGCATGATTTGGAAGATGCCATTGTCACCAAAATGGTTAATCGACATCAATGGCAGGAAGCATATACGGCATTGGCGGAAATTCCTTTTCCTTGGTTGCGAGAGAATATTCAGCATATTAGTCAGGGCTTGTTTTCCGATAAACATTTTGAACGCAAAAATGCAATTGGTGCTTTAGTGAATTTTTTTATTACCGGTGTTCGCTGGACGATAACGGATAATTTTGATGAACCATTGTTACGTTATAACGCAGAATTACCGCCTTCTGTGGTGGTAGCTTTGGATATTTTTAAAAAATTCGTTTGGAAATATGTTATTCGTAGTGTTGAAACTCAACGTATCGAATATAAAGGACAACGAATGCTTACGGAAATGTTCCAAATTTTTGAATCAGATCCTCTCCGTTTATTACCGCATAATACCGCTCAAAAATGGCAAGATTCGCCTGATGAATGTAAAAAACGCATAATTTGTGACTATATTGCCGGAATGTCGGATGCTTATGCCATGCGGGTTTATCAGCAGTTATAGATAAAAAAAACGCTATTCTCAAGGAATAGCGGGGGGAAAGGTATTTAAATGAAAAATTTAAAAAAACTGCATTACGCAGTGCACTAGCGCTTTATCAGACTGTAGTTTTATGATTTAGTTCAAAAAAAGTTATTTTTTTATAAAAGCCATTATTTGCGTTTCAATACCTTCTGCATCTAATTGTAACTCGTGCCACATTTCTTGCTGGGTTGCTTGTGGAATAAAGTAGTCCGGCAAACCGAGGTGTAAAAGTGCGGTTGATTTGGCGGAAGCATTTATCACTTCAGCCACCGCAGAACCCGCTCCGCCTTGAATGGCGTTTTCTTCTAATGTAACCAAATAATCGTGAGTTTGCGACAGTACATTAATCATTTCTACATCTAAAGGCTTCACAAAACGCATATCAACGACCGTTGCATTGAGCTTTTCAGCCACTTTTAATGCCGCAGGTAGGAGCGTACCAAAGTTTAAAATAGCAATTTTTTCCCCTTCTTTTATAAGACGGGATTTACCAATCGGTAGCATTTCTAACGGTGCTAATTCTACGCCCACGGCATTGCCGCGCGGATAACGCACAGCGGCAGGTTTTCCGCATTTATAGCCGGTATAAAGCATTTGACGACATTCGTTTTCATCACTTGGCGCCATAATAATCATATTCGGAATACAACGCATAAAACTTAAATCAAAAGCACCTTGGTGGGTTTGTCCGTCTGCACCGACAATACCGGCGCGATCAATCGCAAATAAAACCGGTAAGTTTTGAATCGCCACATCGTGAATAAGTTGGTCATAAGCGCGTTGTAAGAATGTAGAATAAATCGCCACAACAGGTTTATATCCCCCAATTGCCAAACCTGCCGCAAAAGTGACGGCATGTTGCTCTGCAATGGCGACATCAAAATATTGTTGCGGGAAACGTTGGGAAAATTCCACCATACCTGAGCCTTCACGCATTGCCGGTGTAATACCGACAATTTTGGCGTCTTTTTCCGCCATTTCACAAAGCCAATCACCGAAAATTTTCGAATAAGTCGGCTTAACATTCGATTTTGGTAATTCACCACGGGTAGGATCAAATTTCGGTACACCATGAAACCCTATCGGATCTTTTTCTGCAGGCGCATAGCCTTTACCTTTCCTGGTTTTAATGTGTAAAAATTGCGGTCCTTTTAGATTACGCATATTGGTAAGTGTCGCAATCAATTCATCAATATTGTGTCCATCAACCGGACCGATGTAGTTAAAACCAAGTTCTTCAAATAGCGTGCTTTCCGGTGAAAACATGACCCCTTTCATATGTTCTTCGGTTTTCTTCATAAAGTTTTTTACAGGAGGGACTTTATCAAGGATTTTTTTACTTCCATCACGGAGGGTAGAGTAGAGTGAACCGGAAAAAATACGTGCCAGATGATTATTTAATGCCCCTACGTTTTCAGAAATAGACATCTCATTATCGTTTAAAATGACGAGCATATCGGTATGCAATGCACCGGCGTGATTTAACGCTTCAAACGCCATACCGGCGGTAATGGCACCGTCACCGATAACACAAACGGTTCTACGCCCGGCATTTTCTCGTTCCGCAGCAATGGCGATGCCTAATCCGGCACTGATTGAAGTGGAGGAATGACCTACACTCAACACATCAAACTCGCTTTCTTCACGCCACGGGAAAGGGTGAAGACCGTTTTTCTGACGAATCGTGGACATTTGATCACGGCGACCGGTCAAAATCTTGTGTGGATAGGCTTGATGACCGACATCCCAAATCAATTGATCAAAGGGGGTTTTATACACGTAATGTAAAGCAACCGTCAGCTCTACCGCTCCCAAACCGGAAGCTAAATGCCCACTGCTTTGACTAACGGATTCCAAAAGATAATGACGTAATTCTTGGCAAAGTTGAGGCAATTGATCTTTATTTAAAAGACGCAAATCTTCCGGTGAATTAATAAGAGATAAGAGAGAGTCGTTGTTCATATCGTTAGTCATTCCAAAATATTTAAATTTTCGACCGCACTTTTGTGACGCGGTCGCAATTAGTTCTTTCTTGTAATAATAAACTCGGCTAATGCTCGAAGTGCGGTGGTATCGAAAGGAATTTTTTCTAATTCGGATAAAGCTGTTTGGTATAAATCTTGTGCTTTTTGTTTCGCCCCTTTCAGCCCCAATAATTTCGGATAAGTGCTTTTATCTAAACTTAAATCCGATCCCACCGGTTTGCCGATTTCCATACTATCGCCTTCAATATCTAAAATATCGTCTTGGACTTGGAATGCCAAACCAATCGCATCGGCATAATTTGTCAGAGTATTTCCCAATGTTTGGTCGGAAAAATGAGGAGAACAAATAAAACCGAGCTTTAATGCAGCAGTAAGCAATGCGCCGGTTTTGTTATGGTGGATTAGCTCTAATTCATCCAGACTGATTTGTTTGTGTTCGGAAATCAAATCTAAACTTTGCCCCAAGCACATACCTTGCACACCGGAAGCGTTAGCCAAAACCTGAATTAATGCGAGTTTTTGTTCAGCCGAAAGAGAAGGAGTTTGAGTAAGAATATCAAAAGCAAAGGTTTGTAGTGCATCACCGGCAAGAATAGCAGTAGCTTCATCGAAAGCGATATGGCAAGTTGGGTGGCCACGACGTAGATCATCATTGTCCATCGCGGGTAAATCATCATGGATTAAAGAATAAGCATGAACGGCTTCAATTGCCGCGGCACAATAATCTAAACTTTGTTCACTTGCGCCAAGCATTTTTCCGGTGGCATAAACCAAAAAAGGACGAACGCGTTTTCCCCCCAATAACAAACCGTATTTCATCGCATCACGCAAGGGCGCATTGTGAGTCTCAATGCTTTCAAATTGCCTTTCTAAAAAAGTATTAATGCGCGTTTGAACGTGACTTAATTCTTGAGCAAACCAACTCATTTTTATTTGTTCCCTTCGTAATCCGCCAAAGGTGCGGTTTCGCTTTTTTGTAACAGAATTTGAATCCGCTGTTCCGCTTGTTGCAAGCGTTCTTGCCCTAATTGGGCTAATTTAACGCCTTGTTCAAATGCCTTTAGCGCTTCTTCTAAAGGCAATTCGCCACTTTCTAAATTTGAAACAATGGTTTCTAATTGCGTTAGTGTGGTTTCAAAATCTTGTGAAGTTGTTGGTTTACGCGCCATTAATCCATCCTTTTTATGGAGAAAGATATTGCTGCGTATTGTACTTTATTTTGACGGGATGTTAAAAAATTATTTCAAAATTCGTTACTTATAAAAAGGATAGCCGATCTTTATTGTATGGACTTTTCCTTTTCTTTGCGTAAAATGCTTGCCATTTTTTACAAAATTTAATGCCTATGAAATTTATCGTTAAACTTTTCCCTGAAATTATGATTAAAAGCGAAACGGTGCGTAAACGTTTTGCGAAAATTCTTACCAGTAACATTCGCAATATTTTACAAAAATATGATGAAGACACTGCGGTAGTACGTCATTGGGATTACATTGAAGTGCGGTCAAAAAATGAAACGAATCGAGAAGCGTTAATTGCCTTATTGCAGCGTATTCCGGGGATTCATCACTTTTTAGAAGTAGAAGAAAAGCCTTTCACCGATTTACACCACATCTTTGAATTAACCCTTTCCGAAGTGGAACATCAACTCCAAGGAAAAACCTTTTGTGTGCGAGTAAAGCGCAAAGGAAAACATAAATTCAGTTCCATTGAAGCGGAACGTTATATCGGCGGCGGGCTAAATCAACATATCGAAAGTGCAAAGGTACGACTGAAAAATCCTGATGTAACGGTGCGCATTGATATTGAAGATGACAAAATAATGTTGGTAAAAGCGCGTTATGCGGGGATTGGAGGTTATCCTATCGGTACGCAGGAAGATGTGCTTTCTTTGATTTCTGGTGGATTTGATTCCGGCGTTTCCAGCTATATGTTGGTTCGTCGCGGTTCTCGCGTACACTATTGCTTTTTTAATCTTGGTGGTGCGGCACACGAGATCGGCGTAAAACAAATGGCGTATCATATTTGGCAACGTTACAGTGCTTCTCACAAGGTACGTTTTATTGCGATTAATTTTGAAGGTGTTGTCGGGGAAATTTTAGAGAAAATCGATAACGGTCAAATGGGGGTGGTGCTAAAACGAATGATGGTGCGTGCAGCAAGCAAAGTGGCGGCACGTTTCAATATTGAAGCCATTGTAACAGGGGAAGCATTAGGACAGGTTTCCAGCCAAACTTTAACGAATTTGCGCCTGATTGATGAAGCGGCGGATGCGTTGGTATTACGCCCGCTTATCACACATGATAAGGAGCAAATTATTACGATGGCGAAAGAAATCGGTACCGATGATATTGCGAAATCTATGCCGGAATTTTGTGGGGTTATTTCTAAAAATCCAACTATTAAAGCCGTACGTGAAAAAATCCTCATTGAAGAAAACAATTTTGATTTTGAGATTTTAGAAAGTGCGGTCGAAAATGCGCAATATTTAGATATTCGCCAAATTGCTGAAGAAACGGAAAAAGAAGTGGTCGCAGTGGATACGATTTCCACATTGGGGGAAAATGATGTGATTCTGGATATTCGTAGCCCGGAAGAAACAGACGAGAAGCCTTTTGAATCGGAGACGCACGAAGTTGTACAAATGCCATTCTATAAACTTTCATCACAATTTGGTTCGCTTGATCAAAGCAAAAATTATGTGCTTTATTGCGAACGCGGCGTAATGAGTAAGCTACAAGCCTTGTATTTGAAAGAAAACGGCTTTACAAACGTACGTGTCTTTTCCAAAAAATAGCGATATTATGCATCAGTTGCACAAGCTACTGCAGGGGGGAATTAGGCGAAGCCGTAACGCACCGTAATGGATTAATTGATAGAAAGGTGCGTTACGCCTACGGCTAACGCCCCCTACCTAAATATTGAATATAAAATTCTCTTTTTGCAATTGCTGCATAATAATGAAAATTATGCCACAATCTTGACCGCACTTTTGCTTAAAGTACGGTCAAGAAAATACATAATATATTTGGGTGGATTATCCGCTTAATTCTTCCAGCATTTCATCAATGGCTTTCGCTAGTAAGGTGCGGTCGTGGCGATAGTTAAAATCATCGGCATTTAAGCGTTTTTTTAATACTTTTACTGAAGAAATATCAACGAAATCCGCTTCGCTTATTTCATTCGGCGTAATAATTGCATCCAGAATCTCAGCCTTGATGGTACGGTGAATCCACTGTATACGTGTATTTAAGGAAAGGGTAGAAGCCGCCCCCAATTCAACACCTAAGTTATCAATAAAGATTTTTTTCGCCGTACTTGTTCGAATTGCCGAGGCAATATCCGGTAAAAGCAAGGGAGGCATAATGCTGGTTAAAAAACTGCCGGGGCCGAATAAGATCACATCCGCCAGACGAATTGCTTGAATGGCTTCGGGTGTCGCTTGCACCAAAGGGACAAGAAATAAGGATTGAGGCAGTTCTGTTAAATTATCAATACTAACTTCACCGACAATACTTGAACCGGCACCAAGACTTGCAGCGAGATGAACCGAGGCTTCGGACATTGGAATTAAATGAGATTTTACATGCAGCAATTCACGGATTAAATTTACGCTATCAAGAGGGCGAATATGCATATTTTCGAGCGCTTTCAGCATTAAATTGCCTAGATTGTGTCCGGCAAGCTCTCCACTTCCGCTAAAGCGATATTCAAATAATGCGGAGGCTGTGCTGGGTTCAATGATGATTTGATTTAGGCAATTTCGCAAATCCCCCCAAGCAATACCGCCTTGTTCTAGTCGTATACGCCCGGTTGAACCGCCGTTATCCGTTGTAGTAACAATGCCGGTTAAGCGTTCTTTCATAAAACTTAAGGCGGACATCACTCGTCCTAATCCATGCCCACCGCCAATCGCGACAATGCGTAAACCGTTCAAATGTTCATACTGACGGTGTGAAGTAAAATTTGACATAGTTTTCTACCTAGAACGTATTAATTTACTCGCTATTATATAGTTTTTTATATAATTGATTTAAAGGAATTTTCTGAATTTGTGATCAAATTCAAATGATTTCATTGCGTTCTTTATTAAGAATTTCTTAAAATGTGTAGTATATTTTATCGCATAACTCCGAGCTTGTTTTGTCTAAGTTCATTGATGAATATGACGGCAATGCCAATAACGATATACGTTATTCAGGGATACGTTGGAAACGGCTTATCCTCTCATTTTAGAAAGGTGTCTCATGCAATCTATTCCAATTAAGAACATAGGGAACGAGCGTCTGGTCGATTCGTTCCAACGTGTTTATTATTATTTGCGACTGTCGATCACCGAACAGTGTAATTTTCGTTGTAACTATTGTTTACCGAATGGGTATCGGCCGGAAGCAAATGCCCCCCGTTTTCTTACCTTAAATGAAATTACACGTGTAGCCCAAGCTTTTGCCGATATGGGAACGGAGAAGATCCGTTTAACGGGAGGGGAACCGACTTTACGCAAGGATTTTCTCGCCATTGCCGAAAATATCGCACAAATAGCGGGTATCCGTCAACTTGCCTTGACCACAAACGGTTATCGTATGGCAAAAGATGTTGATGCCTGGATGCGTTCCGGTATTACTTCTATTAATGTAAGTGTTGATAGTCTGAGCCCCAAAATGTTTCATCAAATAACCGGCATTAATAAGTTTGATGATGTGATGAGAGGAATTGATCGTGCTTTTGAGATTGGTTATAAGAAAGTGAAAGTCAATTCTGTTTTGATGAAAAATTTAAATGATAACGAATTTAACCAATTCTTAGATTGGGTAAAAAATCGCCCGATTCAAATGCGATTTATTGAACTTATGCAAACCGGTGAGATGGCGCAGTTCTTTCATCGCTATCATTTATCAGGTGAAATACTGATGCAAAAATTGATTTCACAAGGTTGGAAACAACAGCAACGGGCGATAACGGACGGACCGGCAAAAGTGTTCAAACACCCGGATTACCTTGGAGAAATCGGATTGATTATGCCTTACGAAAAAGATTTTTGTATGAGTTGTAATCGGCTACGTGTTTCTTCAAAAGGAAAATTACATCTTTGCTTGTTTGGTGAAGAGGGGATTGAACTGCATGATTTATTACAATCCGATGATCAACAAACATTGTTACAAGCGCGTATTTTTACTGCGCTACAAAGCAAGCGTGAGCATCATTATTTACACCAAGGTGATAGCGGCATTCGCAATCACCTTGCTTCAATAGGCGGATAATCGCTAAAACTTTTTCAAAATCAACCGCACTTTTAAATTATGACAACATTGACTCATATCAATAGCCGAGGCGAAGCCAATATGGTAGATGTTTCCGGTAAAAATGAAACCGTGCGAGAAGCACGCGCAGAAGCGATTGTGACTATGTCACAGGAAACCTTATCTATGATAATGGAAGGTAAACATCATAAAGGAGATGTCTTTGCAACGGCACGTATTGCCGGTATTCAAGCGGCTAAACGCACTTGGGAGCTTATTCCTCTATGTCACCCATTACTACTTTCTAAAGTGGAAATTTCTCTTGAACCACTGCTTAAAACAAATCAGATTCGTATTGAATCCCTTTGTAAACTAACCGGAAAAACCGGAGTAGAAATGGAAGCGTTAACCGCAGCAAGCGTCGCCGCTTTAACAATTTACGATATGTGCAAGGCTGTGCAGAAAGACATTATGATCGAACACATTCGTTTGCTTGAAAAGTGCGGTGGAAAATCAGGTCGTTTTTTAGCGGAGAAATAGATGTTAAAGGTATTATTTTTTGCTCAAACCCGCGAATTAATTGGTATGGATGAAATTCAAGTGGAAAGTCGGTTTGAAACCGCTGAAACGTTACGTGAATATTTAAGCCGAAAAGGTGAAAAATGGGCATTGGCGTTAGAAAAGGGGAAATTACTTGTTGCAATCAATCAAACCCTAATGCCACTTGAAAGTACGATTAAATCCGGTGATGAAATCGCCTTTTTTCCACCTGTGACAGGAGGATAATATGGGCGATATTAAAATAGCAGTTCAAGAAGCCAAGTTTGATCAAAATGCGATTTATCGTTGGCTTTCGGAACAAAAATCTGTTGGTGCTACGGTTGTTTTTGTCGGTAAAGTTCGCGATCTTAATTTAGGAGATAACGTTTCCAGCCTATATCTTGAACATTATCCCGCTATGACGGAAAAGGCGATACGTGAAATAGTGGAAGAAGCTAAAAAACGCTGGTCAATTCAGCGCGTATGCGTAATTCATCGTGTCGGTTTATTGCATACCGGTGATGAAATCGTGCTTGTAGGCATAAGCTCTTCGCATCGTGGTGATGCTTATTGTGCCAATGAATTTATTATGGATTACCTTAAATCAAAAGCACCGTTTTGGAAAAAAGAACAAACAAATAAAGGCGAGCGTTGGGTTGAGGTGAGAGAATCAGATAAAAAAGCCTTGGAGAAGTGGTAGTAATTTCCGCAAAAGTGCGGTCATTTTCTTTAAAGGATTTTATATAAAAAAACAAAGCTCGGAAATCCCGAGCCTTGTCTATTTCACCGTTTAAGCAGTTACAGTTGCTAATTTTTCTAAATCTTTATCAATTAAGAATAAAGCTTTACCGTCTTCACCAAGTATATTGAGTTTATCCAAAATACCGCTAAAGAGTTTTTCTTCTTCGTGTTGCTCTGCAACATACCATTGTAAGAAATTGAATGCAGAATAATCTTTTTCTTCAAACGTTTTTCCTACTAATTCATTGATTTTATTGGTGATAAATTTTTCGTGCTCATAAGTAAGTTCAAGCACTTCTTTTAATGATTTATATACGTGGGATGGTGCTTCAATGGCAGAAATGATTGGCAATGCACCGGTTTCATTCAAATAAGTGAATAATTTACGCATATGTGCCATTTCTTCAGCCGCGTGAGCAGATAAAAATTTTGCTGCGCCTTCAAAACCTTGTTGTTCACACCAAGCACTCATTTGAAGATACAAATTAGAAGAATAAAATTCCAGATTCATTTGATCATTTAATAGTTTTACTACATTTGCTGATAACATTTTATTTCTCCTTTTGATTATAAAGTAGCTAAATCACGATCTACGAAGTATAAGCCTCGACCGTCTTCACCAACTAAATTAAATTTATCAATAATACCGCTGAACAGTTTTTCTTCCTCATGTTGCTCAGCAACATACCATTGCAAGAAATTGAAGGTAGAGTAGTCTTTATTTGCAAAAGTGACTTCAACTAATTCATTAATTTTTGAAGTCACCAACTTCTCATGCTCAAGTGTTGTTTCAAATACTTCTTTTAATGAAGTGTAATCATTTTTAGGTGCCTCAATTTGACCTAAAAGCGGCATACCGCTGGTTTCACTTACGTATTGGAATAACTTTTGCATATGTTCTAATTCTTCGTCCGCATGGCGAAGCAAAAATGCAGCTGCACCTTCATAGCCATGTTTTGAACACCAAGCACTCATCTGTAAGTAAACATTAGAAGAGTAGAATTCCAAATTGATTTGTTCGTTCAGTTTGTCTGCAATTGCTTGTTTAAGCATAACCAACTCCTTTCCATTTGATTGATAAAAAGCAATAAATTTTAAATTGCCGTGCGTATTTTAGGTCATCAAATGAGAACTTGCAAATTATTTTATAAATTTTAATTTGTAACTTATTAATTTTAAAGGATAAATATAACAACAATTATTCTCATTTAAGAATTAAAGGCAATCATTATAATGACAACGTCACATTTCTAGCAAATCTTCTAAATTTCAATTTTGCATAAAATGTAATTACATCAATTTCATAGGTAGCTATTTCTATCATAAGCAAATTCTCTTACTTAAAAAAGTGCGGTTGGTTTTGAGGAAAGTTTACGTTTCTTTCAAGTGAAAAGTAGTTAGACGAGATGGAGTAGCAATCATTAAACCAAAAGTGACATTTTACATTATTAATTTAACATAATATGTATTATGCGAAATTAGTTATCAGGTTAGTGAAAGCTACGGGTTAAATAAATCACAGAGTTACACACAAGCGCAAAATACTATTAAAACAAGACAGATAAAGCCATTTTACGCCTCTCAATGCGTGTTTGAAGCATTTTATTGAACGATGAGATAAATTTGTAGGGGTTTTGTAAAGATTTTATTCTCGGTGTTTTACAGCGTTTTAGCGTGAAATTGATTTTTTGTTTTTCAGCAGGGGCGGTTCATATTCAGTGATTTTTAAAACTGACAGCACCGCAATACGGGCAATTTTTCAAATGACATCGAGCAGCATTACCGGGCAAATCCAGCCGGTTTGCCCTACCATTTTTTCGCAAGCGAAAAAATAATGACATAAAAAAGTGCGGTCGATTTTAGCCGCACATTTTGTAATTTGTGACAAGGTTACATTTTACGCCTTGCAATCGGTACGTCCTCGCACCGCTCCGGGCGCACCGATTTCAAGGCTAAAAAAGGTTATTTTGGTCAAATTTACGCATTAATTGGTCTAAATTCACTTCATTTTTACTGTCGTTTACGATTCTTGTGTGCATAAGTAAAAGGATATCGGATTTCTCAAATTTCTTCGATTTACCAAAAATCCAAGACGGTAAACCAAATGCTGATTGGTCGTTCTTATCCGTTTTTTCTTCACTCAATCCGCCTAAAATAACTAAAGACCCATCATTGACATAAACGGTTGAATCAACCAGTCTTTTCAATAATGTTGGCGTGTCATTTACGCCAGTTTCGGTTCGGGCAAAATTTGACAATTCAGAACGTACATTTACTTTTACTCCGCTATCTGTGATGGTTGGTTTAATGTTGAAGATCACACCGGAAGAACGGTAATCAATGCTTCTTGTTCTTACGCCATCTTGATAACTCTCTGCTCCCAATACAGGTACATCAGAACCCACGACAAATGAACCGCTTTCACTATCTAGAACACGAATCACCGGAGACGATATCACATTGAAACGTGATTCTGTGTCAAATAGGCTAAAAAGGGCATTTACATCTGATGTTTTCAATGAAATTAAATTATCTGATGTATTGCCTATTGAGAAGTTTAAGGATAATTTCGATTTTAGGATATTTGCCAAGATGTTAAGCCCTGATTGATGATTATCCCCTTTTTTGACTTCTAAAATTCGGGCCGTTACAACCACTTGAGCCGGTTTTATATCCAACTGCGGTAAAACTTTTTTCACTTTATTAATGGTTTCTTGGTCGGCGTGAACAACAAGCACATCACCTTTTGAATTTATTGACCCTTTGAAGCGTTGATTTTCGTTAACATCTGATGATGATGTGACTAATTCCCTGATATTATCGGAAAGGTATTCAACGCCACGGAAACGGGGTTTATAAACGAAACTATGCCCTTTTATCTTGATGATGGGTTCAACATACTTTAGATAATCAACTCCGTTTTTCTTATAAACCTTAATGTTCATATTGTTGAAGTAACGATGAAAAAATTCTTCTTTGTTTACATTATCGGTTAAGTAGAAAGAGACCTTTTTATTCAATTCTAATACGTTCGGATCTAACATATAAGGACGGTTTAAAAAATCTTCATAAATCATTCCGATGGCTTTTTTTAATTCGATGTCATCAACCTTTAGATTGTCTGCTTTTACAAAGCAAGCAAAAAACAACGTAAGAAATAGCGTAATTTTAATTTTCATTTTTTCCTCCCAAACCAAAAACCAGTTCTTTTCGTTTCCCACCTGAATAAATAGTAACTTTTTCACCGTCAATAAGACCGGTAAGGCGATTTCCGCTATGAATAAAATTTGAGGGTTGTTCATATCTCAAATTTGAGCCATCCCATAAGATGACTACTCTTTTTCCTTTGCGTTCTAATTGCCCTACAATGCGCCAATTCTTTGATAAAGGCGCATTTTCTATGTCAATCCTCCCCTCTTTGTATTGCTCTCTTTTCGTCTTTTTTGACTTTGTTTCATTTGTTGTTTTGTTTTCCTCATTTTGAGCCGTTTTAACTTCATTATCTTTAATTTGAGAGCCGTTAAAGTAATGGTATAAGTAGTACCCGCCGCCAATCATTAATAAGAATGACAATATAAATTTTGAGATAAAGAACTTATTTTTTAATAAGTTGCTTCTATCATCTATCGCTTGTTCTTTGGCGTTATTACCATCATAGCTTTTGTATAAAGGAAAAATTTCAGGATCATATTTAGATTGAATGGAATGCACCAACGTAGTTTTAAATGTTTTTGAACCTGAATAAACGTCAATGCGATAACGACTATCTAGACCTAATGATTTTAACTTCGTCATTTTATAGGTCGTTTCTATTCTATCTTTGATAAAACGAGGGATATTTGATACCGATTGATTAATGACTACAAGGTCGCTTGTATTGCCTTGTTCATTCACAAAATGGCGGTGTTCTGCAATAAAACTACGATGTTCTTCTTTGATTTTTTTGGCTTCATCGAAGATTCGCCAAATTTCATCAATGCAAATCAAATCACCATTTTGGGCAATGGTATCTTCATCATTTGAGTTTTTGTAAGGGAAAAAATGCGATTTTAAAACGTCATCATCTTCAACTTTGATAATTTTACCTAGTCTTGATGTGTCGATTTGATTATGCTCTTTGCGTTTCTCATTTTGTTTGTCGATATAATCAAGGAAATTATTTTCATCAATTCCTTCAATGTTGGTGACAATTCTACGACCGGCAAGGAATGCCGGTAAAATGACTGAACGAACGACTTCATAAGTTTTACCACTGCCGGGGATCCCCACGTATGCATTAATTGCCATTTATTCCCCCTTAGCCAATCACAGGAATTCGGCGAATAATGAAGCGGGTTACATACGCTGAAAATATAATTTGCATTCCTGTTCCGATTTTAAACAAAGACAGAAAATAAAGTGCGGTACTCGGTAAGCCGCCAAATAATTGGGATATGTTAGAGATCGCTTCATTTGCCCCAATTAGTTCAAATAAAATTGGAGTAAATTCAGCGACAATAAAATACAAAGCGAAGAAAGCAAAAAATTTAGGAATGGTTTTACCGAATATAAAAACCAATGCACTTTTTAAAAATGCGAGTATTGCCCCCATATTCCCCCCTATAAATTAAGCCGATAAGATGATTCGGAATGCTAAAATGTAGTAAACCAATAGCATTATTGAAGCCAGTAATGGCGCTATTTTTTCTGCCACTTGGCAATGTGCATCTGAAGAAATGGAGTGATCAAAAAAATCAATGTTTAACGCCTGACAGCTCCCAACCGGTAAATTAAAATTGAGCTTTGATAATAACTCTTCTTTTAAATTTAATAACGGTTGCAGAATTTCCATTCCGGTTATTGTTGGTAAGGTGGGTTCTTGATAGCCGTCAATAACTCCCGGTTCAGCCCCTTCTATTGGTTTTGATATTGTGCCGGCTTGTGAGCCTGTTACAACGCCGGAGTTTGTTCCGGTATTGATGTTACTACCAATATTTGAACCACTTCCGATACTAGAACTTGAACCTACTCCTGCGCCTCCTGCACTTGAACCGCCAACCCCGCTTGTTGTCGGTGGCATTGGCTTATTATTCTCACTTGTATCAATGACATCTGTTTTTACGGTGGGGTTAGATTTTCGATAATTCTGATATTCTTCCGCTGAAGATTTAGCCCCCAAAAAACTACCTAATGAATGGTGTTTATTTCCTGATGAACTGACACGAGAAAGATCCATTGCGGTTACTTCTCTGCTTGTGTCAATGTTTACACTACTGCCATTACTTCTTGTTATTGAATTGCCATTTGAACGAAAATATTCATTCTTCATATTATTAAAAGCGTTTGCTAAATCTTGTTCTTTTACTTGATACTCTTCTTTTTTATTCGTAGGGATTGATGAACTAAAATGAATAAATTTCACTTTAGGCTCGTCTTCTTGATTTTCAATATCTTCCTTTGTCTTCAAGTCTAAACGAGATTGAACGATCGTTACAGGCACGTTTAACTCTTCAACTCTTTTGTAATGTTGCTTATCCATTCCCCCAAAACTGATTTCATAGGCTTCATCTAGGGATTTTTTTTCATCTTCCGATATTTCTTTTCCTTGTCGAATAAAATTAGCAATATCACTTTTTGATAATTCGAAAATATGATGATGAATCGGCAAAAGTAAGTCATTCGGAAGCGTGACAGATTGTAAATATTCCGGTTTCATTCTTTCGTCATTCGATTTTAAATTGACCGGGCGATAATAACTTTCATAAATCAAGGTGCGATATTCATCGGTCAAATCTAAGTAGGCTTCTTTCTCCTCTGAATAAGGCTCTATGTTTTCCAAATGCTGCCAATACCGATGATAAAGGCTTTTAAAGTCATTGAAATAAAGATATTGATCTTCATTGATTGGGAGCTTTGTTCGATATAAATACATTCCTGCGGAAGCATACCAAATCGGCGCTAAAGCATAATCTAACCCATCTTCCATTGTTGAATAACTCATTAATTCATCAATAAAATCATCTCTATTATGAGTTTCTTCAAAAACTAAATCCCCCAATTCGCTATCTTTATAAAGCGACTTTAAGATATCGGATTCAGAATACTTACTAAGTTGAGCCATTGATTTTAATTGGGATACGGTTTGATCTGTTTTTGATATAAAATCCAGTTTCCCATCTGAATTATAATTTATGATGGTTTCACCGATTGTAACTTTATGACAGTTCTTCCCCTCTCTGCTTGGTCTTACACAGCCTTTACTTTCACTTGTATCAATACCGCCTGAGCTACCAAAAGCATAAGCTGACATTCTCCCCGCTTCGCTTTGTGCTTCCTGTTGTGTTAAACCTGCTGCTGATAAATAACCGGTCATTGAGGCTTCATAAGCTGCAATCAACGGGTGTGCATTAGATTGAATTGATGTACATAAAAACAGTAACCCTATAAATTTTTTCATTCTTAGCCCCTTTAATTATTTAATGATTTAAACCCATTACAACAGCCCAACCACAAGCGATACCAAAAATAAAAATGACTAAATCCCACATATTTCCCCACCTGATCAAAAAAGGGGCTTTCGCCCCTATCCTTAAAGGATTAACCACTAATCATACGTAAGACCGCACGACTTCCGGCAACCGCCACACGAATTGCAGCAATTGAAGCGGCAATCGCAATGACCGCTGTAACTGCGGTACCGAATTCAACAGAACCTAATTGAGAAAAATCAGGTCCGGCTGCAAATGCCGTTGTACCAACAGATAATGCACCAACTAAAACAGCTAATTTTTTCAATGATTTAATCATAATAAACTCCTTAGTTTTTTAACGTGAAAATTGCTTAATCGCACCAAGCACTGAACCAACACCTAAGCCGGTAAAGTAAAAAAAGACAATAGCACTAAAAGCAAATCCCCAAATTTCAGCGGGTTCATATTGCGTTGAATATGCGCCCCACTCGTTTATTTTTGATAATTCCGTAGAATGAAATTTACTCATTTCATCTGCCGGAATTTTCAAAAATACATCTTGGCAAACAGCTGAATTCGTATCACAAATTACCGTTGTTATGATAATTTCCCCATTGTTTGCCATAATATTCACCCAAAAATAAGATAGAGAATTCCTGAACCGCTAAGAAATCCTACTGTTGAGGCTAAACTCATTATTAAGAATTCTTGCATTATTACCGCCTATTTAACTGGTTTAATTCCGTATTGGGGAACATAAGAAATGGAATAGCCATATTTACCACCTACTTCCCAGGCTGATATATTTACGTGAATTTCAACGTCTTTTAACTTCAACTCATTCATTTGATTAATTAAACCTTGGTTGAAATCATTTTGAGAAATGGAAATCTTTTGAACATCCTCACTTTTTGAACCAAATTCATTAATCATTGATACACCAAGCCCCATCACATGACGATAACGTACTTCGCCAGTTTCTCTATTTGTGTATTCACTGGATTTATAACCAAGAAAAGTACCTCTAACGATAATACCGTGTTCCATTTATGCCCCCTTAGGCTGCTAGTTTTAAGTGATGATTCGATCTTTGATACCATTTAGGTATAATCAAGGGTTTGACTTCAATTTCTCTTGTTGATACCACTTTAACAGGTGAGAATTTAGAAATATCGCATTTATTCGCTATATCAATTCCGACTTTACGTAGCCTTGCTCGATGTACTTTCACTTGACTTTTAGACAAATCAAAAACTTGACCGTGAGACCACTGTAAAGCATACATAGCCGTAGTATTAGCAGCCTTAACCGTATCTACTACCCCATTATTAATTAATGTTTCTGATATAGTTTCAAAATCCATTGCCGTAACCTTTAATCTTTTATCAATATTTAAAAATTCTTTATTTAATTCTCTTAACCTTGAATAATCACTTAAACCATAAAAATGTAAGTTTTCTCGTTGTAAAAATCTTGATTTCAATTTTTGTTCAAATCTTGCTACGCCTTGTTCTTTGCAATATTCAATAACTTTTACTAATTGTTGATACTGTTCTGATTGTTCGCCAAATTTATTTCTTATTTTGGTTAACGAATGTAGTTCTAATTCAAACGCTTTGTTATAAACAGATGGATAAATCAATAAGGCATTTCCCTGTTTACTTAACCAATCCACGGTTTGACCATTCGTATGTAATCTTGCATTTGAATTCCTATAGTTGAGTGTTGCAAGTCCACTAATATAGTGTTCCACATTATTCTGACCGACTGCCCTATTTTCTGTGATGTGTATTTCCTTAATAACAGCTCCATCAGAATATTTTTTTGGTTTAGATTTTTCATCTGACTGAGAAATCCAAGTTCGAGTGCATTTAGTAAAATTAGGTAGTCCTAAATCGGTCAAAATCTTATTAAACACATTGACACAAGATTCAATAGAAGAAAGACCAAATAAATTTTCAACTCGTCCCCATCTACTCGGATTACCGCTCATAGTTAAAACCGAACCATTAATCTTTATCATTACAGAATCACAGAAGCTACCTTCATGTTTAAACGTAGGAATTCTAATTCCTTCTTGTTGTTCCCCTGTCTCAATATGAACACCGACAAAACCAAAATCTCCAATCAAAGGAAGTTGGCAGTCGAAGTTTTGTTCAATTTTAAGCCAGTCAAAGAACATAAATAAAATAATCTTAGAAAATTAGAAATTATAAACAGGATAAATTCTAATTTGTAATATTCTAAGATGTCAATAATCTGATATCTATTTTTCTTAGAAATGATAAAATTTTGCGACATCAATCACAAAATCAAACTAATGAAGCGAAAAATATAGGATTAACTGAAAATGCCATCCAAACACATTGATGAACACACTTGGAAAAAAGTACAAGATGAAACAGTGAAAGCTGTTATTTTGACTAAAACAAGTTTAAAAGATACAGAAATTCTAAAGATTCTAATCAAAAAAGGATTGGAACATATAACCGATAACGATTATCTTGAATTTGCTCAAAAAAAGAGTTAAAAAAAGCGAACTTTGGTACGGGATTTCATACTAAAGTTCGGGTGTAACCTACTTCCCAGGCTGATATATTTACGTGAATTTCAACGTCTTTTAACTTCAACTCATTCATTTGATTAATTAAACCTTGGTTGAAATCATTTTGAGAAATGGAAATCTTTTGAACATCCTCACTTTTTGAACCAAATTCATTAATCATTGATACACCAAGCCCCATCACATGACGATAACGTACTTCGCCAGTTTCTCTATTTGTGTATTCACTGGATTTATAACCAAGAAAAGTACCTCTAACGATAATACCGTGTTCCATTTATGCCCCCTTAGGCTGCTAGTTTTAAGTGATGATTCGATCTTTGATACCATTTAGGTATAATCAAGGGTTTGACTTCAATTTCTCTTGTTGATACCACTTTAACAGGTGAGAATTTAGAAATATCGCATTTATTCGCTATATCAATTCCGACTTTACGTAGCCTTGCTCGATGTACTTTCACTTGACTTTTAGACAAATCAAAAACTTGACCGTGAGACCACTGTAAAGCATACATAGCCGTAGTATTAGCAGCCTTAACCGTATCTACTACCCCATTATTAATTAATGTTTCTGATATAGTTTCAAAATCCATTGCCGTAACCTTTAATCTTTTATCAATATTTAAAAATTCTTTATTTAATTCTCTTAACCTTGAATAATCACTTAAACCATAAAAATGTAAGTTTTCTCGTTGTAAAAATCTTGATTTCAATTTTTGTTCAAATCTTGCTACGCCTTGTTCTTTGCAATATTCAATAACTTTTACTAATTGTTGATACTGTTCTGATTGTTCGCCAAATTTATTTCTTATTTTGGTTAACGAATGTAGTTCTAATTCAAACGCTTTGTTATAAACAGATGGATAAATCAATAAGGCATTTCCCTGTTTACTTAACCAATCCACGGTTTGACCATTCGTATGTAATCTTGCATTTGAATTCCTATAGTTGAGTGTTGCAAGTCCACTAATATAGTGTTCCACATTATTCTGACCGACTGCCCTATTTTCTGTGATGTGTATTTCCTTAATAACAGCTCCATCAGAATATTTTTTTGGTTTAGATTTTTCATCTGACTGAGAAATCCAAGTTCGAGTGCATTTAGTAAAATTAGGTAGTCCTAAATCGGTCAAAATCTTATTAAACACATTGACACAAGATTCAATAGAAGAAAGACCAAATAAATTTTCAACTCGTCCCCATCTACTCGGATTACCGCTCATAGTTAAAACCGAACCATTAATCTTTATCATTACAGAATCACAGAAGCTACCTTCATGTTTAAACGTAGGAATTCTAATTCCTTCTTGTTGTTCCCCTGTCTCAATATGAACACCGACAAAACCAAAATCTCCAATCAAAGGAAGTTGGCAGTCGAAGTTTTGTTCAATTTTAAGCCAGTCAAAGAACATAAATAAAATAATCTTAGAAAATTAGAAATTATAAACAGGATAAATTCTAATTTGTAATATTCTAAGATGTCAATAATCTGATATCTATTTTTCTTAGAAATGATAAAATTTTGCGACATCAATCACAAAATCAAACTAATGAAGCGAAAAATATAGGATTAACTGAAAATGCCATCCAAACACATTGATGAACACACTTGGAAAAAAGTACAAGATGAAACAGTGAAAGCTGTTATTTTGACTAAAACAAGTTTAAAAGATACAGAAATTCTAAAGATTCTAATCAAAAAAGGATTGGAACATATAACCGATAACGATTATCTTGAATTTGCTCAAAAAAAGAGTTAAAAAAAGCGAACTTTGGTACGGGATTTCATACTAAAGTTCGGGTGTAACAGAACTCCCGAACTTTTTGAGTGAAAAATAACCACCAAATTATAGGAAATAACAATGGATATACTACAAAATTCTTTAGGTACAATAAGTTTCGTAATTCAATCATTGCGAGATAAATTTATCTTCTGGTTATTATTAGCTGGCTCAATTTATATCCTATTCAAAATATACAGCAAAAGTTGGCGACAATTAGCCCTCATGACTGGTACCCTTAGTTTTTATGCCGCAGTTATTGTACCTATCATGAATTGGAAATCTGGGGCTTATAAATGTATAGCACAAGGAGACAAAATAACCCGAGGGGGATTAGATTTTTGTCGTGAAGGAATGTATGCGTGGTACGGTGAAAATCTATGGCAATGGGCTTTCGGAATAGGGATAGCACTTATTTTTCTTGGCTATTTTTATATAAATAGAGATAGCTACTAATCATTTAAAAAATTTCTGCCGTGGTTGGTATCTATATTGTTTTATAAATTCCTCCAAATTGACAGGAACTGATGAATTTGTCAGTTCCTTCAAAAACTCCCCTAAATGCTCCATTTTTTCAAATCTTGCTTGTGTCTGCTCTGCCGTCTCTAATCTGTCAAAAACAAAACGGATCTCAACCGTATCATAACTAAATCTGATGTAATGTTCTGTTTGTTTAAGCAGTTTGACCGCTTCATAGAAATGGTTTGGGGTAATGTGTTGAAGTGTGATATTTGACATAGTAATGGGCTAATTTCGCATAACAGCAGATTATGTGTAAATTCTCGTGCGGTGCTTCACCATTATACCGCACTTCGAATTGTAACATAATCTGCAATGACATTATGCGAAATTAGTTATCGGGTTGGTGAAAGCTACGGGTTAAATAAATCACAGAGTTACACACAAGCTCAAAATACTATTAAAACAAGACAGATAAAGCCATTTTACGCCTCTCAATGCGTGTTTGAAGCATTTTATTGAACGATGAGATTAATTCGTAGGGGTTTTGTAAAGATTTTATTCTCGGAGGTTTTACAGCGTTTTAGCGTGAAATCGATTTTTTGTTTTTCGGCAGGTGCGGTTCATATTCAGCGATTTTTAAAACTGACAGCACCGCAATACGGGCAATGTTTTGAATTACATCGAGCAGCATTACCGGGCAAATCCACGGGTTTGCTTGACTACTGCTCTTAAGAATAAAACAAAAAAAGTGCGGTCGCCGCAAAAGTCGCACTTTTTATGATTCATGATAAGGTTAGGTTTTTAATACCTTGAGAATTTTTGTTATGTTGTCACAAAGCTAACCCAGCAGTTTAGCGCCATATTCATAGACTTGCTGCAATAAAGCGAGTTTTTCCGGATCATTAGCATTTTCATTCACAAGACGTTGCAAACTTTCCTCAAAATCAACCGCACTTTGTTCAAGTTTACGTTGGCGATATTTCTGCCATTTTATTTGTTCCGCACGTGTTAAGCTTTTATAAAAATGACGTGCACGATAATGAAATAACAGGTCAGGAATACGTTTATCTTCAAATGCTAAACCATGCTCAGCAAGTTTTTCCGGTGCTAAATTGCGTAAAATCGCCATATTATTTTTGTCGGCATTACTAAAGAAACCATTGTATAGCTCTGTTTCAACATTATCACTTGTATCAAATGAACGTTCTTCTGAAAAAATATCGATCACTTTTTCACGAATATCAAAAGATTGGCGTAATTTAGTCAGATTTTCTAAACATAATTGACGATTAATGCCTAGCCGTGTTGCATTTTCAGGCAGCAAGGTTTTTGCCGGTGCGAGAATCGGGCATTTATTGATATGTACTAATTTTAGCGGTACGGATGAAATACCCTGAGCTTCTAGCTCTGATTTTTTGGTATATAACGCAGTGCGTAATTCATCGGCATTTTTCATCAATAAATTATCAATATCCCCGCTTAAATCGCAGACAATCACAGCGTTTTGATTTATCGGGTGCCAAGCTATCGGTGCAACCCACGCACAGTTTCCACGATAATTCCCCAGCATTCCGGAAACATGCACTAAAGGTGTCATTTCAGCCGTATTGATAAGCTTTTCAATTTCTTTTTTACCTCGATTTTCAAAGAAATATTGGAATAATTTGGGCTGTTTTTCTTTAATGAGTTTTGCCATGGCAATGGTCGCATAAACATCCGCCATTGCATCGTGAGCATTTTCATGCTCAATACCATTGGCTTTGGTGAGTTTTTCTAATTTAAAACTTGCTATTCCTTCATCGTCATACGCCCAATTTATACCATCGGGCCGAAGCGCATAGCACGCCCGCACAAGATCTAACAAATCCCAACGGGAATTACCATTTTTCCAACTGTATTCGTAAGGATCGATAAAATTACGATAAAAAGTATAACGTGTCATTTCATCATCGTAACGAATATTGTTATACCCCATTACACAGGTATTCGGCTGAGAAAATTCGGCTAAAATTTTTGTGGCAAATTCGGGTTCAGGTATCCCCTTTTCATTGCATTCTTGCGGTGTAATGCCGGTTACCATCACTGCTTCCGGTGCCGGTAAATAATCATTTGTTTGTTTACAATACAACATTATCGGTTTACCAATAATGTTAAAATCTGTATCCGTTCGGATACCGGCAAACTGTGCAGGTCGATCCTTTGCAGGGCTAACACCGAAACTTTCGTAATCGTAGATAAAAAAACTGAAATTTTTTGTCATACTACTCTCTCTTACGCCATTATTTTGTCTAAATAATACAAACAAAAAATTGCACTTAAACTAAATCCAATACCTAACCAATTAATTTTACTGATTTTTTCTTTAAATATTAGAGCGCCGATAAGCGTGCCTAAGCAAATTACACCAATATTCATTCCGGTAAAAACAAGCGTTGGGTTTCCATCAAAATTTTGGTGTGCTTTGATATAAAATAGGATATTAAAGAAATTTAATCCCCCTAAAATAATGCCGCCAAATAGGCTTGGCACAGTCCATTGTGTACGTTTTAGCAATAAAAAGATAAACATGACACAAGCTGCAAGTGAGAAAGAGATAAATAATGTGGTAGGAAATGCGCCCCCGGTTTTTGCTACCTGTTTGAATAAAATATCAACAACGCCATATCCAAACCATACACCGATCAATCCGAAAATACCTTTAAAATTGACCGCACTTTGTTCTTGAATCGGTTTTGTTAACAGACAAAATAATCCGATAAACGCCAAAACAATCCCGATTAATTTAGCTTGGCTTAGCGCTTCGTTAAAAAGAAGAAATGCCGCTAAAATCGGTAAGAATAAAGAAAGACGCTGTGCCGCATCAGAGCGAACAATTCCTGCAAATTTCACTGCTTTTGACATAATAACAAATACGCTAGGCAACAATAATCCCAATGCCAAGAAAATCAATACGCTTTTACTCTGCTCGATATAACCGACAAATTCTAATCCTTTGAAATCAGGTTTAAGCAAAAAATAACTGAAAGTGATTGCGGTGATATAATTAAAAGCGATAGCTTGTTCAATAACAATATTCTTCTTGCGTGCAATTTTGAGGAATACCGAAACGGCAACACTACAAAGGATAGCGAAAATCAGATTGTTCATAATTTGTCCTTAAATATCTAAAAGTATGGTCAAAACACTAAATTTTTTCGGAATTATATCGTGTTGTTACATAAGATATTATTTTTGAATGAACGTAGAGACGCCATGCCGGCGTTTAAATTTTATATCTCATTGATGTTATTGTAATTTATACCAATAGACACAAAACATGGCATCTCTTGTACCTTAAAAGAATAAAGCACAATGTAATAACCCAAACGTTATCACAGCTTTTGTATCTTTAGATCTTGGATGAAATGAAGTCTAAAAATTACATTTTTCCCGATCCTCAAGCCGTCAGAGCTACTTGAAGTTCTCGTGATTCTCCACCATTAGTGAAGAAGTTCCCATTGATGGATTGTATGCTAGTTACACAATATTGAATTTTTTAACCGCACTTCCCTCTCTATAATTTATTCCGTTGCACCAAACCCACGCAATCCAACCACGTGTACGTGTTCCTGGTTGCCGGCAATTTTACGTACTAACTTATAAGTTGTACCTTTTTCCGGGCTGATGTTTTCCGGGGCGGCAATAAGTAATTGCATATCCAAACGTTCGCAAAGTTCAAATAAGGTGGAAATGGATTTTCCATCTAAACGCGCGGCCTCATCAAGGAATAATAAACGGCAAGGTACAATGTCTTTACCGCGAATACGGCGACTTTCCTCCTCCCAACTTTGCACCACCATTAAAAGAATCGACATCCCCGTACCTATGGCTTCGCCGGTTGAAAGTGCGCCGCTTTCCGCACGTAACCAACCGTCCGCACCACGGAAAACTTCCACTTCAAGTTCAAGATAATTACGATAATCCAACAATTCTTCACCAATGGTTTGTGCTGTACGTTGCCCCATATCAATATGCGGATTAATACGCTGATAAAGTTTCGCCATCGCTTCCGAGAAAGTAATACGGTTATCGTTAAACAAATCTTGATATTCATCTTGCTGGCCGGAAAGCGCATCTAATAACATCGCGTGCGTATCACGAATATTGACGACCAAGCGCACCGATTTTACCTGACCGAATGCAATATTCTGCAAACCTTGGTTGAGCATACGAATACGATTTTGCTCACGCTGAATTGTTTTACGCATAATATTTGCAACACTTTCCGAACTAATCGCAAGTTTTTTCTCCCGCCCGGTTAATTCTGCCGTTAAACGGGAAAGCTCAATTTCCATTTGCTCGATTGCGTCAATCGGATCGTCCGTTTTAATAATATCTTGGCGAATACGTTCGCGTAGATGTTGATAAACGGCAATAAAGAACCGCACTTTATTTTCCGGTTTACGGCTGTCTTCCGACACACGCAAACTATCACGCAGATATTCATTATCTGCCACGGCAGTGCGTAACGCGCCTAACGCTTTATCCGACATTGAGCGCAGTTCATCTGCCGATAAGTAAGCCAGTTCGCGGCGGTTCAAGCGTTTTTCAACATCAGAATTACGTGATAGACGTAATACCACACACCAACTGACTTTTGCGGCAACCACTAACTCACGCTGCGTTTTGTAATCACGCTCCGCTTTACGAATACGACGATTGAGACTTTCCGCTTCACTCTCAATTAATGTAAGTTGTTTTTCTACGTAAGAACGACGTTGACGACCGCTCGAAAGTTGTTGATATAACTCATCACGACGAATACGCGCACGTTCCTCCGCACCTTCATCGGCACGTACGCCTAATTCACCGACTTCATCAATAAGTTCTTTCAGTAACTGATTTTTGCTTTCATGAGAACTTTGTAACCCGATAAATACTTGATTATATTGTGCAAACTGGCTTTGTTTTTGGCGAAGCTGTTCTCGCTGCACATCACGCTGCGCTTGCATTTGCTCTAAACGTTGACGTAATTGTTCGTTTAATTCTGACGTTTCTGCCCGCCCAGCATCTTCATAAGCAAAATGATGTTTGCGCTGAACGACATCCGCCAAGGCAAACACGCGTTGTTGTACTTGTTTTTGACGTTCAATGGCTTGTGTGAGCTCATTTTTTAAACCTTCATAGTTTTCCGGATCACTTTGTAATGTATTTGCAATCGGTTCTAATTGTGACAACATCACACCATATTGGCGTATAAACAATTCATCTTGCTCTGCGAGATCCAATTGTTCACGACATTCTTCAATGCGGTCAATTAAATCTTCATCTGCTAACACATTTAATTGCGGAATGAGCTTATTAAGCAGCTGCATCTTTTCTTTTGCATTATCTAACTTAATGCGTAATTGCTGTTCACAGCTACTAAATTGATTTAATTCCCGTTCGATTTCATTACGCTCCCGATTGATTTCAGCCATTAATTCTTCCGGATTCGGCTGGAATGCCAATGCTAAATGCAAGCCGACAAATTGGCTGAAATGCTCGTGTAAGCGTTGACATTTTTGAACATCAAAAGCGATTTGAGCGTAATCTTCCGCGACTTCATCACGTTGAACGGTTAATTCTTCTAAATGTTTTTCACGTGCCGCTCTGCCGAATAATGGAATTTCCGGGAATTTGGAGTAACGTAACTGACGATCCGAAACCTGTACAATTACACCAAGCTCAAGTTCTTGCGCGGATAATACGTTATCATCAAAGGCCGTTGGGTCGCCTTCGATAAGATATAAATCATCGGGGCAATCATCAAGTTGGGCAAGTTGCTCGCGCACTGTATTGAGATCCCGAACCACAATCGCATGACGAGCCGGGCCATAAAGTGCAGAGAAATAAGGAGCATCTTCAATAGGAACATCATCATAAAGTTCTGAAAGCAATACACCACCGAAACGCTCTGCAAGCGTATTTAAACGGGCATCTTCAGAACCGTCCGGTTGGCTTAAACGGGAAATTTGCTCATCAAGCTGTTGGCGTTTATGTTCCAATTGATCCCGCTGCATTGTTAATTCGCGCTCTTTTACGAGTTGAGCCTGCATAAAGTTCATTACGTCTTGGCTATGCTCAAAGTTTGTTCCGCTTTGCTCTTGTAAACGCTCTAATGCCGCTTGCGCCGTCAACCAAGCCGGTGCTTTACGTGCATTTTCCTCATAAAGTGCGGTTAAATTTTCACGTTTTTGACGAAGAGTCGAACGGGTTTCTACCTGTTCGGAAAGTTGGGCGGAAAAATCTTCGACCAAGGCTTCCTGCTCTGCGTGATATTCTTCTAATTCCTCTGCCGTTTCTAAGTTCAAGTTCGCACGTTGATTAAAATCATTGAGCAATCTGACCGCACTTTGTTGCTGCGTATAACGTTGTTCAAGCTCGTGTAATTTTGCACGAAGTTGCGGCGTTTGCTGAGCTTGTAGTTTTTGACTTGGATATTCGCGTAACAATTCTTTCGCACTTTCCCACGCTGCAGAACGAGGTACATCACCGGCAATTTTGCAAACAAGTTGATATGCTTTATCAAACTGAGATTTCGCCGCCTCGGAAATAGACATTTTATGTTCCAATTCCAGCACCGTATCCGTTAAACTTTCGGCATGAGCGGCAAATTCTGCGTGATAATCCTCCATATTTTTCACACTTAATTCCGCCAATCCGCATAAGGTTTTTGCTTTTTCCAATGCGGCAATGGCTTGTTGATATTGCAGTGCGCGGGTTTGTTGTGCGTCTAATGCCTGTTGATAATCCGCTAATTGCGCACGGATTTCATCAATTTCAATTTCGGTTTGTTCAAATTGCGCTTGGCTTTCTTCAAGCTGTTCATTCGCGGTTTCTACCACGATTTTTTGTTCTTCTAAACGCTCCGAAAGCTCGGCAACATCTTCTTGATAACGCGAGATTTTTTCTTGATGACGTAACGCATTTAACACCAAATTCAAATGATCTACGGCACTTTGATGATCGACTTCAAGAATACGTTCACTTTCTTCAAGCTCTGCGGCTTCACGGCTTAGATCGATCAAACGATGTTGCGATAAATCTTGTTCCGCTTTGGCTTTATACCATTCACGGCGAGATTCCATTGCCATTTCAATATTGCCACGGCGTTCATTGGCATTACGCATATAATCCGATGCCACATAATTGGTGGTTTCGGTAATCAAATGCTTGAATAAATCACGATCCGATTGGGTAACTTTGATCGCTTCCAATGTCATTCGATTTTCACGCAATGCGCTTTCCATATCTTGAAAGGCTTTACGTACACCTAAGTTTTCAGGCAACAAATAATCACGTAAAGAACGGGTAATCGCACTGGAAATCCCCCCGTATAAAGAAGCTTCGATCAGTTTATAAAATTTGCTGCGATCAGAAGCTGAACGTAAACGTTTTGGAATAATACCGAGATCAAACATCATTCCGTGGTAATCAGTAATAGATGAATACTGTTTGAACTGTGCGCCAAGATTTTCAATTTTTTCTTTGAGTTCGTTAAGATTGAGTACGCGAGCTTGGCGTTCACCCACGGTTTCAGTGAAAAGTGCGGTCGGATTTTGTGATAATTCTACGCCCTGAATAGAGAAAGTTTTTAAGTCCACCTTCTTATCACGACCGGCGACTTGTTGCAAACGTACCCCGACAAGAATGCGTTGGTGACGAGAATTGACGGTATCTAACACGGCATAGCAAACACCCGGACGTAATTTACCGTGTAAGCCTTTATCGCGTGAACCGCCGGTAGAACCTGCTTCCGTTGTATTACGAAAATGAAGCAATGTTAAATCCGGAATTAAAGCCGTTACAAAGCCCGCCATCGTTGTGGACTTCCCTGCCCCGTTACCACCGGAAAGCGTTGTAACCAATTCATCCAAATCGAAAGTGCGGGCAAAGAAACCGTTCCAGTTAATTAAAGTTAAAGAACGAAACTTACCGCGTTCCACCTCATTTTGTACGGTATTAGAAGGTGTTATAACATCTGCGGTTTCAGCTTCGTTTTCTAATTTGATTTCATTTCCTAATTCTAAAACATCAGACATTATGCTTGTTCTCCATCAAATTCTTCGTCAATTTCATCCGCACTTTCAATATCCTGTTCACTTGCTTGTGCTTGTTTTTCTAATGCTATTGATTCCGGTGTGGCGGCTTCCCCATCACGAATTAAGCGGGCTTGTGCCTCTAACGGATCATCACCGGAACGTACTTCCGCACCAAAACGGAATACCGATTCGGAAATCGTAAATTTACCACTATTTTGTTCTCCTACCGATTGAATCATTCCTAATCGGCGTAAACGTCCGATTGCCGAACGTACTCTTTCCGCCAGTTTTTGTTTGTCTAAATCCGAACCGCTGGAACGCTGATTGATGGCTTTCAATAATTTTCCTTCATCGGCAAGATTTAAAAGTTCATCATAGACTTCCTGCGTACTAAAAATGCCCTGCTGCGCCAGACGTTCCGGACTAAGATAGAGATAACACAACACTTTCCCCACCAGCATTTCTAACTCACTCAGAACAGAGCGTGAAATTAACGTTGTCGCTTTCGGACGAAGATAGAAAAAACCTTCCGGTGCGCGAATGAGCTCCACATTATAGCGGCGATAAAAACCATCCAGCTCATGTTGAAAATCCATTAAGAAAGCGTGGTAATCCAAATATTCCGTGCTGATATGGCGACCGAAACGCAAAAGGCTATCCACCGCCGGAAACAATGGATTTGCAATCGCTGTGGCGAGTTTTGGGGAAATTACATCTTGAAGGTTGTCTGTCATTGTTTGTTCTCTTATTCTTTATGTCCTGTGTGAATTGTGCCAATTACGACCCTACAATTGATTTAATTAAAACTTCATTATTATGTAACGGTAGCACGAATCAGCGTAGGGGGCGTTAGGTGAAGCCGTAACCCACCAATAGATGAAATGGTGCGTTACTCAAAGTTCAACGCCCTCTAACCCAAATAAATATCGGGTATAAAATTCTCTTTGTGCGACTGATACATCATATCGTAAAATTTGACCGCACTTTAATATTTATCAATCACGTGCGCCTGTACTTCTGCGCCGCATTCATTAATTTCTTTCCAATGGGGATAAATACCGGATAAATCATCATTTGCCATTCCCAATCTTACCGCTTGATCCACAATAATTCGTGCAACATCAAAATGACGTGAAAGCGGGTAAGTGTCGAGCTGTTCTTTTAGCACCAGACTTAAATCAATCGGGCGGTTATTCTCACGATATGCAATCAGCAAGTTCTGCATATGTTCTACAATTTGATCTTGTAAATCGGAAAGGGATTCGTATTCCAACGCATCCGGCAACTCGCCTAATGCTTCATCTTCACGTAATACCATTTCTTCATCTCGAAGATCTGACAAACTGTCGGATTTCGCAATCCATAAGAACCAAGGGTGATCAAAATAATTTCTGATAGAATTACGCAAACGCTGTGAAAATACGCGATTTTTATCCATATCAATGGCGGTACGAATAAATTTGTGTACATGGCGATCGTAACCAATCCATAAATCAATCGCCTGTTGCCCCCAACTCATAATACGGTCGAGTTTAGATTGCAGATCGGTAATCAACTGATCAATAAAATACAAATCATCACGCCCGATAACGCAATCTTGAATACGCAATAATTGGGCTTGAAGTTTGTCTCCCGCTGCATTTAACGTATCTTGCAGTTCACGCAGGTTACCGGAAGTTTCATCTAATAAACGTTCACAACTTGAAATAGCCGCCTGCCAATCTTTGGTAAGAAGTTCCGCAATTTCTTCTTTGATGCTCTGCTGATTTTCATCCATAATTCGCTGAGAAAGATCGATACTGTCGAAAATTTCCGCCACGGAATATTTCAATGGAGCAAACACATTACGCCGCCAAAAATGTTCGGTTTCATTATTTTTTGAACCTTCTTCGGCAGAATCCGACGCACGTTGAATTTCATCCGCCACAATGGAAAGTTGAACGGAAAGACGTAAAGCGGAAAATTCACGCTGACGAATATAATAATCGGACACGCCGACACCAAGCGGTGTTAAGCGGTAAATCGCCAAACCTTCGGTAAATTCGCTACTAAATCGATTTAACAACCGTTGTTTTACCAATTCATTGATTGCATTGTTGGCTCGTGTGGTAATCGCCTCGGTTGATTGATCAAAAGCGTTCATCGTATGACGAAAAATATCCACCAGATCTGCTTCCAGCATTTCGCCGTCTAAGCGCTCATTGTTATAAATTGAAATTGCCAGTAAGAAAACCAAGCGTTCGGTCGGTAAGTTTAGTGAAAATTCGCGATCTTTCGCCCAAGAGACGAGTTCCGGAATTGTTTGTGATGTTTCAATCATTGAAATGAAAATACGCTAAAATTGAACATAAAATTGGAGCGATTATACAGGATTTTTTGTCGATCTTAAAAATCTTCTTTAGACTCAACCGCACTTTTTCCATTTTTCACGTATAATACCCCAACCTCATATAAAAATAAAAAAACAGAATGACCGAATTAACTCAACAAGAAAAGAAACAAACCTATAATTTCAATAAATTACAAAAGCGTTTACGTCGCAATGTGGGCAATGCCATTGCCGATTTTGGAATGATCGAGGAAGGCGATAAGGTGATGGTATGTTTATCCGGTGGAAAGGATAGCTACACACTTTTAGATATTTTGCTGAATTTACAACAAAGTGCGCCGATTAAATTTGAGATTGTGGCGGTGAATCTCGATCAAAAACAACCGGGTTTCCCTGAACATATATTGCCTGAATATTTAGCCGGTATCGGTGTGGATTACAAAATCGTGCAAGAAAATACTTACGGTATTGTGAAAGAAAAAATACCGGAAGGAAAAACGACTTGCTCTCTCTGCTCTCGATTGCGTCGGGGAATTTTATATCGCACGGCAACAGAGTTAGGCGCAACCAAAATAGCACTAGGTCATCACCGTGATGATATGCTGGCAACCCTTTTCCTAAATATGTTCTATGGTGGGAAAATGAAGTCAATGCCGCCGAAATTAATTTCTGACGATGGCAAACAGATTGTGATTCGCCCCCTTGCCTATTGCAAAGAAAAGGACATTGAAAAATATGCCGTTGCGAAAAAATTTCCGATCATTCCTTGTAATTTGTGTGGCTCACAACCGAACTTACAACGCCAAGTGGTGAAAGAAATGCTAAACACTTGGGAACGTCAATATCCGGGGCGTTTGGAAACAATGTTCAGTGCAATGCAAAATATTACGTTGTCACATATGTGTGATCCGAAATTATTCGATTTCAAAAGCATTCGACATGGACAAAGCTTGGAAGGTATTGAGGGCGATACGGCTTTTGATGAAGAACATATTTCTCCAATGCAGTTTAATGATGAGGATCAAACTGACTTTTCCCACAACGAAATGATTAATTTTAAAGAAGTAAATTAATATGCTGAATGTGAATGGAATTAAATTAGAAACGGATAATTCAGGCTACTTACTTGATAGCTCACAATGGAATGAAGATGTTGCACGTGCCATAGCAATACAAGAAAACCTTGCATTAACCGAAGCCCATTGGGAAGTCATTTATTTTGTTCGTGATTTTTACCAAGAATATAACACCTCCCCCGCTATTCGTATGCTGGTAAAAGCGATGGCTGAAAAGTTAGGGGCGGATAAAGGAAACAGCCGCTATTTGCAACGATTGTTCCCCGAAGGACCGGCAAAACAAGCCACTAAACTCGCCGGATTACCAAAACCGGCAAAATGTTTATAAAGTGCGGTTAAATAAAGGTGAGTTTTATAAAATTTGTCATATTTTTGACATACTTATTGGCTATACTCTCATCGCTATTAAATTTATTTTTCCGAGGAAATATCTATGAAAAATCAACATATCTCATCACATTTTAATCAAGAATTAGAAGATGTTCGCACCGAAGTCATGCAAATGGGCGGAATCATTGAACAGCAACTCCAAGTTATTTTACAAAGCCTTAGCCAAGCTAATCCCCAAAGACTAAAAGAAGTGTTGGAAAGTGAGAAAAAAATCAATGAAATGGAAGAATTAATTGATGATCATTGCCAAACAATTATTGCCCGCCGTCAGCCCGCCGCCGGCGATCTTCGCTTTGTATTAACTACTACCCGTATGATTGTTGATTTGGAACGTATTGGCGATGAATTGAAAAAAATTGCGAGTTATACTAACAATCTCTTGGTAAATAATAAAATCTCATCTTCAGGTTTATATGATACGCACCGCATTTTAGATATGGCATCTGTAATGATTCGCCGTGCATTGGATGCCTTTGCCCGTTTAGACGAAACGGCGGCAATTGAATTAAGATTATCCGATGAAAAATTAGATATGGATTATCGTAATCAACTACGCTTGTTAATGACAAATATTTTTGAAGAACCTAAAAACATTAGCACTTGGATTGATGTAATGATGATGAACAAAGCGGTAGAACGAATAGGTGATCACGCCAAAAATATGGCGGAACACGTGGTTTACTTGGTAAGAGGTATTGATATTCGCCATAAACCGCTTGATGAAATCGAATCAAACTTAAAATAATCCTTCAAAACGGTAAGGTAGCTAATTAAGTGACAAAATCGTTTTAAAGCAGCTACCTTTACCCACTTCACTAGAAATATCTAATTTTGCATTATATTTTGCCAAAGCAAACTTGGTTATTGCTAAACCTAATCCCGTTCCCCCGGTTTGGCGGGAACGGGCATTATCCACCCGATAAAAACGTTCGGTTAAACGTGGGATATGTTCGGTGGCAATCCCTACCCCGGTATCAGTAACCGAAAATTCAACTTTATCCGTTTCCAAAATATGGAGACGGATTGTAATCGAGCCTTGTTCCGGCGTATAACGAACGGCATTAAAGGTGAGATTGCTGAATGCGCTGTACAATTCGGCTTCTAAACCATAAAAATACAGATCAGGAGTAATATCGACAACAAATTGATGTTGCCCTTGAGAAAAGTTCTTCGTTGATTCCACCACTTGTTTTACCATTTCAGATAGGTTAAACCGCCGATATTTGCCATCGGTCGATTGACCGCGTTCTAAACGAGAGAGTGTTAATAAGTCGGATAACACACTTAACATTCTCTGCCCTTCTTTCTGCATTAATGATAAAAATTGTTGGCGTTGTTCAACAGATAAATCCGGCATTTCCAATAAGGTTTCGGTAAACCCGTTAATGACGGTAAGAGGAGTTCGTAATTCGTGAGAAACATTGGCGACAAAAGCGACTTGAGCTTCGTCCAACTGCTCCTTTTTTGTGATATCTTGAGTAATCAATAATTCGCTATGTTGCTCAAACGGCTGACGGCTAATTTGTATAATTCGTTTGAAATAGTCGCCATTAGGTAAACTTAATTTTAGTACTAGCGGTTGATTATCAATACGTTGTTGTAAAAATTGTTGAAAATCAGGTTGGCGGATAAGATTTTGTAAAATAGAATTGAGATCATTTTGATAATTAAGATTGAGATGTTTACAGGCAAGTGAATTAAACCATTCTATTCTTCCTTCATTTAAGATAATGATGCCATTTGGAATCGTATCAATCATTTGATTAAAACGTGTTATTGAGGCGGAAAGTTCTTTTTTTCGTTTTTGGCTGGCTTTACGTAAGGCGAGTGTTTTATCAAAAATATTCCCCCAGATACCGCTACCATATAATTCGTTTTGTTGATCATTAAGCCAACGAATAAGTCGATTTAAATAAACCAGCTGATAGATAATGCCAGATAATAATACGGCAGAAATCGATACCCATAGCGCAATGATTCCCCCCGCTAAATAACTGATTCCGGCAAGAAAGGCTAATAAAAAAATAAAACGCAACAAAGCGGGTAAAAAGACCATCATATTTTGTTTTCCACATTAAAACGATAACCTGAGCCTCTTATCGTTTGCAATAACCCGTCTAATTTAGCCGGCTCAAGTGCTTGGCGTAATCGGCGAATATGTACGTCAATGGTTCGCTCCTCCATAAAAATATGATCTCCCCAAACAAAATCTAATAATTGGCTACGACTGTACAAACGATTAGGATGGGTAATAAAAAAATGAAGCAGTCGAAATTCTGTCGCACCTAAATTAAGCGTTATTCCATCACCAATCACAATCTTATTAACAGGATCCAGACTTAGCCCCTTTATTTCTATCAGCTGCTCGGTTTTATGCGGGTGATGGCGGCGTAAAAATGCCTTGATTCTAGCCACAAGCTCTCGCGGAGAGAAAGGCTTGGTAACATAATCATCCGCACCGATGTTTAATCCTTGTTCTTTATCCGTTTCATCACTTCGTGCGGTAAGTAAAATAATCGGTAAATACTGCGTACGATTGTTTGCCCGCAGCTCTTTCGTAAATTCCACACCGGAAATATCGGGTAGCATCCAATCCAGTAAAATAAGATCAGGAAGTTTCTCATCGATCAATTTTCTTGCTTGCCGTATGTTTTCAGCACAACGAACATCAAACCCCGCTTGTTCTAAAGTAAATTGAATAAGCGTCATGATTGACGTTTCATCTTCTACAATGAGAATATCAGCTTTAGACATATGATTTTCTCCTTAAATTCGCCCTCTAAATTGACCGCACTTTTGCATTATTACATCGTAGTTGTACAAATCATCCTCGGGTGAGTTAGGCGAAGCCGTAACCCACCGAGAGATGAAATGGTGTCAACGTCCTACCCTAACAAATATTGGATATAAAATTCTCTTTGTATAACTGCCCTTTTATTTGAACAAACTAAAAGTGCGGTTAATTTTAGGGCTGTTTTTTTTATTATTATGTAGCAAGCCTATATCTGAGCAATTATCAGCGTTGTACATTTGCCACATAATATCGATATTTTAACCAAACTTACCCGTAATATAGTCTTCGGTTTCTTTGCGATTCGGTTTGGTAAAAATTTGTTTCGTATCACCGATTTCAATCAGTTCACCAAGATACATATAGGCTGTCATATCGGAAACCCTAGCGGCTTGTTGCATATTATGGGTCACGATTGCAATCGTATAATCCTTTTTCAACTCCGTAATCAATTCTTCAATATAAGCGGTTGAAATCGGATCCAGTGCCGAAGTCGGTTCATCAAGTAGTAGCACTTCCGGCTGACAGGCAATTGCCCGAGCAATACATAATCGTTGTTGCTGCCCACCGGACAATGAGTTGCCCGATTGTTTTAATTTATCTTTCACTTCCGTCCATAGTGCTGATTTACGCAATGCCCATTCTATTCGATCATCTAAATCACTTTTACTTAATTTTTCGTAGAGCTTAACGCCAAAAGCCACATTATCATAAATCGACATTGGAAAAGGGGTCGGTTTTTGGAATACCATACCGACTTTAGCACGCAATAAATTAACATCAACCGTCGAGTCTAAAATATTTTTTCCATCTAAAAGTAATTCCCCTTCTGAGTGCATATTGGGATAGAGATCATACATTCGATTAAATATTCTCAACAATGTAGATTTCCCGCAACCGGAGGGACCAATAAAGGCCGTCACTTTTTTTTCTAAAATATCCAAATTAATATTTTTCAAAGCATGAAAATGCCCATAATAAAAGTTTAAATTTTTTATTGAAATTTTTGTTTTCATCTTACTTCCCTAATCTTTTTGACGTCCTAAAATTCTTGCACCGATATTAGCGAATAACACCGTACAAGCGATTAATAAAGCACCGGCCCAAGCCAATGATTGCCAATCTTTATAAGGACTCATTGCAAATTGATAAATAACATTCGGTAAATTCGCAATCGGTTGGTCCATATCCGAGCTAAAAAATTGATTATTCAAGGCAGTAAATAGTAATGGTGCGGTTTCTCCCGATATACGGGCAAATGCCAAGAGTATTCCCGTCAATACACCGGTTTTGGCGGCTTTTAATGTAACCATCGAGACCATTTTCCATTTTGGTGTACCCAAAGCATAAGCGGCTTCCCGTAAACTATTAGGAACCAGTTTCAACATATTTTCCGTGGTACGTACCACCACAGGGATAACCAGTAATGATAATGCTAACGAGCCTGCCCAGCCGGAAAAGTGGCCTTGCTTAACGACAAAAATACCATAAATAAATAAACCGATAACAATTGAAGGCGCAGAAAGCAAAATATCATTCATAAATCGCGTGATAGTGGCAATCTTGCTATAGCGCCCAAATTCAGCCAGATATATCCCGGTTAAAATACCTATCGGCGTACCGATAAATAAACCGAATAAAGTAATAAGTAAACTTCCCCAAATAGCGTTACGTAAACCGCCTTCAGCTCCCGGCGGAAGAGTATCTGCTTTAAAGAGATGAAGTCCGAATCCATCAAGACCATAAGCCAATAATGTATAAAAAATCCATCCCAGCCAAAATAATCCGAACCCCATCATCACCCAAGCTAAGGCTAAATAAACACGGTTGGTCCAACGGCGGCGTGTATATAATGAACGATTCATTGCTAGCGTCCCTCATATCGAGTCATTCTTAATAACATTAATTTTGATAAGCTCAACACGATAAAAGTGATGATAAATAAAATTAATCCGAGATAAAGTAAAGAAGATAGATGCATTGGATCTACGGCTTCTGCAAATTCATTGGCCAATGCCGAAGTAATTGAGGCGCCAGAATTATTTAAACCGACGCTCATATTAAATGTATTACCAATCACAAAAGTAACCGCCATTGTCTCGCCTAGTGCACGTCCTAAACCAAGAATAATTCCGCCAATCACACCCACTTTAGTATAAGGTAAAACAACATGACGAATAACTTCCCAGCGGGTACAACCTAAACCATAGGCAGACTCCTTTAACATTGTAGGCGTTACTTCAAATACATCTCTCATAACAGAAGCGATATAAGGAATAATCATAATGGCAAGAATTAATCCGGCAGGAAATAACCCTATCCCCATTGGCATTCCGGCAAACAATGCACCGACAAATGGAAGATGGCTTAAATGTTCAATCATAAAAGGTTGGATTGTATCGGAGAAAATAGGTGCAAAAACAAATAGCCCCCACATACCGTAAATAATTGAAGGAATACCGGCTAGTAATTCAATGGCTACACTTAACGGACGGCGAAGAACAACAGGACACAATTCAGTCAGAAATACGGCAATCCCAAAACTAACCGGAACAGCAATAATTAAGGCAATAATTGACGTCACCAACGTACCATAAATAGGGGCCAGCGCACCATATTGACTTTGTACGGTATCCCATTCACTTGAAGCCAAAAAAGCCAAACCGAACTCTTGCATTGCCGGATAGGCTCCAACCATTAATGAAAGTAAAATACCGCCAAGACTGATTAATACGAGCAAAGCAAAAAAGCGGGTTATATTGACAAACAATACGTCAATAAAGGCTTGCTGCTTTAGTTTTTCGGAAAGTGTCATAATATATCCTTAAAATATTCCCTTCCCTTATAAAAAGGAAGGGAAACTTCCTATCTTAAATTCGTCTTTTCCCATTCTTTGCGCACTAGATTTTTCACCTTATCCGGTAATGGAACGTAATCTAATTTTGCAGCCTGCTCATTTCCTTTTGAGTATGCCCAATCAAAGAAATTGAGTACGGTTTCCATTTTTTGTTTATCCGCACTTTCTTTCGGAATTAAAATAAAAGTCGCAGCAGCCAACGGCCAAGCTTGCTCACCCGGTTGATTGGTCAATACTAAACTAAAGCCTTTAGCTTTATCCCAATCAACATTGGCAGCGGCGGCAAAACTTTCCTGAGAAGGTTGAACAAAATGCCCTGCCGAATTTTTTAACTGCACATAAGACATTTTATTCTGCTTAGCATAAGCGTATTCCACATAGCCAATTGAGTTTTTAACTCTTCCCACATAAATTGATACGCCTTCATTGCCTTTTCCGGCTGCACCATTGGCTGATGTTGGCCATTTTACGGTATTGGCAGCCCCTACTTTCTCTTTCCAGTCCGCAGAAATCTGACTTAAATAATGTGTGAAAATGAAGCTGGTACCTGAACCATCTGCACGAAATACGGTTGTAATGCGGGCATCAGGTAAATTTAAATCAGGATTCAGCGCGCGAATTTTTCCATCATTCCAATGTGTGATCTTGCCTAGATAAATATCAGCTAATATTTCACCGGTTAACTTCAATTGACCGGGGCCAATTCCCTCTACATTCACAACAGGCACGACCCCGCCGATAACGGTTGGAAATTGAATGAGATTATTTTTGGTTAAATCTTCCTCTTTCATTGGAGAATCGGAGGCACCAAAATCAACGGTTCTGGAAATAATTTGTTTAATGCCACCGGAAGAACCGATTGATTGATAATTAACTTGATTTCCGGTTTCTGTTTTATAATTCATTGCCCATTGCACATAAATCGGTTGAGGAAAAGAAGCCCCTGCACCTGTCACCGTTGTTTTGGCTTGAGCCGCTTGACTTACTGCAAAAGCTGATAACAAGGTCAGCGCAATATAACGCATTTTTTTCATACTATAATCTCCTGTTTTAGATGAGTGAGTTATCACGGTGCGTAAGATAACAAAAAAATATTTCAGAAATATGACAAACAGATTTATGAATGATTTTTTAAAACACGCTAATTATTGACCGCACTTTTCGTGACTAGGAAGAAACCGTATCAGAATAGATTATTGAGAGTATAAAAATCCTATTGAAGAAATATGGTATTGTAAAACAACTAACTTTATATAGATGCTCTTTTACACTGATGGAATTTTAATATTTGGATAATAAGAAACTTATGAATGGTGCCAGTGGCCGGACTCGAACCGGCACGCTTTTAAGGGCGGCGGATTTTGAATCCGCTACGTCTACCAATTTCGTCACACTGGCATGTGGACTGTAATTTTTTGATACGTTACCAACTTGCAACTCAAAACTGAGCTTGCGGGTGGCATTATACGCATATACAAACACGTAGCAAGCAAAAAATTTCAGTTCCTATTTATTTGACTTAAAATTAAACAATACGCCTTTATCAAAATTTCGTAATCAAGAAAAAAAGTACCGCCAAACAAATGCGCTGACTAAAACACATAACACGATTAAAATTTGAGCCAATCTTTTCTTTGTTAATTTTTCTGCTGCCATATTCCTTAAAATACCTATTTAATGTTAAAATCTTTGCGTTAGATCAATTTTATACTATTTTTAAAAGATATTTGGGGATCAAATGAAAAATTTTGTTTCAGAAACTAAAGCGGGACGCCGGGTTCAATCAGGTGGGTGCGCTATTCACTGCCAAGATTGCAGCATTAGTCAACTTTGTATTCCTTTCACGTTAAATGAACACGAACTTGATCAACTTGATAACATCATTGAACGTAAAAAGCCTATCCAAAAATCACAGGTTCTCTTTAAAGCCGGAGATACATTAAATTCCATTTATGCTATTCGTTCCGGCACAATCAAAAGCTATACCATCAGTGAAGCCGGTGAAGAACAAATAACCTCTTTCCATCTACCGGGTGATCTGGTCGGTTTTGATGCTATTACTAATATGCAACATCCCAGCTTTGCACAAGCTCTGGAAACCGCAATGGTATGTGAAATCCCTTTTGATGTTTTAGATGATCTCTCAGGCAAAATGCCTAAATTACGTCAACAAATTGTTCGCCTAATGAGTAGTGAAATCAAAAGCGATCAAGAAATGATTTTATTACTTTCCAAAATGAATGCCGAGGAACGCCTTGCGGCATTTATCCATAATCTGTCTAAACGCTACTCTGCCCGAGGTTTTTCGGCGAAAGAATTTCGTTTAACCATGACACGCAGTGATATCGGCAATTATCTCGGTCTAACCGTTGAAACCATTAGCCGTCTTTTAGGCCGTTTCCAAAAATCAGGCGTACTTTCCGTACAAGGTAAATATATTACGATTAATGATGTGAATGCATTAATTGAACTTACCGGTATAAATAGAACCAAAATTACAATGATGAAATAAAAAAGGGTGTGATGTTGCTCACATCTTTTTCTTATAAGAATTGTCGCAAGTCATCTTTTTAGTGATCTTTTCTTGTTATATTACCAATTCTTTCTTATGCTATGCGCATAATCACGGAGGTTGTTATGAAATTTAAAAATATCCTAGTTGTACTCAATCCTGATAATGAAAAACAATATGCACTTGCGCGCGCAGTACGTCTTGTAAAAGAACAAGAAAACGTTGAAAAAGTTAAAATTACGACATTATTGACTGTTTATGACCTATCTTACGAAATGTCGGCCTTACTTTCTTCTGAAGAACGCGAAGAAATGCATAAAACAGCCATTGAACAACATCGTCAAGCCGTACAATTTTATCTTGATAAATATGCTGATCCACAAATTGAATTTGATTCGCATATCGTTTGGAACAGCAATGAAGCGGAAGGTATTCGTGAAGAAGTAGAAAGAAACGAATACGACCTTGTCGTAAAATACACAAAAGATGAAGAAAGTTTTACTTCTCTTATTTTTACACCGGTCGATTGGCAATTATTGCGTAAATCACCTATCCCTGTGCTTATCGTTCGTGATGGCGATTGGAAACACCAACGTAGAATTTTAATTGCGGTCAATGTTTCCGGCGAACAAGATTACCAAGATGAATTTAACCAAGAACTTGTTTCAACCGGAATGTCTCTTGCAGAAAATCTAAATCGCGGCAATGTACATCTTGTAGCCGCCTACCCTATTACACCAATTAATATGGCGATTGATTTACCTGAATTTAATACCTCCGGTTATGAAAACGGTATCCGTGGTCAACACTTAATCAATATGAAAACTTTGCGTCAAAAATTCGGTATTGATGAAGATCATACTCACGTACGTGAAGGTTTCCCTGAAGATGTGATCCCTGAGGTTGCAAAAGAAATTGAAGCCGAACTTGTTATTTTAGGCACGGTTGGCCGTACCGGTCTATCTGCCGCATTACTTGGCAATACGGCAGAACACGTTATCAGTAAATTAAGCTGCAACTTACTTGCCATTAAACCTTCAAAGAAAGAAGATTAATTTAAAAAAACAAAAGTGCGGTCAAAATAATGCTAATTTACGGTATTATGTAGCACTTACACAAAACATCATAGGGTGCGTTAGGCGAAACCGTAACGCACCAAGTAACAAGATTTAATGATGAAGCGGTGCATTATGACTTCGTCTAACGATGCCCTGCCCCAAGAAATATTGAAGATAAAATTCTCTTTGTGCAACTTCTACGTAATGGTGATTATTTTGACCGCACTTTTGTGATCTATCTCACAAATTTAGAAAAATTTATTCGATTATCTTTTATTTTTCCTCTACACTCTCGCCCCGTTTTTTTCGAAATACTTTCTACTTGGGTTAATTATAATTTTTAAAAGGACATCATCATGAAAAAAACATTAATTACCGGATTATTTTTCCTTGCAGGTTACGCACAAGCGCATGAGGTTTGGGTTTCCGCACCTCAGCATTTAAAGGCGGATTCAATCTTAAAAGCAGAACTGGCTTATGGCGACTATCCTTACATTGAAAAAATTCCTGAAGCGCGTTTATCTATTTTTGCGCCAATGGAAATCATCAATCAAGATGGCGAACAACAACACCTTATTCAAAAAGGTGAGAATTATCAATATCAATCCGAGCAACCATTAAAATCGGGATCTTATTGGGTTACAGCAACCTACAAACCTACATTTTGGTCACAAAATGCTGAAGGTTGGCAAATGAAAAATATGCAAGATACGCCGAATGCGACTTATTGCGAAAAAACACAAATGTTCGGCAAAAGTTTGGTTACCGTGGGAAAACAACCATTAAATGCAGAAATGGCGATGACACGCGTGGGGTTGCCGCTTGAAATCGTTCCTTTAAAAAATCCAAGTAAAATAAAATCGGGTGAAGCTTTCCCAGTTCAGATTTTCTATAATGATATGCCATTGGCCGGTGAAACCGTGATTGCCACGGCAGATACCGTAATCGTAAAAGATTTGGAAGCGGCTACAGGACATCGTGAACCACAAGGTTTTTCAGGAAAAACCGATAGTCAAGGGCGAGTGAACATTATTCCTTTAATTGACGGGATTTGGAAAATCAAAGTGATTCACAAAACCCCATTTGCGGATCAAACAGTTTGTCAACAATCGGCAAACTACTCGACCTTGATTCTTCCTGTTGGAAAAGGCTTGACAACACTTCCCCCAAAACCTGAGCATGATCATCACTAAAGCAAAAGTGCGGTTAATTTTAACCGCACTTTTATCACTTACTTCTTCCGTTCAACCCATTTACCATCAATAAAATCTACAATCCATTTGGTGGCTTTGCCGTTTTTTTCTGAGGTAACATATTGTTTCTTCTCTTTACGGCTGAAACGAATAATCGCCTCGTTACCTTCAGGATCTTTTTGAGGTGCCTCGGCAAGATAAGCTAATTTTTCCGGTAAACGCTCATGATATAAGGCTAATTCAGCAACTTTTGCCGGTCGTGTTTCACGGGATTTCGGAAAATTATGCGCAGACATAAACACCCCGCTTGCACCGTCACGTAGCACAAAATAGGCATCTGATTTTTCACATTTAAGTTCCGGAAAATGTACAGGTTCTTCTTTTGGCGGTGCGACCTCACCGTTTTTTAGAATTTTGCGGGTATTATCACAATTTGTACACCCCATATATTTACCAAAACGGCCTAATTTTAAGTGCATATCCGCACCACATTTGTCGCATTCTACAATCGGGCCGTCATAACCTTTAATTTTGAACGAACCTTCTTCAATGAGATAACCATCACAATTCGGATTATTACCACAGATATGAATTTTACGATGTGCATCAATCATATAACTATCCATTGCCGTGCCACATTTCTCACAACGTTTACGTTCCATCAAAGCTTTAGTTTCGGAAGAATCATCCAATACATTCAGTAGTTCCGTTTCCGGAATTAAATTCATCGTGGTTTTACACCGTTCTTTAGGAGGTAATGCATAACCGGTACAACCCAAAAATACGCCTGTACTTGCCGTACGGATCGCCATATTTCTGCCACAGGTCGGACACTTAATATCAGTTTCAACCAAACTATTCGGGCGCATTCCGCCTTCTAATTCATCTAATTCCGCCTTGGAAAGCTGGCTGGAGAAATCTTTAAAAAACTGATTTAACTCCGTTTTCCAATTCACGGAACCTGATGCGATCTTATCCAATGCATCTTCCATATTGGCGGTAAAATCATAACTCATCAGTTCACTGAAAGATTCACTTAAACGATCCGTCACAATCTCCCCCATTTTTTCTGCATAAAAACGGCGGTTTTCTGTTCTCACATAGCCGCGTTCCTGAATTGTAGAAATAATGGTGGCGTAAGTGGAAGGACGACCAATCCCCCGTTTTTCCAATTCTTTTACCAAAGCGGCTTCTGTAAAGCGAGCCGGTGGCTTGGTGAAATGTTGGCTTGGTTGCACTTCTTGTAAAGCAAGTTTTTCTGCAACCTTGACTAAAGGCAATTCTTGATCTTCCGGATTTTTGCCCATTTGCGGTAACACTTTTGTCCAACCGTCAAAGCGCAAAATTCTGCCTTTAGCTTTTAATGTGTAATCGCCTGCCGTTACACTAAGCGTACTGCTATCATATTGAGCCGGCGGCATTTGGCACGCCAAGAACTGACGCCAGATTAAATCGTAAAGGCGTACTGCATCTCTTTCCATTCCGCTTAAATGTTCCGGTAACATCTCAATATCGGAAGGACGAATTGCTTCGTGCGCTTCTTGCGCATTTTCTTTACTGGAATAAAAATTCGGTTTTTCCGGCAAATATGTCGCACCAAAATGGCTTTCAATGTAGCTACGCGCCATATTCAATGCGTCTTGACTTAAATTAGTCGAATCGGTACGCATATAAGTGATGTAACCGGCTTCGTACAAACGCTGTGCCAACGTCATCGTTTTCTTCACGCCAAAGCCCAAACGTGTACTGGCTGTTTGTTGAAGTGTTGATGTAATAAACGGCGCACGTGGACGCGAGCTTGTCGGTTTAGTTTCTAAATTTGTGACAACGTAATCAGAAACATTGAGAAAATCGACCGCACTTTGGGTTTCTTCCTGATTTTTCGGAGCAAATTTTTTACCCTGGTAATCCGTTACTTCCAAACGAATGGCTTTTTTACCTTGAGTTTGCGTAACAACCGCGACTTCCCAAAATTCTTCCGGTTGGAAAGCTTTAATCTCCCGTTCACGTTCTACCAATAATTTTACCGCAACAGATTGCACCCGACCGGCAGACAACCCACGCGCCACTTTTTTCCATAATAATGGTGAAACCATAAAACCCACAACACGATCAAGAAAACGGCGAGTTTGCTGCGCATTTACACGATCCATATTCAAATGTTCAGGTTTTTCAAAGGCTTGTTTAATCGCATTTTTAGTGATTTCATTAAACACCACTCGGCTAAAACGCCCATCATCGCCGCCAATCACTTCACGCAAATGCCAAGCGATGGCTTCCCCTTCTCTATCCAAATCGGTTGCCAGATAAATATGATCCGCTTTTTTAGCAAGTGATTTCAATTCCGCCACCACTTTCTCTTTCCCCGGCAAAATTTGATAATTCGCCTGCCAGTCGTGATAAGGATCAATCCCCATCCGTTTTACAAGTGCGTTACGTTCCTTCTCTACTTTGATTTTTGCTTTTTCTTCAGCACTTAATCCCTTGGTTGAAACAGGTTTGGCTTTTTCCCCCGAACCGGATCCGGCGGTCGGTAAATCACGGATATGCCCCACACTGGATTTCACCACGTATTGGCTACCTAAATATTTATTGATTGTTTTCGCTTTCGCCGGCGACTCTACGATCACCAAAGATTTACTCATTTGATTACCTAATCTCACTGGAATTTTGTAAAATTGGCGGTATAGTGCAAACTTACGCGGGCAAAATCAAGTCTTTTTTTGAAAAAGGAATATAAATGGACAAACTCAACGCGATTTCAATTTTTTGTAAAGTCATCGAAACACAAAGTTTTACACAGGCGGCGGCACAACAAAATATCTCAGTTGCAATGGCGAGTAAATTAGTCTCTCAACTTGAAGAACATTTAAAAACCCGTCTTTTACAGCGTACGACACGCAAAATCGTACCGACAGATGCCGGAATGATGTATTACCAACATTGTCAAGGCATTCTGTTAGATTTAGAGGAAGCCGATGCCAGTATTAGCAATCTCACAACAAGTTTACAGGGAAATTTGTTGGTTTCCGTACCTCGTGATTTCGGCCTGCTTTTTATCGCGCCTAATCTCCCAATGTTTATCGCCGCCCATCCGAATTTACACATTGAAGTGGAATTTAATGATAAAAAAATCGATCTCGTTGCGGAAGGCTACGATCTTGCTTTGCGTATCGGCTATATGCAAGACAGTTCTTTAGTTGCGCGTAAAATCAGCTCTACCACTGTTCATTTTGCTGCCTCGCCACGTTATTTAGAATTAAAAGGAACACCACAAACGCCAAATGATTTAGAACATCACGAGGGGTTACTATATAAAAATACATTAAATCAAGTGAGCTGGCAGAGCACTCGAATAAATCAAGTACAACGTTTTAAAATCAAGTCGAAAACGGTGAGTAATAACGGCTTAGCTCTGTTGGAAATGGCAAAAGCCGGTTTGGGAATCGTTAATTTGCCAAGATTTATTTTGGATGAGGCCTTCAAAAAAGGTGAATTAATTGAAATTTTACCGGAATACAAACAGCAGCTATTAGATATTCATATTGTCTATCCGAACAGACGTCATCTACCGGCTAAAGTGCGGGCGTTTATTGAATTTTTGGCAAGTTTAGGCTTGTGTTCCGAAATGTGATTGTATATTTTTCTAAAAAATTTCATTAAGTGCGGTCATTTTTATTGTTTTTCAGAATGATGTCGCAGATGTACAAGGCGAAATAATATGAATTGCGGAATACCATCGTTGCTATCCAAAATCTACATCTCACTGATATTAAAAAATTCAGTATTATGTAGCACTTGCACAAAACATTGTAAGGCGCGTTACGACTTCGCCTAACGCCCCCCCTACCCTAAGAAATCTCAGAGATAAAATTCTCTTTGTGCAATACCGAAAAAATGGCTTACACATCCATTAAAATCAAAATTGCCGCTTCTCCACCCCATTCTCTTGGTGCTTGATGCAATGCGCGTACTTTGGGGTGTTGAACCAACCAACGGGGAATTTGTTTCTTTAAGGTGAAAGTGCCGTAACCTGTCATAATACCGGCACAATGCACGCACTCATCCTCACAAGCAAGCAGTAACGTGGCTAATTCCATTTTTGCTTGTTCACGGGTTAAACCGTGTAAATCTAAAAACAACTCAGGAGAAAAATCACCACGGCGTAATTGTTTGAGTAAATGGGAGTCTTCGCCTTCGCGGAGATATTTTACTACACCGTCGTTTTCATTTAATAAAGGCTCGTATTCATCAGAAAAATAAAATAACGTATCTTCTTTCTCACGAATCTCACGTAAATGAGATTTTTTTTGACCGCACTTTTGACGAGGTGTAATAACGGTATCTTGCTTAATCGGTTTAATCTCTTTCGTTTCTGCACGAAACAACTCAAATTCTTCTTGCATTTTTCTCACTCATTTCAAATTTTGCGTATCATATCATAGTTATGAATAACCTTATGTGGTATAACTACGCAAATTTTTTTACAAGGGAATGTTATGAAAACCACATATAACCAAGAATTGGTTGCAACGATTTTAAGCGATAATATCAGCAATGAACTGCAGACAATCCAAGATTTCCTACGCTGGACATACAGTACATTCAATCGTTCTGATATTTACTATGGACAGGGGCATAACAACGCTTGGGAGGAAAGCCTCCAGCTTGTTTTAGCGGGATTACAGCTGCCTGTTGATTTACCGACCGAATTATTCCAAAGCCGTTTAACCGCATCAGAAAAAGAAAATCTCGTCCAATTGGTGCTATCCCGAATTGAACAACGGGTACCTGTGGCATATTTGACCAATAGCGCTTGGTTTTGTGGCCACGAATTTTATGTAGATGAACGAACGATTATTCCTCGCTCCCCCATCAGTGCATTAATTCAAAATCGTTTTGAGAATTTGATTGAGCAATCACCACGCAATATTCTTGATCTCTGCACCGGCAGTGGTTGTATTGCCGTTGCTTGTGCTTATGCCTTCCCGGAGGCTGAGATTGATGCTGTCGATTTATCTTTTGATGCCCTAAACGTTGCGGAAATAAATATTACACGCCATCAATTGGAACACCGGGTATTTCCAATTCAATCAAATTTATTTGAGAACATCCTCGGACAAAAATACGATCTTATCGTAACAAATCCGCCTTATGTGGACGAAGAAGATCTTGCCGATATGCCGGAAGAATTTCATTTTGAGCCGGAACTCGCTCTTGGTTCCGGTCATGATGGTTTAGACATTACCAAACAAATTTTGAAACAAGCACCGAATTATTTGACAGAAAACGGCGTGCTGGTTTGTGAGGTAGGCAACAGTATGGTCAGTTTGATCGAGCAATACCCCGATGTTCCCTTTAACTGGGTCGAACTCAAAAACGGCGGCGTAGGCGTATTTGCCATCAACCGAAAAGATTTAGTGAAGTATCAGGGTTTATTTTAAAGAAAAGCGCGGTCGAAATTCATCACAAATTTTGACTGCACTTTACGCTATTTCACGTCCAGTTCCACACCTTCAAATAATTTCTTCACGGCATTGTTATCACGCTGACTTTCAGCTTTTTCTACCATTGGGCGTGTTAAATGCGGCGAAAAATATTCGATAAAATCATACATATAACTACGCAGGAAAGTACTGTGTTTAAAGGCAATTTGTGTCACGCTGGAATGGAACAAATGATCGGCATCAATCGCCACAAGATCGCTATCAAACTCGGTATGAGCCATACTTGCCATAATGCCGACCCCTAAACCTAAACGGACATAAGTTTTTATCACATCCGCATCGGTTGCTGTAAATACGATGTGCGGCAAAATACCGGCTGCATTGAAGGCATAGTCCAGATCTGAGACACCGGTAAACCCAAAGGTATAAGTTACCAACGGATATTTCCCAAGTTCTTCAATCGTCAAATTTTCCACTTTGGCTAAAGGATGATCCTTTTTTACAATCACGGAACGATTCCACAAATAACAAGGCAATTGAACAAGATCATCAAACAAATACGGTGCTTCAGTGGTAATTGCAAGATCAACTTCACCGGACATTAATGCATCATAAATTTGTGTTGGAGAACCTTGATGAATATGCAAACTCACACCGGGATATTGTTTGGAAAAACGTTCCACCACCGAGGGTAACATATAGCGCGCCTGCGTATTGGTGGTGGCAATGCGTAATACACCGTGATCGGGACGGGTGTATTCATAGGCAACAGATTTAATGCTCTCCGCTTTCACCAATAATTCACGGGCAATAGCAATGATTTTTTTGCCGGCCGGTGTAATGGATTTGATATGTTTACCGTTACGCTCAAAAATTTCCAAGCCTAGCTCGTCTTCCAACAAGCGCACTTGTTTACTAATGCCCGGCTGTGAGGTATAAAGCGCATTTGCCGCTTCCGTCACATTCAAATTTTGATTAACGATTTCGACAATGTAGCGAAGTTGTTGCATTTTCATATCATTACCTACCTTTTATAACGCTTACTTAGCTCCGTATAACGTTTCACTGCTTTACGAATCTGCCCCGATTTCGGGCGGCGACGTAATTTTGTAACATCTAATTTGGTTTCCGTTTCCGGAGGTAAACCGACTAATTCACGCAGATAATTCACTTTTTCAAGATCCATTTCTTCCCAACCTCCGCGCGGTAAGCCTTTCATTAGCTTAATATTACCATAACGAATACGAATCAAGCGGCTCACCTGAATCCCTTGGGATTCCCATAAACGGCGAACTTCACGATTACGTCCTTCCATCAGCGTAACATCATACCATTGGTTAATACCCACACCACCGGTGAATTTGATCTCTTTAAAATTTGCCGGACCGTCTTCTAATTGCACGCCTTTGCGTAAACGAGCCAGCATTGCTTCATCCACCTGACCAAACACACGAACGGAATATTCACGTTCTACTTCACGGCTTGGGTGCATTAAGCGATTTGCCAATTCACCATCCGTCGTAAACAATAGCAAGCCCGAAGTGTTGATGTCTAAACGTCCTACGGCAATCCAACGAGAGCCGGTTAAACGTGGTAAACGATCGAATACGGTTGCACGCCCTTCCGGATCGCTGCGGGTGCAAAGTTCACCTTCCGGTTTGTAATACATCAATACCCTGCAAATTTCTTTTTGTGCCTGTTGAAGATTAATGATGCGTCCGTCAATGCGTACTTTTACACCGGAACGTACATCAATACGATCGCCTAAAGTTGCTATTTTTCCGTCCACACTCACACGATTTGCAGCGATGATCGCTTCAATTTCACGGCGAGAACCTTGTCCTGCTCGCGCCAATACTTTTTGTAATTTTTCACCTTCAACAGTTTGAGGTTTACTCCCGCCGGATTGACGCTCAAAACGAACGGCGGTTTTACTTTCTTTACGCTCAAAGTGCGGTCGGTTTTCACGACGTTTTTCACCTTGATTATTTGATGTCTTTTTAAATTGAGTTGATTTCATATTTTTCCTTTGTCGCTTTCACAAGCGTCTTTGTCCAAATTAAATAAAAGGTTCAGTAGAGCCACTGCCTTCACGTAAAATAACCGGTGTATCTTCCGTTAAATCCACCACTGTTGTCGGTTCTTGTCCCAAATATCCGCCATGAATAATCAATTCTACTTGACGTTCTAAACGATCTCGAATTTCTTCCGGATCGGATTGAGTAATATATTCCTCACCCGGTAACATTAAGGAACAGGATAAAATAGGTTCGCCCAATGCTTTTAATAAATCTAAAGCAATTTGATTATCCGGCACCCGCAAACCGATGGTTTTACGCTTTGATGTCATCAAACGGCGAGGTAATTCTTTTGTTGCCGTCAGAATAAAAGTATAACGTCCCGGTGTGTTATTCTTAATTAGGCGATAGGCAATATTACTCACCTTGGCATAATTTGAAAGCTCGGACAAATCACTACACACAAGTGTAAAATTATGCCCTTCCGGTAATTTACGAATGGCGACAATACGATCCATCGCGTGTTTATCACCAAGCATACAGCCTAAGGCATAACCGGAATCTGTGGGATACACAATCACGCCGCCTTTACGCAAAATTTCTACGGTTTGCTTAATCAAGCGGGGCTGCGGATTTTCCGGGTGAATATAAAAAAACTGGCTCATAATTTTTCCTTAACATATCGGCTTGGGATTATACATCTTTTAACAAAACTCTATTAAAAAAATCTCATAAAAATAACCGCACTTTGAAATGCCTAGTAATTACAATAAGCAAAGTGCGGTTATTTCTAACTAAGTTTTTTATTTTAATAAGTCACGCAATGCCGAGCCGATTTCAGCCAAACTACGAACAGTTTTCACTCCCGCCGTTTCAAGTGCTGTGATTTTATCATCGGCAGTGCCTTTTCCACCGCTGATAATAGCGCCGGCATGTCCCATACGCTTGCCTTTTGGCGCTGTAACGCCGGCAATATAAGCGACCATTGGTTTAGTAATATTGGCTTTAATATAAGCCGCCGCTTCTTCTTCCGCTGAACCGCCGATTTCCCCGATCATCACAATCGCCTCGGTTTCCGGATCATCTTGGAAAAGTTTTAAAATATCAATGAAACTTGAGCCGGGAATCGGATCGCCGCCAATACCCACACAAGTAGATTGTCCGAATCCTTCATCCGTGGTTTGTTTTACCGCTTCATAAGTCAGCGTGCCGGAACGGGAAACGATCCCAACTTTTCCTTTTTTATGAATATGTCCCGGCATAATACCGATTTTACATTCATCAGCCGTAATAATGCCCGGGCAATTAGGACCAATCATCACCACGCCGGTTTCATTCAATTTTTGTTTTACCGTAAGCATATCTAAGGTCGGAATACCTTCCGTGATACAAACAATAAGCTCAATACCTGCATCAATGGCTTCTAAAATAGCATCCTTACAGAATGAGGCCGGTACATAAATCATAGTTGCCGTTGCACCTGTGGCTTCTACCGCATCACGCACAGTATCGAATACCGGTAAACCCAAATGCGTGCTACCGCCTTTATTTGGTGATACGCCGCCGACTAACTTTGTGCCATAGGCAAGCGCCTGTTCGGAATGAAATGTGCCTTGTGAGCCGGTAAAACCTTGGCAAATGACTTTGGTGTCTTTATTAATTAAGATAGACATAAATTACACTCCTTTTGCTGCGTTAACCACGGCTTGTGCGGCATCTTGCAAGCTCTTTGCCGCAATCAAATTCACACCGCTTTCCGATAAAATTTTTCTGCCTAATTCGGCATTTGTCCCTTCTAATCGCACAACCACCGGCACGCTAACACCGACTTCCCGAACGGCGGCAATCACACCTTCTGCAATCAGATCACAGCGAACAATTCCACCAAAAATATTGACTAAAATCGCTTTCACCGCTTTGTCGGTAAGAATAATTTTGAACGCTTCGGTAACACGTTCTTTTGTCGCTCCACCGCCTACATCAAGAAAGTTTGCAGGACTACCGCCATAAAGTTTTACGATATCCATCGTTCCCATCGCAAGCCCTGCACCGTTCACCATACAGCCGATATTCCCTTCCAATGCCACATAATTTAGCTGATATTTTTCCGCCTCCGCTTCACGTAAGTCGCTTTGTGTTAAGTCTCGGAAAGCAAGCAAGTCTTTGTGACGGAAAAGCGCGTTATCATCAATGGCAATTTTTGCATCTAAGCAAACTAAATTTCCCTCTTTGGTAATAATAAGCGGGTTTACCTCCAATAAGGAAAGATCTTTTTCTACAAATAATTTGGCCAGTTGTACAAAAATATGGGCGAATTGTTTATTTTGTTCTCCGCTTAAACCTAATTTAAAAGCCAGCTCTCTGCCTTGATACGGCATACCGCCAAATAAGAGATCAATTTCAACTTTATGAATTAAATGCGGCGTGTCGCGAGCAACATCTTCAATATTTACCCCGCCGGCTGAAGAGGCCATAAAAATAATTTTTTGCGAGGAACGATCAATCACTGCGCCAAGGTAAAGCTCTTTATCAATATTGCAGCTTTCTTCAACATAAATTTGATTGACGGGCTGACCTTGTTTATCCGTTTGAAACGTTACCAAGCGATTACCTAACCATTGATTGGCAAAGGCACGTATTTCTTCTTCATTATGTACTAATTTCACGCCACCGGCTTTACCACGTCCCCCGGCATGCACTTGACATTTTGCTACCCAAGCACTGCCGTTAAGCTGAAAAAGTGCCATCGCGGACTCATCTGCCGATTGGCAGACAATCCCTTCACTTACCGGTAAGTTATATTCTTTGAATAATTGTTTTGCTTGATATTCATGTAAATTCATAGCTTCACCCTGTGTTTTTGCACAATTTAAGAAATACCGAACTTAACGTATCGTATTTCCTAGAAAACAAAATGCGATCAAAATTGACCGCACTTTTCCACTAAATTTCCAATAATAATCTTGTCGGATCTTCTAATAATTCTTTGATCGCAACAAGGAAACCGACTGACTCTCGACCGTCAATTAAACGGTGATCGTAGGATAAGGCTAAATACATCATCGGGCGAATAACGACTTCACCATTTAAGGCAATCGGGCGTTCTTTAATCGCGTGCATTCCAAGAATCGCACTTTGCGGCGGATTGATGATCGGTGTCGACATTAAAGAACCGAAAACACCGCCGTTAGTGATAGTGAAATTACCGCCGGTTAAATCTTCTACGGTTAATTTACCGTCACGGCCTTTTTCCGCCAAGGCTTTAATTTGCTTTTCAATTTCCGCCATACTGAGTTTGTCGCAGTTGCGTAATACCGGTGTTACCAAACCGCGTGGCGTAGAAACCGCGATACTGATATCGAAATAGTTGTGATAAACAATGTCGTCACCATCAATGGAAGCGTTCACTTCAGGATAACGTTTTAGCGCCTCCACAACAGCTTTAATATAGAACGACATAAAACCTAAACGCACGCTATGCTGTTTTTCAAACTTCTCACCGTATTGTTTACGCAAGTTCATAATCGGTTGCATATCCACTTCATTGAAAGTGGTGAGCATTGCCGTGCTGTTTTTTGCTTCTAATAAACGTTCTGCGACACGCTTGCGTAAGCGGGTCATCGGCACACGTTTTTCAGTACGGGAACTATATGCCACGGTACTAATCGTATTTTGCTCGGTTGCGACTTCTTGTTTTGCCTTTTGGGCATCACGTTTTGCAATTTCCCGTTCAATATCCTCACGGGTTAAACGACCACCAACACCGGAACCTTGAATTTGTGCCGCATCAAGCTCGTGTTCCGCCAATAAACGGCGAATCGCAGGGCCTTGATCCATCGCATTGCTATTACTATTTTCGATAGCTGATTTTTGGCGATCCGCCGGTGTAGGTTCATTCGTTTCTTTCACCGTTGCCGTACTCATATCACCGGCTTGAGCAGTAGAAAGTTTGCCAAGAATTTGTTTACTCACGACCGTTGCACCCTCGGCTTCTAAAATTTCTGCAACGACACCGTCCGATTGTGCCGGAACTTCCAACACAACTTTATCCGTTTCGATTTCGACTAAAACTTCATCACGTTTTACTGCATCCCCTACTTTTTTATGCCATGTTGCAACCGTGGCATCTGCAACGGATTCCGGTAAATCGGGAACAAGAATTTCGATTGTCATATTATTTTCCTTTTACTCTTTAAAGAAATTCATTTATTTCAAACTCTTGACTTCTATGCTTACGGAGGAAATCAAGATTCAAAACACATTAGTTTTCGACCGCACTTTACAGGGTTAGAGCATCTTCAACCAACTGTTTTTGTTGTTTAGTATGCAATGACATATAACCCACTGCCGGTGATGCCGAAGCCGAACGACCTGCATATTTCAGTTTCACATCTTCAGGAATCGAGCTTTCGAAGTTATGTTTACAACTGTACCAAGCACCTTGGTTAAGCGGTTCTTCCTGACACCATACATAATCTTTTACGTGCAGATAAGGCTCAAGTGCTTTTTTCACATCATCGTGCGGATAAGGATAAAGTTGTTCAATACGAATAATCGCCACATCGGTTTGATTATTGGCACGGCGCTGTTCCAATAAATCGTAATACACCTTACCGGAGCACATCACAACACGTTTTATGCCTTTCGGATCAAGATCGTCTAATTCACCAATCACCGTTTGGAATGAACCATTGATAAGCTCATCAAGATTTGATACTGCCAACGGATGACGCAATAAAGATTTTGGTGAAATGGCAATTAACGGACGGCGCATTTTACGCAATGCTTGGCGGCGTAACATATGGTAAACCTGTGCCGGTGTAGACGGAATACACACCTGCATATTTTGCTCTGCGCATAACTGTAAATAACGTTCTAAGCGTGCGGAAGAATGTTCAGGACCTTGTCCTTCATAGCCATGCGGTAATAACATTACCAAACCGCACATTCTGCCCCATTTTTGTTCGCCGGAACTAATGAATTGGTCAATTACAATTTGTGCGCCGTTAGCGAAATCACCGAATTGCGCTTCCCAAATCGTAAGGGTTTTAGGATCGGTTGTTGCATAACCATATTCAAAAGCAAGTACGGATTCTTCCGATAATACGGAATCCCACACTTCAAAGCGACCTTGATTGGCGTGTAAGTGGGTAAGCGGTACATAGCCCGTACCGTCATTTTGATTATGTACCACGGCGTGGCGGTGGAAAAACGTACCACGACCGGCATCTTCACCGGATAGACGCACATTCACGCCTTCATCAAGTAAGGTAGCGTATGCCATAGTTTCCGCCATTCCCCAGTCAAGTAATCTTTGACCTTGATACATTGCTTTACGGTCGTTATAAATTTTTTCAACGCGAGGATGAGCACGTAAACTTTCAGGATATTCGCATACGCGTTTAGCTAATGTAACGAAGCGATCTTGTGGAAATTTACTTTCATAAGGCGATGTCCAATCGTAATTAAGATATTGCAACCAATCCATTTTCGCCGTATCCATCTCACGCCATTCAGCCACCACACGATCCCCATTATCCAATGCATCACGGTACAAATTCATCATTTCCGTTGCTTGATCTTCAGTAATCACCCCTTCCGCCACTAAGCGATCAGCATAGACTTTGCGTGGCGTCGGATGTTTTTTGATAATGCTATACATCATCGGCTGAGTTGCTAAAGGTTCGTCCGCTTCATTATGACCATGACGACGATAAGAAATTAAATCGATGAAAATATCACGCTTAAATAAACTGCGATATTCCACCGCCATACGGGCTGCAAAAGCCACCGCTTCAGGCTCATCACCATTGACGTGAATAATCGGCGCTTGGATCATTTTTGCAATGTCGGTACAGTATTCCGTAGAGCGGGTATCGTTAGGATTGGACGTCGTGAAACCGATTTGGTTATTGATAACAATACGGATTGTTCCACCCACCGTATAGCCACGAGCATTAGACATATTCAGGGTTTCTTGAACGATGCCTTGTCCTGCCACAGCGGAATCACCATGTACCGTCACCGCTAATACTTTAGAACGATCCGTATCGTTTTTCTTCGTTTGACGCGAACGCACCGCCCCAATAACCACCGGACTTACAATTTCCAAATGAGACGGGTTAAAGGCAAGCGTTAAATGCACATGGTTATCGCTCACGGCAAAATCGGAAGAGAAGCCTTGATGATACTTCACATCTCCCGTACGATCACCGGAATGTTTCCCTGCAAATTCATCAAATAAATCTTCCGGCTTTTTACCAAGCACATTCACTAACATATTTAAACGTCCGCGGTGTGCCATTCCCATCACAATATCCTTCACGCCTTGTTTACCGGCGTGGCGAATAATTTCTTTCATTAATGGGATAAACGCATCACTTCCTTCCAAAGAAAAACGTTTTGCTCCTGGGAATTTCGCACCGAGATAACGTTCTAAGCCGTCTGCAGCCGTTAATTCATTAAGGAAGTTAATTTTTTCATCGTGAGTAAAGAGCGGTTTATTTAGACGGCTTTCTAATTTTTCTTGAAGCCACATTTTTTGCTCCATATCCTGCACGTGCATAAATTCCAAACCGATAGAACCGCAGTAGGTTTCTTTCAGCATATCATTTAATTCGGCAAGTTTAATGGTGTCACGTTTGTAAACGTAATGATTGATATTAAAGGTTTCGTTAAGATCTTGTTCGGTAAAGCCGTGATAGCGATAGTCTAATTCAGGTACGTTAGAAACTTTCCAACGGTAGTAATCAAGAGGGTCAAGTTTTGCTTCCAAATGTCCTCGGAAGCGGTAAGCATTAATAAATTGAAGGACTTTAACTAATTTTGCACTGGCTTCCGGGTCAATAACCGTTACCGCCTCAGCCTTATTCTCTCGTGCCAAACGGCGGAAATAATCACGAACCGGAGAATGCGCCTGTTCCGGTGTCGTTGATTTAGGCAACAAATCAAAGGTAGTGCGCCAACTGCTATCAACTGAATCCGGATCATCTAAATAACGTTCATATAATTCTTCGATATAGGCTTGATTTGATCCGCCTAATGCAGTTGTCGCCAACCACTCATCAAAGGTTTTATTTTGTTGCATATTCACCTCTAATTGTCTTCCGTATTGAGTCTGCCCATTATACATAGGATTTATTTGGAAAAAATGCTCCAATTACAAGTTTGTTACAAATTTGTGATCTAGCTCAACAATATTTTTAACTTAAATAGAAAGCCTGACAATTTGTCAGGCTTTCGGAAGGTGCGGTTATAAAAATTCAGTATTATGTATCAGTTGCACAAAGAGAATTTTATATCCAATATTTATTTGGGGAGAGTACGTTACGGCTTCACCTACCCCCCCTACGATGATTTGTGCAGCCCACATAATACCGCTATATTTTAGCTTTTTAGAAAGTTAAATAAGGCGCAATTTTTTCAATCGTAACATCGCCTAATCCTTCAATTTTTGACAACTCCGCAACATTTTTAATTTTGCCCACTTTATTACGGTAATCTACAATCGCTTGTGCTTTCTTCTCACCGATACCGGAAAGTTTTTGTAACGTTGCCGCATCCGCCTTGTTGATGTTTACTTTAGCAGTTGAGACAATTTTATCTTTTGTCGTTGCCGCTTTTTCTTTTGCTGCATTTAACTTTTCGGTTACTTTCGCTTTTGTTGCATCAGAATCTGATGATTTGAGGGATTTCGCTTTTTCTTTTACGTTATCGATTTTCTCTTTTGCAGCAGCTTTAGTTGATTTTATAGTATCCGCCGCTTTTTCTTTCGTGCCGGTTACTTTTTCCATCACATCCGTTTTATTTGCTGCAATGTTTTCTTTTTGATTCTGTACCATTGAATTAACATTGGTTACCGCTTCTTTTTTTAAAGAAGTAAGCGGATTTTCATTCGCCAATGCAGAACCGGAAAACGCAACCACAAGTGCGGTTAAACTAAGCAAAGATTTTAAAGATTTCATAAAAACTCCTATAACAAATTATTTTGTAAAAAGACGGGAACTAAGACCCACATCAAAAAAATTAGTTCAATTCCAAAATTTTGAGGCAAAAAAAAGTGCCTCGGGAAAGGCACACTCGGAAAGCAAAATAAATGTCGGCTACTTAAAATAGCACTTGTTTTTAGTGTGGCTAAGATACGCTTGTCCGAAAACTTATGCAAATACCAATTTTCAAATTTGTGAACTAAGTCACGGTTTTTTCTAAAATTTTTCTTTATTCATTAAAAAAGGCACGAATAAGTGCCTTTTTTCTATTCAAATTGAATTAACCGTTGATGAATTTTTCACCTAATTCAATATCCGCACGCAACGTCGGTAACATTGTCTCCAATGCTTGTTGCTCAAATTCACTTAATGGCCCGATCGGAAGAATCTCTTCTACCCCGTCCTTACCTAAACGAACCGGCTGAGCAAAGAAACGGGCATACTTGCCATCTCCTTCCACATAAGTGCATTCCACCACGGTCTCACCGCTTAAACCTTTCACTAAGGAACGGGCGAAACGTGCTGCCGCTTGCGCCATTGAAAGGGTTGCCGAACCGCCGCCTGCTTTTGCTTCCACTACTTCCGTGCCTGCATTTTGGATACGTTTTGTCAATGGTGCGATTTCTTCTGTACTGAATTCCGCATAAGGCACTTGAGAAAGTAATGGGAGAATAGTAACGCCTGAGTGACCGCCGATAACGGGTACGGTGGTACGGGAAACATTTAAATTTTTCAATTCTGCAACAAAAGTTTCTGAACGAAGTACATCTAATGTCGTTACCCCGAATAATTTACGCTTGTCATAAACACCGGCTTTTTTCAATACTTCCGCTGCAATCGCTACGGTGGTGTTTACAGGATTGGTAATAATACCAATACAGGCTTTCGGACAAGTCGCCGCCACTTTTTCAATTAAGCCACGCACAATACCGGCATTGATATTAAATAAGTCCGAACGATCCATACCCGGTTTGCGGGCAACACCGGCAGAAATTAACACCACATCAGCCCCTTCAAGTGCCGGTGTCGGATCTTCACCGGAAAAACCGCTTACTTTTACCGCTGTCGGTATATGGCTTACATCTGCCGCAACCCCGGGGGTAACCGGCGCAATATCGTACAGAGATAATTCGGTTTCTGCCGGTAATTGTAATTTCAACAATAACGCTAATGCTTGACCAATACCGCCGGCCGCGCCTAAAACTGCAACTTTCATAAGTACTCCTTATTAAGTAGATTAATTAATCTAGTAAATTCTAAAAGGTAATTTAACAAATTACAAACACAGAAATTCAATTATGAGATCTTGCTCAAATTTCCGGTGAAAAATCACTTCTTTCCATCTATCCAATGCCATTTTAGTTGCATATTTTGAATTTATATGCAAGGCTTATGCAAATCTTAGATCTAACCTAAAATCAAAAATGGATAATTTAACCAAAGTATTTAAAGAATTATTAAGCCAAGAACGTTTTAGCTCGCAAAGTGAGATTGTTGAAGCATTAAAAAATCAAGGGTTTAGCGGAATCAATCAGTCTAAAGTTTCACGTATGCTAAGTAAATTCGGTGCGGTGCGTACCCGTAATACCAAGATGGAAACGGTTTATTGCCTACCTAATGAGCTTAGTGTACCCGCCACAAGCAGCCCGTTAAAAAATCTTGTTTTAGATATTGATCATAATGAAGTATTAATTGTCATTAAAACAACACCGGGGGCCGCACAACTTATCGCCCGTTTATTGGATTCTATCGGTAAAACGGAAGGGATTCTCGGCACCATTGCCGGTGATGATACTATTTTTGTAACGCCCACTCAGCATACCGATATATCAATACTCATTGAACATATCCAGGATCTTTTTGAAAGCTCGCTCTAATGAATATTTTTATTACCGGAGGAACGGGATTAATCGGACAAACATTAATCCCCGCTCTTTTAAGCAAACAACATCAAATCACGCTTTTGACACGTTCCAAAGAAAAAGCACGTCAAGTCTTTCCTCAAAAAACATTGAAATTTTTGACCGCTCTTTCTTCGCTAAACAGTTTAGATGAATTTGATGTGGTGGTTAATCTTGCCGGAGAGCCTATCTTTGCGAAACGCTGGAGCGGTTCGCAAAAAGCAAAATTATTTGATAGCCGAGTAAAACTTACTCAACAACTGGTTGCGTTAATCAATGCGGGGAATAACCCACCTCGTTTCATTTCGGCTTCCGCAACCGGTATTTACGGCGATAACGGCGATCAACTGATAACAGAAAAAACCGCTACCGTTCATCACACATTTACCGCACAGCTTTGCCAAGCTTGGGAAAACGCTGCGTTACAAGCAAAAACAAAAGTCTGTTTACTGCGTACCGGTATGGTGTTTTCACCGAAAGGAGGCGCATTAGCGAAAATGTTACCTTTATATCAATGGAATTTAGCCGGATATTTAGGGAACGGAAAACAATACTGGGCATGGATTGCTTTAGAAGACGCTGTAAAAGGAATATTATTTTTGATTGCGCATCTTGAATCCGAGGGTGTTTATAATCTTGTCTCTCCGCATCCGGTAACAAATCAAAGCCTTAACCAACAACTTGCCAAAGCATTAAATCGTTATGCGCTATTCCCTGTGCCGACATTTGCACTAAAACTGATTCTTGGAGAACGTGCGGAAATGTTATTGGAAAGCCAAAACGTTTTTCCTGAAAAACTGCTTAGCGCAGGATTTACTTTCCAATATGAAAATCTATCCCAATATTTGACCGCACTTTTTGCTAAAAAATAATATAAAAAAACGCACCTTGATATTTACTGAGGTGCGTTTCGTTTTATCTAAACTTAATCGTTACTATTTGAGAAAATCGAAAGTAATCTTAATAAACTCAAGAACAAGTTATAGACCGCAACATAAATGCTTACGGTTGCGCGGATATAGTTAGTTTCACCACCGTGAATAATATTGCTGGTTTCATACAAAATCGTCATAGTTGAAAACACAACAAATAATGCACTAATTGCGAGTGATAATGCCGACATTTGGAAGAAGAAACTCGCCACCATTCCCAATAAAAGTACGATGAAGAGTGCAAACATTGCCGTTGCAAGGAATGACATATCTTTCTTTGTTGTCAACACATAAGCGGAACACGCGAAAAACACGATTGCGGTACCGGCAAATGCCAACATAATTAAATCTTCCATACCGTTTGCCACGTACATATTTAAAATCGGCCCGATGGTATATCCCATAAACCCGGTGAAAGCAAATGCCGCTAAAATACCGACAGGACGATCAGCCAAACGATTGGTGATGAAAAGTAAGCCGTAAAAACCTACCAACAACACAATAATATTCGGATAAGGCAGGTTCATTGCCATGGAAATATAAGCGACAACCGCTGAAAATGCCATTGTCAGCCCAAGTAAGAAGTAAGTATTACGAAGCACTTTATGAGTGCTTAATAAGGATTCACTTCTTGAGTCAACAATAATGCGTGATTGCATAAAAGCTCCTTAATAATGTTGGTTAAATGCACAAATGCAGCTTGTAAAGTAAGGGGGAGCGCGTAAAAAGTCAATGCTTAATACAAAAATTATTTCCGATTTCGTTTAAAAAGAAATCAAAATGAACAAATAAACGCCGAGTAAATAAATTTATCCACTTTTCTATTTACATCAAATATTTTTGGATTATACTACGCCCCGTTTCCTGCGGAGGAATGGTCGAGTGGTTGAAGGCACCGGTCTTGAAAACCGGCGAGGGTTTACGCCCTCCGTGAGTTCGAATCTCACTTCCTCCGCCACTAAATACAGAAGCCGTGAGTTAGATATTTAAATCGGTAACTTACGGCTTTTTTCTTTTCTGTAATATTCTTCGCCATTTCATTTGTTGACATCAATGTTGATGTGTCTAAAAATGCGTTTGACGTAAAATTAACGTGGTAAAAGAATACTCCATACTTATATGTTAAATGGCATCAAGTAACAATTTCATTATACGAGGATCATTCGTCAGTTCCGGATGGAACGAACAAGCAAAGCGATTGCCTTGCCGAGCCAGCACGATTTCACCATTAAATTCAGCCAATATCTCAACCTGCTCTGATACTTTGCTGATTAACGGTGCTCGAATAAACACCGCAGGGAAAGTGCCTTCAACCCCCTTAACAGCGAGATCCGTTTGAAAGCTATCCACCTGTCGTCCAAACGCATTACGTTGCACCCGAATATCCATTAAGTCGAGATGAGAAGCAGTTTCTCCCTCGATCTCTTTGGCGAGCAAAATCATTCCCGCACAAGTGCCGAGAATGGGCTTATTAAAACCTTGTAGGACTTCCAACAAATCACCCGTGCGAAGTAGCCGACCAATGGCGGTACTTTCCCCTCCGGGTAACACAAGGGCATCAAGATTGGCAAAATCCTCGATTTTTTTGACCGCTCTTGCTTTCGCCCCAAGAATTTGAAGCTGGGCGATATGCTCACTTACCGCCCCTTGCAGTGCCAATACGCCAACGGTATATTGGGAATAATCCGCCATTACCACCCCCGTTCTTGCATTCTGTCTTGTGGATTGAGTTTGCTGATCTCTAAGCCTCGCATCGGCTCGCCGAGTTCTTCCGATAAATGAGCGATTAAATCATAATCTTGATAATGGGTCGTAGCTTGAACAATTGCTCGAGCAAATTTTTCCGGATTTTCCGATTTGAAAATACCTGAGCCGACAAACACGCCGTCCGCACCCAACTCCATCATCAAGGCGGCATCCGCAGGTGTTGCCACCCCTCCTGCGGCAAAATTCACCACGGGCAATTTCCCTAACCGCTTGATTTGTAATAATAACTCAAACGGAGCGCCTAAGTTTTTCGCCTCGGCCATCAATTCATCAACACTCATATTCACCACTTTACGCACCTGCGCATTGACTTTGCGAATATGACGAACCGCTTCCACAATATTCCCTGTTCCCGGTTCACCTTTAGTACGTAACATTGATGCCCCCTCACCGATACGTCGCAAAGCCTCGCCTAAATCACGACAACCGCACACAAAGGGCACGGTGTATTCACTTTTCAGCAAATGAAATTCCTCATCGGCCGGGGTTAGCACTTCGCTTTCATCAATGTAATCCACGCCCATTGCCTCAAGCACACGGGCTTCGGTGATATGCCCGATACGAGCCTTCGCCATTACGGGAATGGAAACCGCCTCCATCACCTCTTTTACAATTTTCGGGTTCGCCATTCGAGCCACACCACCTGCAGCACGAATATCAGACGGCACACGCTCTAACGCCATTACCGCCACCGCCCCTGCAGCTTCTGCGATACGAGCTTGTTCCGCATTGACGACATCCATAATCACGCCGCCTTTTTGCATTTGTGCCATACCACGTTTGACTAAGTCTGTACCTAATTTTGTTGTCATTGTCTGTTCCTTTTTGAAGTGTAAAAACTGATCGCTATTTTTAGTCTAAATAGATATGATTAAAAGCATCAATTTTTATCTTTTTAATGAGGTCAGAATGAAAAAGCTCAGCTATCTTCTACAAAAGAACAGCGATACCCCTCTTTATTTACAGCTTTATCAACAGATCAAACGAGCGATTTATACGCAATCTCTGCAACCGGGTGAAAAACTGCCCTCCAAACGACGGCTTTGCGACTATTTACAAATTAGCCAAAATACGGTGGAAAATGCCTACACCCAGCTGTTAGCGGAAGGTTATATCGAATCCAAACCCCGTAGCGGATTTTTTGTCAGTTTTCAATCGGAGCTGAATTACCCGACCGAACCCTTTGCCAAAACAACGAAAAAAACGACCGATCTTTCTCGCCCGTTGTTTGATTTCAACCCTAACCGTATTGATACCGACCACTTTCCCCTTGAGCATTGGCGAAAATGTGCCGCCCGCCCAGATAAAGAATGGCTCAATTTAGGCGATAATCAAGGCGATCTTCATTTACGCCAACAAATCGCCCAATATTTGTGGGCTTCACGAGGGGTAAATTGTGAGGAAGAACAGATTATTATCGGAGCCGGGGTGGAAAGCTGCCTACAGCAGTTGATTTTGCTTTTTCAGCAAATTCATCCGACAATAAATTGGGCAATGGAACCTTATGGCTACGCCAATGTTGAAAAACTCCTAACCTTGTATCAAAAAACGGCAGTCAAGTTGCCCTTTCACACTCAAAACTACCAGCTTGATATTGATTTCTTAACCGAAAAAAATATCCAAATTGCCTATTTAACCCCCTCTCATTTGTACCCGTTCGGGCATATTTTGCCGATAGGTCAACGCTTGCAACTGCTCGACTGGGCGGCTCAACAGGAAGATCGCTATATTATTGAAGACGATTACGACAGCGAATTTCGCTATAAAGGCAAACCGATTCCTTCCCTGCAAAGTTTGGATCGTCAGCATAAGGTGATTTATTTAGGCTCGTTTTCCAAATTAATTATGCCCTCGTTACGCATTACCTTTTTGGTGTTACCAAAAACCTTGCTCAAGGCTTACCGACAACATTGCAGTTTTTTTAATGCCTCTGTCTCCCGCTTTGAACAACAACGGCTGGCGGCTTTTATTCAATCGGGTGAATTTGAAAAACACATCAACCGAATGCGGAAAATTTATCGCAGAAAAATGGAATTATTATGTGGATTACTCACGCCTTACGCTGAGCAAATTCTCTACTATGGCGAACATTCCGGCTTTTATTTGTTAATCGAGGTAATCAATGCTCCTCGCTCATTATCCGAATTAACCAAGATCGCCCGACAACACCAGATCAAACTTTATCCGATTGAGTATCAGCGGCGAAAATTATTTACCCTTGGGTTCGGGCATTTAAGCGAGAAAAACCTAAAATCGGGGGTTGAAACCCTTTTAAGTGCTTGGAAAATCGCCTAGAAAGCGGCTTTGTCATCAAATTATCATTAATGGCAGTAGGTGATATTTTGCCCCAAGGTGGAATAAAGCGTTTAACAATTCGCACATAAAACGTGCAGATTATTATTTTTACCGGCTTACCAACAAAACCGTTCATTAACGAAATTTTCCAACCGTGCTTTTTGCCATTTTTCCTTATTTTGGGGATTTGCAAAAAACTCATCTTGCTCTTTCAAACGTGCTTTTAATTTTTCTTCCGCTTCTTTTAGTGCGGCTTTACGATCTTGGTATTTTGATGGAAATGTTTCTATAAACAGGATTTCATAAGGATGTGAAATCGTCCAATTCACGGCTGCTTCGGCATCTTTACGCTGTTTTTGTAAATCGCAAAAAGCATAGGGGTTGATAAACTGCCCCACCACCTGACTAAATCCGGTATTATCTTCCACGGTCCGTTTTGGTAAATCCAATACATAAAGCGCCGTAATTAAACGATTTTGTCCTCGATAATACCAATTCACCGCTTCATCACGCAGACCGAAATCATAAGCCCGTGCCGCGAGCGTAAACATTGTCATTGGTGAAATACGTGCCGGATTTTCTTCTACAAATTTGACCGCACTTTGATAACCTTTCAATGTATTTTCACGCAGCATCGGATCAATCTTATTATGGATAAATACATTATCTACTCTGCCGTTTTGGGCGGAATAATAAGGTTTTACATAAATATCAACGGATTTTATCGGTGCTTTATTGATTGAGCTACAAGCCGTTAAGTAAAGTGCGGTCAAAATCACTTGAGTTTTTATCAATAATTTCATTTTTTCCTTATATAATGACACGACAGTTATAGTGAATTAAATTAAAATGGATACAAAGCTGCAAGCCAAAGACAATACAAATAGTACGGCAAGGCGTAGCAATGATCATCAACATTTTTTAATTTAATTCACTATATTTTTTCGATTCTATCATGAAAATTCACTTAATCCGTAGCCAAACCACGCTCGATTTCAACAATGAAACCAGCTTACAGGATCATTTAGAACGTAACCATATTCATCACGAATATCAATGCCGTAGCGGTTACTGCGGATCGTGCCGTGTGAAAATTAAAAAAGGCAAGGTCTCTTATGCAGAAACGCCCCTTGCCTTTATTCAACCTGATGAGATTTTATTATGTTGTTGTCGTGTGGAAAGCGATATTGAACTGGATTTATAGGTTATTCAAATCCAGCACATCCGTCATATCAAACAATCCCTTTGATTTAGTTTCCAACCATTTCCCTGCCCGCACGGCACCGTTGGCAAAGGTCATACGGCTGGAGGCTTTATGGGAAATTTCGACACGTTCGCCGATATCGGCAAACCATACGGTATGCTCTCCCACAACATCCGCAGCACGAATGGTGGAAAAACCGATTTCATCCCGTTTACGTTCGCCGGTAATACCTTCACGACAGAATACGCCTTGCGTTTTTAAATCACGTCCCAGTGTTTTTGCAATATGTTCTCCCATTGAAAGTGCTGTGCCTGACGGTGCATCCACTTTATGACGGTGATGCGCTTCAATGATTTCAATATCACAGTACTCCCCCATCACTTTGGCGGCTTTTTCAAGTAATTTGAACACTAAATTCACACCCACACTATAATTTGATGCAAATACAATTGCGATTTTTTCCGAAGCGGTTTGAATTGCCGATTTCCCCGTTTCATCAAAACCGGTTGTACCAATTACCATAGGCTTATTATTCGCCACACAAAATGCCAAATGTTCAAGCGTGCCTTCCGGACGGGTAAAATCGATTAACACATCAAAGTTATCTTTTTGTGAGGCTAAATCATCCGATACCGTTACACCTAAACGGCCGATACCGGCCAACTCACCGGCATCCACTCCGACTAAAGATGACCCTTTACGCTCAAAAGCTGCGCCTAATTCCACATTATCCGTATTCTGAACCGCCAAAATCAGCTGACGTCCCATTCTTCCGCCGGCACCGGCAATCGCAATCTTTAATGTCATTTTTATTTCCTTCTTATGAATGAATGATTTCGTTAATTCCATTGTAAATCAGTAATAAACCGAAAAACAAAAATACTATACCTGCTGCATTATCAATATAACGGCTATATTGGCTATATAATCGCTTAGCGATATTGCGTGAAAAGATCAATGAAACGGCATAAAAATAGAAGAAGGTTTCCACCACAATAACGGCAAAAGCGAACACGATTTGCCAAGTTTCGGTAATATTGACCAACACAAGAGACATTACGCTACTAAAATACACGACAACTTTCGCATTGGATAAATTCACCAACAACCCTTTCATAATTTCTTTTTTAATGGTGGTTTGTTGATTGAGTTCGGAAGCTGAAACCAGCTCAAATTGTGCGTGTTTTTTACTTCGAGCCATTAAAAAACCGAGATACGCCAAATAGCTACCGCCCATTAGCATTATGACACCGTGAAGCGCCGGCATCGTAACAAATAACATTGCTAATCCGAGCATGGATAATGCCGCCCAAAATGCGACACCGAGCGTGATGCCGAGAATACCGCATATTGTATTTCTGCGGGAATTACTTGCAGCCATACGGCTCACATAAAAGAAATCCGGCCCCGGTGTCATTAAACCGAATAAATGAACAATAATTAAATTCAGCATTATCAACCTCAAATTTGCAGAATAAAGAGAATCATCACGGCATAGAGGGCGGCAAGTACATCATCCGCCATAATACCAAAACCACTTTCCAATTTTTTATCAAAATAACGAATCGGAAAAGGTTTTAGAATATCGAAAATCCGAAATAGTACAAATGCCGTTAAACCCCATTGCCAAGAAAGTGTCGGAATGGCAGCCAATACAATAAATACGCCGACAAATTCATCCCAAACGATAGAGCCGTGATCATGAACGCCCATATCATCAGCGGTTTTTTGACAAAGACAGCAACCTAAGACAAAGCAAAGTGCGGTCAAAATCAGAAAGATTTTTGTGCCGAAAAGGGCAAGCAGTATGACACCTAAAATCGTACCGACCGCACTCCCCCAAGTACCGGGAGCAGGACTTAGCAAACCCGAGCCAAAGCCAAGGGCAAGTAAATGCACGGGATTCGCTAACGAAATTTTTTTTAAAGGATTATTTTCTGTCATTTTTCTTCCTTGACAGTGAATTAATTAACATAGATATAAAACCACAAGCCGAAGACATTACGATTCGATAAGCCAAGATTCTTCAATTTTTGGTAAAGTTAAGGTCAGAGAAATCCATTTAGGCATTGCCCCCATTGCGGCAAGATCACTTAAATTGGTCGTAACGGCTTTATAGACTATCAGGGGCAGAAATTTTTGGGAGAAAATAGGTATTTTCCACTATAGTATCTGTTGTAATGGCAAGTTGATAACTTTCCGGTACAGAAACCAACGCACAATCATCACCGATGGATAATTGTATCAAATCATCTGCTTGGGATTGTGATTTTTCAAAATATCGTTTGATCAGTTCAAATTCACCTATCGCCATATTTTGCAGCCTGTTTAAATAAAAAAGCACGCGTTATAAACGCGCGCCATTCTTTCTATAAAGCGATTATTTACGTCCTAACGCCGGTGCGATTTTATCCAACACACCGTTAATGTATTTATGGCTTTCATCCGCCCCAAATACTTTTGCCACTTCTATCGCTTCGTTAATCACGACTTTATAGGGGACATCCGATTCAAAGCGCAATTCATACACTGCCAAACGTAAAACGGCTTTCTCAATCGGATCAAGTTCATCAAAAGCGCGGTCAATATAAGGCTCAATAGTGAAGTCAAGGGTTTCGATATTTTCCACTGCCTGGCGAAATAATTTGCGGAAGTAAGGTTTATTCACACCGGACATATCCTGATCAAGTAAAAACGCCAGTTCCACTTGTTCAACATTATTACCAGAAACCGCCCAAGAATATAGGGCTTGAACCGCACATTCGCGCGCACGGCGGCGGGCTGAAGGCTTTTTGACTTGTTTTTGCTCTACCATAATGATTATGCCGCATCAATTTGTTGAAGAAGGTTCACCATTTCAAGCGCAGTCAATGCCGCTTCTGCACCCTTGTTACCCGCTTTTGTACCGGCTCGTTCGATGGCTTGCTCGATATTTTCAGTGGTTAATACGCCGAATGCGACCGGAATTTCCGCTTCCATCGCCACTTTGCCCAAACCTGTACTCGCTTCACCGGCGACATATTCAAAATGCGCCGTACCGCCACGAATTACCGTACCTAATGCCACAATCGCATCAAATTTTTTGCTTTCCGCTAAACGACGTGCGACTAACGGCAACTCATACGCACCCGGTGCGCGCACGATAGTAATATTTTCATCTTTTACCTGACCGATACGTTTTAATGCATCAATCGCGCCATCTAATAAACTTTCATTAATAAAACTGTTAAAACGGGCAATAACCACCGCAACTTTTGCGTTTGGTGCCGCTACCGCACCTTCTAAAACTTTCATACTTTTCCCTATGTAAATCATTATGATAAAACGATGGCAAATTCTAGCACAAAAATCACCGACTATCAGCATTTATCTCTTTCCAATCGCTATGAAAAACCTTTATACTTCGTCAATCACAAATTCAAACCAATCAATCACATCTCTTTCATGAATACCGTTTTCAATCAAAACACCCGCATTTTTCACAGACAGCTCATTACCGGATAACAATGGATGCCAATCCGGTAAAGGTTTCCCCTCATAAAGTAAACGATAAGCACAGGTATGGGGTAACCAATGAAAATCCGGAAGATTGTTTTTAGTGAGTTTGGTGCAATCCTTTTCGATTTTAAAACGCGCCGAATAATTACCGCACTTTCCCGTATTCACATCCAATAAATTACACGCAATACGGGTGTAGTAAAGTTTCTGCCGTTTTCCTCGTCCTTGAATATATTTACGATAACAACATTTACCGCAACCGTCACATAATGCTTCCCATTCAGGTTCCGTCATTTCAAGAAGAGATTTGGTTTGCCAAAAATCGGGAGTTAAATTTGCCATAAAAATCAGATAAAAAAGAAAGTGCGGTCATTTTAACCGCACTTTTAGAATTTCTCTACCTTTAATTAATTTATTTCTAATAAAGGAATAGAACTATTCTCTGAAAATTCAGATACTTGAGTTAAAAATGAAGGGATATTTTCTGCTGATTTAGGGTAACAAAGAAAGTTAATATCCACGCCTTCTAGTGTTTTGGGTTGACGGAAATAGTTATTCTTTTGATATCTATTACTTGCCAACCAATAGCATTGATAACCTATACCTTGCATATAATTTAAGGTTCTCTGTACTGTATTTAAATGCACTTCGATAAAAATAATAGGCTGATATTTTTCAATTAATTGTTTTGCTCCATTCAAGACTTGTAAATCAAAGCCCTCCGCATCGACTTTCAATAATTTTAGAGTCGTCAATTTATTAATTTCGATATGATCGTCTAAACGGACTACTTCAATATTTTCTAAATGAACCTTGCCCTTAAAATCGCCTTCCGTGCTAAATCCTTTATCCAGAGAAAAGCTACCATAATTCCAAGGAACTTTATAATCGGAAGATTGGATATCAAGACGTTGATGTTGCTCACCTACACCTTGTTGATAAGCATAGACATTAGTAAGGTGATTTAAGGTTAAATTACAACTGAGATGTTGAAAAAGAATACGTTGAGGTTCAAAACAGAATAACTTTCCTTGTGGGATAGCTTTAGCTAAAGGAACTGCGTGCATACCAATATTTGCACCGACTTCAATGACATTATCGCTAGCTGCAAGAATATGATGAAAAACGGCTACTTCAACTTCCGACCATTCGCCATAACATTGAGCATACTGGCTAATAAAATCGCCCTCAATTAATTTGAACAATCCCCATTTTAAATTGTACAATTGTGCTGTGCTGTGCTGTGCTGTGCTGTGCATGATGTTATCCTCTTTATTAATGTATAAAACCAAAGTGCGGTCATTTTCGGTATTATGTAGCAGTTGCACAACAGAAAAAGATTTTTTTATTTGGGTAGGGTGCGGTGAGCTTTGCGTAATGCACCATTTCATCAAACCTTGTTAATTGGTGCGCTACGGCTTCGCCTAACTGCAACCCTACAATGATTTGTGTTACTGCTACATAATATCGGTCAGTTTTAACCGCACTTTTACGTTATTTTAAACCTAAAAACCTTCTTTCAAGCTCACGGTTAAGTTAAACACTAAATGGTCAGCGCGACTGTCTTTGCTGTCGGCGCAATAATAACCTTCGCGTTCAAATTGGTAAGCTTTTTCCGGTTCTACACTATGCAGGCTTTTTTCTACAAAACCTTGTTTAATGATGAGTGAATTTGGATTTAACACTTCGGAAAGCTCTTCTGCCACCCCCGGATTTGGCACAGTAAATAAGCGATCATACAAACGAAACTCCGCCGGTAAATTATCTTCTGCGGAAACCCATTGAATTACGCCTTTCACTTTGCGACCATCTGCCGGATTTTTGCCTAAAGTTTCAGGATCGTAAGTACAATACACAGTCGTGATATTACCATCCGCATCTTTTTCTACCCGTTCCGCTTTGATCACGTAGGCGTTACGTAGGCGTACTTCTTTACCAAGCACCAAACGTTTATATTGTTTATTCGCTTCTTCGCGAAAATCCGCTTGATCGATATAAATTTCACGGGTAAAAGGCAATTCACGGGTACCAAGCTCCGGGCGATTCGGGTGATTCGGAGCTTTTAAGATTTCTTTTTCTCCAAAATTCTCAATCACAACTTTTAACGGATTTAACACAGCCATCGCTCGTGGTGCGTTTTCATTTAAGTCATCACGAATGCAGGATTCCAACGCACTGTATTCCACTACATTATCTTGTTTTGTCACCCCTATGCGGCGGCAAAATTCACGAATGGAAGCTGGTGTGTAACCACGACGACGTAAACCGGAAATCGTTGGCATACGCGGATCATTCCAGCCATCTACAATCCCGTCTGTGACTAATTTTAATAGCTTACGTTTGGAGGTCAGCGTATATTCCAAATTCAAACGTGAAAATTCATATTGGTGAGGCAATGGACGTTCAATTGAAATATTATCCAACACCCAATCATACAAGCGGCGGTTATCTTGAAATTCAAGCGTACATAACGAATGCGTAATGCGCTCAATTGCATCGGAAATACAGTGGGTAAAATCGTACATCGGGTAGATACACCATTTGTCGCCCGTTTGGTGATGGCTTGCAAATTTAATACGATAAAGTACCGGATCACGCATAACCATAAAAGGTGAAGCCATATCAATTTTCGCACGTAAACTTGCTTTACCTTCGGCAAATTCACCATTTTTCATTTTCTCGAATAAGGCTAAGTTTTCTTCTACGCTACGATCACGATACGGGCTATTTTTCCCCGGCTCCGTCAGCGTGCCGCGATATTCGCGCATTTCTTCCGGTGAAAGCTCATCGACATATGCCAGACCTTTTTTGATTAACTCAATAGCATAATCATATAACACATCAAAATAATCGGAAGCATAGTGAACATCGCCTGCCCAATGGAAACCCAGCCATTCTACGTCCTGCTTGATGGAATCAACGTATTCCACATCTTCTTTTACCGGATTAGTGTCATCAAAACGCAAATTACATAATCCGTTGTAATCTTTCGCTATACCGAAGTTTAAACAAATGGATTTTGCGTGACCAATGTGTAAATAGCCGTTTGGTTCAGGCGGGAAACGGGTGTAAACATTGTTGTGTTTACCATTTTCTAAATCTTCATCAATAATTTGCGTAATAAAATTATGCGGACGTGTGCTTTCCACCGTTTCTAGATTATGTTCTGTATTGCTCATAACTTTCTCAAATAAATAAAAAATAACTTCGCTATTCTATATGTTTTGTAAGAAAAAAAAAAGTTGGGGACTTCCTGCCTTTCTACCACAAAATTTAATAGTCAGACAATTAAACAAATAACACTCAATTTTACATCCTTATGATACTCAAGCGGAATACTCACATCATAACGCTCGGAGAGGTGTTTCATATTACCGGTTTTCAGTGCCGCATTAAGCTCCGCTAAGACTTCTTCATTGGCAGTGAGTTGGTTTATAGTGACGGTGTCATTACGGCGTTCGTTTGAGATTGCCTTGGCGAGTTCAGCGATAAAGGCGTTACTGTCAACGTTTTGTAAGACTTGGCGTAAATCATCACCGTATTTCGTATCTAAGCCACGGTGTGTAAGCTCGTGGTAGGCGACAAAGTCAATACGGTCAGCCGCGCTCATTCCGGGACGTGCTTCGATATTTTGCTTCGTTTCAGGATGATAAATCCCCTCAATACCATTCTTACGCACCACTTCCATTCCCGGGTGATGTATAAATTGATCTTGGCCGATTAAGTGGACGCTGTCCGCAAGTTTACCCAACGACTTTTTAAGACTCGCTTTGAGCTTATCTACGTCGATATTCGGATTTCCATCTGCAACACGACTATCCATCAACGGAGCGATAGAACTACGAACTTTGTCTCTAACCGAATCTCTGCGATACGCTTGCAAATTTTTTCCGTTCTCATAAAATACGGCTTGTTGGCAGAGTCGTCAGAAAATGCGTTAGCTAATTGTAGGCTAGGGTGGTTTTTGACAAGACATTGCCATTTTTTATTGTTCATATAGTAAACATCTCGCTTAGATAAATCATCGTTAGCGATTTTATCTGCATCGCGCTCATACGCTCTCTTGATGTTGATAAGCTCTAATCGACCGTCATCTCTCTCGAAGTGTAACGCCACAACCACTGGACTTTCTTTTCCTGTCTTAGTTTCAACCACACTTAGTTCAGTTAATACAACTAAGCCATTCTTCGTGGTATTAGACGCATAGACCGCCACTGGGTCATTAAGTTGAGCGGGGATTTTTTTACCAATTCCGGCGATAGGTTGTGGATATTTTTAAATTTACCTTTCCCTAAACTAAAATGCTCTCGCATTACTTTTTCAATAGTTCGCCAACTAATCTCCACCGGAACATCTGGCGTGCCAAGCATTTTAAACACATCAGGAGTTGTACCTAATTTAATGGTATTTTCTGGATAACCGCCTACTTCTTTTCAGTCTTTAAGGTTATTCAATCGCTCCGTAACACGATCCACCGCTTTCGCAAAGTCGTTATCTGCTCTTTCACTCAAACTAAATTTCACTTTAGGTGCAGTAAATTTCCCCTGACTTGAGTCAAACTTGACCGAACCGGTTTTACTTGGTGCCGCTTTCGATACAGTCACAGAGGTGTACGTAATAGGTGGCGTGTTCACCGCTTTCTCAACTGCCTTATCCACTTTCAACGACTTCCTGCCGTCTTGCGATAAAACATAAATCATCGCACCGTCTAAATTTAGCAAGTTAGCATCGTAAAACGCCGTCGGCATATTGATACAACCGTGCGATAAGGAGTTGTCGTTCGCCGTAGCAGACTTCAACGCAGCATGGCGTTCAGGTTTATTTATCAGACGATGAACCGCTAAAATCCCGCCGCTTTTACCTCGGATAAGTCCACCGGTTTGTGGGTCGGTAAAGTCTAAAACATCTTTGCCAAACACGGCTCTGTCTTTCGTGCCAGCGACAGTGTTATATTTCTGCAACTTAAATCGACCGCTCGGCGTGTTACCGAACGCATAGTACCTTATCACCTCAACTGAATATTTCTATGTCAAAATATTTTGTAACTCAATTTTCATATCAATCAAACTGCACTTCCCAATCTCTATTATTATGGGCTAAAAAACACATTCTTATTTGTTCTTCGGTATTTTTTTCATCGGCAAGCGGCGGCAAATTATCCATACTAAAATAACCGCTTTCAACTGTTTCGATATTCTCTTGAAAACACCCGCCGAGCACTTCACATTCTACAAACACTTTACAGACGTTATAGGCGAAAGGTTTTGAATTGTGAGTGTTCTTGTCATGTAAAGCTATTATGCGGATAGCTCTGACATCAAGCCCAGCTTCTTCCTTGACTTCTTTTTCAGTATTGGATTTCACGGTTTCCAATACATCGACCCAACCACCCGGGAGCGACCATGTGCCGTTGCGTTCTTTTACAAGCAAAATCCGGTTGTCCTTAAATATGACAGCCCGTGTATCCAACTTAGGGGTTTGAAAACCCATTTCGTTACAAAACAAATCGTTGACAATATCCAACGGCAAGCCACTCTTGGTACTCATTATTTCGGCGGCAATATCACGTATGCGCTCAAAGCGTTCGATGTCAAAAGGATCTTTTGAATATGTCAATCCTGCTTGTGAGAGGAATTGAAGTTCCTTAGCCCAACTAAGCCATTTAAGTTTTGTTTCTTCAGTCATCTGTGTTACTCCTGAATGAAAAGTGACGTTACATTTGATACTCACACCCGAGTATTGCTCCAATCTACGCCCAACTTTTGAATTACACAAGAAATTTCAGAATTATTCCTGATTGTGTCATTAGAAGACATCTCCCATCTATTGCCCATGACATTTTGGAATCACATAGATGATAAAACCTCCCTAATTCTCACCTAATTTAAAAATGTAAAAATAAAAAATCGGACAAATTAATTGAGAAATATTTTGTCTCACACCAAGATTTTTCGTGCAAAACGAGAGAGTTATCATTAAAATACGCAAACTGAACACTTGTTCATTATTTGGAATTTATTATCAATGAAGAAAATTTTATTTATACTCGGTCTTTTTATTTTAGGCGGTTTCGCCTTTTATTTTTTTACCGCGGACAACAATCAGCAATCCGCTTATCTCACTGAAAAAGTAACTCGCGGTAATATTGAAAAAACCGTTGTTGCCTCAGGCTCCATCAGCAGCATTAACGAAGTTGATGTCGGCGCGCAAGTTTCGGGTAAAATCACAAAACTTTACGTTACACTAGGACAAGAAGTAAAAAAAGGTGATTTGATTGCCGATATTGATTCTACTACTCAAATTAATGAGCTGAATACAAAAAAAGCCGTATTGGCAAGCTATCAAGCGCAATTAAAAGCAAAAGAAACCGCACTGAATGTGGCACAATCCGCTTACTCCCGTTATTCCAAACTTTATGCTCAAAAGGCGGCCTCGCTTGATGATTTAAACAATGCGAAAAACACCTTTGATGCGGCAAAATCAGAAGTGGATGCGTTGAAAGAATCCATAAAACAAGCGGAAATTGAGGTGAATACGGCAGAAACCAATGTCGGCTATACCAAAATTACCTCACCGATTGACGGAACGATTATTTCCACCCCGATTTCCGAAGGGCAAACTGTCAATTCGGCACAAACAACACCAACCATTGTAAAAGTGGCGGATTTGACTCAAATGCGCATAAAACCGGAAATTTCGGAAGGTGACATCACAAAAGTGAAAGCCGGTCAAAAGGTTATTTTTACAATTTTGTCCGAGCCAAACATTCGGTATGAAGGTGTAATTTCTTCTGTCGATCCGGCCACCACAACAAAAAGTGATAACTCTTCTAGTTCATCAGGCAATTCAAGTACGTCCGGCAGTTCCGGTGCGATCTATTATTATGCCAATTTAATCGTTGATAATCCCGACCGCACTTTGCGTATCGGCATGACGACGGAAAACAACATTAAAATTGCCGATGCGAAAAATGTATTGTTGATTTCCAATATGGCAATTCAAAAGAAAGACGGCAAAACCTTTGTAAATGTCTTGAACGAAAAAAATCAACCGGAAATGAGAGAAGTGGAAATCGGTGTACAAAATGATTTTCAAACGGAAATAAAAGCCGGCTTAAATGAAAGTGACAACGTCATTGTTTCACAAGTCGCTTCCGATGAAAAAGTAGGCGGTACGGTTCGTTCTCGCGGTCCGAGAATGTTCTAAAGTGCGGTAAAAATTTTATGAATATTATTGAAATTAATAAGCTCAACCGCTACTTTGGCGAAGGCGAAAATCGCGTTCATATTTTAAAGAATGTTTCCTTAAATATTGAAAAAGGCGATTTTGTTGCAATTATCGGCCAATCCGGCTCGGGTAAATCCACGTTAATGAATATTATCGGGTGTTTGGATACGGCAACCGACGGTTCTTATAAAATTGACGGCAACGAAACCAATCAGCTTTCAGCCGATCAATTATCCGATTTACGTAGCCAAAAGTTCGGTTTTATTTTCCAACGTTATAATCTACTTTCAAGTTTAACGGCGGCGGAAAATGTCGCACTCCCTGCAATTTATGCGGGAATACCGCAAACGCAACGTTTAGATCGCGCCAAGCAATTATTAGAGAAACTCGGTTTAGACGATAAATGGCAAAATAAACCGAACCAACTTTCAGGCGGTCAGCAACAGCGGGTAAGTATCGCTCGCGCATTAATGAACGGCGGTGAAATTATTCTTGCCGATGAACCCACGGGTGCACTGGATTCTCACAGCGGACAAAATGTGATGGAAATTTTGCGTCAATTACATCACGAAGGTCATACCATCATTATGGTCACACACGATCGTGATATTGCAGCCAGTGCAAATCGCGTTATTGAAATTCGAGACGGTGAAATCATTGCCGACAATCAAAAAGAAAGCGTAAAAAGTGCGGTCGAAAATCAGCCCAAAATTAAACCGCACTTTGGTTTCAGTAAAGATCAACTTATTGAAGCTTTTCGTATGTCCATCAGTGCGATTGTGGCGCATAAAATGCGCTCTCTACTCACTATGCTCGGTATTATTATCGGGATCACCTCGGTGGTTTCCGTAGTGGCATTGGGTAATGGCTCGCAACAGAAAATTTTAGAAAACATTAAGGGTATCGGCACGAATACGATGACCATTTTTAACGGTACGGGCTTTGGCGATCGAAAAGCCGAGCAAATGCAAAATCTCACGATAAATGACGCTAATGCATTAAATCAACAAAGTTATGTACAAAGCGTAACACCGAACAGCAGTTCAAGCGGTACTTTAGTTTATGGTAATCAAACCTTTTCCACCACCAATTTAAAAGGGGTCGGCGAGCAATATTTTGATGTTGAGGGCTTAACGCTCAAACAAGGAAATTTCTTTTCCGCTCAGGATGTGCAAGAAAATAATCAGGTGGTATTAATTGATGAAAATGGTCAAAAAACCATTTTTTCAAATGAATCACCGCTTGGAAAAATCGTTATGTTTAACAAACGACCTTTACGCATTGTCGGCGTGGTATCGGATAAACAAATGGGGGGGGCGAGTAGCTCGTTAAATATCTATGCGCCTTATACCACGGTGATGAATAAAATCTCCGGCAGCAAAAAGATCGGCTCTATCACAGTAAAAATCACTGATGATGTCAATTCGACAGTGGCAGAAAAAAGTATTACGGAATTACTGACTATACGCCACGGAAAGGAAGACTTTTTCGTGATGAACAGCGACACCATCAAACAAGCCGTTGAAAGTACGACTGGTACAATGAAATTGCTGATTTCTTCTATCGCCTTTATTTCCTTAATTGTGGGCGGCATTGGCGTTATGAATATTATGCTGGTTTCAGTAACCGAACGAACCAAAGAAATCGGTGTGCGTATGGCGATCGGTGCGCGCCAAACCAATATTTTACAGCAGTTTTTAATTGAAGCCGTACTTATTTGTTTAATCGGCGGTATTACCGGCATTTTACTTTCAGGCACAATCGGATTGCTGTTTAATTTCTTTATGGAAGATTTTGCTATGGCATTTTCCGCCGTCTCAATTATTACGGCGGTACTCTTCTCTACCCTTATCGGCGTAGTATTCGGCTATATGCCGGCAAAACGTGCGGCACAGTTGAATCCGATTACCGCTCTCGCTCGTGAATAGATTTTGTATAGTGAATTAAATTTAAAACTGCACCTTGCCACACGTATTTGTACTGTTCTTCAGTTTACAGCTTTGTATCCGTTTTAATTTAATTCACTATAAAACTGAAAAATGCGGTAAAATCTACCGCACTTTTTAACGATGATAATGATAATGAAGGAAAAAACAATGTTAAAAATGAAAAAATTAACGCTCGCTATTGTGATGGCAACAACCCTTGCAGGCTGCGCCAACATCAGTGATTCTTATAAAGCTAGCCAAGAGGACTATCAAAAATACCAAGAAATCACCAAACAATTCAATGTAAAAGAAAATTGGTGGGCGCTTTATAACGATGCGCAATTAAATCTGGTTGTCGAGCAAGCCTTATTGAACAACAAAGATTTGGCAAAAGCTGCCGTTGCCGTCAATCGTGCGCTTTATAATGCGAATTTATTAGGCGCAAATTTAGTGCCGAGATTTAACGGCTCAACAACTTCTAACGCACAACGCCGTATTGATAAAAGTGCAAGTTCCACAATTTCTCACTCAGGCACATTGAATGTATCCTATACCCTCGATCTATGGCGTCGTTTAGCCGATTCCGCCGATGCCGCCGAATGGGCACATAAAGCGACGGCAGAAGATTTAGAAGCAACCAAATTATCCTTAATCAATTCTGTCGTCACCACTTATTACCAAATCGCCTATCTTAATGATGCCATCAGCACAACCGAAGAAAGCATTAAGTATTACAACGACATCAGCAATATTATGCAACGCCGTTTAAATCAAGGCGTAGCGGATTCTGCCGCCGTGGATCAAGCGCAACAATCGGTATTAACGGCTCGTAACAATTTGATCAGTTACCAAACTCAAAGAAAAGCCGCTGAACAAACTTTACGTAATTTACTTAACTTAAAACCGGAAGAAGCGTTAAATATCACTTTCCCTCATATTCTTAACGTAAAAAATGCGGGGGTAAATTTAAATGTGCCTGTTTCCGTTATTGCTAATCGTCCGGATGTAAAAGGCTATCAATACCGTTTAAGCAGCGCCTTTAAAAATGCTCAGGCCACACAAAAAAGTTGGTTCCCGGAAATTACTTTAGGCGGCAGTTTAAGCTCGGCAGGAACCAAAGTCGGTAATGCACTCCACAACCCTGTTGCGGGCGGTACGATTGGTATTAGCTTACCGTTCTTAAATTGGAACACGGTAAAATGGAACGTAAAAATTTCAGAAGCGGACTATGAAACCGCACGTTTAAACTACGAAAAAAGCATTACCACCGCATTAAACGATGTTGATACCAACTACTTTGCATTTACTCAAGCACAGAGTGCCTTTGCCAACCTGCAAAAAACCTTTGATTACAACAAACGAATCACACAATATTACCGTAACCGTTATAACGCAGGCGTATCGGAATTACGTGAATGGTTAAATGCGGCAAATACGGAGAAAAACTCACAACTTGCTATTTTACAGGCAAAGTATGGTCTCATTCGGGCGGAAAATTCGGTATATAGCTCAATGGCAGGTTACTATTCCCGCTAATCACTCATCATAAGGAAGTTTCGGCTTCCTTATTTTTTAACGGAATTTCTAAGAAAAATGAAGAAACAATTAACTTTTTACTTTATCCGCCATGGCAGAACCTTTTGGAATGAACAGGGGTTAATGCAAGGTCATGGCGATTCTCCCTTAACGGAACAAGGGATTTTAGGTGCGCAAAAGGCAGGCGTTGCTTTGCAACATATCGATTTCAGTGCGGCTTACTCCAGCTGTTTAAAACGCACTATTGATACGGCAGAATTAATTATCGGCAAACGCGATATTCCATTATTTCAGCATAAAGGATTAAACGAACAATTTTTCGGAAAATGGGAAGGACAATGGGTTGAACCCTTACGTGAACATCCTGAATTTAAACAAATGATCAACGACCCGGCAAATTACAAAGCCGAAACCAATGGCGGAGAAACCTACCGACAAGTCGCTGATCGTGCAATGAAAGCACTACAGGATATTATCAAAATTCATCATTCCGGTAATATTCTCGTGGTTTCCCACGGGCATACATTACGCCTACTTATCGCCCTCCTCAACGGTGCAACGTGGCAAAATCATCGCGATGAAAAGCAATCCGTCCCTTTACTCAATACATCGATCAGTATCGTACATTATGAAAGTGAAAAAGGATTTTCCGTTGAAAGGGTCAATGATGCTTCGCATTTAGAATAATCGGTGAATATTTACCATTTCCCCCTAATAGAATAAAGAAAGCACTGGTATATGTGGCGTTACACAAATCATTGTAGGGTGCTGTTAGTCGTAACCGTGACACACCATAATTCATCGGTATTTTTGCGCTGCGTTACACCTTACGGCTAACGGCACTCTACCTATGGATATAATATTGTTCTCTTTGTACAACAGATTTTGTAGGGTGGGCAAATTTTTTGCCCACCGATTCAAATAAGGGATTTCAATGGTGGGCAACAAGTTGCACCACCCTACCTTTGTCTCCCTGCTACCGCTACATGATATTGAGAAATTTATACACAATCGCTTCGAGCGATTGTTATGCCTCACGGCACCGTTGGCAAGCCAACGTTCAAAATCTAAAGATTTTATAACCGCACTTTTTATTATTGATAAACGAGAAAACAAAATGACAACTGAAATTCAAAAATTAGATCCGGACGCAGCAATTGATATTGCTTACGATATTTTCTTAGAAATGGCAGGAGAAAATTTAGATCCCGCCGATATTATGCTATTCAATCTTCAATTTGAAGAGCGTGGTGCGGTGGAATTTGTGGAGACCGCCGACAATTGGGAGCAAGAAATCGGTGTGTTAATTGATCCGGAAGCCTTTGCCGAAGTTTGGATTGGCTTGGTAAACGATAAAGATGAAATGGACGATATATTCGCCAAATTCTTAATCTCTCACAAGGAAGAAGATCGTGAATTTCACGTAGTTTGGAAAGAATAAAGACAAAAAAGGGAAATCATTGATTTCCCTCTTGTTTTTATATCGGAATACTTGAGAAAAACACCAATAGCAGCGGTGGTAAAATATTCGTTACAAATCCAAAAGAAATCGCGATAGGTACGACTTCAATTCCGCCGGATTTCTGAATGATCGGCAAGGTACAATCCAATGCGGTCGCACCGGTAATACCAATTGCCGTTGAGCGAAAACGCTGCATAAAAAGCGGTACGATAAATAAACTCACAATTTCACGCAATAAATCATTAAAAAATGCAATACTTCCCTGCACCGGCCCCCAAGCGTTTGTCAGTACAACACTCGATAAAGAATACCACCCCATACCGGAAGCAAATGCCAAGCCTTGCGTAATCGGTATAGATAAAATAAAGGCGGCAATTATTCCCCCAAGTAATGATGTTATCGTAAATACAATGCCGGTTTGAAACCCACATTTATTGAAAAGCGCTTCTTTCAAAGAAATACCATTATTGCGTAATTGAACGCCTACAAAAAAGATCAATGCGATCAATACATAAAGATTAACGCCTGTCGGCAATATAAGCGATGATTTAAACAACCAGCCGACTAATACCCCAACAACTACGGTGAAGGAAAGCTTGAAAGAATCCATAAACGAATGCCAACGAGAAGTAATTTTTCCTTGGTATTTAAGGGATTCTGCGGGATTAAAATGATCATAGATCATCAATCCGATAATATTGACAGATAAAATAGAAATCGAAAGTATCAAAGCCGTTTTGCCTATAATCGGCAATATCGTTTCAAGACTATCTAGCTGTCCAAGCAAGTAGCCCATTAAAAATAAAATGACATAAAGCAAAAACATCACAATTCGATTAATTTTTGAAATGTAATTTTCATTCTTTATCTTGAGTAAATAACCTAATAACATCGGCACTAAAACAATTAATAATCCATTTATCATATCTTGCATAGCTGATTTCCTCTCTGTGCGAAATTTCTTCTAAGCATACGCTTTCTATCTATTGAATCAATCCACGGTGAATTAAATAAAAATATTTTTCTATAAAAATCTGCACCTTAATCAGTCGGTTTATTGATACGACTTTTGGGGTGCAGATTAAAGTGCGGTCTGTTTTCTCTAAGTTTTACGAAGAAAATTTATCGCTCTTGCAATGCCTGTTTCATACGTGTAATCGGTTTGATCAAATATTGAAACACGGTTTTTTCACCCGTTTTAATATCCACCATTGCCGTCATACCCGGAGTAATAGGCATTGCATTGCCTTGACTATCCGTAATATGGCTGCCATCGGTTTTGACTAGAATACGATAGTAAGCCTGATCCGGGTTAAGATTAAGCTCGCTACGACGGCGTTCATCTTGCAAGGTATCCGGGCTGATTAACACAACTTTCCCCTCTAAACCACCATAAATCGCATAATCATAAGCACTGATTTTCACTAAAGCATCTTGGTCCGGGCGAATAAATGCCACATCTTTCGGGCTAATATAAGCCTGTACTAAAAGTGCGTCATCAACAGGGACAATTTCTAAAATATCTTGCCCTGCCTGAACAACCCCACCTACGGTATTGATACGAATATTTTTAACAATCCCTTTCATTGGAGCCTTGATTTGTGAGCGTTCCACAGGATCGGCACGCATTGCCATATTTTCACGAGCTTGAGCCAACTCCGATTCAGCCTGTACCAACTCATTATTTGCAACCGTTACATATTGATTTCGGCGTTCAGAAATTTGTTGTGCGAGATCAGACGACTGACGCTTCATCCGTAATAGCTCAACCTCTGACATTACACCTTTCGCCACCATTGGCTGAGTAATGCTAATTTCACGATCAAGTAAGGCTTTGCTTTGTGATAACCCTTTTACCGCATCCTGCATTGAGCGATGACGAGCATTATAAGCATCCGTTTCACGCTGTTTCACTTCTTCGGGAATATCATCCGGGAAACTCAATTCATTGCCCGAAGATTCCGCTTGGAGTCGAGCGACCATGCCCCGTAAGTTTTGAACTTTCGCTTCGCTTTCACGCAATACTGCAGAAGATCGAGTATCATCTAACACAAGTAATACTTGGTTTTTTTCTACTAAATCCCCTTCTTTTACTTTCATCTCTTGAATAATGCCCGGGTCAAGACTTTGTACGATTTGCTCACGGCTACTTGGGATCACGCTTCCCTGCCCACGGCTGACTTCTTCGAGGGGGCTAAAATAAGCCCAAATAACGAATACGACCAAGAATATTGCAAACAAAATTACGACCGAAAAAATACCACGGTGCTTTTCCGTCTGCATCGCTGCATTGAGATCATTAATTAATGCGAGGTCTGCTTGTTTAATTTGATCAGTCATTGCTATTTCCTTCTTTATTTTCAGTAGTCGCATTCATTGCCGGTTGTTCTTGTTTTTTATTCGCTTGCTGCTGTGCAATTTGCTGTTTTTGTTGAGCTTCAGCCTGTTTTTTCTCATTATCGCTTAGATGTTTCAATACGGCATCACGCGGGCCATCAATCGCAACTTGACCATTATCCATTACAATAATTCGATTGACTAATTTCAACACTTGCGGACGGTGTGTTACCACCACCATTGTACGATTTCCAATCCAACGACTTAAAGCCTGTAAGACCATTTCTTCCGAGCCTTGATCAAGATCACTTGTCGGTTCATCAAGTAACACAATTCGAGGATCTTTAATCGTTAAACGAGCCAACGCTACGAGTTGTTTTTGTCCGCCGGACAAGCCCTGACCATTTTCACCCAATGGCATATCTAATCCACGCGGATGATTATTCACAATACTGCCTAATTGGAAACGATTTAAGGCATCCACCAATTCTTGATCGGTAGAAAAATTATCCACACGGGCAATATCTAAATTTTCTCGCAATGTGCCTAAGAATAAACGTGGCTGTTGCCCCAGTAATGCGATTTGGTTACGCAAAAAAGTCGGCTCAATTTGGCGAATATCCACACCATCTAAGCTCACATTCCCCTTTAACGGCTCATATAAACCCGAAGCTAATTTTAATAATGTACTTTTACCACTGCCAACACGCCCAAGAATCGCCACTTTCTCCCCTGCTCGGATATTGATATTGACATCAGAAAGGGCATTGGCTAAATCTTTATTGTATTGGAAAGCGGTATTTTTAAAGGTAAGCATTCCTTTTGTATTTTGAAGCGTAATATATTTTCGATTTACATCACGCTCAATCGGGCGATTGACAATATCATCCACGCCTTTTAACGCTAAGCGCGCTTGCTGGAATCGAGTTGCCAAGCCTGCAATTTGTCCTAATGGAGCTAAGGCTCTCCCCGATAAAATTACCGAAGCAATCAATGCCCCCATTGTAATACGGCTCGCCTCATCCGGACTATGAATGAGATAAGTCCCTAATAGCACTAGAAATACGGTATTGAGTTGTTGTAACCCTGTTGAAAAATTCACAATGAAGTTACTTAAATCTTTCACTTTAATCTGTGATGCGGAAGTTTTCGCCGTGTAGGCATCCCAACGATGTTGAGCCCAAGAAGTGGCATTATTTGCTTTGAGAGTTTCAATACCGTCTAAGGCTTCAACAACCAATCCTTGACGTTGTGACGATTCTCTCATTGACTCATTAATGCGTGCGGCTAATTTCGGCTGAACCAAAATCCCAACAATAATCACCGTTGGAATAATAATTAAAGGCACAATCGCCAACATACCGCCAATTAAGAAAATCACAAAAACAAATAAGAGTAAGAAAGGTAAATCCACCAACACTAAAAGACTGGCTGAAGTCATAAATTCCCGCACAGACTCAAAATCTCGTAAGTTATTTGCATAGGAACCTGATGATGCGGGCTTATCAATTAAGCGAAGTGCCATTACCCGTCTAAATAAAGCGGAGCTAATAATCAAATCGGCTTTTTTCCCTGCAATATCGGTTAAATGCCCCCGAATCATTTTAGCCACAAATTCAAAGCTAATCGCCAAAATTACCCCTATACTTAACGCCCAGAGGGTTTCATAGGTTTTATTCGGAATCACTCGGTCATACACATTCATCACATAAAGTGAGCTTACCAATGCGAGAAAGTTAATAATAAAGGTTGCAAGAACGACTTGACCATAATAAGCCTTAAAACGCCAAATAACTTTCCAGAACCAAGCCTTCGGCAAGTCATATTCAGGCAATTCGGAACGAACATCCGCCGTCATTTTAGGCTTCACAAACCAACAATAGCCTAAATAGCGAGCATTTAGTTCTTTAAAGGTTAATACCTTCTCTACGTTATCAATTTGGCGAACCGTAAATTTACGCTCATTCCCCACTCCGTCGATCTTCGTAACAACCGCAGCTTCATTGTCTGTCAGCATCACCATAACGGGTGTTGCAAGGCTTGGAATATCCGCTAATTTACGTTTTGAGATCGTATTTTCAAATCCATAAGTACGTAATATCTCTCCAAGAGAAGCTAAATTAACGTTTAGATGATTATCTCTTTCAACCTGTGCGGTTAGTGCTTCGTGTGAGACCGGGTTACCCTGTAACTGAGTCACTAAAGCTAAATGTTCAATAATTGATTTCATAATTTATTTACTTATCCAATTTGTAATTTGTGCTTGAGAAACAAGATAAAGTAATGCGGCATCTCGCAAATCATTACGAGCGGTCACTTCCGCCATTTGCACGCCGGTTAATTCCTGATAAGCATCAAGCACGTTTAAAAGTGTTTTCGTTGCAATATCAAATTGTAACTCGGTATCTGCCACCACATTACGTTGTAATTTTATTTGCTTACTTGCGACATTCATCAATTGTTGATTTCGCACCATATCCACTTCGGAAGTTAAGGCTTTCTCTTGAATATCCAACTCAATTTCACGTAGCTTAGCTTCAGCGGCACGTTGTGAATAATAACTTTGCTCTTGGGCATATTTAGTCGCCGGGTTATAAATATCCCAAGACATATTCACATAAACCTCATGATTATGGCGACTTGCATTACCCTCTAGATTGATGGCAGGTAAACGACGTGCTTTAGCGGCTCTAACGCCTGCTTCCGCACTGTCAAATTCTTTTTGCTGAGCAAGATAACTAGGATTAGATGTCACATCCGAACTGTGGTATTTTTTAATAAATGTATCGACATTGATTTTATAAAAAGGATCGATAAGATCTGCTTCCGTCATTGGCTTTCTTGTGTAACGGGTAAGTTGGTTCAATGATGAATGCATAATTCGTTGTTGCGTAAGTAAAGCACTTTCTACTTGATTACGGCGAGAAAGCGCCTCATTCACATCCGATAAACGACCCGAATCATATTTCACAATCACATTCAAATCACGTAAGATTTTTTCGTGACGGGCTAAGCTTTCTTTATAAACCGCCACACTTTCTTTAGCACGTAATGCCGCTAAATAAAGTTGCCCGATTTTCTGCCCCATCACTTCACGGGTTTCGGAGAATTTATGCTGATAATAACCTTCTTTATGGCGGTCTCGCTCAATTTCCGCTTCAATACCGCCCCAGGCATATAAATTCACTCTCGCGTTAATACCCGGTCCTGAACGACGATTACTGGTATCTCGATGATATTGGTTTACCATCGATGTCCCTGTTACAGAAACAATCGGCAAATGCCCCGCTTCGGAAATTTTTGTTTGGCTCTCCGCCATCGCAATATTCGCCCTTGCTTCATCAAGGGTAGGATCATTATCCATTGCGTTTTTAATAATACCTTTCAATTCCACCTTAGCCTGTACCAAAGGCGAAAAACAAAGTCCGCATAATAATGCGGCTAATAAAGTTTTAGAAAAATGTGTGCTCATTGGCTTTCCTTGTTATTTTGTTATGAAATGCTTTGAAGGTATGGAGATGCCTTTTAGATCTATTATTTCCAGTTGGTGTAATATCAAAAATATACACGTTAATTTATTTAACATATTAGCTAACCTCAACATTAACCTCTTATAGAATATTTTTGTAAAACCACTGAATAAAAACGCTAAAATAGTTTTACAAAAACGATTGCCGAAAAAAACGGAGGTGATTATACACCTTCCGTTTCTATTTCATTGAATAAATAATTAATTTTGTAACAATTATAGTTAAAATTTAACCATTTATTTCTTACAAGTTAGATAATTTGCACACCTTGTTGAACGTAAACTAAAGTATCGTCTTGGTTACTAAACTCATAGCCTTGGTATTGCCCTCCCCCTTTCTCTACTGTGCTACCCACTTTTTTCCGGTACCCATTACACGTATTGCACCTTCTCTTAGATACAGCATAAAAGAGGGGCAATTATTGCCCCTTTTCTATTAGATATAAATAAAAGCGGATTTAAAACTTTTTACAAAGTAAAACGATTTTTGACCGCACTTTTCAATATTAAAAATTAAGCGTTGGCTTTACGTCTCGCAATAACTGCATTCGATAGCTGTTCTAATAAGACTTCCGTATCTTCCCAGCCGATACAGGCATCAGTGATACTTTGTCCGTAAGTTGCGGCTTTACCGTCAATCAAATCTTGGCGACCTTCAACAAGATGGCTTTCCACCATCACACCGAAAATCTGTGTTGAACCGTTCGCAATTTGGTTACTTACGTCTTCACAAACTTCCATTTGTTTTTTAAATTGTTTACTACTATTTGCGTGACTGAAATCCACCATAACGTGTGGAATACGCCCTGATTTTTCAATATCGGCACAAACTTTCGCTACATCTTCTGCACTGTAATTAGGGCCTTTATCACCGCCACGTAAGATAATATGGCAGTCTTCATTACCTTTAGTAGAAACAATCGCAGAATGACCGAACTTGGTGACGGATAAAAAATAGTGCGGTGCTTCAGCTGCACCAATCGCATCCAGCGCCACTTTCACGCCACCATTGGTTGCATTTTTAAAACCGACGGCACAAGATAAACCTGAAGCCAGCTCACGGTGAACTTGAGATTCCGTGGTACGAGCCCCGATTGCGCCCCAGCTCATAAAATCCGCCACATATTGAGGCGTAATCATATCTAAAAATTCACCGGCTGACGGCACACCAAGGTTATTAATGTCGGATAACAATTTACGTGCAATACGTAAACCATCATTTAAACGATAACTGTCATTTAAAAACGGGTCATTAATTAATCCTTTCCAGCCCACAGTAGTGCGCGGCTTTTCAAAGTAAACACGCATAATGATTTCGAGACTGTCTTTATATCTTTCACGCAACGGTTTTAAGCGAGCTGCATATTCTAATGCGGCTTTCGGATCGTGAATGGAACAAGGACCGATGATAACCAACAAACGATCATCTTTGCCGTGAATAATATTGTGAGTATCAAGACGGGTTTGTCTAACTAACGCCGCAGCTTTTTCACTTGCCGGAAATTTTTCCAGTAAAGCGATTGGAGGTAAAACCTGATCTACTTTTTCAATACGTGTATCATCATTTTCAACGACGATTTCAATTTTTTCTTTAGCCATACATCACTCTCTTATAATTATAAAAATGTTGTGTTTAAAAATTGCAAATACTCTACACCTATTTTATACACTAGTAAACTAGTTCATTAATGAATGTTTTAAATTTTAGCTAATGATGGCTCAATACCTGAGCCGGTTGAAGTTTCGCCGCCCGACTTGCGGGGTAAAGGCTTGCCAAAAGACTTAAGGCTAACGCCGCAGCTAAAACCAATAAAACATCTTGCCAATGAAGTTCGCTAGGAAGAAAATCGACAAAATAGATGCCATCCGATAACAATTTCTTTCCGAGTAAATATTCTAAGCCCTGAATCAACGCGGTTAAATTTAACGCCAATATCGTGCCGAGAACGATCCCTATTAAACAACCTTTCATTCCCGCTTGCAAGCCGTACCAGATGAAAATTCGCTTAATAAAGCCATTATTTGCACCAAGTGTACGCATAATAGCGATATCGCCCTGCTTATCTTTTACCGCCATAATCAAAGTAGAAACAATATTAAAGCAGGCCACGCCGATAACAAGTACCATGGCAATATACATTACCGTGCGGATAAGCTGAATATCTCGATACATATAACCGAACTTAGCAATCCAATTTTGCACATAAAGAAGCTGCGGATAATCATTTAATGCCGAATAATCCATTTCCTGCACCTTAAACGGATCACTGACTTTCAACGCCACACCGGTGATTTGATCATTTTGATAGCCAAGTAACGTTTGTGCTTGAGACAAAGATAGTAAAGCATAGCTATGATCAAGCTGCCCGTCTAGACGCAATATACCCGTGACTTGAACGCGCTCACGACTCGGTTGAGACAACCCTTCATTACCATTTTGTTGAGAAATAAGTAAAGAAACCCAATCCCCAACGTTAACGCCTAATTCTCTTGCAATGCCGGAACCGAGCACTAAACCGCCTTCTTTAGCAAATTTTTGCCATCCGTCGCCTTCTACGAATTTACCAAGAGAACTAACCTGCTCTTCCGCCGTCTTGTCCACACCTTTTACTTGCACTACTTTTAATTTACTACCGTTTTCAACCAATGCCGTAAAACTGACAAAAGGTGAAAGTGCGGTGATTTTTTCATTCGTTTTTAAACGCTCGGCAAGATTCTGCCATTGATTAATGGTTTGCTCGCTGCCATTGGGATTAACCATAATTTCCGCATGAGGTACTACGGCAAGAATACGTTGATTCAATTCACGTTCAAATCCATTCATTGCACTCAACCCCACAATCAACACGGCAACACCAAGGGCAATACCGACAGTAGAAAATGTTGAAATCAAACTTACGAGTGGATTTTTCTGTTTACCTCTTTGGTAACGATAACTAATAAAAAAAGGGGCATTCATACAGCATTCCACTCCTTTCTACCAAAGTCCCAATCAAAACTTTTTAAAAGCCGAAGATCTTTTTGTTCTTTAGTCTCCTCTAGCAATACACCATCAGCCATAATTAGACAACGACTAAGTTTATTGGCGAGTTTAAGATCATGGGTAACTAGTAAAAAAGCGATATTTTGTATTTGATTCAGCTCTCTAATCAGTTCAAAAATACTTTCTGTGGTTTTATGATCGAGGTTACCGGTCGGTTCATCAGCAAGCACCAAGGACGGATTATTGACTAACGCTCGTGCAATCGCCACACGTTGACGTTCTCCCCCTGAAAGCGCTGAAGGACGATGAGAAATTCGATGGCTTAAACCGACCGCACTTAATATTTTTTCCGCACGATCTTTTGCTTCCGTTTTATTCCGATGACCAATTAACATCGGCATCATCACATTTTCAAGCGCTGTAAAGTCCGCCATTAAATGATGAAATTGATACACAAAACCTAAATTTTGATTACGTAATTTTGCCAATTCCGATTCCGATGATTTTTGCAGGGATTGTCCTTTAATAAACACCTCACCGCTGCTGGGCTGATCTAAACCGCCTAAAGTATGGAGCAGCGTACTCTTCCCCGAACCGGAACTGCCGACAATCGCCACCAATTCTTTCGGCTGCATTACAAAGGAAACCCCTTTCAACACTTGAGTTTGGTTATCCCCTTCTTGATAGAATTTACTGACATTTTCACATTCTAGTAGATAGTTATTCATTTTTTCACTCTAATTTTCATTATTATGTATCAGTTTCACAAAGAGTATTTTATATCCGGTATTTAATTTGGGTAGGAGGCGTTGAGCTTTGCTTAACGCACCATTCAGTCTATTGGTGCGTTACGGCTTCGCCTAAAACCCCCTACAATAATTTGTAGCAACTGCTGCATAATACCGAAGTTTATCATACTTCGCCCAATCCTTAATTAAATCTCAACTTTCTCAAAAACCTCAAATTCCGTTTGAGAAAAATGCCGAGTAAGATAATTTTTTAAATAAAACTGAGTTTCTTCAGAAATAATCGGATCATATTCGGGATAACGGTTATATAACACACGTAACACCTGAATATTTCGTGTTTTGCACGCCTCTAAACTCAATAACGTATGATTTATGCTGCCCAATTTTCCTGACGTTACTAATACTAACGGATAATTCTGTGTCTGAACGTAATCTAATATGGTTTCATATTCATTATAAGGAACCATTAATCCGCCAGCCCCTTCAAGCAACACATAATCATATTTTTCAGCCAAAAGTGCGGTTGATTTTTCAATCTTTTTGGCATCAATCACGCATTCTTCTCTTCTGGCAGCAAGATGAGGGGAACAGGGATATTCAAAAAGGTAAGGACAGGTAATGCCGTTAAAGTCATCTTCTGTCAATGCAATATCTTGAATTTTTCGATGAACCAATAAATCCTCTGCAATCTTTCTGCAACCTGTTTGAATCATTTTTTGTGTGATCACGGAAAAACCTTGAGCCATTAATTGCTTTGCCAAAATGCCCGTAGCGATAGTTTTCCCTACATTCGTATCAATCCCTGAAATAAAGATGACTTTTCCCACAATGTCCCCTATTCTTTATATTGCGCAATCAGCCATAACGGTTGGTAAGTCAGCCGCACTTTTTTCCCCGACAAAGAAAAATGTTGTTGATATCGATTGATAAATTCATTGAGCTGCCCCTTTGTCCAGTGGCCTTTTCCTATCGCCGTCACACCGGTATTTTTAAGATGTTTCAACACACCAATCGGTGTAGGAAAAACCAGTTCTTCCGTTGTGATATCGCTATAAAGCAAATCAAAATCGGCTTGTAACCACCTCTTCCAATCGGATAAATCGGGATAGTCCAGCCCAATTTGAGTGAGTTTACGGATTTCCTTTAAATTTTCTTGCCCAAAAGTGGAAATTGCCAATAACCCGTTAGGATTTAAACCGCTTTTACAATGTTGAATAAATTTCGCTTTATGATGAAACCATTGCACCACGGAAGCAGTAATAATAAGATCATACTTTCTGTTAAATGGAAATTGCTCCGCATCACCACAATAAAATTCAAAGGGTTGAGATAACCTCTCATAAAGCTGAGCTTTCACATCACATAAATCATTCAGCATCCAATGTTCGGCTTGAATCCGTTGCTGTAATTGCTCGGTCAACTGTCCTGTTCCACAACCCAATTCTAAAATACTCTTAAGCGATGTAGCCGATAAATTCGCCATTAATCGAGTAATAAGCTGTCGGTTAATTTTTTTCTGTATCCAAGCATTTTCATCATAACTACCAAGCGCTTTATAAAAACTTTGCTGAATACGCTGTTTCTCAATTAGTCCCACAACTGCTCCCAGTGAGTAAATACAGAAAACAAATAATGCTCGCCCTCAATTTCTTTTATCGGACATCGTTCGTGCCAGTATTGACGTTGATTTATCGGTGAGAAAATTTTATCTCTAGTGCCTATAATCGCTTTGCTCCAGGGGATTAAATCAGTACGTTCATCTTGCAAAACGGCAGCAAAAAGTGCGGTCAATTCTTGGTGAATTTCTTCAAATTCTCGGTGTGGTGTCGAATAATAAAAAGCCAAATTCGCTTTATCACCACAGATTCGGCGATCAAATTTCGCCCGAGTGACTTCATTTAGATTCTCGAGTGTGCCTTTAAAAATAGCATAAGGAATGCCGAGGTTATCATCACAAGGTCGCCCTGTTCCATTTATTGCAATTGCCGATTCAAATTGAATATTTTGCAATACACGCTCCGCCACCCAAACCCCCATAGACCAAGCAACCACTCGAATTTGTTGATAACGGGAAAAATCAAAGGATAATGAGAGATCCTGATAATCATAGCAAATTAGCAAATCGTAATTTTCGGGCAATACAAGGTGAGACACTGCAGAGATCGGTGTTCCCCAACCGGCAAAATAAACAAGCAGTTTTTCAGATTGATGATTTTCAAATTTTATTTTCATTTTGTTACCTATAAATGATCGACCAGCCGAATGATTTCTTCTTTTGTCATATCTGCCGTAAGCGATAGTCGGATTCTTGAAGTTCCTATCGGTACTGTCGGCGGGCGAATAGGTAAACAATAATAGCCTTGCAGTTGTAGTTGTTGCGCTTTCTTAAGCACGGATTCATTATCACCTAAAATATAAGGCACGATACAAGTCGAACTCGGCATTTTTCCCGAACGTTTTGCCACTTCATCACGCAAAAATGCACCTAGCTCTACAAGATGTTTTCTTTCGTTAGAGAAAAACGGTAAGCGTTCAAATAGGAAATAAGTCCAAGCGACATTAATCGGTGGCAATGCGGTAGAGAAAATTAACGGGCGCATCTGATTAACCAAATAGGCTTTTACGACTTCATCACAAACGACATAAGCCCCTATAGATGCCAAAGCCTTACCAAAAGTGCCGACCAATAAATCAATCTCTTGCAACACGCTGAATTGCTCTGCCATACCAAGCCCGCTTTCACCATAAACACCGATGGCATGAGCTTCATCTACATAAAGATAAGTATCTGGAAATTGTTTTTTCAATTGAACCAGTTTGGCGAGATCCGCTACATCACCATCCATACTAAAAACCGATTCGGTTACAATAAAAGTGCGGTCAAACTTGCCGGCGTTTTTTTCCAAAAGTTGCTGTAAATGTTCGATATCATTATGGCGATAGCGGAAAAACCGGCACTGACTTAATTTAATTCCATCAATCAGACTGGCATGTACCAATTTATCCGCCAAAATTAAACTTTTTGAGGTTGTTAATGTCGGCAAAATACCGAGATTCGCATGATAGCCGCTATTAAATAACAAACAGCTTTCTCGCTGAAACCGCTGAGAAACCAACTGCTCCAATGTATTATAAATAGGAAAATTACCGGTTAATAAACGGGAAGATGAAGTAGTAAACACAGGTAACTGCTTTCCATATTGTTCAAGAAAGGTTCGCCGTAATGTTTCATTTGATGCCAAGCCTAAATAATCATTGGAAGACATATTTAGCATCAAGCGATTATCACGTGCAATATAGCGTCCGTGGTGGGTTAAATTAGGGATAGAACGATATTGATTAATCTTTTTTAATTGTATTAATTGTTGCTCAAAATGCACCATTTTACTGCCTTATTTTTCATATTCTTGTGCTAATGCTTTTTCCATTCCCTGAAGTAATTGAATTAATTCATTCTCTTGAATAATAAAAGGCGGCATCACATAAACCAGCCTTCCAAAGGGACGAATCCAAACGCCGTTTTCAACAAAACGTGGTACTAAACTTTTCATATTCACCGGATTTTGCATTTCAACTACGCCTATCGCGCCTAATACTCTGACTTCTTTCACATAATCTTTTTGTTGCAGCGGCAAAAGTTGTTGATGCAATATTTTTTCAATACGTTGAACACGTGCCTGCCACGGACTTTCCAATAGTAATCGAATAGATTCCGCCGCTACGGCACAAGCCAAAGGATTTGCCATAAAGGTTGGTCCATGCATAAAACAGTTTGCTTCACTACTGCAAATGACTTCGGCAACCCTTTCCGTTGTAATGGTTGCGGATAACGTTAAATATCCGCCGGTTAAGGCTTTCCCAATACACATAATATCCGGTGAAACACCGGCATGTTCTGCGGCAAATAATTTTCCGGTTCGTCCGAAACCGGTGGCAATTTCATCAAAAATCAATAACACGCCGTACATTCGGCACAGTTCTTGCGCTTTAACAAGATAAGTCGGTGAATAAAAATACATTCCCCCCGCACCTTGCACTATAGGTTCTAAAATTAATGCGGCAATTTCTTGTCCGTGCTTTTTCAATAAATCGGCAAGAGGTTCAATAGCCTTGTCATTCCAAGGTTCATTAAATGTTACGCAAGGTTGCGGCAGAAAATACTGAACCGGTAAACTCCCGCAAAATAAATGATGCATACCGGTAGTCGGATCACAAACGGACATCGCATTCCAGGTGTCTCCGTGATAACCGGAACGAATTGCGACAAATTTTTTCCGTTGCTTCTCACCTTTGGCATACTGATACTGAAGGGCCATTTTCATTGCAACTTCCACGGCAACGGAACCGCTGTCGGCAAAAAAAATTTTATCTAACCCATCGGGTAAAATTTGAACTAATAATTGTGCCAACCGTACTGCCGGCTCATGAGTGAAACCGCCAAACATAATATGGCTCATTTTCGCCAGCTGATTTTGTACAGCGGCATTTAAACGAGGGTGATTATAACCGTGCAGTGCCGCCCACCAAGACGACATACCATCAATTAACGTATTGCCGTTCTTTAACTTAATGCACACACCTGTCGCGCCCTCTACCGCATAAAGAGGCATATCCGAATGAATTGAAGAATAGGGATGCCAAATATGTTGGTGATCAAACGCTAAGAGTTTTTGCTCTTCCATACTTCCTCAATAATATTAAAAATCCTTTATCGTTATTTTATTCATAGCGTAATGCTTCCGCAGGTGAGGTTTTTGCTGCGCGATAAGCAGGATAAATGGTTGATAATAAAGACAATAATAAAGAAAACACCATTACGATAACAATTTGAATAGGCACTAATTCCGTAGGTAAAAAAACACCGTTCGGATTAACCGCACTTATCACCGAAGTCAGATTTAACGTAATCAATACGCCTAATATTGTGCCAATCAGCGTGCCTACCAGCCCAACCAACAATCCCTGATAAATAAAGACGGAACGCACTTGGGATTTCCTTAACCCTTGGGTTTGTAAAATGGCAATTTCCCCCCGTTTATCCACCACCATAAGGCTAAGCGAAGTAACGATATTGGAAATCGCCACCACAATAATGAGACTAATCAGCAACCCCATCATATTTTTTTCCATACGTACCGCTTGGAAAAACTCACCTTTTTGCACACGCCAATCCGTGATTTGTTGATCGGGGAAGGCATTCGGCAATTCGGTAATTAAAAAGGGATCGGTCAAGAATAAACGATACCCCTGCGCCTGTTCCGGTTGAATACGCATTAGGCGACCAATATCGGACAAATTCGCAAAGGCTTCATATCCCGAGGCTTCACTATAATCAAAGTAGATTTCGCTCACGGTAAACAAACGTTGCATGGGCACACGCCCAAATGGTGTATATTGGCTGTTCTCCGTGATCATTAGTCGAATTTTATCACCAATATTCAGTCCCAGATTTTGTGCAAGCTGATAACCCACAATCAACTTAAATTCACCTACCGGCAACAAGGTACTAAATCGAGTGTTATCCAAAGATTCCAATAAAGGATCGTCCGCAAATGATTGCACGCCGATCACTTGTCCTGCACTCACCCCTTTTGTGGTTTGATAAATCACATTCGTGGTATTAATCGGTACGGCTTTTTGCACAAAGTGCGGTAAATTTTCCAAGGATTTTTTCGTGGAAATAGGTTGTTTTTGGCTCACAATAGCATGAGGAATGGAAGCCAGTACCTGCTGTTTCTGGTAAGCTTCCAATCCATTCATCACCGAAAGTACGATAATCAACGCCATCACACCTAAAACAATACCAAAACCGGCAAGATTGGTGACTAATCGCCCAAAACGGTCGGCACTCTTGGCACGCCAGTAACGCAGGGCGATATAAAGGGAAATAGATAAATTCATATTATTTTAATTGTGCGACAAAATCTTCCATATTTTGCGTGACTTTTTTCACTAAAGTGGTTACCGCACTGTCACTCGCCCAAGCGATATGCGGTGTAATAAGTAAATTCGGCATTGTTTTTGCCGCAAGAATCAGCGCATTGTCTTTTTCCGGCGGTTCTTTAATCATGACATCTAACGCCGCACCACCTAAATGACCGTTTTTTAAAGCATCAAGCAACGCATTTTCATCTACTAAAGGCCCACGTCCCGTATTGATTAAAAACGCCCCTTTTTTCATTTGTGACAGGGTTTCCGAATTAATTAGATTTTTTGTAGTTTCCGTCAAGGGACAGTGCAAAGTGATAATATCCGCCTGTTTGAGCACATCATCAAAAGGCGTATAACCGGCACGGCAGGTTTCGGCACCTTTACGTTCCGCATAAAGCACATTCATTCCTATCGCTTGTGCCAATCGCCCTACTTCCGTCCCTAAACAACCTTTGCCAAATACACCTAGTGTAGCCCCTCTCACATCGGTAATCGGATAATCAAAGTAACAGAATTGTTTGCAATCCGCCCATTTTGCGAGAGTTTGATCACGCAACCACCCTGCCAAACTGTGTTTTAAAGAGAAAATCAAACCTAATACGTGCTCCGGCACAGTCACACTGGAATACCCTGTCACATTTCGTACGGCAATACCCAATTCTTGAGCGGCGACAAGATCAACATTATTTGTCCCCGTTGCGGTAATCGCAATGAGTTTGAGTTTTGGTAACTGTTCTAAGGTTTTGCGATCGAAAATGACTTTACTTGTAATCACAATATCGGCATTTTTGGCACGCTCAATCGTTTGTTGTGCGGAAGTATGTTCATATTCGATCCATTCATGGGTAAAATTCGGACGAGGAATCGGAATGTGTTTTGGAATAGCGGTACTGTCTAAAAATACGATTTGCATAATATTCTCCTTTGATGTTGAAAAGAAGTGCGGTCAAAATTCTTTCGATTTTCCGATATTGTGTAGCTGTGGCACAAAGAGAATTTTATATCCAATATCTATTTTTAGGGGCGTTAGCTTTGCGTAAAGTACCATTTCACCTGTTGGTGCATTACGGTTTTGCCTAACTCCCCCTACAATGATTTGCGCCACTGCTGTTAATACCAAAATTTTCAACCGCACTTTGCCGTTAAATTGAAGTATCCAATTCCGGGAAAGATTTCACTAAATCATCAATAGCTTTCATTTGTGAAACGAACCCTTCCAATACGGAAAGCGGTAACGCTGACGGGCCATCACATTTTGCTTGATTTGGATTCGGATGCGCTTCTAAGAATAAACCGGCAATCCCCACCGCTAATCCTGAACGGGCAAGTTCCGTCACTTGTTCACGGCGACCTCCTGAAGCCGCACCAAAAGGATCCCGACATTGTAACGAATGTGTTACGTCAAAAATAACCGGGCTACCTTTAGAAGCTTTCTTCATTACGCTGAAACCAAGCATATCCACAATTAAATTATCGTAACCGAAATTAGTGCCGCGATCACAAAGAATCACTTTATCGTTTCCGCATTCTTCGATTTTCTCTACGATATTTCCCATTTGTCCGGGGCTTAAAAATTGCGGTTTTTTCACATTAATCACTGCACCGGTGCGCGCCATCGCTTCCACAAGATCCGTTTGACGAGCGAGAAATGCCGGTAATTGGATTACACCAACCACTTCCGCTACCGGCTTACATTGGTAAATTTCGTGTACATCCGTGATCACTTTTACGCCGAAGGTCTCTTTTAATTCTTGGAAAATTTTCAAGCCCTCTTCCATTCCCAGTCCCCGGTATGAGTGAATAGATGAGCGATTCGCCTTGTCAAAAGAGGCTTTAAAAACATAAGGCACGCCAAGTTTTTCCGTCACTTTTACATAGGCTTCACAGACTTGCATTGCCATATCACGGCTTTCTAATACGTTCATTCCACCAAAAAGCACAAAAGGCTTATCGTTAGCAACGTCAATATTGTCAATTTTTACTACTTTGTTTTGCATAAATTTTCCTTAATTCAATGAATAGAATGACGATCTTCTTCAATTTCGCCTTTGAGTTCCAAAAGTTGTGTGCGAATAAACATCGCTGTGGGATCTTGCGGACACTTATCTATAAAATATTCCAAGTCTTTCAATGCCGCGGGATATGCCCCCATTTGTGCCAGCACTAATCCGCGATCACGAATATGATAGGGTTCGTCCTTGTTAAAAATGAGCAAATGTTCAATATAACGAAATGCCATTTCATTATGTTCTTCACGAATCAGTGCGTTTTTGGCAAGTTGCTCAAAACGTAGATAGAGTAATTGCAGATCAGCCCGCTCCAATTCTTCCGGCTGAATTTGTGACCCGAAACCAAATGCACCTTCATAAAGCTGTTGTAGCTTTTCTTGAGAAATATAACTGCCGTTCCAAGGATCGATAAATACGACATCATCTTCAATTTCAGCACGTAAAATAAGTTGAGTAGGAAAATTAACCGGGTAAATCGGTAAGTCCAAAGACTCGGCAAGATATAAAATAATAGCTCCTAATGTTACCGGCATTCCTTCACGATATTCCAGTACATAAGGCAAATAAAGATTCCGTGCAGAAAAATATTTATCAGGATCGCAATGAAAACCCCAATCGCTGTAAATCAGTTGTAACAAATGATGAATACGCTCTTTTAACGCCCAATCAGATGAAATTTCTCGCCGTGCTTTACGTACGAAATGCCCCATTTTCGCACGAAGTTGTGCTTCTGATTCCCCGTAATCATCTGAAATCACATTATAAAAATTTACAAAATGATCATATAATCTGCGTCTGTAATATTTCATTATTCTTTCCAAAAACCAAATGTAACGCGCTCATTGTCGCCATAATCACGTAAGGTTGCAATGTTTTCCCAATGGTTCGTTTGAAAAATTGACCGCACTTTTGTCCCTTGTTGCCAACCGTGTTCAAGCAATAAACAACCGCCATCAGTTAAATATCGAGGCGATTGTTCGATAATATGCCGTAAATCGGCATAGCCGCTATCTGCCGCAACCAGGGCGGATAAGGGTTCAAACCGCACATCACCTAGGCTTAAATGTTCATCTTTTTCATCAATATAGGGCGGATTACTCACTATCAAATCAAATTGCCCTTCTACATTTTCAAACCATACGCTTTGAAAAAAGCCCACATTAAGTTGATTTTTTTCTGCGTTAGATTTTGCCAATGCCACAATATCCAACATCCGATCCACACCGATAATTTCTAATTGAATTTGTCGTTTTTGACACACGGGGGCAAGCTCGGAAGCTAGTGCCAATGCAATGGCTCCTGTTCCGGTGCCAAGATCTAAAATCCGAAAGTGCGGTGGATTTTTTTTGAGTTTTTCCATCGCAATCGTTAAGGCTTTTTCAACTAAGACTTCGGTGTCAGGGCGTGGAATTAAGGTGTTTTCCGATACATTTAATGGCAACGACCAAAATTCTTTTTCACCGAGAATATAAGCGATAGGTTCACCCTTTAATCGGCGATTTAAAAGTGCGGTTAAATTTGACCGCACTTTTTCGTCAATTTCGGTCTCCTCAAAGGCTAAAATCTGAGTGCGGGATTTTCCGGTTGCATATTGCAACAAAACCAACGCATCAATTTTGCCATTTTCCTTGGGATTCGCTTGATTTAACGCCATTATGGCTTGAGCCAGCCATTGTTGATAATTCATTATTTTTGTTCTTGAATGACCTGAGAGCCAATAATTAAATCCGTTAAAGAGCGGCGATCATCACGTACCAGTGCCACAATACCGCTTATGATGAGTAAAAAACTCGTCCAGCCAAACAACCAATCAATAATTTCTCGACCGATATATTTACCAAACCCAATAGAGCTTTGTGTACTGTAATCAAGAACACGCAAGTTTAACCAACATTTAGCGATAGTTTGTCCATAGGTTTTTATAAAATAAAGCTGTGCTCCTACATACAAAATGCCAAGTAATATGCCAGCAAACTCACCAAAAACCGTACCAATGGAAAACATACCCCAACCGATAAAACTATTGATGAAATAAGCAATACAACGTTTAAATCGACTCGCCAATACCGCCTGAGAAATAGGGGAAAAGGAAGAAAACTCCACATCTTTCACTTTTTTGTCCTTTGGATCTTCAACTAACATTTTATTTCTCCGTAAAAAAGAGCATCTGAAACCAGATGCCCCAATGATTAATTTTGTTCAGATAACGCAGCTAACTGATCCGCTTGATACTCAGTAATGATCGGCTGAATTAACTCATCAATTTTTCCGTTCATCACTTCATCTAAGCGATAAATCGTTAAGTTGATACGATGATCAGTTACACGACCTTGCGGGTAGTTATAGGTACGGATTTTATCGGAACGATCACCCGAGCCCAATAAATTACGGCGCATATCCGTTTGTTCTGCCGCTTGACGTTCCTGTTCGGCTTGAACGATTCGTGATGCAAGCACAGACATCGCTTTGGCTTTGTTTTTGTGTTGAGAACGCTCGTCTTGACATTCCACTACGATACCTGTCGGAATGTGGGTGATACGCACGGCGGAATCCGTCGTATTAACGTGCTGACCGCCAGCACCGGATGAACGATAAGTATCAATACGTAAATCGGCGGGATTGATTTCCGGCATTTCGGATTCCGGTAATTCCGGCATTACGGCAACGGTACAGGCTGAAGTATGAATACGACCTTGTGATTCGGTTTTCGGCACACGTTGTACACGGTGACCGCCGGATTCAAACTTTAACTGACCATACACGCCATCACCGCTCACTTTTACAATCACTTCTTTATAACCGCCCTGCTCGCTTTCATTTGCACTGAGCATTTCTACCCGCCAGCGTTTACTTTCCGCATAACGGCTATACATACGGAATAAATCACCGGCAAAAATTCCCGCTTCATCACCACCCGTTCCCGCACGAATTTCTAAATAACAGTTATATTCATCATTCGGATCTTTTGGCAGCAAGAGAATTTGAAGTTGTTGTTCCACTTCTTCCATTTCCTCTTTGGATTCGTCAATTTCCATCTGTGCCATTTCTTTCATTTCAGGATCATCCAGCAACATTTCCGCTTCTTCAATATTGCTATTAAGTTGAGTCCAGCGATTAAAACATTTCACCACTTCTTCAAGTTGGGCATATTCTTTGGAATAGGCTCGGAATTTATCTTGATCACTAATCACGGAGGCATCGCCTAATAATGCCTCTAATTCTTCATAACGTTCTTTTAAACTTTCAAGTTTAGTAATAATGGAATCTTTCATACGCGTTATACATTTCAAATCTAAAACAAAATCGGCGTATTCTAGCCGATTTTACGAAAAATTGCAGTACATAAAGTGTGGTTAAAATTATACATAATCGCTTAAAGCGATTGTTATTCCTTATGGCACTGTTGGCAAGCCAACGTTCAAAATCCAAAGATTTTATGACCGCACTTTAAATACGGCTGACATCAAATTTATTCAAATCAATGCGATCTTCCGTTCCATAAAATTTTGCCAACGCTTTACGTAAGGTTTCGGCGCGTTTCGGTAAACCTTTTTCCGCATAAATTTTCACTTGTTCATATACGGCTTGTTTGAAAGGCTGCGTATCGCCCGGATTGCCATTCAAATTATCGCTACTCGCAAAATAACGAAATCCGGCGGCCGTGGAAAGAATCCATTCCAAAGCCTGCGGTTTGATTTCTACCTTTTCAAAATCGCGCTGACGTTCTTCGGAACGTCCGTCCGGTTCATACCAATAGCCGAAATCTTCCAACTCACGGCGAGCCTTACCAGCCACCAGCCAATGCGCAATTTCGTGTAAGGCGCTGCTATAAAAACCACGGGCAAAATAAATTGCGTGATAAGATACATCATCATTTGCCGGAATATAAATCGGCTCTTCTCCCCCTTTCACAAGGCGGGTGTTATATTCTTGTTCAAAACATTGGTTAAAGATTGCAATAATATCTTCTAATTTGTGTTCCATCATTTCTCCAAATACTGATTTTATAAAGTGTGAATTGTATTACCAAAGGCTCATTTGTTCTTGTTTATTTTCTTCCGATAAATTAACGTGTAAACCAATCAAGCGAACAGATTTTCCTTGTCTGCGCTGCCAAATTTGCCGAAGTAATTGCTGAAAACCGGCTAAGGAAAAAGGCAACCCTGTTTTTTCCAAAGTCGTCACTTGAAAATCCTCAAATTTGAGTTTTATGCCGATTTTACGGAAGGCAGATAAAGGCGTATTAGGCACGGCACGTTCAAGACGACGACATAATTCTGCATACAGATCATCTAACAATACAATAGCCTTCTCAGGCTCGTAAATATTTTTAACAAGCGTGCGCTCAACCCCCACGGATTTTCTTTCGCGATGAGACTGAACCTCACGTTCGTCGATACCATGACTAAAATCCCAAATTCGCTTACCTATTTTTCCAAATCGATTCAATAAAACGGATTGATCAAAATTTTGTACATCGGCGCAGGTTTCTAATCCCATATCCGATAAACGCTGTGAAGTGACTTTCCCAACTCCCGGAATTTTTTTTAAAGCGAGAGGTTTAACAAAGGCCGCCACTTCATTGGGTTTGATCACAAACTGTCCGTTAGGTTTATTCATATCAGAGGCAATTTTTGCAAGAAATTTAAGCGGCGCAATCCCTGCTGAAGAAGTGAGTTTTAGCTCATCAAAAATCGCTTGGCGAATTTCTTGCGCAATCCACGTGGCTGACCCCGAACATTTTTGGCAATCAGTTACATCCAAATAGGCTTCATCTAAAGAAAGGGGTTCGATGATATCCGTATAACGACGAAAAATTTGATGAATCTGCGCTGAAACCTGTTTATATAACGCCATATTTACCGGAATAAGCACTAAATTCGGACATTTTTTGATAGATTGAGTCGTAGGCATTGCACTATGTAACCCAAATTTTCTCGCCTCATAATTACAGGTTGTCAACACACCACGTTGAGTAGAACTCCCCCCTACCGCAACAGGTTTACCTTGCAAGGAAGGATTTTCACGAATTTCCACCGAAGCATAGAAGCAATCCATATCGATATGAATGATTTTGCGGGCAAAAGACATAACGGAAAAGTGCGGTTAAAAATAAAGGCGTTTAGTATAACCATAATAAAAACACTGTTCAAGCACACATATAATTCTACATATCAGCAGGTTGAGCATTAGAAAACGATTAACGTTCACGCAGTTCGTTTTGATCACTAAAACGAATAACCTGATCAACAGAATAAACCTCAATTTTAGCTTGTGAATCCATAAAAACCGGTCTGAACTTTTCTTGAATTTGCACAAAAGGGAGTTGTAAATTAATCGTGAATGATTTACCCGGCAACAATGGCGACACCAGATCAATGTTCATATCTTGACTGTGTACCACTTCACGCTTGTTTACATAAATACTCAACCATTGAACAGCCGAAATCGGCTTATTGCTAATATTGGATACCGTATATTTGAAAACGGCAAGTGCTTGCCCGTTGTTATCAACGCTTAAATGCTGATTTTCAGCATTAATAGAAATAGCCTGAGTAACCGAAGTAATTTTTGAAATGCGTTCTTTTTTACTCTCTGATTTCACGCCTTCTTTGCTTTGTGCTGCCGATACATTCATTGCAAAAAATAGTGAAGCCATTGAAAGAGTAATGAGAGATTTGAGATTTTTCATTTTATTTTTCCTTTGATAAAACCGAGCGAAATTCTACCCTAACACGGCAGTTTAATAAATAAGGTGCTTTTATTTGTGTCTTTTTTTTGCTAGACTTACGAATAATTTTGGGGCTGATTCTGGATTCGACGGGATTAGCGAAGCCCAAGGTGCACGTCGAGGTGCGGTAGGCCTCGTAAATAAACCGCAAAAAAATAGTCGCAAACGACGAACAATACGCTTTAGCAGCTTAATAACCTGCATTTAGCCTTCGCGCCCCAGCTTCCGCTCGTAAGACGGGGAGTTTGCGGAGTCAACCCAAAACGAGATCGTGTGGAAGCCGCCGTTTGAGGATCGAAGCATTAAATTAAATCAAACTAGTTCAAGTTTAGCGTGTCTGTTCGCATACTTGAATGAAATTAAAGACCGACTAAACGTGTAGTACTGAAGGTAGAGTAATTTCGGACGCGGGTTCAACTCCCGCCAGCTCCACCAAATCGATAAATCAATTTAAATCATAATGAGTTACAAAGCCTTGTGGGATAAGCCTTCAAGGCTTTTTTATTGGGTCATATTAAATCATAGTAAATCACTGTAAATCACGTTTTTAGTGATCTCGTTTGTGATCTCGTGTACCATTCCCTCAAAGACGAGATCACTAAAATGAAAAATGAAACCCTTTAAAGCCATATATAGCAAGGCTTTAGCCGTTTTTAGTGATCTCATTTTTTTACTTCTTTTTGAGATCACTAAACTTTAAAAGGCGTTGATATGGCTAGAACGATAAAGGCACTTAATCACACTCAAATAGATAAGGCAAAGCCAAAGGATAAACTTTATAGACTGGCAGACGGTAACGGGCTTTATTTAAGCATCCGCCCTACCGGTGCGAAGAATTGGACGTTTAACTATAAAAAACCTTTTTCAGACAGCAAAGACGGGAGAACAAATATTACTATTGGCGATTACCCTAGCATTTCTTTGTTACAGGCTAGAGAAATCTCAAGGGAATATTTGGCGTTACTTGCTCAAAATATCGATCCGAAATCTCACCGGGAACAACAAGAGGAAGAGAAAAAGAAAGCACTCAATTCTACTTTTCAAAATGTGGCTAAGCTATGGTTTGAAGATAGAAAACTACGGGCTAATTTTTCAGAGAAAACCGCAATCGATACTTGGCGACTATTGGAACGTCATTTATTCCCTGCTTTTGGCAATATGCCGATTTCTGAAATGACCGCTAATAATGTGATAAAAGTTTTAAAGCCACTTCAAGCGAAAGGCACACTAGAAACCTTAAAACGAACTATTCAAAAGCTCAATGAGGTGATGACTTATGCCATTCATCACGATATTTTAACCGATAATCGAATGGCTAACCTTTCTAAAGCCTTTGATAGCCCCCAAGTTCAGCATATGCGGACAATTAGACCTGAAGAACTAGGGGAATTTCTGACCGCACTTGCTAAAGCTCAAATTCACCCTCAAACAAGGCTTTTAATTCAATGGCAACTTTTGACAATGACAAGACCCAATGAGGCAGCAACGGCTAAATTTGAAGATATTGATGAACGTGCGAGGACGTGGACAATATTCATCAATAAAGGATTAAAAGAAACAGCACAAGGGCGAAAACATATTGTTACCCTATCACGGCAAGCCTTAGCCGTATTAGCTGAAATCAAAAAGATAAACGGTGGTGGGCGGTATTTATTCCCTAGCATTAAAGACCCTAGCACACACTGCAACACACAAACAGCAAATGCGGCTATTAAGCGTATGGGCTATCACGGTAAACTGGTGGCACACGGTTTACGCAGTATCGCTAGCACGGCTTTAAATGAGCAGGGATTTAATAAAGATTGGATTGAGGTGGCTTTGTCGCATATTGATAAGGATAAAATCAGACAAGCCTATAACCGTGCTTTGTATTTGGAAGATAGGGCTAGAATGCTGCAATGGTGGGGCGATTATGTAGAGAATGCCGCTAAAGATGCCTTGCCTGAATTTCATCTTAAAATCGTCAATGACTGATTAAAGGGTTACTCCACTACCTAGCCTATTGGCTAGGTTTTTTATTACCGAATTTCTACATTTTAAAAATTTTGATTTTGTTCTTAACTTCTTAACTTCTTAACTCTTTAATTGATTAAATCAAAAAAATTGAAAGTAGAATGAATATTTGGGGAGAATAGTAAAACAAAAGATACAAAATCATTGCTTGATTGTATCTTTTATAATACAACATATTCAAATTCAACAATACAAGGCGAGCTGATGAGCAATAGAGAAAAAACCAACTTAAAGCGGATTTTATGGAGATAGAAAAATGGCTAAAGTATTAGAACAATTTGACGAAGCAAAATATTTAACAGACGAAGAAACAATTAAAGCCTACTTAGAATTATCTCTTGAAAGTGGTGATAAAGCGGAATTTATAGAAGCCCTAAACACCTTGGCAAGAGCAAGAGGAATAACCCAATTAGCGAAAGAAACAGGGCTAGGACGTGAAAGTCTATATAAAACCCTTTCCGGTAGTGTAGAACCGAAACTAAGCACACTAGAACGCATAACCGAGGCACTAGGCTTTAAATTATCCCTATCACTTAGCCCGAAAACCACCACAAATATTTAACCACCACCCCGAACCTACGGAGCTTTTATCGTTTTCATTCGGCAGGTGGTGGATATTCTAAATTGAATTTCGTACCCAGTACGCACGTGCGCGCGAGGGAAAATCTATTGATTGGCTTTTATGCTATGGGGAGGGGCGGGTAAAAAGTTCAGAGAAAAAGTCTTGAATACCGCCTGGGGAACTCTCTTTCATCGCTATTACAGTTTTTCTACCCTTTTTTTAGGCTAGAACCGCCATAAAGCGACCGCCAAGGCGTTTTACTGCTCAAAGACGAACAAACACAAGGGCAAGGATTAAAACCGCTTAGAATGCGAATGATCCCCTAAGTTTACCCCAACGATTTACAATTCCCAAAGATGGGGAGCATATCAAGGGATAACGGAAACCGTGATCCCTTTTCCTCAAATTGAGGTATGGGGAAAATCACCAAACCCAATAGCCAAACAAAAGCCACCACCAAACAGATTTATTTTGTTTTAGATGAAATTATATTTGATGAATATAATTATATCTGTTCACAAATCGACATCGTTCAACATCTTTTCTACACTTCAAGCCTTGCGAATACTGAATTTTAATCAAAAGATGATGATGACCCTAAACCCCAAAAAACTGCCGAAAACCACGAGACCTAACCCCCGTGGAAAGGGGTATCCCATAGGGAGTACCTTTTAACTGTTTAAATGAACAGTTGAAATCTTTCTTTTATCGTTCATATTGCGTTATAATGGAGCAATTTAAATCATTAGCAATAACCGAAGATGACCGAGCTATTAGCAGAAATCGACCGACTAAAAGCCGAACTATCCCAACTTAGACCGCTAACCCAAAGCGAACTCAACCGCTTGAGAAATGAATTTATTATTGAAAGTTCGTATAACTCAAACGCTATTGAAGGCAACACTATCACGCTAAGAGAAACCGCATTGATTTTAAATGACGGCATAACCATAGCGGAGAAACCGATTAGAGAGCATTTGGATATTATTGGTTTTAGAGACGCATTTAATTTTCTATTTGAGCTGGTGGCAAATAATGAACCATTGAGCGAGCGAACCATTAAAGACATTCACGCTTTAGTCTTAATGAGCAATGCAGAACACAAAGGCAAATATCGGGCTATTCCGGTTAAGATTTTAGGGGCTGAAAATGAGCCGACACCACCGCACTTTATAGCGGAAGAAATGGCAGAATTAATCAGTACCTATCATCAATTAAAATCCCACCCACTGATTGCGATTGCGTGGTTGCATTTGAGCTTTGAGAGTATTCACCCGTTTATAGATGGCAACGGAAGAACCGGGCGATTACTGCTGAATTTTGAATTGTTAAAGCGTGGCTATTTGCCGGTTGATATTAAATTCAAAGACCGTGCGAAATATTATCAATGCTTTGATGATTTTCATAAAACAGGAAAACCGACCGCACTTTGTGATCTTATTGCCGGTTATGAATTGGCAGAGCTTGAGCGATATATCCAAATTTTAAAATAACCGAATTTGTGCGGCTAGGTGCGGATTAATTACCCACACCGAAAGAGAACAACCCTATTTGTTCTTTGCCGCACTTCCAACCAAATAGGGCTACGCATAGGGGCGTTTTGTGATTGACATTAAAAGCGAATTGTTGAACTTAAGACAGCTGCGAGAACAAGAATATATTTCTGTTGTTGAGTTGTTAGATTTTCTAAAAAAGCACAATCCGAATTCTTTATATCCTGAAATTGCGACTTATTTATTAGTCAAACTTTCACCTAATGATGTAAGAAAAACAGAAGATGAAATATGGGGAGATGTAGATTTTGAATGTTGGATAGAACAAAACGGAATATCCGTTTTTGAAGTACCATCAAAAATCGATGAAAAAGTAAAAAATTTACACCCTAATTTATTTTTTGAAGCATTGGAAACCGTAAGAGATTTTGACGATATTCTATTTTATGATGACCCTGAGATGGTTACTGAATATCTAAAGGAAAATCAATTAGGGATTTATATTAAACGCAAAAGAATAGAAGAACTTTTAAATATTGATACCACCGATCACGCTAAAGCCTTAAACGAGTTAATAGAAGGGCAGGCAACACTAGTGGCTATGGCTTTAACCAAAACAGAGGAATTTATAAAAAATACAGATATTAATAAATCACCGGTTGGCACGGCAGAACGACTTGTATTTCAACAACATTTAACCGAAAAGGATAAAATCATAGAAGAACTACAAGCCGAAATTGAAAACCTGAAAAAACCTGAAATAATAAAAAGTGCGGTCAATTATGAGGATTTTTCTATTCACGGGCACACTACCGATGAAATCAAAGTTATTTTCGAGGTAATCAAACGGTATTGGCTAAACTATGATTTATCACAACCCGACACCATAGCAAACGCAAAGGACATAACAGAATGGATTGAAAAGAATTATCCAAGCATAAGCAGAAATAATCGAGAGGCAATTCAAAGAATAACAAGACCTAACCAAGCTAAAGCGATTGGCAGAAAAGGGGTATAACCCTTTTTAACCTGATAAAATCTAGCGTTAACGCATTTCATAGGGCTAAACTCAAAAGGGGTATAGCCCTTTTTTATTGTCTAAAGGGTACACCCCTTTAAAACCCTTTTACCCTATTTTTAATTCTTTGACTTTCCTACCATACCCCCAACGCAATATAACGCAAATTGCACCAAATTAACCAATCAACAGCAATTAGGGGGAATGATGACAACAACCAATCAAGCCATACAAACCGAAACCATTGAAAAACATTACAGCGTAACGGAGCTTACTAATTTAGGGCTAGGCTCACGCTCAAAAATAGATCGCCTTGTTCGCAATGGCATTCTCACCAAAATCAAAATAGGACGTTCTACACGCTTTAAAGCAAGCGATATACAGGCTTATTTGAACAGCTTACAAGGATAAAACCGAGCAATAAAAAAGCCCCATTGAGAAAACTTTTAAAAACTCAACAGGGCAATTAGAGACCATTATTTAATAAGGAACTTATCAATGAGCATTCTACACCGCCCCGATGATTTAAACCATACCGAAACCGTTTATTTTTGCTTGTTTACCGGTTCATTTACCGAGCTTGAAAACGTGGACAAATACCGGTTCACCAGTGGCAGGAATTACATTTCAACCTTTGAGCGGAGATTTCTCAATGGTGGACGTTTAAAACGCACCACAGAACACGCCCAAAACGGCACGCAATATTACCGTTATTCCATCGCCGACAAAACCCAATGCGAAACCCTTATCAAGGCTTACAACCTATCACGCAACCGCAGAAAGCTACACGGATTGAGTGCGGAAGAACAAGAGGCGTTACTGGCGAAATATGACTAAATCCACCACTAAACCGAAACGCAAAATCAAGCCGTTTTACATCGTTACCGGCACAGCCCCCGATGGCGGACGAACAGAAACGATAGCCGAATTTAAAAACAAATCGCAAATACTCAAAGGCTTACGGCAACAGGGATTAGATTTTGACAAATATCAAGAAATCACTATCCGAAAAAGCCCGATTACCGTTTACGAATATTTACCCCAAGAGGATAAGCAACAATGAACCTAAACGAATTATTAAGCATTCAAACGTTTGATTTTATCAACGGACAGACCGCCAACGGGATTAACGCTAGACCACTGCACCAAGCCTTACGAGTGGGACGGGATTTTTCTAATTGGATTAAAGCCCGAATTAAACAGGGCGGATTTATTGAAAACCAAGATTTTATTACTGTTCAAAATATCGCCATTGGTACGCCAAAACGGGCGAACCAAAAAGGCGGAAATATGACCGGGATTGAATACATTCTCACCCTTGATATGGCAAAGCACCTTTGCTTAATGGAGCGTAACGAAATCGGCAAGGCTATCCGACAACATTTCATTAATGCTGAAAAGCGATTAGCCGAGGTTGCACCGAAAGTGTACAAAAACACCTTACAAGCGAGCAAGGCACGTCTAGCCAGTATCGACCACCAACACGCAATGAATGAGGCGATTAAGCAATATATCGAACGACAAGGGAAAACGGCAAAACCGCACCACTTCATCAACGATAACGAAATGCTAGAAAGCCTTGTTTTAGGTATAAATGTTCGCCACTGGAAAGCCGCCAATGGTATTACAGATAATGCCAAAAACCATTTCAACGCCTCACAGCTTGAATTACTTACTCAACTAATGATGACGAATACAAGTTTGCTCAATCTTGATATGCCCTATCAGCAACGTAAAACGCATTTAAGCGGATTAGCACAGCGTTATTTATCGCAAAGTCTAGCCGCTTAAAAAATCGGTATTCCACCACCAAAAGGAAACTGCAATGACATTTAATTTAGCAGAGGAGATTAGAAAAATGTTAGAGCTTATGGACAAATCACCAAGAATAAATCGCTTTATTTGGACGGTGCTATTTCTTGTTTTTATTTATGGAATGACGTTGGCATTGCCTAGCCTAATCAATGCGATTGCGAACTGGCAACAGCTTGCGGGCAAATAAAACGAACACCAAAAGGAAACTCAAAATGAATAAAATTCATCAATTAGCAACGAAAGAAATAAAATCTTTCATTTCAAACCACTTTACAAAGTGCGGTCAAATTTGCCATAGTATCCGTGCTCTAGCAAAATCTAGAGCCAGCCGTGAGAAGCTGAATATTACAAAGGCGAACAATAGCACGCCACTTTCAAACCGTGCTTTTTTTGTTCGTAATTTTCGCACACCTCAAAAACGCTCAATGCGTTTATCAATGGTAGGGCGTAATAGGCAGTCTTTGACTGGCTGTGTTCCTTTGTACGCAGTTTCTCACCCTGTTACGTTCTACCGCCCGACCGTGAGAAGTCTAGCGGTAGTTCTTAAAAACTTTTACAAAGGACTATCAGCAATGATCTATCTATTTCTTTGCTCAAATCGCACACGCCCAACTTACAGCGAAGATGTGCTATTAATCCAAGCCGACAGTGAGGAAAACGCCCGTTTTCAGCTTACGGCAGACCACCGTTATTTACTCACCCTTGCCACTTACGGCAACCACCAATTCAACCAAGCCGAAAGCAAGTTAAATCGCCTTGTTCAACGTTTAAAAAGTGCGGTTGATTTTACCGTTAAAGGGGTGATTTATGCCTAAATGCCAAATGACAAACAACGAAATTCAAACAACCGAAATTCACGACTACAAACCAACCCTAAACGGAATGGCAGTTCAGCTTGCGGATATTCAAGAAATGATTAATGGCGTGCTAGATACCGGCAAACGCCTGACTATCACCAATCCACCACCGAGACGGGAACAAACCGAGCGTGAATTTTTAGAGCTGGTGGCGGATAGAATTTTATCTGTTCAAATGGATTTAGACACCCTGCAAGAACGTATTAAAACCTTGCTTTAGTCACAGGAGCGACCCAATGACAGAAACAACCGCACCGGAAAACGACTATCAAGAAAAGCCGACACTACAACAGGCACGGGAATATCTGAATAAATTGATTGATATTGCCGGCAAGATGAAAGACGGAAAACTACTAAAAGAGAACATCACTCAAGATGAAATCTGGCAGATTTTCCACCAGCATTTAGGCAATGTAGAGCGACTGATTGAAATAGCGCAAGAACAGCTAAGGGAGATTTAGTAATGAAATGCGAAATCGCAAAGAAAAGCGAAGTCATTATTTTACAGGCGATTAAACATTATGACCGACAAGGCAGTAAAACGCCTGTGTTCACGTTTATCAGCCTTTATGACGATAACGAGCCTTACCCCTTGGCGGAATTAATTAGCGTGCTAGAAAGGCAAATTATAGCCTTAAACAAACAGCCTGATTGCGACAGTAGAACCACGTTATTAATTACTGCAGAAAACCGCTTAAAGCGGATGCGAAAGATTTGTGGTGGTGGACGAAAACAGCAGGAAAACTGACCGCACTTTTTGAACAAAACATCACAATCAGTAACAGAAAAAGGACAGCAACAATGAGCTACGGAAAAACAATTCAAGCAAACTTTGCGACAGCCTACGCAAGAACCGGAAACGCTACCCACGCATTAAGGGAAGTGCTAGGCGAAGAACGGGCAGGCAAAATGAAACCTCACACGCTAAGAGCAAAAGCCAGTGAATTGTTAAATAACTACCGCACACAGGCTTTAATAGAGCAAGAGAAATTAGCAATGATGACAAGGGGGGAACGCTTGCCACGTTATCGCAAACCCACAGTAAGAACGGATTTAATCACAATGGATAGGCTGGAAATACCGACCACCACCAAGCCCCAAAATAATGTATTGACAGAAATCAACGCAATACGCCAACAATTAATCAACAGGCTTATGAGAAAAGCACGGAGGGGATTAAGGTGATGAAACGATACTGAAACGGTGCGAAACCGATCCGCAAATTAGCGGTTTTTATCAAAGATCCACCGTAAAAACCTGAGTTTTAACCCTAAACACGAAAGAGAAATTAAATTTTACCGCTTGACACTTTCCCACGAACGGCATAGAGTAAAAGGGCAATCTGAAAAAGAGATTGCCGAGCGTAGGAAACTCGAAATAGTTAGAACAGGCGAACATTTAACACGCCTTAAACGTGTTATTTTTGTTTGTAGCACCCGCACACACCAAATAAATGAACCCGCTCAAACTTGAGCTTGTTGATTTATCTCAATGGTAGCGTGTAATGGGCAGTCTTTACGGCTGATCGCTTACCTGTTCTAGCGATATTTCCTACCCCGTTACACGCTACCGCCCAAACCGTAGGAAAGTTTAGCGGTAGCCCTAATCTTTAGAACAGGAGCTACAAATGCTAACTAAATTCTTAAACCCAACCCCAAACGCTTTTTTATTCACTTTTCGCACGGCTTTACGCCAAGCGTTACGCACGCATATTTGTTTAATTCCACCACCAAAACCCATCGTAGAGCCTAAACCTACGAGAGTTAAGGTCATAATGACCGCAACCAAGGGAGGGAATAGTAATGCGTAAACCAACCTACCTAATCACCGAATTTGAATTGAAGCGTCTTAATGAGATTCAATCTCTTTTATTGTTTACCGCGAGAAGTGCTGAAAAGGCAGAGCCATTTGATATAGAAAGCGCATTGAATGGCATTCTTTCGCTTGTCGGTGAAACCGTTGAGAGCATACGGGAACATTGCGAAGTGAAAGGAGGTAACAATGCCTAATGTTATCTTACATTATCAAGACGGCAGTTCATTCCTTTGTGCTGAAAACGTTACATCGAAAAGGGCCGAGGAAATCAAAGCCTACGCTGAAGCCAATAAAGATGATTTTGGCTATCGTGATGTGGCGATGGTGGAAATTGAGAAAAGCAATCAAGGGGGCAAACAATGATTAACCCTATCACCCAAATCAAACAAGCCAAGCAAAAAACGCAATCAGCAACGCACAGAGAGACGAACACCCAAAGCAAAGGGAAACTACACTTTAACCCGCTTGCGTTGAAACTGGCTCAATTTAACCGCCAATTTGACTTGATAAAACAGAGTAACAAACGTTGTGCGGAAGATTACCCTGATTGTTTTCATCATAAGTTGAAATTATCTGCAGAATGTGCGGATTTAATCGAGCGGCTAAACAATGGGCGAGCGTTATTGAAAGCCTTATCCATCACCAACAATTTAACCCAAGAACAAACCGCACTTTTGAAATCATTCAATCAGGCGCATTCTTACCTTGTGTTAAAACTGGGCGAGGTGGTGGACGATGTGGCCACAAATCAAATTACCTTAATTGAGCAAAACAAAATCAATGACGGCAAAGGGGGCAATGATGAGTGATGTACAAAAACCAATACCGGAAACCTTAACCATACAAGAGATGATGGATTTTTACCCTTTATTGACTGTTATTTTTGATACGGCGAGCGATGTATTAATGAACACCGCAATGGATTCCGACAGCAAACAGCAATTAAGGTTAGAGATTGACACATTTTACCGTTCAATAATGAATACTGCACCGGACTTTAGCCCGAACTACAATGAATTAAGCGAGGACGAGCAAGAGGCAGAATGTAAAGTGATAGGCTCTTTTGTCTATTTTGCTAGTTTAATGGGTATGTTTTCCCGCAAAATTGAGACTACCGGCAAGCAATCGAACGATAACGGTAATCTTCACTAGGGGGCAATGATGAGTAAAGTATTCTATCAAGTTATCGGGTACAGCCAACAAAAGCCGATTGTGCTAGGTTCAACAGAAAAGCAATCAGAAGCCTTGCGCCTTGCTGAAAAAGCCTTGAAGAGTGAAATCTACCAAGCCGTGGTGATTAAAAAGCAAGGGGGCAAACAATGACTAAACTCAAAAATGCCCCAAATCTGACCGCACTTTCCGGCAACGACCCAACGGAGCTATTTATCTTTGCCGGCACAAAAGCGTGGGCAGCGTGGAACAAAGGCGAGGGCGTGGAATGGCATTTAATTGCAGACCGTTACCAAATGACAGCAGACGACCGCAAGGCAGAACCGCCAATCATTTTAGGTGAAAGCCAATTAAAAGAAATCAAGGGGCTAAGGCTAGCCCCTGCGGAACAAGAGGCAATTACCCTCTTTGAGTTTGGGGAATTATCGCAAAGCGAAATCACCGCTATTTGTGCGAATTTAGCCAAGCATACCCAAGTTCAACGGCTCACCCTTTGCGACAGTATCGGACAAATCAAGGAAGATTTAAGCGGGTATCTGAAACGCATTAGAACAGGCGAAACGCTAGCAGACGTGGTGGCGGACAGCATAATGAACGTAGAACTCACGGCAGAGATAATCAACAAAGCAAGCATTAATGAACGCACAGATTATTTTATTCAATGGTACGACAAGCAGCATAACACCCCACTTGCCTATCATCCGGAGCAAGGGCGAATTTATGGCTATAACGGCAAATGCTGGCAATACTTACCCGAATTTGAGCTTTATCGCATAATACGGGGATTTTTCGCCCACCACCAAGCCAAATATTCATTGCAACACGTGAAAAATATTTACGATTGTTTAATGCTTGAAGTACAACCGATGGGGAAAAGCCAACCGCATTTACTGGCGTTTAATAATGGCGCGCTGAATAAAAACACGTTGGAATTATTGCCGCATAATCCCGATGACTGGCTCACCGGCTTTAACCCTTGCGATTATGTATTAAATCCACCACCGACACCGCATTTTAATCAATGGCTAGACTTTATCAGCCAAGGCAATAATGACCGCAAGCAATCGCTATTAGCCGGTTTGTATATGATTTTGTTCAATCGTAACGACTGGCAATTAACCCTTGAGCTTATCGGCACGGCAGGCAGTGGGAAATCGATTTATTTAGAAGTGGGGAAACTACTGGCAGGGGAAAATAATCACGAGGCTATCACACTGGAAACCTTAAACAACGAAAAAACCCGAGATATTATCTTAAACAAAACCTTTTTATATTCATCAGACCAATCAAGATATATTGGCGACAGTTCAGTGTTCAAAAAGCTATCCAGTGGGGAAAGTATTAATTTTGACCCGAAACATAAAAAAGCCTTTAGTTCACCGGTTAAAGCCGTATTGGCTATCGCATCCAATACCCTACCGATTTATAAAAATGATGGTGGTGGAATGGAAAGACGTAGAGTGATATTTCCTTTTACGCAAGCGGTAGAAGAAAGCAAACGAGACCCGCAACTAGTAGAGAAACTAAAAAGCGAACTGGCGGGCATTGTACATCTCGTTATTCAGTCATTCCCTAGTGCAGACAAAGCACTACAAGCACTTCACCGCCAACAACACAGCAAAGAGGCACTAGAACTGAAACGGGAAAACGACCATATTTTAGATTTTATTCAAGAATTTGAATTAATGGAAACCGTAAACGGTGCAGGCTTAATTTTTGGCAGTGCGTTAAAAATGCCCATCGGAAATGCCGACAGAATGCTAGACCGCCTTTACTGGGCTTACTGGCTTTATTGCGAACACCAAGGCATAGACGAACGCCAACGCCTTAAAAAACGGCATTTAGAACGGGAACTTGTTCAAGCATTCAAAACCGCAGGAAACCGAATAGATTTCAAAACCGCTATTCTTGCCGGCAACCGCAACCACACCAACGCCATCTACAAAGACCGGGAACAAACAAGGCGAAAGTTTTCGGACTAGGTTTAAAAGTGCGGTCAATTTCAACTTATCTTTAACAGCCGTTCATTATGGACGGCTTTTTTATTTTACGCTTTCACAAAATCTATAACTCAATATAACCCAATTTGAACCAACTTGACCGATTAAAACTAGACAACTTTTACAAAAAATGCTTAACTAACTCAATTTTTAAAAATTGCGTTACAGAAAATCAATGAAAATATCAAAACCTAAACCGATGCTCCAACTATTGGAGAAAATACAAGAGCTTTTAAAATCAAATCTATTTAACCAATTCAAAGCACTTGACGATCAAGGGCGTTATTTACATTGGGATAAATTTAAACGCATTCACACTAAAAACACCGAATTAGCGTGGCTGGCAACAAAAATGAGCCGCCAATCATTGATGAACCGGATCAAAATCGGTGATATTGATTTTTCTTATTGTGTTCCCACATCGTTACAATCTTTCTTACACTATATTGACAAAAATAGTGCCGGCAATATGGGCGCATCGAATTTAACGGGCGTAAGTAAACCTGAGCAGCAGCAATTTTTAATTAAATCTTTAATTATGGAGGAAGCGATAACCTCAGCACAACTAGAGGGGGCAGTAACAACAAGAAAAGCAGCAAAAGAAATGTTAGAAACCGCACGCAAGCCAAAAACAAAAGATGAAATAATGATCGTGAATAACTATTACTTAATGAGGGAAGCAATCAAATTAAAAAATGAACCGCTTTCTATTGAAATGATTTTAAAACTTCATCAAATCGCCACCAATAACGCCATAGAGAATAACGCAATAGCCGGTGCATTTAGACAAGATGACGAGATTTATATCGCAGACTATGACGGCAATATATTACACCGCCCACCGGCTTTCACTAAGCTTGTAGAATTAATGCAGGCTTTTTGTGATTTTGCCAATACCGATCACAACATTGAGAAAAATCAATTTATCCACCCCGTTGTAAAAGCTATTATTCTACATTTCCTTATAGGTTTCATTCACCCTTTCGGTGACGGCAACGGGCGAACCGCAAGAGCCTTGTTTTATTGGTTTATGCTTAAAAACGGCTATTGGTTATTTGAATACATTTCTATCAGCCGACTACTTAAAGAAGCACCCGTGAAATATGCGAGAGCATATCTATATAGCGAAACTGACGAACTAGATATGACCTATTTCATTTACTATCAAGCGGAAATCATCAAGCGAGCGATTAATGATTTAAATAGCTATGTATTAGATAAACAAGCACGCTTTAAAGAATTTCTAACGCTTATTTCTAGCTATACAACGAAAGTAACACCAAAGCTCAATAACAGACAAATAGGCATACTACAAAAGGCAGTAAAAGAAAACGGCTATATTTTTACCGCCAAAGAAATTAGCAATGAATACGGCATATCCGAAAACACGGCGAGAAAAGACCTAAACACACTATTAAAATTGAATTTACTGGGACAATTCAAAATAGGGCAAACAATGGGCTATATATCCCCTAATGACCTGATAGAAAGGCTTAGACACTAAGCCACTACAAAACAGCCCTTAATGTTCACTCTTAAGGGCTTTTCCTATTTCATATTCCAAAAAGCTATAATAAAAACCCTTTATTTTAGCCGTTCCACCACCTAAAAACGCCTAAAAAACAATCTAAAAGTTAAGAAAATGAGTTAAAGAGTTAAGAACGAGTTAAGAATTAACTTTTTCTTAACTAGCTTTAAAGCCTTACACAGCAAGGCTTTTGAAAGAAAAAAGTTAAGAAGTTAAGAAGTTAAGTAAAATTATTTTTTTATAAAATTTTAATGAATTTGTCATTTTTGGCTATTTCATCATTCCAAAAATGAATAAAAAAAACTGAAAGCACTTTTACAGAATTTTTTGACCTGTAAGCACACAGAAAAATCAGTTATAAACTTTTACTTTACAACTCAATTCCAACCGGCAAAGCGGAAAATAATTTCATCTTTCGGTTTGCTATATCATCGAACAAAAAAACTATCACAAATGGGTCACTTTGGATTTTAGTGATCTCGTTTGTGATCTCGCAGTAAAATCAAATTCATAGAACCCAGTATTTACAAGGCTTTAAACCCTATAATTCAACTCCCGCCAGCCCAACACAATCCGATAAAGCCTTGAAAATACTAACTTCAAGGCTTTTTTATTACTAACTAAAAACCTCATTGATTAGCTAGCTTGAGAACGATACTAAAAACAAGTTAACCAACTGAAATATCCCACTATTATTCCAGCACCTGCCAAAACTCTGCTACGGTATGAAATGAACCGAATATTAAAACGATGTCATTTTTGACCGCACTTTTTAAGGCATTTTTTACCCCCGACATAACAGAATCTTCTGAGGTTACATTAGCATTCGGAGAAAATTCGGTGAGCTTTGCTTGTAACTCATCGCCCGTTTGTCCACGATAACCACTAAGTGTCGCACAATGCCATTGATCAACAAGCGGAACAAGGTGGGTAAATACCCCCTGCGCGTCTTTGTCCTTTAACATACCGCATACGGCGATAAGTTGGCCTTTATTTTGTGCTTTAAGTGCGGTCAATTTTTCAGCTAAATATGCGGCGGCGTGAGGATTATGCCCGACATCAATTATCACGTTCGGTAGGTTATCCGATTCTTTTCCCAATAAGGCCGCCAATTTTTGGCGTTTATCAGTTTCAATGGATTGAAAACGTCCTACTAATGTAACCTTTTGTAAAGAGCGGCGAATGGTTTCTTCAGTAATGTTAAAGGGTAACTGTTCAATCACCGCCAATGCCGTTGCCGCATTCATTAAAGGAATTTGACAAAATGGAAGATTTTCTAACCGCACTTTGGCACTCTGCCATTGCCAATTTTCAGAATTTTGCTGAAATGTCCAATCAATATGACGGCGTGATACATTGCAATGTAAATTTTCCGCAAACTCTAACATCGTATGGGGAACATTCGGCTCGCCAATCACAGCAGGACAATTCGAGCGAAAAATCCCGGCTTTTTCAAAGGCGATGACTTCACGCGTATTACCAAGAAAGTCGGTATGATCAATATCAATGCTGGTAATTACGGCAAGATTGCTATCCACAATGTTAGTTGCATCCAAACGTCCACCTAACCCAACTTCTAAAATGACGACATCAAGATTCGATTGCTTAAATAAATGTAAAGCGGAAAGCGTGCTGAACTCAAAATAAGTCAAAGAGGCGGTTCTATTTTCCTCAATAAAGGCAAAAGAAGCGGTGTGTGCTTGATCCGGTAAATCCTGATCTTGAATCCGTACCCGTTCGTTATAACGTAATAAATGCGGCGAAGAATACACGCCGACTCGCAAGCCGTGATTCAATAAAATCGTTTCCAGCAATCGACAAGTCGTCCCTTTTCCATTTGTTCCCCCCACGGTTATCACATAAGGAGCAGGATGCAAAAGATCGAGTTTTTCTGCAACGGATCGAATACGTTCTAAACCAAGATCAATCGCTTTAAAATGGCTGTTTTCTAAATAAGAAAGCCACTCGGCGAGTGGCGAAGTGGCTTTTAAATTCATATTATGCTTCATTCTCAATTAATTCAGGTTCCGTAAAAGGTGAAGGTTGATTGGTTAATTTGCTTAGCACGCTTGCCAAGGTACGGCGCATATCACCACGTTTTACAATCATATCAATCGCGCCTTTTTCCAATAAAAACTCACTACGCTGGAAACCTTCCGGTAATTTCTCACGAACGGTTTGTTCAATTACACGCGGCCCCGCGAACCCGATTAATGCTTTTGGTTCGGCAATGTTTAAATCACCCAGCATTGCAAAACTGGCTGAAACGCCGCCTAATGTCGGGTCGGTTAATACGGAAATAAAGGGCACGCCCTTTTCACGCATCTGTGCAAGCACTGCACTGGTTTTCGCCATTTGCATAAGTGAAAATAACGCCTCTTGCATACGTGCACCGCCACTGGCTGAAAAACAAACGAACGGACAATTTAATTCCATCGCTTTTTCTGCCGCTTTCACAAATTTCGCTCCAACGACCGATCCCATTGAACCGCCCATAAAAGCAAAATTAGATGCCGCCACCACAATCGGCATATTATAAAGTGTTCCCGTCATAGTAATCAGTGCATCTTTCTCACCGGTTTCTTTTTGTGCCGCACTGATACGATCTTTATATTTTTTTAAATCTTTAAATTTTAAAATATCTTTCGGCTCTAAATCAGCGGCGATTTCTTGGCTTGAGCCTTCGTCTAATAAACGCAATAAACGTTCACGCGCATCAATACGCATATGATGTTCGCACTTCGGACACACATAAAGATTGCGTTTTAATTCTTCACTATAAAGCACTTGTTCGCATGAGGTACATTTCGTCCAAACACCTTCCGGTACATTCGCTTTGCGTGTTGAAGAAGAAGGGTTTTTGCTAAAAATTCGATCAATCCAGCTCATTTTTTACCTATTTATCCACTAGAAAATTCGGCGTATTAAACCATAATTCCAAGTTTGTTGCTAGTCAGACAAGCACATTACTTTAAATAAGCCTGTCCTCAAGGAAAAGCGGTCCTAATTTAGATTGAGGAATGGCAAATTTTTTAGGGTAAATCACATTCACCAAATATAATCCATCGGGTTTTGCCGTTGGTGCGGCAAGTTTACGATCCCCTTGTTCCAATAACCATCTCATCCATTCAATGGATTGATTGCCTGCGCCGACTTCAATCAAACTCCCCACTATATTACGTACCATATGATGTACAAAAGCATTGGCTTGAATATCAACGATAATATATTCCCCTTTTCGCACCACATTTAAGTGATGAATATTTCTCCAAGGCGTATTAGATTGACATTGTGCCGCTCGGAAAGCGGAAAAATCATGTTCCCCGAGTAAAAATTGTCCTGCTTGATGCATTTTTTTATCATCAAGTTCTAAATGACAATGGGTTATACCTTCCGGCAAGATAGCGGAACGTAACTTATTACAATACAAAAGGTAGCGATAACGCCGAGCCGTTGCTGAAAAACGAGCATGAAATTCATCATCAACAACTTTCGCCCATTTCACCGCAATATCATCAGGCAAATTAGCATTCGTGCCGAACTCCCATGCTTTTTCAGGACGGATTACATTCGTTTCAAAATGAACGACCTGCCCTGTACCATGCACTCCGGAATCGGTTCTCCCGGCGCAAAAAACCTCGATCTTTTCATTTGCCACAAAAGATAATGCGCTTTCCAGTTCGCCTTGCACGCTCCTCACTTTTTCTTGTCGCTGCCAACCAAAATAATGCTGCCCGTTATATTCAACGCCTAAGGCAATTTTCATTCACACCTCTCTTCCATAAAAAACACCAAAGAGCTTTCTTTGGTGTTTTTCATCAAGATTAAAAATTAAGCACGTTTGAAGTCAATGTGAACCAATTTTGGTTTGAACGGGTGACGTTGCATTGCTTGAACTTTCACAGCCACTTCTTTGCCATCAATCACTAATGTGATTACATCGGAATAGAAAGTATCGTGAACCTGTGCATTGTTTAACTCATCGTGATTTAAAATGATTGAAACCGGTGCTTCGTTGCCACCGTAAACGATAGCAGGAATTTGACCGTTGTGACGCAGGCGGCGGCTCGCACCCTTACCTTGCGCAGAACGAACTTCAGCGTTAAATTTAAATGCCATATTAATGTTCTCTTTAATTGAATTAAAATTAAAAAACTGCAGGCGACCCAGCAATTTTCCTAAACTTACCCAAAGTTTTGCTTTGAGGGCGCGGATTATAAAGGATTCCTACTGCCAACGCAAATTTTTTCTAGGCAATTTGGTACTAAGCGATTAGAATAGCCCTCGATTTTTGACAACCAATTTATGAATAACAATATATCGGGAACAGAATGGAATTTCTTATTAACTTTTTCACTGATTACGGTTACTGGGCCGTACTTTTCGTCTTAATTATCTGTGGTTTTGGCGTGCCAATTCCTGAAGACATTACGCTTGTTTCAGGTGGTGTGATCGCCGGGCTTTATCCTGAAAGCATTAATGTTCATTTAATGTTGCTGGTAAGTATGATTGGTGTAATTGCCGGTGATTCCTGTATGTACTGGCTTGGACGTATTTACGGTACAAAAATTTTACGTTTCCGGCCTATGCGTAAAATTGTAACTTTACAACGTTTAAAAATGGTGCGTGAGAAATTCGCCCGATATGGTAATCGTGTATTATTTGTAGCACGTTTTCTTCCGGGTTTACGCGCTCCGATTTACATGGTTTCCGGCATTACACGCCGTGTAAGCTATACACGTTTCGTATTTATCGATTTCTGTGCCGCTATTATTTCCGTGCCGATTTGGATTTACCTTGGTGAATTCGGTGCAAAAAATTTAGATTGGTTGCATGCGCAAATTCAAAAAGGGCAAATGGTTATTTATATTCTTATCGCTATGCTTGCCGTTTTCCTCTTTTGGAAATGGAAAAAATCTAGAAAAGCGAAATAAATCAGTAGGTAAAATAAAAAAGAGCGGTTAAAAATACGATTGTTTTTCGGCATTGTGTAGCATTTTCACAAAGAGAATTTTATATCCGATATTGAATTAGGGTAAGATGTGTTGAGCTTACGTAACGCACCGTTTCATCATTAAACCCTCTGTTGGTGCGTTATGGCTTCGCCTAACATACCTTACGGTGATTTATGCAACTGCTACATAATACAGGTATTTTTAACCGCTCTTTTATTACGCTTAATTTAACCCTTCGCTGCTAAATAACGCTCCACCGTATCCACGATTGCTTGAGTTTGCGGATCGATTTCAATATTCACAATATCGCCTTTCTTACGCTGTCCCATAAGAGTTCGCTGTAAGGTTTCAGGGATCAAATTCACACAAAATTGATTTTCTCTCACTTCGCCGATAGTTAAACTGATACCGTCCACCGCAACAAAACCTTTAACCAAAATATATCTCATTACATCGGAATTCGGTAATTCAAACCAAATTTGGCGATTATTTTCCGTTGAAATTATCTCGGAAATTGTCGCTGTACAATACACATGACCGGACAGAATATGCCCGCCGATTTCCGCGCCCATTTGCATCGCTCGTTCAATATTCACGAAATCACCGACGTTTAATGCACCAAGATTGGTTATCCGTAAGGTTTCCTGCATTAAATCAAAACTGACTAAATCATCATTGATTTCCGTTACGGTTAAACACACGCCGTTATTCGCAACGGAAGCACCGATTTCCAACCCTTTAAGCATTTCAGGTGGCAATTTTACAACCTGTGTTCTAAAATACGCTTTTTCTGTAATTGAATGAATAGGGGCTACGCCCTGAACAATCCCGGTAAACATTAGATTTCCTCAATAAAAAATTTTACACAGTATATCAAATTTATGAATTTTCGTCTTTTATCCGCATATCATGCCGATATTAAAAAATTAATTAAAATCGCCTTTCCTATTTTGCTTGCACAAATTGCCCAAAATTCAATGGGACTTGTGGACACCATTATGGCGGGGCGCGTAAGTTCCACGGATATGGCGGCGATTTCGGTCGGTGCATCAATTTGGCTCCCCTTAGTATTATTCGGTCATGGTTTATTGCTTGCCTTGCCGCCCACCGTTTCTTATTTAAACGGTTCGGGACAACGCCACCGTATTGCACATCAAATTCGTCAAGGAATTTGGATTGCCCTTTTGAGTAGCATTCCGCTAGGGTTGTTTATTTATTACAGCGATTTTGTTTTGCAATTTATGGAAATGGAACCTCGTATGGCACAAATCGCTCGTGATTATTTACACGCGATGCTTTGGGGATTACCCGCTTATTTACTGCTCATCAATTTTCGCTGTTTAAATGATGGTATTGCTAAAACCAAACCGGCAATGGTCATTACCTTTATCGGTTTAATGATAAATATTCCTCTGAACTATATTTTTATTTACGGCAAACTCGGTATTCCGGCATTTGGTGCGGTGGGATGCGGTATTGCAACGGCAATCGTCAACTGGTCTATGTGTCTGATGATGATTGCTTATTCTTATTTTAATCGTCAAGAACGTCAATTAAAGGTATTCAGTAAACTTATTGAAAAACCCAATGGCACAACACTGAAAAAACTCTTTCAACTCGGTTTACCTATTGCTATCGCAATTTGCTGCGAAGTCGCACTTTTCGCTGTAACAGCCCTCCTTCTTTCGCCACTTGGCGCAACCATTGTGGCAAGTCATCAAATTGCACTGAACACCAGTTCCTTTATTTTTATGTTTCCGATGTCCATCGGTATGGCGACTACTATTCTGGTCGGACAAGCACTGGGCGAGGCTTCACCACCAAAAGCGAAGAATATGGCATATGCCGCATTAATGCTTGGATTAACCATCACGGTGATCACCGCATTTACTACGATTTTCTTCCGTTATGAAATTGCGGAGATTTTTGTGACAGATAAAATCGTGGTAAGTATGGCAGCAGGTTTACTCCTTCTTGCCTCTATTTATCAGTTTTCAGATACTATTCAGGTTGTCGTAAGCGGTGTGTTACGCGGTTATAAAGATACCAAAACAATCCTTTATATTACGCTTTTTGCTTACTGGATGATTGGCATTCCACTAGGTTATACATTGGCTCGAACTGATCTCTTGATGCCGAGCATTGGTGCGAAAGGTTTTTGGATTGCCTTTGTCGTTGCGCTTACCTTTGCGGCGGTATTATTATTTTACCGAATGAGAAAAACCCAAAGTTTGACTGATGAAGTGCTAATGACAAGATTAGAAAAACTCAAATAGCACATTGCATTATTTTCTTACAAAGCGCGTATCACTTACGCGCTTTTTTCTTACCCTGAAAATAAAGTGCGGTCGTTTTTATTCTTATTTTTGAATGGTTAATACGAATTATTTCTATTGAGTAAAGCAATCGTTTTCGGGTATACTGCGAACCTTTTTACTATTTACTACATTTAACTTTTTAAGGGAAGCAACTATGGCATTCAAACATAGCATTATTTACACCGCACTTTTTGCCGGTATTTCTATTTCTGCCGTGGCAGAAACCGACACGGATTCCGAAGTTATATTGGAACAAGTTAATGTCGTCACCGAATTAGAAAAAGCTAAGGCGGCAGGCGAAAAACAAAAAGAAATCGTAAACTTAAGTTTACTCGGTCGGCAAACGGCATTCACCTCCCCTATCTCTGTCGTCAACTACGATGAAAAAGCTTTTGAAGATAAATCTCCCCGCAATGTTGTTGATGCACTTTCCAAAACCGATGCTTCAGTAATGAATTTCGGTGGTGAAACCAACACGCTTTCCGGTTTATATGTAAGAAACCTGCAACTTGATATGCGCCAAGTCAGCGTTAATGGGTTAGCGGGATTATATTCCACTTATAATTCTCCGACTGCCGCAGTTTCATCCGCTCAATTAATTAAAGGGGCTTCCACAGCAACAACAGGAATGGATCCTGAAGGTTCGGCAGGAGCTTCAATGAATATTGAAACGAAGCGTGCAACCGATGAACCGATTAACAAATTAGGTTTCGGTTGGTATAGCAATAATCGTTTAGAAGAAACCTTTGATTTTGGACGCCGTTTTGGTGAAAACAAAGAATGGGGTGTTCGAATCAACGGGAAATATCGTGACGGCGATACGGCACGTGAAAATTATGATGAGCGTAACAAAGAATTTGCTATTGGTGCGGATTATCGTGGCGATAAACTGCGTGTAGGCGTAGATTATATGTACACCAAACGCGCCACGCACGGTGGACGTGCTCGTTTACAAGATATGCAAGATCTCGGTTTCAACGTACCGGTTGCACCTAATGGCAAAACGAATTTAACCCCTCGTTGGATTGGTCAAACCACCGAAGATCAAACCATTATGGGAACATTTGAATACGACCTTCCTTACAATATGATGTTATCGGGTGGTATCGGTCATATGGAATCCAAATATTCCGGTTCATTTGGTCAAATAACCAAACTTAAATCCAATGGCGATTTCAATATTACCGGGATTCGCGGCATTGATTTTCGCTCTCGTACCACAAGCGGTAACTTAAAACTACAAGGTGAATTTGAAACCGGTGCACTATTACATAATTGGAATGTCGCCTTTGATACGGTTGTTCGCCAGCGTGATCATGATCAAAGTTCAAAAACAAACGGACAGCTAACCGGCAGCTCGATTTATCACCCGACCTTTGGTGCATTATCTCCAAATAATTTTGATTTAACTCCGAATAAGCAAGGGGTTGATAACAAACTTAGCGCTCACAGTTTAGCCCTTGCCGATACGGTTGGTGTTTTTGATAATACCCTTCGTTTAACATTGGGCGGACGTTTTCAATGGATCAAACAACTAAACAAAACCACCGGGAAAGAAGTGAGCTCCGATCGCTTTAGCCCAATGGTTGCATTAGTCTACGTTCCCAACCCGAATTTAGTATTCTACGGTAACTATTTAGAAGATCTTGAGCCGGGTAATGTCGATCCCGATACCGGTGAAATGAATAGCCCGCGTGTAAGCCGCCAACTTGAGGTAGGTGTTCGCAAAAACTGGGGCGAGCAATTCACCACAACATTAAGCGTTTATGAAATTCGCCGTCCCGGAATTATCCGTGGTAACAAGCCTTCTTTAGCAGCAAGAGCCGGCAAAGAACAGGGCAAAGAGCGCAATCGTGGTATTGAATTTAATGCCTATGCAAATCTTCTTGAAGGGAAACTACGTCCATCACTTGGCTTTACCTATAACCAAGCAAAAGTTTTCGACTTCCCGACTTATGCCGATACCATTGTAAATGGCGTTCAAGTTACCAGCCCACGCTGGATTGCCAAAGCCGGAATTGAATGGGATACGCCTTTCATTCAGGGTTTAACGTTAAATAGTGCGATTCAATACTATGGAAAAAGTTATCAAGATACGGCGGCAAATTATCACTTACCATCCTATACAACTGTCGATTTCGGTGCAAAATATGGTATGAAATTGGATGAAAAACAAACGATTACCTTCCGTGCAGGCATCGAAAATGCATTCAACAAACACTACTGGCAAGTACAGCGAGGAATGTATGAGCGTAGCTTTGCCGTATTGGGTATGCCTCGTACTTATTGGGTAAAAGCGGAATACTCATTTTAATCACTTCGATTTATATTGAATTAAATTCACTTAGATTAGGGCGAAAATGCTTTCGCCTTTTTTCATTTATAGAAATTTATGAACTGGCAAACCGAACTCAATAACAGTTTAAGCTGGATTTTGACCGCACTTTTCTGGGTGGTTATCGGCTTTATTCTTACCCTAACGGCATTAAAGCAAACCGCTTTCGGCAAAAAATTTTGGCGAATTACCGCTCCTTCTGTAACCAAGCAAAATCACCTCAAAATCATCGGCATACTGCTGCTATTATTTCTTATGATTCTGCTTGAAGTGCGGTTTAGCGTACTTAACTCTTTCTTTTACAACGGCTTGTATAGTTCAATGCAAGAACTGAATGCCGATAAATTTTGGTTTTTTGCTAAGCTCAACGCATTCTTGGTGCTTGTACAGGTCATTCATTCCATAGCCGATTATTTTCTGCGTCAAGTATTTGAAATTCGCTGGTTAGAAAGCCTTAATGCAATACTGGTAAAACGCTGGTTAGAAAATAAAAAATACTATCGCCTAAAATACGAACGGGATTTACCCGATAATATCGATCAGCGTATTGAACAAGATGCCCGTGAGTTTATTAGCAGCACGGTACAAATCGTTCGCGGAATGATCAATTCAGTTCTCACCACTATTGAATTTACCATTATTCTCTGGTCACTCTCGGGAATGCTGAGTTTGTTCGGCATAAATATAGAAAAAGGTGTCGTATTCTTTATTTACGCCTTTATTATTTTCGCCACGCTAATGTCCGTTTGGATCGGACATCCTCTGATTAAACTGAACTTTAATAAAGAAAAACTCAACGGCGACTATCGTTATTCTTTAATTCGGGTGCGTGATAATGCGGAGAGTATCGCTTTTTATCACGGCGAACCGAAAGAACGGATGTTACTGAAAAGTAAGTTTTCTCAAATTATTCATAACCGCTGGGCAATCGTTCTAAAAATGCTCGGATTAGATGGTTTTAATAACGGAGTAACCCGAGTTGCCAAACTCTTGCCTTTAATGCTACAAGCTCCTCGTTTTTTCACAGGGCAAATCAAACTTGGCGATATGCACCAAACCGTGCAGGCATTTAATCGATTAATGACTGCACTTTCTTTCTTCCGTTTATTTTATGAAGAATTTACCGTTTACCAAGCCCGATTAAATCGTCTTTACGGATTTATGACAAAATTAGACGAATTGGATAATTCAGAAATCACTCAGCCCTACATTTGCTCCAATCGTGTTGCATTGAAAGATTTCGGGGTGAAAGATGAGCAAGGACGCATTTTATTAAATAACATCAATATCGTCCTTGAAAGCGGTGATGCCTTACTGATTCAAGGAGCATCCGGAACGGGAAAAACCACATTATTAAAAGCCGTTGCAGGTATTTATCCCTTTGAAACCATCGGCTGTGCCGAACACCCTTGTATGGGGAGCCTATTCCTGCCTCAGCGTCCTTATATGCCTCAAGGCAGGCTACGTGAGGCAATTTGTTATCCGAATATAAATCCCCACCATCCGGAACTTGAACAAACCCTATATGATTGCAACTTAGAAAAATATCTTCATAGCCTTGATACCGAAAATGACTGGCAAGCCATTTTATCACCGGGTGAACTACAACGGGTCGCTTTTATTCGTATTTTGCTAACCAAACCGGACGTGGTTTTCCTTGATGAAACCACCTCTGCATTGGACGAAGCAAACGAGTATTCGCTCTATCAAATTATCAAAGAACGTTTACCGAATATGATCATTCTCAGCATAGGACACCGCAGCACCCTTCACCAATTCCACAACAAACAACTGAAATTGGAAGTGTGTATTGTGTAGAAAAGGTATAGAAAAGTGCGGTCGATTTTAGAATTGTTTTTGAAGTATCCGTAATGATTAATAAGGTTTAATAATGAAATGGTGCGTAAGGTGGGCAAATTTTTTGCCCACCGAAAATTCCCCCGATTGAAATGGTGGGCAAAAATTTGCCCACCCTACCCTAAATGTGACGTTAGGCGAAGCCGTAATGCACTAGAATGAAATTTATTGATAAATTCACAAAAGGTGGTTACGCCTACGGCTAACACACCCTACTCCTAAACAAAACAGATTTTCCCTATTCCACAGCTTCCGCAATATTTTTCCGAATCATCAAATAAAGCCCTGTTCCCAACAAACCACAAATAAAAATCACAGCAGCAGTCGAGTAAAAAATATCGCCGATGCCCACTAAGGGCGAAACCACACCACCTAAAAAGAAAGGGGCGAAGCCTAATAAGGCGGAAGCACTACCTGCATATTGGCGTTCGCTTTCCATCGCAAGCGAAGAAATAGCCGGGAAAGTTAATCCCATTAATAGCAGCATCAAAAAGAATCCAACCTCCACGAGAAACCAATAAGGCTGACTTAATAAGACCGCAATGGTATAAATCGCCGTGGCAAAAAAACCGAATATACCGACAGAAAGTGCGGTTCGATTTGAAAGTTTTCCTCCCATATTCGCCCCCAATACCAATGCGCTACCATTTGCCCCAAAGCATAGGCTAAAAGCAAACGCACTTAATCCATAAAAACTTTGTAGGATAAAGGGTGAAGCGGCAATATAGGCAAACATTGCACCAAGTAAAAAGCTTTCAATACCGACATAACTCATAAATTGACGATTTTTGATAATAATGCCAAAAGTAGAAAAAGTGGAAAGGATAGAACCTTCCAAGCGATTTTCTTGCTTTAAACTTTCTTTCAAACGGAAACAGAAAATAAGCACAATCACACCGATTAAGGCAAGAAATACAAACACGCCTTTCCAGCTAATATATTCAAGTAAAAGACTTCCCAAGATCGGGGAAATAATGGGAGCCATACCGTTAATTGTCATTAATAAACCGAAAAAGCGCGTCATTTCCCGACCACGATAAAGATCCGTTGCCACCGCACGGGAAATCACAACACTTCCTGCCGAAGACAATCCCTGAATAATACGAAGCACAATCATTGTTTCAATGTTAGGTGAGAATATAATCAAAACCGTGCTGATAATATAAACAATCAAAGAAAGAATAAGCGGTTTTTTACGTCCGAACTTATCGCTAATCGGCCCTAACAACAGCTGCCCGACCGCTAACCCAATCATTGCGGTGGTAAGAGTCAATTGTGTCATTGATGCCGTTGTTTCAAAAAAAGTCGCCAATTGCGGTAACGCAGGCAAATAGAGATCCACTACGAAAGGCCCAAATGCCGAAAGTACACCGAGTAAAATTACCAAAAAGACCTTTGAATTTGTTTTTGCCATTATACTTATCCCAAAGAAAACAAACTGCTAATTATACGGATCAAGCCAATCTCTTCAATCCGTTTTAAGTTTTTATTATTTCATCATAAGAAAAAGTATATTTCTTATTTTCACCTAGTACCGGAATATTATTTTGTTATAATTCGCCACATTTTCTAACAGCTTACAAAGGAAATTTTATGAAAAAAACGATTTTAGCAACCGCACTTTTAGCATTTTCAACCAATCTTTTCGCAGCGACACCTGAACAAAATAAAGAGGCTGCACTTGATTTTTATGAAATGGTATTCAATCAACATAAATTACAAGAAGCGAGTGATAAATATATCGGTAAAGAGTATCTTCAACATAATCCGACCGTAGCGGACGGCAAACAAGCCTTTATTGATGCTTTTACCCCCTTCTTAAAAGCACATCCGAAATCAAAAGCGACAGTAAAACGCGTATTGGCTGATGGTGATTTGGTTGCATTACACGTGCATAGCCAATTAGACGATAAGGATCGCGGTGAAGCGGTAGTGGATATTTTCCGTTTTGATAAAGACGGTAAAATCGTAGAACACTGGGATGTTATTCAAAGCGTACCGGAAAAAACAGAAAGCGGACGTAGTATGTTCTAACAAAAATGCGTGGTAATTCCCACGCATTTTTTCTCCCATTATCCCTTTCTTGCAAGATAAATTTACCGCTATTCATAGCGTTTTTTAACCGCACTTTTGTCTTGCTCCCGCAAACGATCCAACTTTTCTTTAATCTGAATCTCCATTCCTCGATTGGTTGGGAAATAATATTGCGTATTTTTTAATTCTTCCGGGAAATAATTTTCACCGGCAGCATAGGCATTCGGCTCATCATGCGCATAGCGATACTCCATACCATAGCCCAGTTCTTTCATCAGATTAGTCGGTGCGTTACGTAAATGTGGAGGAACATCATAATCCGGTAAAGATTTCGCTTGCTGTTTCGCGTTGTTGAAAGCGGTATAAACGGCATTACTTTTTGGCGCAACCGCAAGATAAATTATCGCTTGCGCAATCGCACGTTCTCCCTCGTAAGATCCCACTCGGGTAAAGCAATCCCAAGCAGCAAGCGCCACCTGCATTGCTCGTGGGTCGGCGTTCCCCACATCTTCCGAGGCAATGGCTAAAAGCCGTCTTGCCACATAAAGCGGATCACCGCCTGCCGTTAAAATACGTGCATACCAATATAATGCGGCATCAGGCGCAGAGCCTCGTACGGATTTATGCAGTGCAGAAATGAGATCATAGAAACGATCACCTTGTTTATCAAAACGGACTTGGCGTTCTCCCAATACTTCTTTTAATAAAGTGCGGTCAATTTTTTTGCCGTTTTCATTGCCCTCCGCCATATCCACCATCAATTCAAGACAATTCAAAGCAAGGCGTGCATCACCATTCACATATTCTGCCAATACCCTTAATAAATTCTCTTCTAAAATCAACCGCTCTTTACCTAAACCTCGTTCAGGATCTTGAATCGCTTGTTGCAAAACCTGTTCGATTTCTTCAATCGTCAGGGATTTCAACACATAAACACGAGCACGAGAAAGTAGAGCGTTATTGAGTTCAAAGGAAGGATTTTCTGTGGTTGCGCCAATAAAAATAATCGTGCCGTCTTCAATATGCGGCAAAAAGGCATCTTGTTGACTTTTGTTGAAACGATGGACTTCATCTACAAATAAAATCGTTTTACGTCCTGCAAGGCGATTTTGTTTTGCCCGTTCTATCGCCTCACGGATTTCCTTAACCCCCCCGATTACCGCTGAAATACGTTCAACATCGGCATTGATACGGTTTGCGATAATTTCGGCTAAGGTTGTTTTTCCTGTTCCCGGCGGGCCCCAGAAAATCATAGAATGAATATGACCTGCTTGAATAACCTTGCGTAACGGTTTCCCTTCGCCAATAAGATGAGATTGTCCGAAGTATTGATCAAGATTTGTCGGGCGCATTCTTGCGGCGAGCGGTCGAAAATCATTCTCTGAAAAATCAAAATCAAGGTTAGCCATACTTCATTTCCTATGAAATTCAAGGTAAAAAAATTAAGTGCGTAATCCTTACGCCCTTGTCATTATTTTTTACGTTGGTCATCCAACTCTACACCTTTCGGCACTGTGAATTTGAATAAGCTATTTTCCAGTCCTTGATTGGTGATATTACGCAAGACATACAGATTGGTTTGCCCGTCTTTTTCGGTGGTACTAAAGTTTTTCAATACGCCGTTTGAATCCACGCGAATATCAAATTGTTTAATATTACTTTTATCCGATTTTGGTTTGAGGATAAAAGTATCCGCTTGCCGTGTTACCGAATATTGATTCCAATGACTTTTATCGTTGCTGGTTAATAATACAAAAGGCGTATTATTAACCGCATCTTTTACCCACTGTGCCGTCACTTGTTGTACGAAAGGATCGTAATACCAAAGAGTTTTGCCATCGGCAATAATCTGTGTTTCTTGCGGTGATTTGGTATCCATTCGGAATAAATTCGGACGTTTGATTTGAATTTTACCACTGCCCTGCTGCACATTTTGTCCACCGACCGAAGTAACGGTTTGGGAGAAATCCGCACTTAGTACGTTCACTTGGCTTAAACGGGTTTGTAATTCACCCGCTGCATCTGCAAACACCATATTGCTAAATCCCATCAACGCAAGTGCGGTCAATTTTAAGTATGTTTTTTTCATTTACTTTCCTTTTTAGAATAAAAACTAATAATCAGGGCGATGTGCAAGAATTTCACGTTTGTTATTTTGTAATGGACTTACTACGCCCTGCTCTTCCATTTGATCCATAATTCGTGCAGCGCGATTAAAACCCACACTGAATTTACGTTGAATTGAGGAAACGGAGGTAATGCCTGTCGTCAGGATAAATTCCATCACTTCATCAAAAAGAGGATCGAGTTCACCACCGCTTCCTATTGCTTTATCCGTTTGTTCTTCATCATCGGTGCTCTCTAAAATACCATCAATATAATCCGGTTTACCGCGCGCGCGCCAATCATCCGCAATACGTACCACTTCAGCATCACTCATAAAGGCACCGTGCACACGAATAAGATCGGAAGAACCCTGTCCGGAATACAACATATCGCCACGACCGAGTAATGCCTCTGCGCCACCTTGATCCAAAATAGTACGTGAGTCAATTTTACTTGCCACGGTAAAAGCAATACGACTCGGTACGTTTGCTTTAATTAAGCCGGTAATAACATCAACAGAGGGACGCTGTGTCGCCAAAATCAAATGAATACCGATAGCACGGGCTTTTTGTGCAAGGCGTGCAATTAATTCCTCAATTTGTTTACCGGCAACCATCATCAGATCGGCAAATTCATCAACGATCACCACGATATAATTTAATCTTTTCAATGGCGGAGCCATTTGATCCATCGTATCGCCCGGCTTCCAAATAGGATTCGGTATCGGTTTTCCCATACCTTCCCATTCATCAATTTTTTCATTAAAGCCTTCAATATTACGTACACGTAAGGCAGAAAGTAATTGATAGCGGCGCTCCATTTCATCTACGCACCAACGCAATGCATTTGCCGCTTTCTTCATATCCGTCACAACCGGCGTAAGCAAATGCGGAATGTCGTTATAGACGGAAAGCTCCACCACTTTCGGATCTATCATAATGAATTTCACTTCTTCCGGTTGAACACGGAAAAGCAAACTTAAAATCATCGTATTAACCCCTACGGATTTACCGGAACCCGTTGAACCGGCAACCAGTAAATGCGGCATTTTGGCGAGATCCACCACAATTGGTTTACCGCTAATATCTTTTCCTAGCGCCATCGGCAAAATGGCTTTAGATTCACGAAACTCTTTACAATCTAACACATCACGTAATGGCACTATTTGACGATGCGCATTCGGGGTTTCGATGCCGATATAAGGTTTATCCGGAATAACTTCGGCAACCCGAATAGAACGAAACATTAGCGCACGCGCCAAGTCCGTATCAATTCCCGTTACTTTCGATGCTTTAATTCCCGGTTGTAATTCAAGCTCATAACGTGTTACCACAGGCCCTATAAGCACATCTTTTACGGTGGCTTTGACATTAAAATTACGTAACTGTTGTTCGATACGGCGTGAGGTTTCCTCAACTTCTTCCCGCGTAATATTTTGCGCTTGTGTCGGACGGTGTTCCAGCAAATCCAAACTTGGCAATGGCGTGTTTGGTTTTTCACGTTTTTGGGTAGGCATCTGAAGTGCCGGGTGAATTAAAGAATCACCATAAGGCTTGTAAACCGATGCCGTATTTTGAAGTTTTTCTTGAACTTGACCTTCAGGTTCTGCCAACGTTACTTTTAACATATTTTCATTTGCATTCACTTCCTGTTCCACAGAAGCCGCAAATAGGCCCATTAGGCTGTCTCTTCCTTTATCGGTATTTTCCATATCATGATCGGATGAAAGTGCGGTCGGTTTCGAGGCAAAATTAACCCTTGTCGGAGCAAGCGATACCTTCGGTATTTCAGGTTCACCTAATGAAGCAACAGGTGAAAAATCAACCTCACTTTGTGATTCTTCTTGTTCAGCCTCTTTTGACCAAATCGGCGTAAAACCCGCTTGCAGCGGCAAATCACCTTGAGTTGAAATACTCACTTTCGGTAGTTCGTCTAAGTTGTCCGTTTTAAAACCATCAAAAGTATCATTAAATGCCGGCGTTTTTTCATGATCGGAGGAAGAAATATTCACACTTGGTGATAATCCGCTGATATTGATTAATTTTTCCGGCTGAATCAATGGGTTTTCTGCATTTATTTCAGTATTTTCGGTGGTATTATTTTCACTTGATTCTTCTGATCGCTCATTCTTTTTATCAAACAACTCTGCCGGTTTCTGAATCACAATTTGTTCTAATTCTTCAATCGATTCCGTAGTTTGTTCTGCGCTTTCTTTCTCATCATTTTTCATTGTCAGCCAATGATAAAAACGCACGATAAGACGGATTAAAGAAGCGCCGGAACAGAAAATAAAACCGATAACGGCTGAAACAAAACCTGCAAAAATACAACCGAACTTACCGAGTGTAGGGTAAAGAGAAACCACAAGACTACCGCCCAGCACTCCACCGGATAAGTAATAATTCGTGTTAGAAAGCAATAAGGTTGCCATTACCGTTAAACCGATAAACAACATAATAAAACCGAAACCACGTAACACGACTTTTGTTAAAGAGAGCGAACGAACGGCTTTGGCTTTTAATAAAAACAGCGGCACAAGAAAAAGCAAAAACGGGATTAAATTCCCCACATAGCCGAAAAAGACAAAACAGGCATCAATCACCCAAGCCCCAAAAGCACCGGCTTTGTTGATGGCTTCCTGTTGAAAACTGGCCGTTGACCAAGAATTGTCCAACGGCGTATAGCTTGACCAAGCGATGATCAAATATAAGCCGAAAAGTGCGGTCAATCCAAAGAGCAATTCTCCAAAATATTGTTTTGGCGTAAAACGTTCGGTAATTCTTTTAATCATTTTTCTTTTAAAACAAGATAATTGGTTTGTTTAACTTCTTCCATCACGACATAAGTGCGTGTGTCATTCACACCGGGTAAGCGTAGTAACGTTGTGCCCAATAATTTTCGATAAGCCGCCATATCCGCCACACGTGTTTTCAGTAAATAATCAAAATCCCCCGATACGAGATGACATTCTTGAATTTCATCAAGCGCCTGAATAGCCGCGTTAAATTCCTCAAACACATCCGGTTTACCTCTCACCAGCGTGATCTCCACAATCACCAACAGCGGAGCATCAAGCAACTCCGGGTTCAGTAAAGCACGATAGCCCATAATAACCCCTTGTTTTTCCAAACGTTTCACACGTTCTAAACAAGGTGTAGGCGATAACCCGACTTTTTTAGAAAGATCAATATTAGAAATTTTACCGTTGCGTTGCAATTCATTGAGAATCTTTATATCAATCGCATCCAATGCTTTTAATTTTTTTTCCATTTTTCGTTACCCGTTTTTACCCGTTATTTTAGCGGATTTTCACTAAGTTTTCAGTATGACAATGCATTTCTAAAAATTATCCAGCACATCTAATGCGTCCGATAATTTCTTCACCGTGAAAACCTGCATATTTTCGACCGCACTTTTCGGCTTATTTCCGAAAGGTACTATCGCGCGTTTGAAACCGTGCTTTGCCGCTTCACTAATTCGTTCTTGCCCGCTCGGTACCGGGCGAATTTCACCGGCAAGCCCCACTTCGCCGAAAATCACCAGGTCTTGCGGTAAAGGACGATTACGAAAGCTGGATATAAGGGCGAGTAGTAGTGCAAGATCCGCACCGGTTTCAGTTACTTTAACACCCCCGACGACGTTTACAAAAACATCTTGATCCGCCATTTGCAATCCGCCGTGTCGGTGCAACACGGCAAGCAACAACGCCAAACGATTTTGCTCCAGCCCCACGGCAACACGCCGTGGATTAGCCAACATAGAATGATCTGCCAAGGCTTGAATTTCGACTAACAACGGCCGCGTTCCTTCCCACAGTACCATAACCGAACTTCCTGAAGTTTGTTCATCTCCACGACTCAAAAAGATGGCGGAAGGATTTTTCACTTCACGCAGTCCCTGCTCCGTCATACCGAATACACCCAATTCGTTTACCGCACCAAAACGGTTTTTATGGCTACGTAAAGTGCGATAACGGGAATCCGATTCGCCCTCTAACAGCAATGAACAGTCGATTGCGTGTTCTAATACTTTCGGTCCGGCAAGTGTACCGTCCTTTGTTACGTGTCCCACCATAATAATCGCCACTTGGCGTGTTTTAGCATAACGCGTTAAGAAAGAGGCACATTCCCGCACTTGTGCCACGCTACCCGGCGAAGATTGAATATCGGCTAAATACATAACTTGAATGGAATCAATAACAATAATTTGCGGTTTAAGCTGATCCGCAAGATTGCAAATTTGTTCAACCGAGGTTTCCGAAAGCATATTGAGTTTATCATTCGGTAGCCCTAATCGATTGGCACGCATTGCCACTTGCTGTAAAGATTCTTCCCCGGTGACGTAAAGTGCGGTCATTTTTTGTGCCAATCCGCACATTACTTGCAGCAAGAGTGTGCTTTTTCCTGCGCCGGGATGACCGCCAATCAAAATCGCACTCCCCGGTACAATACCCCCGCCGAGAACACGATCCAGTTCTTTAAATCCACTGGTAAAGCGAGGTGTTTCCTGCAAACTGATTTCAGAAAGCGTTTGAATTTTCGCTTGGGTTTCACCTGCATAACCGCTAAAACGATCATTTTTTGGTTTTGAGGCTGAAATCAACCGCACTTCGCTGATTGTATTCCAAGCTTTACAGGCGGAACACTGCCCTTGCCAGCGGGAAAATTCCGCACCGCAATCATTACACACATAAGCCGTTTTCGGGGCTTTCGCCATTTTATCTCTCCATACTAAGAAGGTTTTACTAACGCCTAAAATAAAATCAATTTAATCAGCATTATATAGCAGTTTCACAAAATCGTATTTTTGAATGATTGTAGAGACACCACGCTAGCGTCCACTATATTTATCTTATTGATTACTTATGTTTTTAATATGGACGCCAAGCGTGTCGTCCTTACGAAACCATAATATTTATGCTGCTACATAATACCGAATTTAATGATGAATTATCTGGTCGTCTGAGACCGACAAACGCATTAATTTTAGCATTCGTTCAAAATAAAAACGGGTTTTAAAAAGTGCGGTCAATTTTTCAATGGTTTTTTCGTTATCCTTGGTTTCGCTGTGAAAACGAATAAGACCTTGAATTTCACTGAAAAAGTGTTGGTTGCTTTCTAATAAAACATCAAGGAAGTTCTCGTCTACCAAGGTACTATTTTTCTCTGCTACCACGTTTTCCAGCAACATTTTATTTTCGTCATAATAATGATACAAATTGAAAAACGCCCCAACCCGCTCCACAGTTTTCATAAAATCTTGGCTAAATACTTCACTTGGCAACGAAAGGGTTTCTTCGACTAAATCCTGTTCCATTTTTAACAGCGCATTAAATTTTGTCTCAAAATTTACCACGTTTTCTTCTCGTTCGGCTTTCAAAAAATCACGCCATTTATTTAACCAATCAGTTAAAACCGCAGCTTGACCAAGCTGATAACCACGTTTTGCTTTGCTGGCACTACTGAAATAAATGTCCGTTAAAAACGGTAATTCCTCAACAAAATAGAAAAGATCGCTCATCTTTCCTGCTTTCAGTTCAAATTCAATTTCACAAATTGACTGCGAATGGTCGCCATTTACGATTTTCCCCTTATCAAAGGCCACTTCAATTTTAGAATCACGAAATGGAATTAACCAAAAAGTGCGGTCAAAATCCGTGGAAAAAATTGGCTGTAACGTTGTTGTTGGTAACTGCTCAAAGGCATACAGGGTACGCAATAGTTCATTCGTTGGCGTTTCCTTTTTCGACAACAACAAATTATACTCAGGGCGATTATGCAATCCCGCTACCACCTGACCATCTGTTTTCAGCGTCAGCGTAATTGACTGATTTTCTTGACGAATACGTAAGCCCATTTTTTGCTTGGCAAGAAAATTATCAGGATAATCGTAATAGGTATTACCTAAAAAAATGCGTTGATGTTCGAGAGGATTAAATTGTTGAAGGTGTTGCGCCAATAAATTAAGTATTTCCGGCGAAACAATAAGTTTGAGTTCGATTTCTGCACTCATAATAGGAGAATCCTTAGCAAACACTAAAAACCAAGACGATTTCTAGGAGTTCAAAACTTTACAAAACTTTACAAAACTTTACAAAACTTTACAAAACTTTACAATTGTTCAATTGTTCAATTGTTCAATTGTTCAATTGTTCAATTGTTCAAATTATAACATAAAAAAGAATAAATTTAAAAGCATTTTACCCATATTTTAAAATTATTTAAACTCATAAAAAACAAAAACAATAAAAATAAAAAAATCAATAAATCTCAATGACATAAAACAAATAAAACACTAATAACCCATAAAAACAAATAACCAAAAGAATAACTACATATCATTTTATAGAAATAAATATAGATAATCTTTCTTATATAAAGCACGATGAAAATTTATAGTCTTATTTACTATCATTTACCCCCTCATGTTTTTATAAAAAACTCTCCGTAAAAAAATTTCAGGTATTGAAATTATCAATTAGTAATTTAAACTACCCGACCGCTATTCTCAAGGTAGAAATTCTTACCGTCCGGAATAGCAACTTTATTTGTGATAATTAATTGTAAAATAGATAAGGTATTCAGAAATGAATAAAATTTTTAAGGTCGTTTTCGACCGAAAAAGAAACACATACGTTGTAGTGTCGGAATTCGCCAACAACTATGTAGGGAAATCATCCAAAAGCACTGTAAAACGGGCAGCCGGAATGATCGCCGGATTTAAAAAGACCCTCTTAGCAAGTGCATTAATTGCTTTTGCACAACAGGTTACAGCAAGTAGTATCACAGTACCCGGTACAGGTTATAATTGGCCTAATTCAAAAGCCGGAGCTTGGGACTCCGGAAATGGAGCACAATACACGCTTGTTATACAAGGTGTGAATGGGATCAAAACCGGTTTGAGTAAAACGACAGGTGCTGAGGGAAGCTCTAGCAATTTAAATGAGAATTACGCCTACGGCAATGGTACAACTTACGCTGAAAAAAAACAAACGTTAACCATTGGTCTTGATAACGCCACAGTAAAAAAAATAAATACCATAGCATCAACGGCCCAAGCAGCTGCGAGTCAAGCATCACAAGCAGCCGGTGCCATTTCAACCGCAATAAGTACAGCGCAATCTGCTGCATCATCAGCCGGAGATATTAGTAAAACGGCTTCAACAGCGGCAAGCGCAGCCTCTAGGGCTGTATCAGCTGCTTTATCTGCCTCAACTTCTGCAAGCAATGCGACATCTTCCGCATCAGCAGCAGACAGTTCTGCAACCAAAGCATCAACCTCCGCTTCTACAGCAAATAGCTCTGCAACTAAAGCGTCAACTTCTGCTTCTGCAGCAAACAGCTCTGCGACCAAAGCGTCAACCTCTGCATCCGCAGCTGATAGCTCCGCAACTAAAGCGTCAACTTCTGCTTCTGCAGCAAATAGTTCTGCAACCAAAGCGTCAACCTCTGCATCCGCAGCTGATAGCTCTGCAACTAAAGCGTCAACTTCTGCTTCTGCAGCAAATAGCTCTGCAACCAAAGCATCAACCTCTGCGTCAGCAGCTGATAGCTCTGCAACTAAAGCGTCAACTTCTGCTTCTTCAGCAAGTAACTCTGCAAGTGCCGCTGCATCTTCTGCTTCGGCTGCAAGTACTTCTGCAAGCGCAGCTTCATCTTCTGCGTCAGCAGCAAACAGCTCTGCAAGCGCAGCTTCATCTTCTGCTTCTGCAGCAAATAGCTCAGCTAATATAGCTTCAACTGCAGCATCAATTGCTTCAACAGCAGCATCAACAGCATCAACCGCTGCAAGTAATGCGACATCTTCCGCATCGGCTGCTGATAGTTCTGCAAGTGCAGCGTCAACCTCTGCATCTGCAGCAAACAGCTCTGCAAGCGCAGCTTCATCTTCTGCCTCTGCAGCAAACAGCTCTGCAAGCGCAGCTTCATCTTCTGCCTCTGCAGCAAACAACTCTGCAAGCGCTGCTTCAACTTCTGCATCTGCAGCAAACAGCTCTGCAAGCGCAGCTTCATCTTCTGCCTCTGCAGCAAACAACTCTGCAAGCGCTGCTTCAACTTCTGCATCTGCAGCAAATAGCTCTGCAAGTGCAGCGTCAACCTCTGCATCTGCAGCAAACAGCTCTGCGAGCGCTGCTTCAACTTCTGCCTCTTCAGCAAGTAACTCTGCAAGTGCCGCTGCATCTTCTGCTTCGGCTGCAAGTACTTCTGCAAGCGCTGCTTCAACGTCTGCTTCTGCAGCAGATAGCTCTGCAAGTGCGTCTTCAACTTCTGCTTCTTCAGCAAATAGCTCCGCAAGTGCGGCTTCAACTTCTGCTTCTGCAGCAGATAGCTCTGCAAGCGCAGCTTCATCTTCTGCATCTGCTGCTGATAGTTCTGCAAGTGCAGCGTCAACCTCTGCATCTGCAGCAAATAGCTCTGCGAGCGCAGCTTCAACTTCTGCATCTGCAGCAGATAGCTCTGCAAGCGCGGCTTCATCTTCTGCTTCTGCAGCAGATAGCTCTGCAAGCGCGGCTTCAACTTCTGCATCTGCAGCAAACAGCTCTGCAAGTGCGGCTTCAACCTCTGCATCCGCAGCTGATAGTTCAGCAAGCGCAGCTTCATCTTCTGCATCTGCAGCAAACAGCTCTGCAAGTGCGGCTTCAACCTCTGCATCCGCAGCTGATAGTTCAGCAAGCGCTGCTTCAACTTCTGCATCTGCAGCAGATAGTTCTGCAAGTGCGGCTTCAACTTCTGCATCTGCAGCAAATAGCTCCGCAAGCGCAGCTTCAACTTCTGCTTCTGCAGCAGACAGCTCTGCAAGTGCGGCTTCAACTTCTGCATCTGCAGCAAACAGCTCTGCAAGCGCAGCTTCAACTTCTGCCTCTGCAGCAAACAGCTCTGCAAGCGCAGCTTCAACTTCTGCCTCTGCAGCAAACAGCTCTGCAAGTGCGGCTTCAACTTCTGCATCTGCAGCAAACAGCTCTGCAAGCGCAGCTTCAACTTCTGCTTCTTCAGCAAGTAACTCTGCAAGCGCAGCTTCAACTTCTGCTTCTTCAGCAAGTAACTCTGCAAGTGCGGCTTCAACTTCTGCATCTGCAGCAAACAGCTCTGCAAGCGCAGCTTCAACTTCTGCTTCTGCAGCAGACAGCTCTGCAAGTGCGGCTTCAACTTCTGCATCTGCAGCAAACAGCTCTGCAAGCGCAGCTTCAACTTCTGCTTCTGCAGCAGACAGCTCTGCAAGTGCCGCTGCATCTTCTGCTTCGGCTGCAAGTACTTCTGCAAGTGCAGCTTCAACTTCTGCTTCTGCAGCAAACAGCTCAGCAAGCGCAGCTTCAACTTCTGCATCTGCAGCAAATAGCTCAGCTAATATAGCTTCAACTGCAGCATCAATTGCTTCAACAGCAGCATCAACAGCGTCAACCGCTGCAAGTAATGCGGCATCTTCCGCATCGGCTGCTGATAGTTCTGCAAGTGCAGCGTCAACTTCTGCATCTGCAGCAGCTGAAGCTCTGCGAGCGCTGCTTCAACCTCTGCATCTGCAGCAAACAGCTCCGCAAGCGCAGCTTCATCTTCTGCTTCTGCAGCAAATAGCTCCGCAAGCGCGGCTTCAACCTCTGCATCTGCAGCAGATAGCTCTGCGAGCGCTGCTTCAACCTCTGCATCTGCAGCAAACAGCTCAGCTAATATAGCTTCAACTGCAGCATCAATTGCTTCAACAGCAGCATCAACAGCGTCAACCGCTGCAAGTAATGCGGCATCTTCCGCATCGGCTGCTGATAATTCTGCAAGTGCGGCTTCAACTTCTGCTTCTGCAGCAGATAGCTCTGCAAGCGCAGCTTCATCTTCTGCCTCTGCAGCAGATAGCTCTGCGAGCGCTGCTTCAACTTCTGCTTCTTCAGCAAGTAACTCTGCAAGTGCCGCTGCATCTTCTGCTTCGGCTGCAAGTACTTCTGCAAGCGCTGCTTCAACGTCTGCTTCTGCAGCAGATAGTTCTGCAAGTGCGGCTTCAACTTCTGCATCTGCAGCAAACAGCTCTGCAAGTGCGGCTTCAACTTCTGCCTCTTCAGCAAGTAACTCTGCAAGTGCCGCTACATCTTCTGCTTCGGCTGCAAGTACTTCTGCAAGTGCAGCTTCAACTTCTGCTTCTGCAGCAAACAGCTCAGCAAGCGCAGCTTCAACTTCTGCATCTGCAGCAAATAGCTCAGCTAATATAGCTTCAACTGCAGCATCAATTGCTTCAACAGCAGCATCAACAGCGTCAACCGCTGCAAGTAATGCGGCATCTTCCGCATCGGCTGCTGATAGTTCTGCAAGTGCAGCGTCAACTTCTGCATCTGCAGCTGATAGCTCTGCGAGCGCTGCTTCAACCTCTGCATCTGCAGCAAACAGCTCCGCAAGCGCAGCTTCATCTTCTGCTTCTGCAGCAAATAGCTCCGCAAGCGCGGCTTCAACCTCTGCATCTGCAGCAGATAGCTCTGCGAGCGCTGCTTCAACCTCTGCATCTGCAGCAAACAGCTCAGCTAATATAGCTTCAACTGCAGCATCAATTGCTTCAACAGCAGCATCAACAGCGTCAACCGCTGCAAGTAATGCGGCATCTTCCGCATCGGCTGCTGATAATTCTGCAAGTGCGGCTTCAACTTCTGCTTCTGCAGCAGATAGCTCTGCAAGCGCAGCTTCATCTTCTGCCTCTGCAGCAGATAGCTCTGCGAGCGCTGCTTCAACTTCTGCTTCTTCAGCAAGTAACTCTGCAAGTGCCGCTGCATCTTCTGCTTCGGCTGCAAGTACTTCTGCAAGCGCTGCTTCAACGTCTGCTTCTGCAGCAGATAGTTCTGCAAGTGCGGCTTCAACTTCTGCATCTGCAGCAAACAGCTCTGCAAGTGCGGCTTCAACTTCTGCCTCTTCAGCAAGTAACTCTGCAAGTGCCGCTACATCTTCTGCTTCGGCTGCAAGTACTTCTGCAAGTGCAGCTTCAACTTCTGCTTCTGCAGCAAACAGCTCAGCAAGCGCAGCTTCAACTTCTGCATCTGCAGCAAATAGCTCAGCTAATATAGCTTCAACTGCAGCATCAATTGCTTCAACAGCAGCATCAACAGCGTCAACCGCTGCAAGTAATGCGACATCTTCCGCATCGGCTGCTGATAGTTCTGCAAGTGCAGCGTCAACCTCTGCATCTGCAGCAAACAGCTCTGCAAGCGCAGCTTCATCTTCTGCCTCTGCAGCAAACAGCTCTGCAAGCGCAGCTTCATCTTCTGCCTCTGCAGCAAACAGCTCTGCAAGCGCAGCTTCATCTTCTGCCTCTGCAGCAAACAACTCTGCAAGCGCTGCTTCAACTTCTGCATCTGCAGCAAACAGCTCTGCAAGCGCAGCTTCATCTTCTGCCTCTGCAGCAAACAGCTCTGCAAGTGCGGCTTCAACCTCTGCATCCGCAGCTGATAGTTCAGCAAGCGCTGCTTCAACTTCTGCATCTGCAGCAGATAGTTCTGCAAGTGCGGCTTCAACTTCTGCATCTGCAGCAAATAGCTCCGCAAGCGCAGCTTCAACTTCTGCTTCTGCAGCAGACAGCTCTGCAAGTGCGGCTTCAACTTCTGCATCTGCAGCAAACAGCTCTGCAAGCGCAGCTTCAACTTCTGCCTCTGCAGCAAACAGCTCTGCAAGCGCAGCTTCAACTTCTGCCTCTGCAGCAAACAGCTCTGCAAGTGCGGCTTCAACTTCTGCTTCTGCAGCAGATAGCTCTGCAAGCGCAGCTTCATCTTCTGCCTCTGCAGCAGATAGCTCTGCGAGCGCTGCTTCAACTTCTGCTTCTTCAGCAAGTAACTCTGCAAGTGCCGCTGCATCTTCTGCTTCGGCTGCAAGTACTTCTGCAAGCGCTGCTTCAACGTCTGCTTCTGCAGCAGATAGTTCTGCAAGTGCGGCTTCAACTTCTGCATCTGCAGCAAACAGCTCTGCAAGTGCGGCTTCAACTTCTGCCTCTTCAGCAAGTAACTCTGCAAGTGCCGCTACATCTTCTGCTTCGGCTGCAAGTACTTCTGCAAGTGCAGCTTCAACTTCTGCTTCTGCAGCAAACAGCTCAGCAAGCGCAGCTTCAACTTCTGCATCTGCAGCAAATAGCTCAGCTAATATAGCTTCAACTGCAGCATCAATTGCTTCAACAGCAGCATCAACAGCGTCAACCGCTGCAAGTAATGCGGCATCTTCCGCATCGGCTGCTGATAGTTCTGCAAGTGCAGCGTCAACTTCTGCATCTGCAGCTGATAGCTCTGCGAGCGCTGCTTCAACCTCTGCATCTGCAGCAAACAGCTCCGCAAGCGCAGCTTCATCTTCTGCTTCTGCAGCAAATAGCTCCGCAAGCGCGGCTTCAACCTCTGCATCTGCAGCAGATAGCTCTGCGAGCGCTGCTTCAACCTCTGCATCTGCAGCAAACAGCTCAGCTAATATAGCTTCAACTGCAGCATCAATTGCTTCAACAGCAGCATCAACAGCGTCAACCGCTGCAAGTAATGCGGCATCTTCCGCATCGGCTGCTGATAATTCTGCAAGTGCGGCTTCAACTTCTGCTTCTGCAGCAGATAGCTCTGCAAGCGCAGCTTCATCTTCTGCCTCTGCAGCAGATAGCTCTGCGAGCGCTGCTTCAACTTCTGCTTCTTCAGCAAGTAACTCTGCAAGTGCCGCTGCATCTTCTGCTTCGGCTGCAAGTACTTCTGCAAGCGCTGCTTCAACGTCTGCTTCTGCAGCAGATAGTTCTGCAAGTGCGGCTTCAACTTCTGCATCTGCAGCAAACAGCTCTGCAAGTGCGGCTTCAACTTCTGCCTCTTCAGCAAGTAACTCTGCAAGTGCCGCTACATCTTCTGCTTCGGCTGCAAGTACTTCTGCAAGTGCAGCTTCAACTTCTGCTTCTGCAGCAAACAGCTCAGCAAGCGCAGCTTCAACTTCTGCATCTGCAGCAAATAGCTCAGCTAATATAGCTTCAACTGCAGCATCAATTGCTTCAACAGCAGCATCAACAGCGTCAACCGCTGCAAGTAATGCGGCATCTTCCGCATCGGCTGCTGATAGTTCTGCAAGTGCAGCGTCAACTTCTGCTTCTTCAGCAAGTAACTCTGCAAGTGCCGCTGCATCTTCTGCTTCGGCTGCAAGTACTTCTGCAAGTGCAGCTTCAACTTCTGCTTCTGCAGCAAACAGCTCTGCAAGCGCAGCTTCATCTTCTGCATCTGCAGCAGATAGCTCTGCAAGCGCAGCTTCATCTTCTGCCTCTGCAGCAGACAGCTCTGCAAGTGCCGCTGCATCTTCTGCATCTGCAGCAAACAGCTCTGCAAGTGCGGCTTCAACTTCTGCTTCTGCAGCAGACAGCTCTGCAAGCGCAGCTTCAACGTCTGCCTCTGCAGCAGATAGCTCTGCAATTTCAGCTTCTACTTCTGCAAGTTCAGCTGATAGTTCTGCAAGAAAAGTTGAAAGTACAGTTAATGCTCTTGGGTTAGGACCTGCTCGTGGTGAAAATGCGACTAAATTTGGCAAAGAATCTGTTGCTGATGGCAAAAACAGCTCAGCCTTTGGCCATAAAGCAACTGCAACGGGTGAAAATAGTTCTGCGATTGGTGAAGGCTCTAAAGCAAGTGCGAAAAATGCAAGTGCATTCGGCCAAGCTTCAAAAGCAGATCATGAAAATGCAACAGCAGTAGGTCAAAATGCTCAGGCGACCTCGATTGGGGCGACTGCAATTGGTCAGAATGCTCAAGCAAATCATGAAAATTCAGTTGCATTGGGTAATAATTCAGTCACTGATCGTCCTAATACCGTATCAGTAGGTAGTCCAGGTAATGAGCGTATTATTAGCAATGTGAAAGCAGGTGTACGTGACACAGATGCAACAAATGTCGGTCAGGTAAAAGAGATGATCTCTTCTTCCGAAGGTCGTACAAACCAAAAGCTTCATCGCGTAGATCGTAATTACCGAGCAGGGGTTGCCGGTGCAGCAGCGATTGCAAGCATCCCTCAAGCAACTAAACCGGGTGGTAGAGTATTAGGTTTAGGTGTAGGTAATCATCGTGGTGAAAGTGCGGTTGCTGTAGGTTATTCAAGAGCAACCGATAACAACAAAGTTATCCTAAAACTTGGTGCAACTGTTGACTCTCGCGGTCATTACACTACAAGTGCAGGTATTGGATATCAATGGTAATATCTAACAATGTCTAGCATTTAATATAAAATCTCACTTGCGTCTTATGGCGTAAGTGAGATTCAATTTTTTATTATTTAAGGATCAAAAATGTCTAAAAAACCTAAAACTAAAAAATATAAAATTGGTATTACTTTTAATCTAGAAAGTAAAATTGCCGATATTTGGGCTAACGGTGCCAATCAAAACATTATTTTCTTATTTAATTTATTTAAAGCTTCAAAAATTGTAAAAGATGTTATACTTGTCTCTTGGGGGCCTGAGAAAAAAAATACACCACCTAAAGGCTTTATGCTTGATGGGCTAGATCTTAAATTTGCTTATATTGAGGACGTAATTGATGATTTAGATGTACTCATTGAGGGAACACTTTCTATTGAGCACCAATATATGGAAAGAATGCATCAACATAATGGAAAAGTAGTCTGCTACAAAATGGGACCTGATTACATTATGGATATCGAATATTTCATTTTCGATAAACAACCGGGTAGAACATTTAACGGTACAAAATTTGATGCAAACTGGATTATTCCGCAAAATATGAATACTTGTGAATCTTACTGTTCTATTATGAATAGATGCAATTCTTATCAAGTACCTGCTATTTGGGAACCGCTATTCTGTGACAAAGTCATTAAACGTTTAAAAGATGAACATAATATTGAATTCGGCTATAAACCAGATCTTAATAAAAAGAAAAAACGTATTTCTTCCTTCGAACCTAATATCTTTATCTTTAAAAATTGCTTTACGCCAGTTCTAATTGTGGAACAAGCCTATCGCACTTCTCCAGAAAATATCGAACATTATTATTTATGTAATACTTATGAAAAGAGAGAACATCCTACGTTCTTTAATTTTATTGGTAGAACAGAGATCGTAAAAGATAAAATATTGACTGTAGAAGGACGTTATCAAATGCCGGATTTCCTCTCACGTTATGTTGACGTCGTATTGAGTCACCAATGGGAGAATGGCTTAAACTATGCTTACAATGATGCACTTTATGGTGGCTATCCATTTATTCATAATTCAAAATTATTACCAAAAGGTGTGGGGTATTATTACGATCAATTTGATGCCTTTGAAGGCGCCAAAGTATTATTAGATGTCATTGAAAATCATGATAAAAATCACGAAGAATATGTTAAACGTGCAAATGACTACTTAGATTCTTTACACCCTACAAACCCTATAAACCTTCATATTTATGAAAGAGAATTAAAGCGTTTATTTGAAGAATAATATTCATTTTAATTTATAAACGTTTACTTATTTTTATTAAAAATAAAATATTTACAAACAGTAGAACAATTCAACTCCCAGTTCTTAACTGTTTGTAAATACAAAAGGATAAATGATGTCAAAGATAAAACAACCTAAACAATTAGTATTAACAGCAATTGATGATAATAATAGCATTTGGTATGAACAACTCATTCCTTTTTTATTAACCCTACAACAAACAAATTACCAAGGTGATATTGCTATTATTGAATACGGACTTTCTACTTCAAAAATTGAAGTATTAAAACAAAACGGCTGTAAAGTCTTTCCGGCAACAAATCAATACCCTCTTATTTTAATAGATCGGCAAATTTCAGCAGCAAATATTGCTAAAAAATATGGATATGATCAAATTGCATTATTAGACTGCGATATTTGGTTTCCTCAAAAATATTTTTCTTATTTTGAAGTAATAACTAAATCAACAGATCTTTTCTGTACTTATGATATTTGGAAATGTTCCTTTTTATTTGATTGCCTTGGTAAAACAAACAAAGAACAAATCAGCGAACAAATTAATCAAGTTGCAAAACAAAATGGCTATGTCTGGCAAGCAGGTGCAATTGTTGCCACTCAACAAGCCTGGTGTAGTTATGCTCACTATGTTACCTCGTTAATTAACAATAATCCTCAAGCTTTTTTGATGGTTTATGGCATTGATTCAACCGTATTAAATCTCTATGCCGCACAAACACGGCAAGTTAGCTATCTCCCTTTGCGTTATAACTGTCCTCCAGCGTGGGGAATTAGACAAAATAATGATGGATATGGCATTTGCTTTAGTATTGAAAATGAACCGATTGAAGGACTGCATGTAACGAGAGCACATCGAAAAGGTGGAGAGTATTCTTGGCATCAATTATTTCCCGACCAATACCAACAACTCGGCAAGAAATTACGTATAAAACCCTACACAGAATACCGTATTATCAATGAAAGCATTACCCATATTTGCCGAGAAAATATCCAACCGACAAGTGAACTCTTATTGAAAGAGGCTTTCACCGATGGAGTGATGAATATTGATAAATCATCCAATAATGATTTACAAATTACTGCGTCAGGTTGCTCACGTTTAGTTTTTCAAAATCAATCCGAAGAAGAAGTTCAATTGTACTTTCACTGTATCCCTCCGTTAGATTTTTCATCTTGTAATAGAATTTTTTTTAAAACAGAGGGAAATTTACATCCTTTACCGATAAATAGGAATCTCTTTATTACATTTCAGGCAGGACAAATTATAGAATTTATTACCGATGAACTTGATGTCGAAAGTAAAAGAATAACCTGGGTATTCCACAACACTAAGCTATACTAAAGATAAGCCTACAAAATTAAAAAACATAGAATAGTTATTTCCCCTCCACTACCGATGAGTAGGATTAAAACAATCTAAAACTTAACTTTTTGCTTATTAAGTAGATAAGTTTTATAGATAAAACTAATTCTATTCCAAATAAAAATCAGGTAATATGCACACGAATTTCAACCCCTTACAATGGAGTAAATGAGATATGGCAATGAATAATATTCTTGGATTATTTGCCCACTCACCCTTAAAACCGTTGCAGAAGCATTCCAACAAAGTAACCGAATGCTGCGATCTTTTAATTCCCTTTTTTGAAAAAACCTTTTTAAAAGATTGGGAAAATGCGGAAAACATTCGTTTGGAGATTTCTCAACTCGAACGTGAAGCAGATACCCTCAAGCGTGAAATCCGTTTGAAATTACCACGCGGTTTATTCTTACCTATCAATCGTACCGATTTATTGGAATTGGTTACTCAACAAGACAAACTTGCCAACTTCGCTAAAGATATTGCTGGCAGAATGATTGGCCGTCAGCTCGGCATTCCGGAAGAAATGCAAGAAGAATTTTTAAGCTATGTTCGTCGCAGTTTAGATTCCATTCATCAGGCTCATCTCGTTATTGAAGAAATGGACGAATTACTTGAAACCGGTTTCAAAGGCCGTGAGTTAACGCTCGTGAATAATATGATTCAAGAACTCGATACCATTGAAGATGACACGGATCAGATGCAAATAAAATTGCGCAAAATGCTTTATGGCATCGAAACCCATTACAATCCGATCGATGTCATGTTCTTATATAAAATCATTGAATGGGTCGGCGTACTTGCCGATCAGGCACAGCGTGTAGGTTCACGCATTGAATTAATGCTGGCTCGTTCATAAAAGATAGACAAACATAGGGAAAACACTATGGAAATTATTAATCAATACGGTACATGGCTGGTGTTTATTACGGCAGCCTTTGGCTTTTTTATGGCATTCGGTATTGGTGCCAATGATGTTTCCAACTCGATGGGAACCTCTGTGGGGTCAGGCACAATCACTGCAAAACAAGCCATTATTATTGCGCTTATTTTTGAATCCGCCGGTGCTTATCTTGCCGGTGGTGAAGTAACAGAAACCATTAAAAGCGGCGTAATCGATCCTATGCAATTTGCGGATACACCGGATATTTTGGCATTAGGTATGCTTTCTGCCCTTTTTGCCTCTGGCGCATGGCTATGTATAGCAACCAAAATGGGCTGGCCGGTTTCAGGTACACACACGATTATCGGTGCAATTATCGGCTTTGCCTGTGTGACAATCGGACCGGGTTCCGTGGATTGGTCAAATATAGGAAGTATTGTAGGAAGCTGGTTCGTTACCCCTGTTGTTGCCGGTATTTTAGCTTATGCTATTTTTGCCAGCACACAAAAATTGATTTTCGATACGGATCAACCGCTTAAAAACGCCCAGAAATTCGGCCCTTATTATATGGGAGTAACAGTATTTGTGCTTTGTATCGTAACCATGACCAAAGGTCTAAAGCACGTGGGCTTGAAACTTTCCAACAATGAAACGATGATCATTTCATTACTGATAAGTGTTTTGGGTGTGATTCTCTGCTATTTCTATTTCCGTAGCAAAGCCTTTACCCAATCTGCCAGCAAAGGAAGTTTCGGTGCGGTTGAAAAAGTTTTTAGTATCTTAATGCTCTTAACCGCTTGTGCAATGGCTTTCGCTCACGGTTCCAACGATGTGGCAAATGCCATCGGTCCTCTTTCAGCGGTTGTTACCATCGTAAATGAAGGCGGTAAAATCGTTTCACAAGCACCGCTTGCATGGTGGATCTTACCGCTTGGCGCATTAGGTATTGCGGTCGGTTTAATCACAATGGGACAAAAAGTGATGGCGACCGTAGGATCAGGTATCACCGATTTAACCCCAAGCCGTGGTTTTGCCGCACAATTTGCAACTGCAATGACCGTTGTAGTGGCTTCCGGTACGGGCTTACCGATTTCCACCACACAAACCCTTGTCGGTGCGATTTTAGGTATCGGTTTTGCTCGCGGTATCGCCGCCCTAAATTTAACGGTTATTCGTAACATTATTAGTTCATGGGTGGTCACATTGCCTGCCGGTGCATTTTTTTCAATCGTTATTTTCTATATTTTACGCGCGATCTTTCATTAATCAAAAGTGCGGTTAAATTGAATATCGAATTTTCAATAAGGGTAAATAATTACGGTATTATGTAGCAGTTGCACAAACTATTGCAGGGTGCCGTTAGGCGAAGGCGTAACGCACCGACAGATGAAATGGTGCGTTACGCAAAGCTCAACGGACCCTACCCAAATTATTAAATATTGGATATAAAAAAATACTCTTTGTGCAACTGATACATAATAATGAATAATCACGAACATTTAACCGCACTTTCTTTGTGAAAAAAAGTCTGTTAATACGACGTATGTTTGCAGAATTAAGGGAGAATTATGTCAACACTGACTAAACTTTTATTTTCTAGTGTATTACTCGGTTCGGCCGTAAGCTCCGCCTATGCGGAAACACAATATGTAACGGAAAATCTCAATACTTATCTTCGCCGCGGTGCGGGAGATCAATTTAAGATCGCAGGTGCAATCCAATCTGGTGAACAAGTGAATGTATTGGAACGACAAGGAAAATACAGTCTTATCCGTGACGGTAAAAACCGTGAGGCTTGGATTTTAACTTCGGAATTGACCAGCAACCCAAGCAGTAAATTGGAAAATCCTAAGCTAAAAGCACAAATTCAGGAATTGACATTAAAACTCAATCATTTAGACAGCGACTGGCAACAACGTACCGTAGAAATGCAGCGTCGCACAAAACAATCCGAGCAACAAAGCAGTGAATTACTTGAACAAAATTCTCAGCTTAAACGTGAACTGGAAATCATCAAAAACAAAAACCGTGATTTGGAAGCGCTACTTGATGCCGGTAAGCGGGAAATTGCCATTCAATGGTTTATTTACGGGGGCTCGGTATTGGGTGTCGGTTTACTACTCGGCTTAATCATTCCGCATATTTTACCAAGACGTAAACGTCGTGATAGCTGGGGTTAAATATTGTAGCGAATTAAATTACCGAAGACAGTACAAACAGTGCGGCAATGCAAGGTAATAGACATTTTCAAATTTAATTCACTATAAACGCCGAGCATTCGTTCGGCGTTCTATTTTTAAGTTTTAAGGAAAAAACAATGGAAATCTATTTAGTGGGCGGAGCGGTTCGAGATCAACTGTTAGGCTTACCTGTAAAAGATCGCGATTGGGTTGTCGTGGGGGCGACACCGGAAATCCTGTTATCGCAGGGTTATCAACAAGTAGGCAAAGATTTTCCTGTTTTTCTTAATCCGAAAACAAAAGAAGAATATGCACTGGCTCGAACAGAGCGTAAATCCGGCACTGGTTATAAAGGATTTATCTGTGATTTTTCACCGAAAATCACATTAGAACAGGATCTGATTCGCCGAGATCTCACAATCAATGCAATGGCGCAAGATGCACAGGGCAATATCTACGATCCCTATCAAGGCAAAACAGATTTAGAGAATCGCATTTTGCGCCATATCTCCCCCGCCTTTGCCGAAGATCCATTGCGTGTCTTGCGTGTTGCGCGTTTTGCGGCGCGTTTTCATCATTTAGATTTTCAAATTGCAGCGGAAACTTTAGCCTTAATGAAACAACTCACACAAAGCGGTGAACTCTCATATTTAACGGCAGAACGTGTTTGGCTGGAAACCGAAAAAGCCTTAACTGAAAAGCACCCTGAAGTTTATTTTGAAACACTACGTAAAATCGGCGCATTGAAAGTGCTTTTTCCTGAGCTTGATGCGCTTTATGGTGTTCCTAATCCGGTGCAACATCACCCAGAAATCGATAGCTTTGTCCATTCGATGTTGGTATTGCGACAAGCTGTTAAACTCACGCAAGATCAACCCAAACATCATCAAAGTGCGGTTCGTTTTTCAGCAGTTTGTCATGATCTTGGCAAAGCCCTAACACCCAAAGAAATACTTCCCCACCACTATGGGCATGAAAAAGCAGGTATTAAACCTACCCGTGCGTTCTGTAAACGTTTTAAAGTACCTACCGATTATCAAGAACTCGCCGAACTGAGTTGTGAATATCACACACACATTCACAAAGCCTTTGAACTTCGCCCCGAAACTATCATAAAGTTATTCAACCGTTTTGATGTTTGGCGTAAACCGCAACGTTTCCAAGCCTTTCTTTCGGTTTGTCTTGCCGATACCCGAGGAAGAAGCGGCTTTGAAGAACGAGAATATCCGCAAATTGACTATATCAATACGCTGTTAAATATTGCAGCCGATGTTGATGTTCAGCAGGTAATTGCCGATGGGTTTGAAAAAGAAGGGATTCGGGATGAACTCAATCGCCGTCGAATAAAAGCGGTTAAAGAGGCTCAAAAAGCCTATCAAATCCCTTAAAAACAGACTTTACTAAGCAGAGTTAACCTCTTAAAATACCCACAATTTTTTTGGCTTCTTGTAAAATATGAAATCACTTAAATTTTTGACCGCACTTTTTATCACCGCAATGCTGGCGGCCTGCACATTCGATGCGGAACGTCCTACAAACGTACAATATCTTGAAAAAACCGATGCCACTTGGCTGCAACATTTACAAAAAATCGAGAAAATTCAGCAATATCGCGCTAAAGGGCAAATAGGCTATATTAGCCCTAAAGAACGCTTTTCCAGCCGTTTCGAATGGCAATATAAAAATCCGAAATCCTATACGCTGAAACTCTATTCTTTAATCAGTAAATCCACCCTATTAATCGAAATGCACCAACAAGGAATGACCATTTCGGATAACAACGGTAATCAACAATCCGCACGCAATGCAAAATTACTTTTGCAAGAAATGATCGGAATGGATGTACCGCTAGAACACCTAGCCTATTGGTTAAAAGGTCAGCCTACCGGTTCCGATTACAAAGTGGGATTAAATCACTTTCTCGGTGCTTTTAATTTTCCGATTGAAAACACGACTTGGACGGCTGATTATTTAAATTATCACGCAGAAAATGCAATGCCGGAAAATATCTTATTGAAAAATAAAAGCACTTCTCAAACCTTAAAAATTCGTGTAGATGAATGGGCTTTTTAATGAAAACACATCAATTTTCTACCGCACTTTCATCACAACCGGGAAAGCCCAATCGCTTCCCCAGTCCGGCGAAACTGAATTTATTCCTTTATATTAACGGCAAATTGCCCAACGGTTACCACGAACTACAAACGCTTTTTCAATTCCTTGATTTCGGCGATTGGCTTGAAATTGCTGTGCGTGAACAAGATAACCGAATTCTTATTACCCCTGAGTTCCCAAATCTAAAAACCGAAGAGAATTTAATTTATCGCGCTGCAAAATTGTTACAAGAAAAAGCGAATATTTCAAAAGGCGCAAACATTCATTTGGAAAAAATCTTGCCGATAGGTGGCGGTGTGGGTGGCGGTTCTTCTAACGCCGCAACAACATTGGTTGCCCTAAATCATCTTTGGAATGCCGATTTATCCTTAATTGAATTAGCGAAATTAGGGTTAACTCTCGGTGCGGACGTACCGATTTTTGTACACGGACACGCAGCTTTCGCAGAAGGGGTGGGAGAAAAAATGACATATTGTGAGCCGGCTGAAAAATGGTTCGTTGTGTTAAAGCCGGAAAGCGCAATTTCTACTGCCGCTATTTTTAATGATCCGAATTTACCACGTAACACACCAAAGCGTTCTTTAGAAGAACTGCTTGCTTTTCCTTATCAAAACGACTGCGAAAAAATCGTTATAAATCACTATCCGGACGTTGAAAACGCCCTAAGCTGGTTGCTACAATATGCGCCGGCAAGATTGACCGGAACCGGTGCCTGCGTATTCGCCGAATTTGATCATGAAACCGATGCGCAAATATGCTTTCAGCAAAAACCACCCGAACTATTCGGTTTTATTGCGAAAGGACTCAATGTATCACCGTTACATCAACGGTTGAAACAATATAATCTTTCTAATTAATCCACAACCTAACCTGAGGTCATAACAAAATGCCAGACATCAAACTCTTTGCGGGTAATGCAACACCTGAACTTGCTAAACGTATTTCCGAGCGTTTATACATTTCCCTTGGTGATGCGACAGTAGGTCGTTTCAGCGATGGCGAAATTCAAGTTCAAATTAATGAAAACGTGCGTGGTGCGGATGTTTTTATCATCCAATCAACTTGTGCACCGACTAACGATAATTTAATGGAATTAATCGTAATGGTGGATGCATTACGCCGTGCTTCCGCAGGCCGGATCACCGCCGTTATTCCTTATTTCGGTTATGCACGTCAAGATCGCCGCGTACGTTCCGCCCGTGTGCCGATCACCGCTAAAGTTGTGGCGGATATGCTTTCCACCGTAGGTATCGACCGCGTATTAACTTGCGATTTACATGCAGAACAAATCCAAGGTTTCTTTGATGTACCGGTTGATAACGTATTCGGTTCACCGGTATTAATTCACGATATTTTGAAAAAAACGGATCTTGAAAACCCAATCGTGGTTTCTCCGGATATCGGTGGTGTCGTACGCGCCCGTGCGGTCGCAAAATTATTAAACGATACCGATATGGCGATTATCGACAAACGCCGCCCGCACGCAAATGTGGCACAAGTTATGCACATTATCGGTGATGTTGCAGGTCGTGATTGTATTCTTGTCGATGATATGATCGACACCGGCGGAACATTATGTAAAGCGGCGGAAGCCCTAAAAGAACGCGGAGCCAAACGCGTATTTGCTTATGCGACTCACGCGGTGTTTTCCGGCTCGGCTGCGAAAAATCTTTCAAGCGGTGCAATTGATGAAATCGTGGTAACCGACACAATCCCGCTTTCATCGGAAATAAAAAGTATCGGCAAAGTGCGTATTCTGACTCTATCTTCTATGCTTGCTGAAGCGATCCGTCGTATCAGTAACGAAGAATCCATCTCAGCGATGTTTAGCTAATTTTCCGGTATTATATAGCTGTTGCACAAATATTATTAAATAACGATTTCGTAGGGTGGGCAAATTTTTGCCCACCGATTCAAAGAGGGAATTTCAATGCTGGGCAACAATTTGCCCACCCTACTTTTCACATTGTGCAACTGCTACATAATAATATGATTTTCTCAAAGTGCGGTTAAATTTGACCGCACTTTACTCTTCTTTTTCTCCCCAACTACTCTCAAAACTTGACCCATATCACAAAATTGAAACTTCACTATTGAGATTTTCTTCCTATCAATGCATAATACCGATAAATAAGAACCAATCTCATTTAAGGATTCCAATGTTACGTATTCTACGCTATACGTTACTGCTTATACTTTTCTTTTCTCAACCGATTTTGGCACAAGATAATTATCAACAGTGGGTATCGGATATTACCGCCCGCCTAGACAAAACTACTGCGCTACTTCAACAAAATAATCCTGATGATGCCCGTACGGAAGTACAAATGGCATATTTTGAAGTATTTGAGAATTTGGAAGGGCCGATTCGGATTAATTTCTCTGCTCAAAAAAGTTATCAAATGGAGGCAACCTTCGGTGAAATTCGTAAAATGATCGGCGAAGGTAAGCCATTTAATGAGATTCAAGCTAAAATTGACGGTTTAAAACAAGCCTTACAACAAGTGTTGCCCGCTCTTATTGACGGACATCAACTTAATGCTGACGGACAACATAGTGTCTATCAGAACGATCAAATACTCCCCTATTGGCAACAAAATTTTAGAACCATTGACGATTTAGTTGCACAGGCTATTGAAGCGTATGAGTCGGGCGATTTTGCTAAGGCCAAACAGTCATTTCAACAAGCGCAATATGACGGCTACAAAAATTCAGAAATGGAAATGGCGATTCGTACCCATCGTTCTTCCGAACAATCAGCCGCCATCAATCAGCAATTCTATAATTTGATTCGTTTGAGCGAACAAGCAAATCAGATGACGGAAATTGCTTATCAAAGCACGAATCTTCTACAAGATATTGAAGATCAACTACCTAGCTTACCAACCACACGCGAAGAACAGAACATACAAAATAATACGGCACAATCAACGGAAAGCACAGAACAAGATTGGCAAAAAATTGCCGACCAAGTAAATCAAGGTATTCAACAAGCCATTGCACTTTATGAAAAAGGCGAACAGAAAAAAGCGATTCTTTCCGTACAAGATACCTATTTTGATGTGTTTGAAAACAGTGGCATGGAAAATAAAATCGGATCCCGTGACAGTGATTTCAAATCTGAAATTGAAGGCTATTTCACGCGAATGGTCAGTTTAATGAAAGCAAATCAAGGTGATAAATTACAGGCACAAGCGGAAGGCTTAGCCCAAAACTTAGAAAAAGCCGTCAATATGTTACAGGGTGGAGAACAAAGCGACTGGTCGCTATTCCTATATAGCTTATTGATTATCTTACGTGAAGGTTTGGAAGCCCTGTTAATTGTTGCCGCTATTGTCGCCTACTTGGTAAAAAACAATCATCAAGACAAATTGCCGACGATTCGCCAATCCGTTTATGTAGCGCTTATCGCCAGTGTCATCACGGCATTTATCTTCCAGCTTATCTTTGAAAACTCCGGTCAACATCGTGAATTATTAGAAGGTTTTACCATGATGATTGCTGTCGTTATGCTCTTTATGATGAGCTACTGGCTCCTTTCAAAAGTGGAAGCACAAAACTGGAAACGCTACTTAGAGGGTAAACTTTCCACTGCATTGACCACAGGATCTTTAGTCGGATTATGGCTTACCAGCTTTTTAGCAGTGTATCGTGAAGGAGCGGAGACCGTCTTATTTTACTATGCCCTTGCCGGTGATGCCAAAAGTGCGGTCGGTTTAATTTATCTTTTCGCCGGTTTCCTTGTAGGCGCATTTCTACTGGTAATCTGCTACCTCATTATGCGCTACACCGTAGTGAAATTACCCCTTAAACCTTTCTTTATGTTTACAGGTATATTTATGTATGTGATGGCATTCGTGTTTGCCGGTAAATCGGTATTAGAACTGATTGAAGGTAAATTATTCGAGCCGACACTCATTAATAATGCACCGGAAATTTCGTGGCTCGGCATCTACCCTTATGTCGAAACCTTAGTTCCGCAAGTTATTTTAATCATCGCTGCCCTTTTTGCCTTAGTGGTGATGAAATATCAAAGTAAAAAATCCGTATAACCTCTAAATCTAGGAGATTTTAATATGAAAAAAGCACTCATTGCGACCGCACTTAGCGCAGGTTTATTCGCTGCAAGCGCTCAAGCATTCACAGAATACCCAATCGGCGAAGCTGTTACGATGAACGGTATGGAAATCGCAGCCGTTTATTTAAAACCGATTGATATGGAACCTCGCGGTATGGGCTTACCGGCAGCAAAAGCCGATATTCACTTAGAAGCGGATATTCATTCGGTAAAAGGTAATAAAAATGGATTTGGCGATGGCGAATGGATGCCTTATCTCACCATTAACTACACTTTAGTCAATACTGATACCGGTGAAAAACAAGAAGGTACTTTCATGCCAATGGTTGCCGGCGATGGTCCACATTATGGTGCAAACATAAAGATGATGGGAGTGGGTAACTATAAAGTAACTTATCATATTGATCCGCCGTCAAAAGCCGGTATGCACCGCCATACGGATGAAGACACAGGTGTAGGCCGTTGGTGGAAACCTTTTGATGTCAGTTATGAGTTTAAATTTACCGGATTGAAATAATTTTTCACACCATATCCGAATATCCCTCTCTCGATTGCAAACGGGAGAGGAGAAAGAAAAAAGGGAAATTCAATTATTGCTTTCCCTTTTTCCAGTAAAATTGCCGAGTATAACTTCCGCCTTTCTTGTCGGAATTTGGGCAAAGAAATGTAATATCTATCTTCGTTGTTTATGACCTACTTTTTCGTCTTTCTACTACAATCCCTATTGCCGGTTTCACTTTTACTCGGTGCATCTTGGGCAATAAAACAAAATGTGATTTCCCCCAAACGCCTCATTTGGTTGAGTCTTTTAGGATTGGGCAGTGGCATTTTGCTACGCCTTAATTTACCTAACGGGCAAATACCGAATCTGATTCTCACCACTGGCTTTTTAATTTCTTTCTTACTCTTTGCGCTAAGTCAACGGATAAATTCCACGATAATTACCGCCTTTTGGCAATTTACCTTAATGCTCATTGCCGGTGCAATTTGGGCGAAAGATCCCAACATTACCGTTCTAACAAACACAGATGTCATCAACACCGATTTTATTTTGAACCTAAGTGTGGTTATTTTCGGTGTGATTTTATGCTTTGCCGTCTCGGCTTGGAACTATCTCTTACTCAAACAACAAAAAACAGAGAGAAAATCCACCGCACTTTTCGCCCTTAATTTCCTGCTTTGGTTTGCCTTAGTGCTTCCACTATCGGGGGAATTATTGCTTATTTTGATGAAATTACAGATAGTTGAACTCACTAAAGAGCGGTTAAGTTTTGCGGCAAAATCAGGCAACCTGACAACTTGGTTAAATGTAATCTGCGTAACAATAATGTTCGTTACCTTAGCAATATTTACATTTAAAACGCATTTTACACGCAAAGCACAAGCCAAAACCGTATCGGATCCGATTGAAAAGCGTAAAAAATTGGCTACAGTGCGAACTTCAAAACGAATCATTTATTGGGGATTATTTGCCGCTATTTTTATTGCGGCAAGCCAACTTTATTGGCAACAGGTGGCTTCCCGTCCACCGCAACTTTCCGAGGCCGCTCCCGTAAATCTTGATCAAGCGCAACAAGTGCATATCCCTATTGAACAAGTGAAAGACGGTAAACTTCACCGCTTTGTATGGATCGCAGATGATGGAAAAGCCGTACGGTTTTTTATTATTAACCGCCAACCGGGAAAGCTCAGCCTTGCCGCCGTATTCGATGCCTGCTTATTATGCGGTGATCAAGGCTACGTGATGCAAGGCAATCAGGTTGTGTGCGTAGGCTGCGGCGTACATATGTTTATTCCGTCTATCGGCAAACCGGGAGGCTGTAATCCCGTGCCGATTGAAGATTGGCAACAAACGGAAAATGAGATCATCATCAGCCGCACTTCATTAGAGGACGGGTTAAATTTATTTACTACCATTATGGAAATTGAAGTGCAAGATCCCATTAGCGGTGCAAAATTAAAAAATACTCAAACGGAGCATAAATACAGTTACGAAAATCATACTTACTTCTTTGAGAATGAAAAAAATCTTGAGTTGTTCCGCGATGATCCTGAAAAATATTTAGGCAACAAAAAGGGGAAAGAGGAATAACAATGTTAACCAGAATGTTATTTCAATCTTGGCGTTTTGGCATTAAGCGCAAATTATTAGCGATTATCACCCTGTTTTTAGCCGCCGGTTTAGTATCGGCATTGCTTGCAGTATCTATTGATATCGGCGATAAAATGGCAAAAGAATTGAAATCTTACGGTGCCAATATCTTAATTGAACCTGCAAGCAATGCGGCGCTACCGAATGAATTTAACACCGTGACGACACTCTCAAGCCAAGATTTTATTGATGAAAAAGAGTTACCGAATATCAAAGATATTTTTTGGCGCAATAATATCGTGGGCTTTGCCCCGCAATTAAGTGCGGTGGTGAACGCAGAAAAAACATCGGAAAAATCAACCGCACTTTTTGAACGCATATCTATTCTCGGTACCTTTTTTGATCACAACATCGCTATTCCTGATGAAGACGATTATCACACTGGGCAACGTATTATCAGTCCTTATTGGCAGGTGCAAGGCAATTGGGTAGATGATTCCCAAGATAATTTCGGTGAGCAAATTCCCGTACTTATCGGCGTACAACTCTCCGAACGCTACGGCTGGAAAATTGACGATTCATTGAATTTAAGTTATCAAGAAAATGATTTTAACCGCCAAAGTGCGGTCAAAATTCAGGGTATTTTAACAACCGGTGGGGCGGAAGATAATCAAATCGTGATGCCGTTAAGTGCCGCACAAATGCTACTCGGTTTAGAAGGCAAAATACAATCGGTAAAAGTCTCTGCCCTCACTGTGCCGGAAAATTCACTCTCACGTAAGGCGCGGGCAAATACGGATGCTTTAGATGCGGAAGAATATGATCGCTGGTATTGCACCGCCTACGTATCTTCCATTTCTCACCAATTAGAGGAGGCGATTTCCGGTGCGATTGTTCGCCCGATTTGGCAGGTTGCGGCATCGGAAGGTGTCGTCATCGGCAAAATTCAATTATTGCTTGCCGTAGTTACCATCGCGGCCTTGGTTGCCGCCGCAATGGGTATCGCTTCATTAATGAGTTCCTCAATTATTGAGCGGGCAAAAGAAATCGGCTTAATGAAAGCCTTGGGTGCATACCAATGGCAGATTGTCTTACTCTTTTATTGCGAGGCCATTCTCAGCGCACTTATCGGTGGTTCACTCGGTTGTATTGCCGGCTGGGGATTAGCAAAATTTATCGGCTCCGCATTATTCGGTGCACCACTTGATTTTGCTTGGATCGTTATCCCCTGCGTGTTGGTACTTTCCGTTTTAATTGCGCTGATTGGCACTTGGTTTCCGGCACATCGTATAGCCAAACTTTACCCTATTGAGGTGCTTTATGGCAGATAATAGAAGTATGTTTTGGCGGTTGATTTTCCACTCACTTCGCCTACGTTTGCAACGCGTCCTGATTATTTTCACCGCATTAACGGTTGGTGCGGGGATTGTAACGGCTATGGCTGGCGTGTATTTCGACATTAACACCAAGATGAGCCAAGAGCTCCGCACTTTCGGCGCAAATTTCTATATTGGTTCGGCAAACGGCGATATGATAAAAGTCGAGCAGCTTGATGACATTATTCAGCGCGCCCCACAAAATCTAATTACTGCCGCTAGTCCTTACCTTTATGGTGTAGCACGTAGTGAACTGGAAAAAATTGTTATTATGGGCGTACGTTTCGAAGGAATACGGGCTTTAGTCCCTTATTGGCAAATTAACGGTTCTGCAATTAATGTAAGTTTTGATGATCGTAATGCGATGATTGGCAAAAGCCTTGCGGAAAGGCTTCACTTAAAACTTGGCGATAAATTGCAATTATCAAAAAATGCCGTAGAAAAACATCAATTTACCATTAAAGCCATTGTGGAAGCCGGCGATGCCACGGATAATATGCTAATCGTGAATTTGGAATTTGCTCAAAACTGGCTGGAAAAAGAGGGGCTTGCAAATAATGCCCTGCTCAACGTGAGAAATGAATCCGGTCAAGTGGAACAATTTGCGGATAACATAATGCAGCATCATAAAGATCTTGTGGCTCGCCCTATCCGTAAGGTATCCGCTTCAGAGGGACAAATTTTAGATAAAATCAAAGGGCTGATGGGATTAATTTCTTTCGTTATTTTAGTGCTTGCCACACTTTGTGTGAACACCACATTAATTGCTATTGTGGGGGAGCGCGCCAAAGAATTTGCCCTGCAAAAAGCATTGGGAGCAAAAAGATCCGATATTATCAAACAAATCTGTACCGAAATCCTTATTATTGCCTGTGCGGCAATCGTGGCGGGATTAGGCTTAGGTTATTTACTCGCACAGATTTTAGGGTTAACCGTATTTAAATCCTATATTGATATGCGATTACCCGTACTCCCGATAACCATTATACTTTCCTTATTCGTTGCGTTTATTGCCGTGATTATTCCGACACGTAGCGCGCTGAATATTCAAATGGCAAATGTATTGAAAGGTGAATAAAAGAAAAATCAGAGAAAACTATGACCCAATTTGTGATCGAAACTCAACATTTATACAAACGCTTCGGGCAAGTTACCGCCCTTGAAGACATTAACATTCAAATTAAGCAAGGGGAATTCGTTGCCATTATGGGGGCATCCGGTTCCGGCAAAACAACCTTGATGAACATTCTCACCGGGTTAGATACCGCCACCGAGGGGAAAGTGATCTTAGACGGTGTAGATGCAGCGCAGTTAGATGAAATCGGCCGTCAACGTTTTCGAGCGGAAAAAATCGGTTTAGTCTTCCAACAATTCCATCTCATTCCTTATTTGACCGCACTTGAGAACGTTATGCTGGCCCAACATTACCATAGCGTAATTGATGAAGCGGCTGCCAAAGCCGTGCTGGGACAAGTGGGATTAGGACACCGTATCGATCATCGACCAAGCCAACTGTCCGGCGGGGAACAACAGCGCGTATGTATAGCCCGAGCCTTGGTGAACCAAGCGCCGGTCATTTTTGCCGATGAACCTACCGGTAATTTAGACGAAAAAAATGAAGCTTTAGTGCTGGATCTCTTGCAACAATTAAATCATGAAGGCAGAACCATCGTAATGGTTACCCACAATCCGGAACTCGGTGAACTCACCAATCGCACCCTTTATCTTCAACATGGTAAATTTTTACGGGAACAACAAAATGAACATTAATTTATTATTCAAATCCTTATTATTAAGTGCGGTCGTTTTCGGCACGGTTTCTTGCAAGGAGGAAACCGCCGCCCTAGGTAAACACGCACCTGAACTTGCCGCCTATGATTTACAGGGTAAGCAAGTGAATTTACAGGATTGGCAAGGCACCCGCTTACTCACTTTTTGGTCGGAAACTTGCGGTCACTGTATTGTTGAACTTAAAGAAGTTGAAAAACTTGCAACATTGTATCCAAATAAAGTACAGCTTATTGCAATTAATGTGGACGGTGAAAATATGGATACGAAAGCGGTAGTCGCCAAGCACCGACTCACTCAATCGGTGATTAAAGATCAAATGAAAATCACTGCCGAACGCTACCAATTAGTCGGTACCCCCACTTCATTTGTTATTGACGAAAAAGGCAATATTCAAGCAAAATTTGAAGGGAAAATTCCTCAACAAGAACTGGATAAATTATTCAAAGGATAAAGCCTTAAGATAAAAACTATGAAACGACTTTACTTAATTCTCACCGCTCTATTCGGTATTGCCTTTTTTGCGCAAGCGGAGCCACAAGCAAATGCCGATTTCAGCAAAGCAGAAAAAATTTATAAACGTTCCTGTGCGACCTGCCACGGAAAACGTGGTGAAAAACCGGCAATGGGCGAATCAAGAATCATCAATCAGTTAAAAACAGAAGTGATTTTGACCGCACTTTTAGATCGCAAAAACGGGAAAATTATCGGTGCCGGAAATCCGGCAAAGCAACGCTTAAACGAGGAAGAAATCAAAGCCTTGTCTGAATTTATTCCAACATTAAAATAAATGTCTTGAAATTTTTTTAAACTAATATCAGAATAAACGGTCTCAAAGGAGATTGGCATTCACCGCCAAGAAACTATCTTAATTTTAACGTAAAGGATTATTTATGAACAAGTTTACTAAAATTAGCGCAACAGCATTATTCGCTTTATTTTTAACCGCTTGCGAAAAACCGGCAGACAAATCGGCTGAAGCAGCAAAACCTGAAACAGCCCAAACTGCACAAACGGCAGAGGCGGCTAAACCGGCAATGAGTGCGGAAGAACAAGAAAAAGCGGACTACGAAAAATTAATCGCGTGGAACCAAGCTGAAGGTGCAATGCAAGCTCAAAACACTCAAAAATTACAGCAAGAATTAAATGCTGCCGCTGAAGCTAAAGATGAAAACAAAGTGAAAGTGGCAATTGAAGAATATAACAAAACCGTTCAAGCAACTATCGCAAGCTTAGAGGCTATTGACATTAAATCCGAGTCAATCAATGCGGCAAAAGCTAAAACAAAAGAAGTTTTAACGCTTGCAAGTCAATTATTAGTTGATCAATTAAATGTGAAAACGGAAGATGATAGAAAAGCTTATGGTGAAAAAGCAGCTCAATTACAGAATGAGATGCAAGCGTTAGCCCAACTTAGCGCACAAATTGAAGCGAAATTCAATCCGGCTCCGGCTCAACAAGCACCTGTTGCAGAACAACCTGCTCAAGCACCGGCAACAAAATAATTATCTTCACATGATAGTGAATTAAGTTAAAATGGATACAAAGGCAAGCCGAAGACAGTCCGAACAGTTCGGCGAGATTCAGTAGACATTTTAAAATTTAAACGAAAAAAACAGCGGTCAAATTGACCGCTGTTTTTTTTTCGGTATTATGGATCAGTCGCATAAAGAGAATTTTATATCCAATATTTATCGGGGTAAGGTGCGTTAAGCTTCGCGTAACGCACCGCTTCATCATTAAACCCTCTATTGGTGTACGGCTGCATCTACGATGATTCGTGAAATACTACAATGCGGTATTTTTTATAGCCCGAGCCTCTCTTTAATTCGATCTGCAAACATTCCGATACTGACTGCAAAATAGTTCGATCTGTTCCAATCTAAGATAGTACGAAAATTGTTTGAAACCAAAAACGCTCGTCCCACTTCCTTATCCGGGCGAACCAGCCAAAGATCCGTATGAGAAAGAGCACTTAATTTTGCTTGTTCTTGCGCACTAAAACCAATCGGAATTACACCGAGCGATTGCCATGAACTAAGCGAACGGGCTTTATTTTTCTCAATCCCTGCAAGGGATAAATCAAGCGGTTGATTCAGTGTTACTTCCACACCCCAAGGCAATTTATCGTTCCAACCTACCGAATGTAAATAGTTTGCAATAGAAGCAAAGGTATCAAATTGATTTGTCCAAATATCTTTCACTCCATCATCATTACCATCCGCCGCATAGTTTAAAAAAGCGCTCGGCATAAATTGGGTTTGTCCCATAGCACCCGCCCATGATCCCAACATTCTATGACGTTGAATATCATTACGCGCCAACATTTTCATCGCATTCACAAATTCTTTACTGAACAATGTTTCACGTCTGCCGTCAAAAGCCAATGTCGCTAAAACGGAAAGAACATCATAATTACCTTGGTAGTGTCCAAAACTGCTTTCCATTCCCCATAAAGCAAGCAAATATTCTTGCTGCACACCATAACGTTGGCTGGCACGTTGCAATGGAACCTGTACCTCCCAATAGCGTTCTTCTGCCACATCCACTTTATTATTGGTTAGCACTTTATTAAGATAATTTGTCGTGCCATTTGGATTTAATACCGGTGGTTTACTTGGATCACGCTTTGTAATTCTTCCGGCTTGAGTGCGATCCAGCCTTACCGCTTTTTCGATATACTGAATATTATTTTGCACATTCAATACCGAACCCGATACCCCTTCAGCTGCGGCTTTACCTTTTAAGAATTGAACATAATCGTTAAAATTATCGAGGGTGCGGGGTTTGTTGTAAGCAGAGTGGCTGCTGACCATTGGAATTTTTGTTGTAGAAGAAGTTTGCGTATCAGCGGAACAACCTACAACGAAACAAGATAAAAGTGCGGTCGATACTAGCGAAATTTTTTTCATTTGCTTTCCTTTAGATCACTGAATGTAAATAGCTTTTTCTTTGCTAAAGATAAAAATTTTTATTTCCTCAAAAACTTATGATAAACCGCCTTCAGTAATGAAGTCGGTAATAAGCGCGAACCGAAACGTAAAGCAAAGGTAACCAAACCGGATAGCCAACCCTGAATCCCCAAACGATATTTTAATTTAAACAAACGCCACTCAGCCTTGGCTTGCTCCAGACCACGGCGACGTCCTACCATACCATTCCCTACGCGTGCATAAACCAAAATATCAGGCAAATTCGCCACAGGTTTACCTTGTGCCACCAGTTTTATCCACAAATAATAATCTTCTTGTAAATCTTCATAACCGCCACAATGAATAACCGCATTTTTTTGATATGCCACCGTCATATGATTAAACGGGCAACGTTTTTTAGTAAAGTTTACAATATCTTGTGTCTGTGTCGGTACGTTACGATAAGCCACAATATCATTCACATTTTCACCAAATTCGGCAATTTGCCCGCCGAAAATAATAGTTTCCGGATTTCGTTCAATAAATGCGATTTGTTTTTCAAAACGCTGTGGCACACAAACATCATCCGTATCCATACGAAAAACCCAATCGTGTGAACAATGTTTTAATCCCTCATTCAGTGCTTTGCCTAATCCCAGATTTTGTGACAATTTCACTAATTTTAACGGCAATTTTGATTCAAATTCTGACACAACGGTCTCTAACTCCGTTGTTACCCCACCATCAAACACTAAAACGATTTCATCGGCTTGATGAGTTTGTATCATCAAACTTTCAAAACATTCTCTTAGATATTGTGGTTTTTCCTTAATATATAAGGACATTAAAACTGAAAATTTCATCACTACCCTTTCGCTACCCAATTTATACAAAACGCTTCAAATGAATTGCCAATTTGGGGGAAATATATACCACCAATGCAATGATCAAGGATTTAATACTTTTCGTTTGTTTAAAAATCTCAAAATAATATTTTGCCGCTTGTCGCGATAAATTCATCACGTGCGGATACGCTAGCATATATTGTGCATTAACGGCAAAATTGCGTGCCTGTTCTGCTGTTTCAATATAATTCGCTTGAATATAATCAATGGCTTTTTGTGTATGAGTGGTATCCGTTGAAACGCTGGAACGTTTTGTATGAAATGTGCAATGAGTTAGCGGCTCATCTATTTTATAAGGCTTGAAACCCGGTTCTTTTATTAATTTCAATAAAAAATCATAATCTTCCAGTGAACGAAGTGCGGTCGATAATCCGCCTATTTTTAAGAAAAGCGCTTTCTTCACCGCAATCATCGGCATTCCACCGATTTTGTTGGCAAGTAAAAGACGTTCAATACTAATCTCTTGCGGTTCAATCGGATGTGTTACATAACTAAAGCCTTCATTCACCATTTCACATTTTGCCGGATGATAAATAAAGTTGATATCAGGGTGAGTAGTAATAATCTTCGCCAAATATTCGCATTTGTGATGAACAAAACGATCATCATCATCTAAAAATAGCAGCCATTCAGCCTTTGCCATGCGTGCGCCGATATTACGGCTTTCAGCCGCCCCCTGATTGATTTCATTACGAATAATACGTACTTCAAAAGGATAGATTTTGTTCAGCACGACAGGTTCTTTTGAACAATCATCTACAATCACTACTTCAAAATGATGAACGCTTTGCTTCTCCAAACTTTCCAGCAATGCCGGAATTTCTTCTTTTCGATTATAAGACGGCACGATAATGCTAAACATACTTTGCCTCCTTTTGTTTTAAGAAAATCCATTGTTTACCCTGCGAGCCGAATAATGACAAAAACATCAACATAATAAACATAATCCCCGGGAAGGCAAAAGTATCGGCTTTTACATTACAGGCTGTGAGAATAATAAATGTGGAAAGAATAAATTTCCAACTACCGTCAAACCAATTCAACGCAACTTTTCGCACAAAATAAAATGAGACGAAAAAACACACTAAAACATAAAACACGCCGCCATACAAAATTTGGCGTAAGAAACCGGAATCCGTATTGCCATAATAACGTCCCACTTCCGACTGCCCCGTCATATACATCCCATCGCCTGTGATAAATTGCTTCAAAGTTGGCAAGAATAAGTGATTTTTCATTAAAGTATCCGTGGAAGAACTCACCAAACCGGCACCATGAAGCAGATTGATAACAGGCTCTAAAGCGTGTGCGACATAAGGATTTTGCGGTAAGAAATAGGCAAGCCCAAGCACCAATACTGCAAAAGTAATCAAGGAAGGAACATATCGCCATTTAAAATATACGGCGATGCTCACAACGGAAAGCAACAAAAAAGTCCTGCCTGAAATCAGCCCGATACACAATATCAAAAATACAAAGACGCTCGGAATAACATTATGTTTTGCGTTGTAAGCCAGTAAAAAATGGAACAAAACGAGGTAAAACAAACTTAATTGAAAAAATGCCGTTGCGGTTAGGTTATAGAGGCGATATTCCTGTTCGGAACCATAAAACCGTGCCGGCAAAACGGCATTGGTAGAAAGCAGAAAATCCACTAAAAATGAAACGCCGAATAATGCAGCCGCTCCTAGCACAAACTGTATAATCACACCAATTTGAAGATCCCGCACCATAAGTCGCTGCCCATTAGGCACGGCATAAAATGTGTTATAAAGCCCAATACCAAAGATAAATAAAATCAGCGCCTTTAAATACATCATAATGACGGAAAGATCGCGCGAATCGTTTATCAATAACGGAATTACACTCAGTACAATCAACCCGACAAGTACCGCAAGGCTATCCAAGGGAATAATAATCCCTTGTGTACATTGCTTTTTCATATAACGATACACCAACAGAATAACAGCCGCTAAACCTGCCACAACCGACATACGCACTACGTGAAAAAGCCAAGGATCGTAAATATAGAAAAAGTTAAAAAGTGCGGTCATTTATTTTCCTAAATTTTTCTGAATCGCCATTAATTTTTTCAGCGGATATTTAATCAATTTTTTCACTAAATTATTCGCTTGAGAACCGCGAATCGCTTCTAAATTGCTCGTTAACTTCGGGTTTTCAATCACCATTAAAGGACGCACCACTTGGTTTTGTAAAGCAAACTGCATTTCAAATAATAAAAAATCATCGGCAAGCCAAAAAGGTTTAACTTGTTCAAGTTGCTTTAAAAAAATACGGGCTGCCGATTTTTTAATTAAATACCCCACTGTGCCGGCAAAATAACTTTTATAAGGATAAGCATAAGTTACATCGCCCACTTTATGACGAAAAAAAGAGAAAGTTGTCGGATAATTAATTTCTAATTCCGAATCATCAAAAGTCGCAATTTTTGATTGTCCGATCAAAATAATAGGCATTTCATCTTTTTGCGATAAAAGTGCGGTCAAATTTTTCTGAAAATTTGGCGCAAACAGCGCATCATCTTCACAGATGAGGGCATAATCATCTTCAGCGACGTTTTCATCCGCCACAATCAAACGATATACCTCCAAATGACTTAGGGTACAACCAATCTCACCCTTGGTGACTTTACGCCCGTATTGCCGTTCAAACTTAGATAAATCGAATTGTTCGTCCAGCTCGCCCCACTCAAGCTGCATCGTATTCAGCGCAGGAAAAATGCGAAAACCCGCCGTATCCGGTTGTGAGAAAAAAAGCTCACGGCGTTGCACATCTTTATCAAGGGAAATCAAATATTTATTCATAATTATCTCGATTAATTTATACCGCCTATTTGATTAGAAAAATCTCAAATAGTTGCATAAAAGGTCGTCGATTATACTAAAGATTAAGAGAGATTGGCATTGGTTCTGAAAAATAAAGTGCGGTCAAAAATGATCGTGTTTTTCGGCGTTATATAAACTCTGTACAGAGGTGATTTTTAAATGAAAGTAGAGATTAAAATTTATGCCCGTACTTGTTCACTACGGAGAACAAAACTATAATCCCTCAAAATTTCAGTTAATAAACGATCATGTCAAACAAAACCATTGCTAAAAATACCCTCTTTCTCTACATCCGTATGCTCTTTAATATGGCAGCGATGCTTTATATTTCACGTGTTGTATTACGTGTGTTGGGAGTTGAGGATTTCGGTATTTACAACATCGTGATGGGGGTGGTGATTTTATTTTCGTTTTTTAACGGCACAATGACAGCGACGACACAACGCTTTATCAATGTGGAAAAGGCCTCGAATGATGTTGAACGCATAAATAAAGTATTTAATATAAGTCTTCTCAACCATTTATTTATTATGCTCATCGTTACTGTGCTGGCGGAAACAGTAGGGCTTTGGTTTTTAAACCACAAATTAAATATTCCCGCTACACGAATGCAGGCGGCAAATGCGGTGTATCAAATAGCGCTTTTGATCGCCTTAATTGAAATTATTAAAGTGCCGTTTAATGCAATGATTGTGGCGCACGAACGTATGTCTTTTTATGCTTGGTTAGGCTTGGGGGAAACCGCGTTTAAACTCTCCGCTATTTTCATTTTGATGCAAATTGAACAATACGACAAATTGATCGCCTACGGTTTGCTTTTACTCTGCGTGAGCCTGCTTGTTTTCTCGCTTTATTTTAATTTCACACGCCGTGCCTTTTATGCTGAAACCAGATTTCGTTTTCAAAAAGATCTGAACAAAACCAAAGAAATGGCAGGTTTTTCCGGTTGGATGTTACTCGGGCAAACCGCTTATGTCGCTTCTACTCAAGGCTTAAATATGGTGATAAATCTCTTTTTCGGTGTCACTGTCAATGCATCGGTAGGCATTGCCACACAAGTGGATACGGCTGTTTATAGCTTTGTGAATAACTTTCAAGTGGCATTTAATCCGCAACTTGTACAGTCTTACGCGACAAAAGACTATGAGCGCAATCAAAAATTGATCCTCGGAACATCAAAATATTCCTTTTATCTAATTGCGATTTTATCTGCCCCCGTGCTTTACTTCAGCCATACATTGCTGACATTTTGGCTAGGTGATCATTTGCCGATTTATGCGGTTCAATTAGTACAAGCCACCCTGTTATGCTCGCTTATCAGTGCAATGGCAGGATCATTTTGGATGACCGCACTTGCCATCGGTTCAAACAGCATTAAGCAATACAACATAATTTTATCCCTAATAGATCTTTGCACCGTACCGCTCGCTTATTATTTATTCACACTTGGCTATAATCCGGTATATGCGTTTATCGGTCGATTTTCGACCGCACTTTTTATGCAAATTTATCGAATCTACTTTATTAACAAAAAAATTAAATTTAATCGAAAAGAGTTTGTCACATATCTGCTTAATATCGGTATCGTTTTCTCCCTATTAATCGGGCTAATTTATTTGTCGGACACACAACGCCTCTACTCTTTCTTTGAATTTGTGAGTGAGGCGGTATTATTGGAAAGCGTCCTCATTGTCGTTATTTTGCTCTTTGGTTTAAACCGTAGCGAAAAAGCATTCCTATTTAGTTATATTTTGAAAAAGGTAAAAAAATGAACTCAACATTAATTTCTCTAAAGCAAAAACTTTCGCCGATTGCAGATTTAATCAAAGATAAAAACGATGTGTTTTACCTTGATTATCCATTACATTTAAATGTCGGTGATTTATTGATTTATCACGGAACAGAACAATTTTTTAAAGATCATCATATTAATGTCACCTTAAAACGTTGCGAATTTGATGTGGATCTTAACGAAATAAAACGAAGAATTACCCCGAATACGACTATTTTGTTACACGGAGGCGGTAATTTTGGCGATCTTTATCCTCAGCACCAAAAAATCCGTGAGGAAATGGTTCAACGTTTTCCGAATAATCGCATTATCGTGCTACCACAAACACTATATTTTAAAGATCAAAAAAATCTGGAAAAATCAGCCGCACTTTTCCGCCAACATAATGATTGCTACTTACTCGCACGCGATGAACGTACCGAAGAAACCTTCAAACAGTTTTCGCAAAAGGTTTCCTTATCGCCGGATATGGCACACGAACTTTACGGAACGTTACCGACCAAGAAAAATACCACGGATGAACGACTTTATTTCTTACGAAAAGATATTGAAGCCAGTGATGTAGAAAAAACGATTCTTGCCACATTGTCTCCTAACGCCAATGTGAAAGACTGGGGTGATATTCTGTCTCGTGTAGATGATATTGTGTTGGCGTTTAGCTGGCGTATTAATAAATTTGCCAATCAACAAAATTGGGGCTGGTTGAAAGATCTTTTCCATCAATTTTGGTTTGCTTATACCAAACGCATTGTCAACCGCGTTGCCAAAATCTTCTTACAAAACGATTCGGTAACGACAACACGTCTGCATGGTCATATTTTTTCGTGCTTACTTGAAATTCCGAATCGGGTTTGCGACAACGCCTATGGCAAAAATTCCGGTTACGCCAATTTATGGACAAAAGAAATTGATTTTGTGGAAATCGATAAAAAATGATGGAACTCAAAAAACTCGTCACAGCAATAATTCTGCCGCCATTTAATGTTTTAATTTTATGGCTGTTGGCGTTAATCTTCGCAAAATTAAATTTCAAAAAATTAAGTCGAATTTCAACCGCACTTGGTATCGGTTTGCTTTATATATTAAGCATTCCCTTCACCGCTCAAACCTTAAAAGACAGCTTAATAACGGAAGATCATTTAACGCTTGAGGATTATAAGCAGGCACAAGCCATTGTATTACTAGGCGGGGGATTGCGTGATAGTAAAGAACTCTATGCTCCGCTCGCCTCTACCGCAATTCAATTAGAACGTTTGCGTTACGCCGCTTATTTACAAAAAGAAACCGCTTTGCCATTGCTAATCACCGGTGCCAGTCCAACCGGCGCAATTGAGGCGAAAGTTGCCGCAAAAGAATTACAGTATTTTTTTAATGTGTCGACAAAATGGATTGAGCCCCGCGCCTTAACGACGAAAGAAAATGCATTCTTTACCAAAGAAATTCTGGCAAAAAAGCACATCAACAAAATAGTTCTTGTGACGAATGAATGGCATATGCAACGTGCAACATTGCTTTTTCAAAAGCAAGGATTTGAAGTTTTACCGGCAAGTGTAGGTGAAGGCATCACACCGACACATTACGGATTAAATATAATGCACTTTATCCCCCAAGGCGGCGCATTAGCGAAAAATATGCAGCTATTGAAAGAGTGGATCGGCTATTTGAAAGAGCGATAGTCAAAATTCAAATCTCTCATTAACACAGTAAACAAAAACTCCCCTTTAGGGGAGTTTGTAACATTATGATTATAATGAGATTCTTTACCCTTTCACGCCTCCTGCCGTTAACCCTCCCACTAACCAGCGTTGTGCAATGAGAAATACCGCTGTAATCGGAATGGCAGATAATACGGCAGCCGCTGCAAAATCTCCCCAAAGATAATTTTGAGCATAGAGATATTGTTGCATTCCCACGGCAAGGGTATAGCTATTAACATCACGTAAAAGTAATGATGCCACAGGTACTTCTGTAATGGCGGCAATAAAAGAAAGGATGAATACGACCGCTAAAATCGGTACGGACAATGGAAGTAAAATGAGTCGGAATGCCTGCCACGGTGTTGCGCCGTCTAAGGAAGCGGCTTCCTCTAAAGAACTATCAATGGTTTCAAAATACCCCTTGATTGTCCAAACATGCAACGCAATTCCTCCCAAGTAGGCAAATATCACACCGGCGTGGGTGTTTAATCCAAGAAACGGAATGTATTGCCCCAAGCGATCAAATAACGCGTAAAGTGCCACTAAAGATAATACGGCCGGAAACATTTGGAAAATTAACATTCCTTGTAATAGCGTTTTTTTACCTTTAAATTTCATTCTGGCAAAAGCATAAGCACAAGTGGTAGAAAGTGCAACAATGCCCACTGCAGTGATCGTAGCAACTTTTACTGAATTCCATAACCACAGTAGTACGGGAAACGGTGGCGGTGTAACAGAGCCATCGGGATGAATAACATCAAAGCCTAAGGCAAGTTTCCAGTGTTCCCAAGAAATCTCACTAGGGATAAGATCACCTAGTGCCAAATTCCCCGGACGTAACGAAATACCAATCACCATAAGTAATGGAAACATAATGAGTGAAATAAATAGAATTAATACGGCATGGGTTGCCCATAGTCGATAACGCATAGATTTTGGTTGTACGATAGCCATCATCATTCTCCTAATCTAATTTCATTTTGGTTGCTTTAATATTTAATAATGCCAAACCACCCACTAATAAGAAGATAATCGTTGCAATCGCAGCTGCCAAACCAAAATCTTGCGAACCGCTACCTTCAAAGGCGATACGGTAAGTATAGCTTACCAATAAATCGGTATAACCTGCCGGCGTAGTCGTCCCAATCATATCCGGACGACCATTGGTTAATAACTGGATCAAAACGAAGTTATTAAAGTTAAAAGCAAAACTGGCAATCATCAGCGGTGTTAATGGTTTTAACAATAACGGAAAGGTAATCTTGGTAAAATTTTGCCATGTTGATGCACCGTCCATTGCAGAAGCCTCATAGAGTTCTTGTGGAATCGCTTTAAGTAGTCCCATACATAAAATCATCATATAAGGATAACCTAACCAAGTATTTACAATTAAAATCATCACTTTGGCTAAAAACGGATCATTAAACCATTCCGGTCTGATTCCAAAAAGATTATTTAAAATCATATTAATTTCGCCAAAGCTTTGGTTAAATAATCCTTTGAAAACTAAGATGGAAATAAAAGCGGGAACGGCGTAAGGTAAAATAAGCAACAATCGATAAATACTTTTACCTCGTAATGCTTCCCACTGCACGATACAGGCAAGAACCATTCCAATAATAACGGTAAATACCACCGTTAAAACCGAAAATACAATTGTCCAAATAAAGATTTGCACGAATGGTTTTTGGATGCCTTCATCAGTAAAAATTTTAACAAAATTATGAAATCCCTTCGTTACGGTATAACCCGGCTCAAGTGTTTCACTTTCCCACTCGCCATTGTTATTTATCGCTTGAAAAAAGCCTTTATCATCATTGGCACGATAACGTTGCATCGTCTCATTGTTCGTTAAAATTTGTGTATTTTCATCATAAATATAACGTACCTTTTGCTCTGAAAATTGACGCAGTGAACTCATCGTCAATTCTTTTCCATCAGGCAAAATTACGGTCATTGCTTGTAATGCGGCACGATTTTGCGTAACAACTTTTAACGGCGCACTTTCACCGTTCGGCATTGTTTTTTCTACAACATTTACCGGCGTGTCCGTCAATAAAATATCATCAGAAACAAAGATTTGATCGGTATTTTTATTGTGTAACGCTAATTTAAAGCGTTTATTCTCTTGCGGATACAATTTAAAATCGTATTTGCTGCCGGAAAAATAATGCTGTTGTGTCAAGACACTTAATGCTCGCTCAAAAGAAAGCTGATTCGTCCCGCTGTAATTGGTAAAGGAGATGGCGATGGTCGCAACAAGCGGGAACAAAATGAAAATGACCATTCCCATCATTCCGGGAAAAACATAACGCCAAGAATAAGCTTTTTGGCTGCCGAAAATATATACGCCCGATGTTAAAATTACTAAAGTTAGAAGCGCAAATAAATATTCACCACTAGAATACATCAGCATAACCAAATAAAAATCGATCAGAAGAACTGCTCCGATTAATAATTTTTTTAAGTGGTTAGCGGAGAATTTCGATGGAGCAGAATCAATATCTTTTAGCATAATACACCTCGAAATGCTGAGAAATTAATTATTACATTAATATGATATGGCAAGATAAATAACCCAAATCTAAAATATAAATAAATTTTGACCGCACTTTTAGCCAATTATCTATACGGTGGGATAAGCGGGTTACTCACCCGCTAGAAAAGTTATTATTTTTGAATTCTCGCTCTCGCGTCATCCAATGCGGCTTTTACTTCTTGTCGCCCAGACACTGCATTAATAATCGCACTACGTTCCGCATACCAAAATGCCGACATTTGCGGAATATTCGGCATAATTTCACCATTTTGTGCGTTTGCCATGGTTGCAGCAATACGAGAATCTTTAGCTAATTTCTCTTGATAGGATTTCAATGCGACGGCACCAAGCGGTTTATCGTCATTAACCGCAGCTAGTCCTTCATCAGTGAGTAAGTAATGTTCTAAAAATTCTTTAGCCAAATCTTTATTCGGACTAGCCGCATTTACAGCCGCACTTAATACCCCTACAAACGGCTTGGATGCCTTACCATTTAAAGTCGGGAGAACCGCAACACCATAGTTAATTTTACTTTTCTCAATATTGCCCCACGCCCAAGGACCATTGATAGTTAGCGCACTTTCACCTTTATTAAAACTTGCTTCGGAAACGGCATAATCCATATCCGCGTTAATCACTTTATTTTTAACCATATCAACTACGAACTGTAACCCTTTTTGTGCGCCTTCATTGTTCACGCCAATATCATTCGCATCATAGCTGCCACTAACATATTTAAAAGCATAGCCACCGTTTGATGCCACAACCGGCCAAGTAAAATAAGGTTCAGCCAAATTCCACATAATGGCATTTTTGCCTTCTTTTTTAAGTTTTTTATCGAGTTCCAAAATTTCTTCCCAAGATTTAGGCGCTTCAGGTGTTAAATCTTTATTATAGATAAGTGATAACGCCTCAATGGCGACAGGATAACCGATAATTTTGCCATTGTAGGTTTCCGCATCCCAAGCGAAATCTACAAATTTATCTTTAAATTCTTGGCTTGGTTGTAATTCCGCCAATAAACCCGATTGAGCATACCCACCAAAGCGGTCATGCGCCCAGAAAATAATATCCGGACCATCTCCGGTAGAGGCAACTTGTGGAAATTTTTCCTCCAACTTATCCGGATGTTCGACTAAAACGGATACTCCCGTATCGGCTTCAAATTTCTTGCCAACTTCGGCAAGCCCGTTATAACCTTTGTCACCATTGATCCAAATGACTAATTTACCTTCCGTCATCTTCGCCATAACAGATGAAGACAACACTAATCCTGCGACTGTAGTTAAGGTGAATTTCAATAAATTTTTACTCATAGCACACTCCTTAAGTGTTGATAAATAAAGTATTAAATTTGAGAGATATCCTCATTTAGCTCAACCAATTATCAATAAATATTTCCCTTTGTTATCATCCTTCCTTCTACTCCCCCCACAAAATTATCTCACTTTATTTTTATTAAGCCCTATTTTGTGAACCAGATCACATTTATTAAATTACAAAATGTGATCCACCTCAAAAAATTGATTTCAAAAGCCATTTTTATTAAAAAAAATTTTTAAAAAATAAAAAATCAATACGTTTTTATTCTAATCCTTAAAAAAATAGAAAAAGGATGATTTTTTATTTGCAGAGATAAGCAATGATACATTCCCAAAAGAAAAGCACAGTTTGTTATGAAAGCTTAATGTTGTATGAGGTTTTATTATGGCCAATGTATCGCTGCGTAATGTCAATAAATCCTATGGGGATGTCCATATCTCAAGAAATGTCAATTTAGAAATAAATGAGGGTGAGTTTGTTGTATTTGTCGGACCGTCAGGCTGCGGTAAATCAACATTGTTAAGAATGATTGCCGGGCTTGAAGATATTACTTCCGGTGATTTGTATATCGGTGAAAAACGAATGAACGATGTTGAGCCTGCAAAACGCGGTATCGGAATGGTTTTCCAATCTTATGCTTTATATCCTCACCTAAATGTGGCGGATAATATGTCTTTCGGTTTAAAACTGGCAGGTGTCAGTAAACAAGAACGTGAACAACGCGTGAACCAAGTAGCGGAAGTCTTACAACTCGCTCATTTACTAGACCGAAAGCCAAAAGCCTTATCAGGTGGCCAGCGTCAACGAGTAGCAATCGGTCGAACACTCGTCTCTCAGCCCGAGGTATTCCTATTAGACGAGCCTCTTTCAAATCTTGATGCCGGATTGCGCGTACAAATGCGGGTTGAAATATCCAAATTACATAAAAAATTGGGTCGTACGATGATTTATGTCACTCACGATCAAGTTGAAGCGATGACTTTAGCAGACAAAATCGTTGTCTTACAAGCCTTAGGAAACAATCCCAATATGCTCACTAACGTTGCACAAGTAGGTAAGCCGTTAGAACTTTATCACTATCCGGCAAATCGTTTTGTCGCGGGTTTCATCGGTTCACCAAAAATGAATTTCTTACCTGTGCGTGCAACAGCCATAGAACCGGAACGGGTTCAAGTGGAATTACCCGATGCTAATCACCATAGCTTTTGGATACCTGTTGAAGGCAAGGGGGTAAATGAAGGAGAAATGTTATCTCTGGGTATCCGACCTGAACATGTTATCCCCGCTTCACAAGCAAAAGTTCGACTACATGGTATTGTTCAAGTTGTCGAATTATTAGGGCATGAAACTCAAATACATGTAGAAATACCGGAAATTCATCATCCGGTGTTTGTTTATCGTCAAAATGATATCGTTTTAGTCAACGAAGGGGATGAAATTGAAATTGGTATTGTGCCGGAGCGTTGCCATTTATTTAAAGAGGACGGCACGGCTTGTAAACGCCTATTTAAAGAAATAGGCGTATAAGATTTTTATACGAATAAACAATAACGTTCTTCTTGACAGCTTTTTATCCTAAATTAACCAATAAGAGAGATTTATTATGAATAGTAAAAAAACACTACTCGCCACAGCCGTTACCGGCGTGTTAATGGCAACATCCGCAAGCGCGGTCGATTTTCACGGTTATGCCCGTTCCGGTATTGGCTGGACATCCGGTGGAGGTGAACAAACCGCATTTACCGTTAATGGCGGTGGCTCTAAATACCGTTTAGGTAATGAAGCCGAAACCTACGCAGAATTCAAACTAGGACAAGAACTCTACAAAGAAGGAAATAAATCTTTCTATTTAGACTCTAACGTTGCCTATAGTGTCAATCAGCAAGGTGACTGGGAAGATACAAGCCCGGCATTACGTGAAATCAACGTTCAATTTAAAAACTTTTCCGAATATTTACCTAATGCCACATTATGGGCGGGTAAACGTTTCTATCAACGTCACGACGTACATATGAACGACTTCTACTACTGGGATATTTCCGGTCCCGGAGCAGGTGTTGAAAATATTGATTTAGGCTTTGGTAAATTATCCGTTGCCGTCACCCGTAACACGGAGCGTGATGGCGCTTACGGATGGGAATATAACCCGTTAACCAAAAAATGGGATTCTAGTCGGAAGAAAAATCAAAACGTTTATAACGATGTCTTCGATATTCGTTTAGCAGACTTAAAAGTAAGTGAAAACGGCCGTTTAGAACTAGGTTTCGACTACGGCAATTCCCATACCAAAAACCACGCCTCCCGTGAACAAGGTGCAAGCAAGAACGGTTATATGGTTACCTTAGAACATACTCAAGGGGAATTCTTCGGAGGTTTCAATAAATTTACCGCACAATACGCAACGGATTCAATGACTTCTTGGAGTACCGGACATTCTCAGGGAGGTTCGGTCAATAATAAAGGTCATATGATTCGCTTAATTAACCAAGGTGTCGTTGCTGCTAGCGATAAAATTGATGTGATGTACGCATTGATTTATGAAAAAACCGACTTAGATAACAGAAAAGGTAAAACCTGGTATTCGGCAGGGGTACGCCCAATGTATAAGTGGACGGATACGATGAGTTCATTAGTCGAAGTAGGATATGATCGCATTAAAGATCAAGCTAGTGGCAAAAAAAATGACCTCACTAAAGTTACCCTAGCCCAACAATGGCAAGCCGACTCAAGTATTTGGGCACGACCTGCAATTCGTGTATTCGGTACTTATGCTCACTGGAATGATAAATTCAATACAGATGTCCGCACCGCTACGGGTTACAAAGCAAAAGACAGTGAATTTATCGCCGGCGTTCAGTTTGAAGCTTGGTGGTAATACTTAACTTATAACGTGGGGGGATCTCCCCCTTCTTTCAAATATTATGAGGTTAATATGAAAAAAACACTTTTTTCCACCGCACTTTTATTGGCTAATATGTTAGTTGTTTTGCCAAGCACTGCAACACCGAATCATATTAACTCAACAGTGTTATCACAATTAAACTGGAAAGATGTTTCTTATTCCGAAACATTAACAACCACGTTAAATACACAGCAAAAAGAAGACTTTATTATTCCCTTTGCAGGAATAGAAAGCCCGGTTGCGGCATATCGTATTCCTGCAAACCAAGGTTCATTAGAAATTAGTATAGTCAGCCCGGTTATAAAAGATCACGTATTTGTACCTAATGCCGTTGTCTTAGATAGTCAATTTAATATTGCGGCGCGCTATCCTTCCTCTGATTTTAAATTTGAAGAAGAGAGAGGGTTTCAACCCAACCGCTTTGTCTCCGAGTTGAATTTAACCCCAACGCCAAATCAGGATTACATTTATTTACTAGTTTACACGACGGCTAAAGATGTGCAAAAAACGACAAAAGTGCCCCATCCTGCCAAAAGTTTCGCCAAAGCCACCGGCAAACAACCACCGGCAATTTCAGATATTGAAGTGAAACATAGTCTTTATGGGGAAATCAGCATTAATGTAGCGGCAGCCGATGGCACTCGCTTTATCGGCATTCCAACGGATATTTTCGCCGGTAAAAAACAGGGTTCTAACCAAGCAATCGGTCAAACAACGCCACAATTGATGCAGAAAACCAAATCAGTTGTTGCCGTAGATACAGAAACGGAGGCTTATTTTAAACAAGCCGTCACCAAGGCTTTAAAACAAAATGATGTAAACCGCGCATTAAATTTAGTTAACGAAGCAGAGAAATTAGGTTTAACATCACCACGAAAAATTTTCTTACAACAAGTTTCTACCAAATAATATTACTTTGCTGCTTATTTTGCCACCTTTAATAAGGTGGCTTTTTTTGTAAAAAATATTTAGATACTCATTCTGTTAATCTAAAAAATAACTGTTCTCTTATTAAACCAAATTTCTTTTTAATTTACCGTACTATATCATTCAAATACGGCCATTTTTCAAATGAATTATATCTTGCCACAAGAAAATCAATCATAGCCCATTAATTGCAATAATTCTCTTGTATACGTAATCGCCTCTTGACGATTTGCCACACCAATTTTTTGATATAAATTACGAATATGACTTTTGATAGTACTATTTGCCACTTGTAATTCATCGGAAATCTGCTCATTGCTGTATCCAGAATAAATAAGCCCTAGCACCTGCCACTCACGTGGTGTTAAAGGGCTAATTTTTAATAACTCCGGCACTTTAGGATTCGAAATAAGATTATTGACAAATTGCTCATCAAAATGAGCAAACTTATGCCGATAATATTGATTAATATTACGTAAAATAAATTGTGCTTTATGTGCAATTAATTCATCTAATATATTAGCTTGTAATAATTGGCGAATTTGTAGTGCCATATTTTCACCTTCAATTACAAAAATACTAATAAAATTTGTTTGACGGGTAAGTTGTAGTGCTTGAATTAGATCCTGCTGTGCCTGTTCTTTTTTACCCATGATAAAATATAACCGATTTCGTAAAACAAGTGCACGATTTAAATCACTTATTAATTTTAACTTCGTAGCACTTTGAATAATTCGATTCAATATTTTCTCTGCTTCAGAATATTTTTCTAATAAAATTAATGCCCTGGCAATATTTCTCCATTGTACTTGGTTAAAGTGATTGCTGTCGTTTATAGGTTGATGAGTTTGAGAAAGCCAAATTTCAGCAGATTTAATATCTCCTAACATCTGCCACAACACAATTTTGACCTGATTAGCGTTTGCATTCCAATCTTGATGATAGTGATAGTTTTTTTGTAAAGCGATAATTTGCTTCAAAAGGCGGGAAGCATTATCCAGATCTCCACGTACAATTGATATTTTGCATAATACGGCTAAACATTGCAGGCGTTCCTCATCTTTATTTAGTACCTCAATTCCGGCATTTGCCATTGCCTCCGCTTTATCCAAATTATACCAATCCCATAAAATTTGACCTTTCAAGCGTAGTAAAAATTCATACATAGGAATTTTTTGTAGATGATGCTCTTTTACAAAAGCGGTGGCTTTATCCAAAATATCGTAGCCCGACTGAGTAAAACCTTGTGCTATAAAAATTTCTGACTGCTGTAATAATGCCCATAAAACATTATGCGGCATATTATATTTCCAGGCCATTTTTTCGACTTTTTGGAGTATTTCCAATGCTTCAGCAAGCCGACCATAACAATGGTATGCCTCTCCAATAATTGACGTTGCAACAACTTTGGCATAATCAGCATTTAACGGTAAGCATTTTAATGCCTTAGAAGCTAAAGAAAGTGCCGTTTCTTCATCACCTTGATTAATCGCAACCTGGGCGCGTAATACATCAAATTCAACCTGAATCTCTTGATTAAGTTGAATCTTTTGGTTTACAAGCACTTGTTCGAAATGTTCCCAAATAACATTCACTTCGATATTGCGATGTTGGCTTTGAGCTAACCAGGCTTTTAATAAAATTAAATGAGGAGATTGAATAAAACTCATATCATCTAAATAATCAAGGTGTTGCTCAAGTAATTTCAGTTCACCTTGGTGAAACAATTTCCAACCTTGTTCCGATACAATATCCAGCAAAATACTGCGATCATCTAATTGAACGGCGTGGTATAGCGCTTCCGTAGTATAACCTAACTTCAGCCATGCCATTGCCGCTTTAGTGTGAAGGTGAGCTAATTCATCAGCAAGCTCGGATTGACGGTAATGATTTAAAAATGAAGCAAATAGCGGATGAAATTTCCACCAGTTATCTTTTCCTTCCATTTGCTGTAAAAAAAGCCCCTGCTTTTCAATCAACTCCAATCTATTTCGACTATTTAATTCTCCTGTAACTTGTTGTACCAACGTTTCATTCATCGAACGTAAAATTGAGCAACGCAATATAAATAATCTCGTATCACGATCAATCTGCTCAAGCACTTCATAATTAAGGTAATCATTGATATGAAAATTATTAAGTTTAATTAAACGTTTAGCAGCATCCTCTATTGATATTTTTTTCTGCTTAGCCGATAAACTAATGAGTTGAAGTGCTGTTGGCCAACCTTCAACCTCATCACAAAGTTCAATAATTCTCTGAGGCGTAATATCTTGTGTTAAGCATGATTGAAAAAATTCAATGCTTTCTTGATGATTAAAAGAAAGTTGATGGCTGGTAATTTCCAATACCTGTTCTTGAACGTATAAGCCTGCAATCCCAAGAGGAGGGACCGAGCGGGAAATCAAAATCAATGTCATACAAGGCGGTTGATGTCGAATCCAATATCTTAAAGCCTCATGAATCTCTTCATTATCAATGATGTGATAATCATCAATAATTAAGTAAAAATGTTCTCTGGTTGTCGAAATTTGCGCAAGTTGTTGAGTAAAAAGCGTCTGTAAATTCTTGGGAATATGTAATAACTCATCGGTTTCGAGTTCTATCTGTAAAGCATTTTGCAATGCCGCAAAAAAATAGGTAGCAAATCTCTCGGGTTGATTATCACTTTCATCCAGAGAATACCATCCTATATTTTGGTGCTGATTCGCCCATTGAGAAATCAACGTCGTTTTCCCATATCCGGCAGGGGCATGAACTAATATAAGAGGATAATCACTTGATTTATCAAGATATTGCAATAATGAGGTACGTGGTATACAGTTTTGTAAACGATAGTTACAAATTAATTTTGCAGGAATTAACATCTGATTCTTTCTCTCCAACCAATAAATTCAAAATCCAAAAAAACAAATAGCGGGATAAACTGTTTTATGATGTTTATAACTCGAAAATTATAACAAAAAAACGCTGTTTTTTTATTTAGCAATATACTTTATCGTGTGTAAATGAGAGAAATTAGCAAGTAAATTTAATATCAGGTTACTTTCTTTATCGCGGAAATTTTTCCCTTTAGAAATTCGTGTTAGAACAGATATTTTCTTGTTAAATCTTAGGGGAGATATTGTTAAAAATAGGTTATATTCTAACTAATGAAATTTAACGAAAAGTGCGGTCAAATTTGACCGCATTTTTTACATTAAAATTATCTCCACGCTTTAAACTGATTAATCAAACCGTTGGTTGAACTATCATGGCTTGAGACTTTTTCATTGTCCGATAATTCCGGCAGAATACGATTAGCCAGTTGTTTACCTAACTCTACGCCCCATTGATCAAAACTAAAGATATTGAAAATAACTCCTTGTACAAAGATTTTGTGTTCGTACATGGCAATCAATGCGCCCAAAGTAAAGGGGGTTATTTTTTGAACCAAAATAGAGTTGGTCGGTTTATTACCGGTAAATACTTTAAAAGGAACAATCTCTTTTACTTCATCTAATGATTTACCTGCCTTCACAAATTCCGCTTCCACTTCATCTTTTGTTTTACCGAAAGCTAAGGCTTCCGTTTGAGCGAAGAAGTTGGAAAGCAATTTGTTATGATGATCCGCTAATGGATTATGCGTTTGTGCCGGTGCAATAAAATCACAAGGAATTAAGGTTGTACCTTGGTGAATTAATTGGTAAAACGCATGCTGACCATTAGTTCCCGGCTCGCCCCAAATGATCGGGCCTGTTTGATACTGATTAATTACATTGCCGTTGCGATCTACGTACTTACCGTTTGATTCCATGTTGCCTTGTTGGAAATAGGCGGCAAAACGGTGCAAGTATTGATCATAAGGTAAAATCGCTTCGGTTTGTGCGCCGAGGAAATTCGTGTTCCATAACCCTACTAATGCCAGTGTTGTAGGGATATTTTGTTCAATCGGTGCGGTTCTAAAATGTTTATCCATTTCGTGTGCACCGCTTAATAATTGCTCAAAATTATCAAATCCGATAGAAAGCGCGATAGATAAGCCGATAGCAGACCATAGTGAATAACGACCGCCTACCCAATCCCAAAATTCAAACATATTATTGGTATCGATGCCAAAATCCGCAACCGCTTTCGCATTCGTGGAAAGTGCAGCAAAGTGTTTTGCCACGGCACTGTCGTCCTTCGCAGAAGCCAATAACCAATCGCGCGCACTTTGTGCATTTGTCATCGTTTCTTGTGTCGTGAAGGTTTTCGATGCCACTAAGAAAAGCGTAGTTTCCGGATTGACCTTTTTTAAGGTTTCCGCAATATGAGTCCCATCGACATTAGAGACAAAGTGCATAGTTAAATGATTTTTATACGGACGTAAGGCTTCTGTTACCATATAAGGTCCAAGATCCGAACCGCCGATTCCGATATTCACGACATCGGTGATCGGCTTTCCGGTATAACCTTTCCATTCACCTGAAATAATATTTCGGCAGAAGTCTTTCATTTTTGCGAGGACAGTATTCACTTCTGGCATAACGTCCTTGCCATCAACCATTACCGGAGTGTTAGAACGGTTACGGAGCGCGGTGTGCAATACAGCGCGATTCTCAGTTCGGTTAATTTTCTCACCGTTAAACATCGCTTCTTTTGCGCTATCCAACGAGCACTCTTGCGCCAGTTGGCGAAGAAGAGAAAGCGTTTCTTTATTAATATTATTTTTAGAAAAATCCACCAAGATTTGATCATTAAAGGTTAAAGAATAATCGTTAAAACGATCTTTTTCCTGTTGGAACAAATCTTGAATGGTTAGGTTTGATAATACCACGTGATGGTTTTTTAACGCTTTCCAAGCATCAGTATTGATTGGATTAATATTTTTCATAGTTTTTCCTTCTATTATTAACTAATTTGAAATTTAATCGACATATTCCGTGATAACCCGAGGTGTTAACTTTGTAATCAATTCATAACTTAAAATACCGGTAAACTTAGCAACGGTTTCAATGGGCAATTCTTTTCCCCACAAAATAACTTCATCACCGACTTGATCTTGGCTGTTTATACCTAAATCGACAGTCAGCATATCCATTGATACACGTCCCACAATCGGCACAATTCGTCCATTTAAATATACCGGCGTATTTTCCGGCACGTCCCGTGGATAGCCATCGCCATAGCCAATCGCCACCACGCCGATTTTGGTATCTCGCGGGCTCTTCCAAACACCGCCATACCCAACCGGTTCGCCTTTTTTATGACTGCGTACGGCAATTAAAGAAGAGGTCAAATTCATCACGGGCGTTAAGCCAAATTCCGCCGCCACGATATCCGTCGGAGAAATGCCGTACATAATAATCCCCGGCCGAATCCAATCTAAATGAGATTCTTGCCAAAATAAGATTCCACCGGATGCCGCAATACTGCGTTCGCCCTGTTTATCCTGAATTGCATTAAGGAAACGGTTAATTTGAAGGGAAGTATAATCGGACTCAAGTTCATCGGCACGGCTGAAATGACTAACAAACCCTAAGTGCGGTTGAATTTGCGGAAGTTTTTTAAGTTCTTGATAAAATTCATCAACTTCATCAAGGGACACCCCTAATCGGTGCATACCGGTATCAATTTTAAGCCATACTTTAATCGGGCTTGGTACAGCTGCTCGTTTTAATGCTTCAAGCTGTTCTCGATTATGCACAACGGTTTCGATATTATTTACCGCCAGAATAGGGAGATCCTTTTCATCAAAAAAACCTTCAAGCAATAAAATCGGTTTAATAATGCCATTTGAACGCAAAGCAAGGGCTTCTTCCAAACGGGCAACGCCAAAACAATCGACATTTTTTTCTAACGTTGATGCCACAAACACAACACCATGTCCGTAGGCGTTGGCTTTTACCACGGCAATAATTTTGCTGTTCGGCGCTTTTTGCTTAATTACATCTAAATTATGTTTTAATGCGTGCGAACTAATTTTTGCAGTCGCCGGCTTTACGTTCATCTTATATCCTTAATAATCATCATGATATTCACGCTGCTCGGCAAGATTATCAAAACGTGAAAATTGTCCGTTAAATTTTAAACGTACCCGACCAATCGGTCCGTTACGCTGTTTACCGATAATGATTTCGGCAACACCTTTATCTTCAGAATTATCGTGATAAACTTCATCACGGTAAATAAACATAATTAAGTCCGCATCTTGCTCAATAGAGCCGGATTCACGTAAATCGGAGTTTACCGGACGTTTATCGGCACGTTGTTCCAAGGTACGATTTAGCTGTGAAAGTGCAATCACCGGTACTTCCAGTTCTTTTGCCAAGGCTTTTAACGAACGGGAAATTTCTGCAATTTCTAAGGTACGGTTATCGGAAAATGCCGGTGCGCGCATAAGCTGCAAGTAATCCACCATAATCAAACTCAGCCCGCCGTTTTCACGATAAACACGGCGTGCACGAGAACGCAATTCCGTTGGGGTTAGACCGGAAGAATCATCAATGTAAAGATTATTTTTCTGTTTAAACATACCGAATACACTGCTGATTTTATTCCATTCAATTTCATCTAAGCCTTGTCCGGTACGAATTTTGGTTTGATCCACCCGTGCCAGTGAAGCAATCATACGCATCATAATTTGCTCTGCCGGCATCTCTAAACTAAATACCAACACGGGTTTATCACTTGCCATTGCCGCATTTTCACAAAGATTCATAGCAAATGTGGTTTTCCCCATAGAAGGACGGGCGGCAACAATAATTAAATCCGAAGGCTGCAGCCCTGCGGTTTTCCGATCAAGATCGGTAAAGCCCGTTGTTACGCCGGTTACCCCGGAATGATTGTCCGATTTACTTAACGTATCAATGCGCTCAATCGTATTTTGTAATACGGTGATGACATTTTGCGGTCCCTCACTTGAAGTGCTGCGTTTTTCTGCAATAGCAAATACTTCACGCTCGGCTTCATCTAAAATAAGTTTTATATCCTGCCCTTTTGGTGAATAACTGTTTTCCGCAATCCGATTCCCGACAGAAATCAGCTCACGTAAAATCGCTTTTTCCCGCACAATATCCGCATAGGCTAAAATATTAATCGCATTCGGTGTATTGTTAGAAAGTTCGGCAAGATAAGCAAAGCCGCCCACTTCTTCATTAATACCTTTCTTTTTTAAGGCTTGATCCAGAGTAATCAAATCAATGGGAGATTGATTAAGCATTAAATCTTCCATAGCTTGAAAAATCGCACGATGGGCAAAAGTATAGAAATCATCGGCAATCACACGTTCGGCGATTCCATCCCAATGTTGATTACTTAGCATAATCCCTCCTAATACGGCTTGTTCCGCTTCAAGAGAATGAGGAGGGATGCTGACTTGTGCAGTTTGTTTGTCGGAGGATTTAATTTTTGGTTGAGATGCCATAGAAACGTTAAGATACAAAAAACTGGTGTTTATAATACCGCAAATGGGGGGGAGATTTAAGAGAAAAGTGCGGTCGATTTTCAGATCATAAATTTAATCCATAAAAAAAGCCCCTGATCGCTCAGGGGAGTAAAAAGGAATTTATGAATAAAATCTCTAAAGTTTAGCTTTATCAAAAGGAACCTTGATAAAACGTTAGCGATTATATTTACATTTCTTTACAAAATCAAGATCAAAACTTACATTTTCTTGAATTTTGTGATTTCTATCATTACTTCAACCGCTTTTTCCATGCCTTCCAGTGAAATTAATTCGTGTTTGCTGTGAAAATTATAGCCTCCGGTAAAAATGTTCGGGCAAGGTAAACCTCTTTCGGATAAAAATGCGCCGTCCGTGCCGCCACGGATAGGTTTATGAATAGCTTTAATACCACAAAAATCCATCGCTTTTTCTGCAATAGTAATGGCTTGCGGCACTTTCTGAACAGCTTCATACATATTTTCGTAACTGTCTTGAATCACACATTCAACCGGTCGTTTCAATCCTTTTTCTTGGTTAAATTTTGCTGTCCAATTTTCCACAAAGCATTTACGTTGCTCAAAAGATTGCAGATCAAAATCACGTATCAAATAGTGGAGTTCCGCTTTTTCAATATCGCCTGAAAAATGATTCAAATGAAAAAATCCCTCTTTCCCACTCGTTTTTTCCGGTACTTCATCTTTTGAAAAACCTTGATGAAAATCACAAGCCAATGCCAACGCGTTGATCATTTTTCCCTTTGCATAACCGGTGTGCATACTTCTTCCGGTAAAATAAATTTTTGCGGTTGCCGCATTAAAATTTTCGTATTCCAGCTCGCCGACTTCTCCGCCATCAATAGTGTATGCCCAATCACAAGAAAAATTTTCTATTGGAAAATATTGCATACCTAAACCGATTTCTTCATCCGGCGTGAAAGCGATTCGTAGATTGCAATGGGGTAAATTTTCTTTTTGAATTATCTCAAGTGCGGTCATAATTTCCGCTATTCCGGCTTTATTATCCGCACCGAGTAATGTATTGCCGTCCGTCACAATTAAGGTTTTGCCAATCAATTGGTGCATAAACGGATAATAAACCGGGCTGATAAATTCTTCGCCGATACCAAGCGCAATGTCTCCGCCCCGATAATTTTCAATCACTTCCGCTTGCACATTTTTGCCGCTACATTCGGGAGAAGTATCTAAATGCGCGATAAAGCCGATAGTATGGGACAATTCGACTCTATTCGAAGGCAAATAAGCCGTTACGATAGCGTGTTTATCTACGTTTACTTCTTGTAAACCCAGTTCGATCAATTCTTTTTGCAGATGTTGCGCCAACTTCATTTGCCCGACAGAACTTGGGGAATGCTTCGCATTAGGCTTTGACTGCGTATCAAAAGAAAGATAATGCAAAAAGCGGTTTAGCAAATTGTTTTTATAATTATTCATTTCCATCACCTTCATATAAGTTGTCCTTTTTACTTTAACTTGAATTTAACAACAGATTTTTGATATACAACAAATATTCACTAATTAGCTGAAAATAAAGAAACCTTCCTAAAGTGCGGTCGGTTTTCTCCTCGTTTTTTTAAGGGGCAATTTTTTTCTTGCAATGAACATTAAATCCTTGGCATTATTGACAATTCGCTATATTATACGCACCTGTTTTATGTCGTCCCTGCATTCTTGCAGGTTTTTGTTTCTACTCAGTACCAAATCATTGGTGAAATTAGGGAGAAAACCAAAGCTAGTGGAAAATTCGGTTCAAAACAAGCCTATTATCGAGCTTCGTTCTATCAAAAAATCCTACGGTTCCAACACCATTATTAACGATTTCAATTTAACCATTAATAACGGTGAATTCGTTACGATTCTTGGCCCTTCCGGCTGTGGTAAAACCACGGTGCTGCGTTTGTTGGCGGGCTTAGAAGAATTAGATTCAGGTCATATTATTTTGGATGGTGAAGACATCACCGATGTACCGGCGGAAAAACGTCATATTAATACGGTCTTCCAAAGTTATGCCCTGTTTCCACATATGACCATTTTTGAAAACGTGGCTTTTGGTTTACGTATGCAGAAAGTGCCGGAGGCGGAAATTAAGCCTCGCGTGTTGGAAGCATTACGTATGGTGCAACTGGAAGAAATGGCGGATCGCAAACCGATTCAATTATCAGGCGGTCAACAACAACGTATTGCTATTGCCCGCGCAGTGGTAAATAAACCTAAAGTTTTGTTGCTTGATGAATCTTTATCCGCATTGGACTATAAATTACGTAAGCAAATGCAATACGAACTTAAAGTTTTGCAACGCCAATTGGGCATTACCTTTATTTTCGTAACACACGATCAAGAAGAAGCGATCACGATGTCCGATCGAATCGTATTATTACGTAAAGGAAAAATTGCACAAGACGGCTCTCCACGTGAGATTTATGAAGAACCCGCAAACCTATTTGTTGCTCGCTTTATCGGTGAAATTAATGTGTTTGAAGCAACTGTAATCGAGCGTAAATCCGAAAATGTGGTTCTTGCCAATGTGGAAGGTCGTATATGTGATATTTACACCGATATGGCAGTGGAAAAAGATCAAAAACTTCAGGTGCTACTTCGTCCTGAAGATATCGTAATCGAAGAATTAGATGAAAACGAGCAGTCCAAAGCAATAATCGGCCACGTTATTGACCGCACTTATAAAGGTATGACATTGGAATCGACGGTAGAATTTGATCACAATGGTATGCGTGTTTTAGTAAGTGAATTCTTTAATGAAGATGATCCGCATATGGATCACAGTGTAGGACAGCGTGTAGGCATTACATGGCACGAAGGTTGGGAGGTTGTACTCAACGATGAAGATAATCAATAATAAATTTCAGAAAATTACTGTTGCGATTATCTTCGGTTGGCTCATCTTCTTTGTGCTGATTCCAAATTTATTGGTTTTAGCCGTAAGTTTTTTAACCCGAGACGGTAGCAACTTTTATTCATTCCCGATTACGATTGAAAACTACACCAACTTGTTTAATCCGCTTTATGCGCAAGTAGTGTGGAATTCTTTGTATATGTCGGGCATTGCCACCATTATTTGCTTGTTGATCGGCTATCCGTTTGCCTTTATGGTAAGCAAAATAAACCCGAAATATCGACCGCTCTTATTGTTCCTTGTGGTTTTGCCTTTCTGGACAAACTCGCTGATTCGTATTTACGGGTTGAAAGTGTTTCTCGGCGTAAAAGGGGTCTTGAACACAATGCTGATGGATATGGGCATTTTGAGCGAACCTATTCGTATTTTAAATACGGAAGTTGCCGTAATTATCGGTTTGGTTTACTTATTGTTACCATTTATGATTCTGCCCCTTTATTCCGCCATTGAAAAATTGGACGGTCGCTTATTGGAAGCGGCAAAAGACTTAGGTGCAAATGCAGTTCAGCGTTTCTTCCGAGTTATTCTGCCGCTCACAATGCCGGGTATTGTTGCAGGCTGTCTATTGGTATTGTTGCCGGCAATGGGAATGTTCTATGTGGCAGACTTACTTGGCGGTGCAAAAGTATTACTTGTGGGTAATGTTATTAAGAGTGAGTTCTTAATTTCCCGTAACTGGCCGTTCGGTTCTGCAATCAGTATCGGCTTAACCATTTTAATGGCGTTGTTGATTTTCGTTTACTATCGTGCCAATAAACTATTGAATAAGAAAGTGGAGTTAGAATAATGAGCCGTTTACTGCGTAATGTATTTATGTTTGTGGTATACGCTTATTTGTATATCCCAATTATTATCTTAGTGACAAATTCCTTTAATGCCGACCGCTACGGATTAAACTGGAAAGGATTTAGTTGGAACTGGTATGAACGTTTATTTAACAATGACACCTTAATTCAAGCGGCAATCCACTCCGTAACTATCGCATTTTTTGCGGCAACATTAGCTACTATCGTGGGCGGATTAACGGCTATTGCGCTTTATCGTTATCGTTTCCGTGGTAAACAAGCCGTAAGCGGAATGCTATTTATCGTGATGATGTCGCCGGATATCGTTATGGCGGTTTCCTTACTTGCATTATTTATGGTGGTAGGAATTTCGCTAGGTTTCTGGTCGCTATTATTGGCACATGTTACTTTCTGTTTGCCTTATGTGACGGTAACCATCTTCTCACGCTTAAACGGTTTTGATGCAAAAATGTTAGAAGCGGCGAAAGATTTAGGTGCAAGCGAATTAACCATTTTGCGTAAAATTATCCTTCCGCTTGCTTTACCGGCAGTCATTTCAGGTTGGTTGCTAAGCTTTACCATTTCATTAGATGATGTTGTGGTTTCCTCTTTTGTAAGCGGTGTGAGTTACGAGATTTTACCATTGCGTATCTTCTCCTTAGTGAAAACCGGTGTAACACCTGAAGTGAATGCCCTTGCAACGATTATGATCATACTTTCGTTAGCATTGGTGATTCTAAGCCAGTTAATCACACGTAAAAATAATCACTAAGAGAGAATAAAAGGTTTCACAAACCTTTGAATATCAAATAAAATACGCCTTGACGCACAATCAAGGCGTTTTTTTATGCCTGCCATTCGGCAGGTGGTTTTTTTACGATACTCTTTACGGAGAACAAACAAAAATGAAAAAATTCGCAGGTTTAATTACTGCCGGTTTAGTAGCTGCAACCTTAACAGCTTGTAACGACAAAGAAAGCAAGTCAGCAACAACCAGTGCACCGGCTACTGCTAATGATACTGTGTATCTCTATACTTGGACAGAATATGTGCCGGACGGTCTTTTAGATGAATTCACAAAAGAAACCGGTATCAAAGTCATCGTTTCAAGCCTTGAATCGAATGAAACTATGTATGCAAAACTCAAAACCCAAGGCGAAGCCGGCGGTTATGATGTGATAGCACCGTCTAACTACTTTGTGTCTAAAATGGCACGTGAAGGTATGTTAAAAGAACTTGATCACAACAAATTACCTGTAATTAAAGAATTAGATCCTGATTGGCTTGATAAACCTTATGATAAAGGTAACAAATATTCATTACCGCAACTATTAGGTGCACCGGGTATTGCATTCAATACCGATACTTATAAAGGTTCGGAATTTACCTCTTGGGGTGATTTATGGAAACCTGAATTTGCGAATAAAGTGCAATTATTAGATGATGCCCGTGAAGTATTCAACATCGCATTATTAAAAATCGGTCAAGATCCAAACACGCAAGATCCTGCGATCATCAAACAAGCCTATGAAGAATTATTGAAATTACGTCCAAACGTACTTTCTTTTAATTCTGACAATCCTGCAAACTCTTTCATTTCAGGTGAAGTTGAATTAGGTCAATTGTGGAACGGTTCCGTGCGTATTGCGAAAAAAGAACAAGCACCGCTGAATATGGTATTCCCGAAAGAAGGTCCTGTGCTTTGGGTTGATACGCTCGCAATTCCTGCGACTTCTAAAAATCCTGATGGTGCGCACAAACTTATCAACTATATGTTAGGTGCAAAAGCAGCTGAGAAATTAACCTTAGCGATTGGCTACCCGACAGCAAACGTTGAAGCCAAAAAAGTATTGCCGAAAGAAATTACCGAAGATCCTTCAATCTACCCGACTGCCGAAGTGTTAAAAAACAGCTACTGGCAAGATGACGTAGGTGATGCGATTCAATACTACGAACAATACTACCAAGAGTTAAAAGCGGCTAAATAATCCTATTAAATACGTAGGGTGGGCAAATTTTTGCCCACCGATTCAAAAAGGAATTTCAATGGTGGGCAACAAGTTGCCCACCCTACTTTTCTAATCATACCCTACAATAGCTAATTTAATATCATAAACAATAAGAGCGGTCAAAATCTCTCAAATTTTTGACCGCTCTTTCTTTATCAATTTATTTCACCATATTGTCGTTATAAGCAAAGGCTTATTGAAAGATTAATTTGTCCCGCCCACCGTAATTTCATCAATTTTCAGTGCGGGTTGTCCCACGCCAACCGGTACGCTTTGTCCGTCTTTACCGCAAACGCCGATGCCTAAATCCAATTCGCTTTTATCCGCAACCATCGAAATCTTCTGCATCACTTCAATTCCACTACCAATCAATGTTGCGCCTTTTACCGGTTTGGTGATTTTCCCTTTTTCAATAAGATAAGCCTCTGAAGTTGAGAACACAAATTTACCGGAAGTAATATCCACTTGTCCGCCACCGAAGTGCGGGGCATAAATACCACGATCCACCGAGGCAATCAAATCATCAAAGCGGCTCTGCCCTGCCAGCATATATGTATTTGTCATACGTGGCATTGGTAAATGGGCATAAGATTCACGTCTGCCGTTACCTGTCGGTTTCACTCCCATAAGGCGGGCGTTCATCTTATCTTGCATATACCCCTGCAAAATACCCTCCTTAATTAATACATTGTATTGGCTGGGCACGCCCTCATCATCAATGGTGAGAGAACCTCGGCGATGAGCAATAGTGCCGTCATCAACAATAGTACAAAGTGGTGAAGTAACCAATTCCCCGATTTTACCGGTAAAAAGCGAACTCTCTTTACGATTAAAATCCCCTTCTAGCCCGTGTCCAACGGCCTCATGCAATAATACTCCCGGCCAACCGGCCCCCAGTACAACGGGCATTAATCCCGCCGGTGCGGCAACGGCATTTAAATTAACTAATGCTTGTCGAACAGCTTCTTTGGCGAAATTCACCGCTCGAATATCACCGTCAATAACCTCAAAAAACCAATCCAAACCAAAACGACCGCCGGAACCACAACTACCACGCTCACGCTTGCCGTCTTCTTCCACCAATACTGAAATGGATAAACGCACAAGCGGACGAATATCCGCGGCTAAAGTTCCGTCCGTAGCCATAACCAGCACTTCTTCGTAAACCGAACTTAACCCCGCAGAAACCCGTGTAACCCGTTTATCCTCTGCACGAGCAGTGCGATCAACCAGATGCAACAATTCTATTTTTTTCTCTTTAGAGAGGCTTTCCAAAGGGTTAATTGCCGCATAGCGGCGAATCGGATTTATCTTATTCAATGCTTTCGGCACAATGATATTGCCTTGTTGAGGCTGAGCAATTCCCTTTGCCGCATTGGCACATTGTTGCAGCGAAATAAGATTAATTTGATCCGAATAGGCAAAACCGGTTTTCTCACCGGACACCGCACGTACGCCTACCCCACGATCAATATGAAATCCTCCCTCTTTAATAATGCCGTCTTCCAATACCCAATTTTCGTCCTGGCTAAGTTGAAAATATAAATCCGCATAATCAATATTGCGGTGCGACATTAAATCAAAAATATTGAGTAATTCTTTAGTAGATAAATTACTTGGGGTAAGTAAAGTATTTGAAACTTGATTTAACATTTGTTCTCCGAAATGTATAAAATTCTATGTATGTCGTTCTCCAACCCTTTCCGCTTATAGATTAATCATAAAAACGGAGGAAAAGAGCGGTCAAATTTTTCGATATTTTATCGCAAGTGTATAAAACTTAAATAATCCTGCTTTCATGCGAGCCGAACAAAATAAAAGATATTATTTAAAATTATCCAATCCGAACTGATATAACGCATTTTTTTTATAGCCGTACAATTCCGCAACAATTGCCGCCGCTTTTTTGAGCGGTAATTCTTGGGCAATTAAACTGAGCGCTTTAACGGCCTGCGGTGAAAATGCCTCCTCTTGATGAGATTTTGTTTTTCCTTCCACAACCAACACCATTTCACCTTTCGTGCGATTTGGATCTTCAACGAGCCATTTTCGTAAATTTTTAATCGTGTCGCCGCTTATCGTTTCCCAGGTTTTCGTGATTTCACGTGCCAACACCACGTATCGATCTTCACCCAGCACTTCTTGCATATCCGTAAGGGTCTCCAAAATGCGATGGGTTGATTCATAAAAAATCAAAGTGCGGTCTTCTTCCGCTACGTTTTCCAATTTATCTTTACGCGCCTTTGTTTTCGCCGGTAGAAATCCTTCAAAACAAAAGCGATCCGAAGCGATTCCCGAAGCGCAAAGTGCGGTAATAGCAGCACAAGCGCCCGGTAAAGGCACGACACGAACACCTGCCTCACGACATTGACGAACCAAATGAAAACCGGGATCACTGATTAAAGGGGTACCCGCATCAGAAATCAAGGCGATGTTTGTACCCTGTTTAAGTTTTTCTACCAAAATATGGGCTTTTTCTTGTTCATTATGGTCATGTAAAGCAAAAAACGGCTTTTTGATCCCATAGTGACTTAGCAACAAGCCACTGTGCCGCGTGTCTTCCGCAGCGATTAAATCCACTTGCGAAAAGGTATCCAAAGCCCGTTGGGTAATATCTTGCAAATTGCCGATGGGGGTCGCTACGATGTATAAAATTCCGATTAGATCATTCATTTTTGTTTGCTTTTAAGATTCGAGATAAGTAAGATCGCCCTCATTATTGACTCATTCATAACGGAGCAAAAGCGAATATGTCTATTCTATTACAAGGCAGTCGTTTTAAAAAACGTTTAATGCCGATTTTATTATCTGTGGCGTTAGCCGGTTGTTCAAATTTATTCGGTAGCAGTTTCACGGAAACCCTACAACGTGATGCCAATGCCAGTTCTGAATTTTATATGAACAAATTAGAACAAACCCAAAATACAGAAGATAGAGAAACCTATAAATTACTCGCCGCACGGGCATTCATCGCAGAAAATAAAATGGCACAATCCGAAGCGATTTTATCGGAGCTCGGGGAATTAAACGATGCACAAAAACTTGACCGCTCTTTAATTGAAGCCCGACTGTCTGCCGCCAAAGGGGCAAATGAAATTGCCGAAAGTCAATTACGCTTAATTGATTTAAATAAGCTCAGCCCATCACAAAAAGCACGCTATTACGAAACGCAAGCAACCGTAGCTGAAAATCGCAAAGATGTGATTGAAGCGGTAAAAGCCCGTATCAAAATGGATAAAAACCTTACCGATGTGCAACGTCGTCAAGAAAACGTAGATAAAAGTTGGGCATTATTACGTTCGGCAAATACAGGTGTCATCAATAATACTTCGGATGAAGGTGATGCGGCATTAGGCGGTTGGCTCACGTTAATCAAAGCATATAATGATAATATTCGCCAGCCTGTACAACTAAGCCAAGCATTACAAAATTGGAAAGCCGCCTATCCGAATCACGCAGCGGCAACACTTTTTCCAAAAGAATTGCAAAGTTTATTAAATTTCCAACAAACCAATTTAGCTCAAATCGGTTTGGTATTACCGGTTAGCGGTGACGGTCAAATTTTAGGTAGTACGATTCTCTCCGGTTTTAATGATGCCAAAGGCAACTCCGCGATTCCGGTGCAGATTTTTGACTCTTCCACGCATTCTATTGATGAGATTATTACACAAGCGAAACAATCGGGGATCAAAGCCCTAGTGGGGCCGCTACTTAAGCAAAATGTGGATGCGATCATCGCCAATCCTGCTTCCGTACAAGGCATTGATGTATTAGCGCTAAATGCTACGCCAAATGCACGCGCAATTAGTCAAATGTGTTACTACGGCTTATCACCGGAAGATGAAGCGGAATCCGCAGCAAACAAAATGTGGGATGACGGCATACGTAATCCTGTCGTGGCAATGCCGCAAAGCGAATTAGGTCAGCGAGTCGGTAATGCGTTTAATGTTCGTTGGCAGCAATTAGCTTCAAGAGACGCGAACATCCGTTATTATAATTTGCCGGCGGATGTGCCTTACTTCTTCCAAGAAAACGGGGCAAATTCAACCGCACTTTATGTGGTCGCCAATCCTGATGAGTTAGCCGAAATAAAAGGTTATCTTGCTAACAGTACGCTAAATGTGAAAATCTATGCCAGCTCACGTTCTAATGCGGCGAGCAATTCAGCCGAATATATCGCACAGATGAACGGCGTACAATTTAGTGATATTCCCTTCTTTAAAGAATCCACCTCCGAACAATATCAAAAAGTAGCGGGGTCAACCGGTGGTGAATATCAATTAATGCGTTTATATGCAATGGGGGCGGATGCGTGGTTATTAATCAATCACTTTAATGAATTACGCCAAGTTCCGGGCTATCAATTAAGCGGTTTAACCGGCGTGTTAAGCGCAGGGCCGAACTGTAATGTGGAACGCGATATGACCTGGTTCCAATATCAAGACGGCAACATCGTCCCTATCAGCAATTAATATGTTTTCTTTAAAACGTCAACAAGGTGCGGGCTTTGAGCAGCAAGCCCGCCTTTTTTTGGAATCAAAAGGCTTGCGTTTTATTGCGGCAAATCAAAATTTCAAATGCGGTGAACTTGATCTTATTATGCAAGACAAGCAGACCATTGTATTTGTGGAAGTTCGCCAACGTTCTCATTCAAGTTTCGGCTCTGCGGTGGATAGCGTAGATTGGCGAAAGCAGCAAAAATGGCTTGATGCCGCCAATCTTTGGCTTGCCGAGCGTGATCTGAGTTTAGAAGATGCCGATTGTCGTTTTGATCTCATAGCTTTCGGCAAAAATGCACAAGATATTCAATGGATTCCTAATTTTCTTGATTAATTTTACTTTCAACTATGTTACAAAACGTTAAAGATATTTACAGCGAAAGCATTCAAATTCAAATTTCCGCATCCAGTTTACTCACAGAAAATATCGCCAATGCCAGCCAAAAAGTCATTCAATGCTTACTCGGCGGCAATAAAGTGATTGCTTGCGGCATTAAACGTTCTTATGCAAACGCACAATTCTTAGTATCCAATTTACTTAATCGCTATGATATTGAACGCCCGAGTTTCCCTTCCGTGCTATTAAGTCTCGAAAGTGCGGTCGGTTCTTCATTAGTTTTTGATCATTTAGCGGAAAATCTCTATCTGCATCAATTTAATGCCATTGCAAAACCGGGCGATTTACTCCTTGCCTTTGCACCGCTCGGCTCAGAAAAAGCCGTACTAAACACGATTGCCAATGCGGTAAGTAAAGAAATCGGCGTTATTGTCTTAACCGGCTCAAATAATGATGCGATTCAGGGATTATTGGCTGAAAATGATCTCGAAATTTCCATTCCAACCAATAAAGAAAGTCGTATTTTAGAAAATCATTTGTTTGTCATTAATGCGATTTGCGAACTCATTGATCAGGCTTTATTTCCAAGGGCTTGACAGAATGCCTATTCATCGCCAAACTATTTTGCAAATTCTTTGACTAAGTGACTAATTCGTTGACATAAAGGAGATGACTATGCAATTAACCTCATTCAAAAAACTGGCATTTATATTAGGCACCACGGTTATGTTACAAGGCTGTGTTGCCGCAGTACTTGGCGGAGCGGCGGCAGGCACTAAAGTGGCAACGGACCCTCGCACAATGGGTACTCAACTGGACGATGAAACCCTTGAGATAAAAGTAGAAAATGCGGTTGATAAAGATGAACAAATTGATTCTGAAGGGCGAGTAAATGCCGTTTCTTACAGCGGACGCGTATTATTAATCGGTCAAGTACCAAATGAAAGCGCAAAACAAACCGCAACCGAGTTGGCAAAAGGTGTGGAAGGCGTTACTGATGTTTACAATGAATTACGCACAGGCGCCAAAATCACCATCGGTCAAATCACTAAAGACAGTTGGATCACTACACAAGTGAAATCAAAAATGCTTATTGATGATCGTGTAAAAACCACCGATGTGAAAGTTATCACTGAAAACGGCGAAGTATTTCTGTTAGGCAACGTGACCCAATCACAAGCTGATGCGGCGGCAGATATCGCGAGCAGAATTAGCGGCGTACAAAAAGTGGTAAAAGTATTCAAATATTTGAATTAATTTTTCTAAAACTAACGATTTTACCTATCAAGGTGCGGTTGAAAATCTCCTGTATTTTCGACCGCACTTTTTGTATTTTTTCAAGCAAAAATTCATAAATTTACAATTTTCTAAAAAGTATTTGTTTTTAAATAACTTACCTTTTGTCAATAATTCAAGGAAAAAATTTATCACTTGATTCGACTAATAAAACACATTATCTTGTGTGCCATTCTTTTCCAAACACAATATCTTGTGTTTAAACTTTATCCTAACAACAAGGCTACGGACTATGAATAAAAGCTTAATGGTAACCAAGCGTGACGGCACGCAAGAACAAATCAACCTCGATAAAATTCATCGCGTAATTACTTGGGCGGCAGAAGGATTGGATAACGTTTCCGTTTCACAGGTAGAATTACGTTCTCACATTCAATTTTATGAAGGTATTCGAACTTCCGATATTCACGAAACGATCATTAAAGCCGCCGCGGATTTGATCAGTAAAGATTCACCGGATTATCAGTATCTTGCCGCTCGTTTGGCGATTTTCCATTTACGTAAAAAAGCCTATGGTCATTTTGATCCGCCTCGTTTATATGATCACGTGAAAAAGCTCGTGCGTATGGGGAAATACGATCACGCACTTTTAGACGATTACACTCGGGAGGAATGGGATGAAATGGACGGTTTCATCGATCACTGGCGTGATATGACGTTCTCTTACGCCGCCGTGAAACAACTCGAAGGGAAATACCTCGTCCAAAACCGTGTAACAGGCGAAATCTATGAATCGGCACAATTTCTCTATTTATTAGTCGCGGCAAGCTTATTCTCAAAATATCCGACAGAAACTCGTTTAGATTACGTAAAACGTTTTTATGACGCCACTTCCACTTTTAAAATTTCGCTTCCGACACCAATCATGGCGGGCGTTCGTACGCCTACCCGTCAATTCAGCTCTTGCGTATTAATCGAATGTGGCGATAGCTTAGATTCTATTAACGCAACCGCTTCTGCGATTGTGAAATACGTTTCACAGCGGGCGGGAATCGGTATCAATGCCGGTGCAATCCGTGCCTTAGGCAGTGAAATCCGTGGCGGTGAAGCTTTCCATACCGGCTGTATTCCGTTCTATAAATACTTCCAAACGGCAGTAAAATCTTGTTCGCAAGGCGGTGTACGCGGTGGTGCTGCAACGGTTTATTATCCGTTATGGCATTTAGAATCCGAAAGCCTACTCGTATTGAAAAATAATCGTGGTGTGGAAGACAACCGTGTTCGCCATATGGATTACGGTGTGCAATTAAATAAATTGATGTATCAACGCTTAATTAAAGGCGGTGATATTACCCTATTTAGTCCATCAGACGTACCGGGGCTTTATGAAGCATTCTTTGCGGATCAAAATAAATTTGAAGAACTTTACGTTAAATACGAACAAGATCCGAATATTCGTAAACGCAGCGTAAAAGCGGTAGAACTTTTCTCATTGTTAATGCAAGAACGTGCTTCAACAGGTCGTATTTACATTCAGAACGTGGATCACTGTAATACCCACTCTCCGTTCGATCCGGCGGTCTCACCGATTCGTCAATCTAACTTATGTTTAGAAATCGCCTTGCCGACCAAACCATTAACCCATATTCACGATGAAAATGGTGAAATCGCTCTTTGCACGCTTTCAGCATTTAACTTAGGCAAAATTGAAGACCTTGATGAGCTAGAAGAATTAGCAGATCTTGCCGTACGTTCATTAGATGCGCTTTTAGACTATCAAGACTACCCTATTCTTGCGGCCAAACGCAGCTCACTCGCCCGCCGTTCGTTAGGTATCGGCGTGATTAACTATGCCTACTATTTAGCCAAAAATGGCGTACGTTATTCAGATGGTAGCGCAAACGATTTAACCCACCGCACTTTTGAAGCCATTCAGTATTACCTATTGAAAGCGTCAATGAACTTGGCGAAGGAACAAGGTGCGTGCGAATATTTCAATCAAACCACTTATGCACAAGGTATCTTGCCGATTGATACCTATAAAAAAGATATTGATGGCCTCACCCAAGAACCTTTGCATTATGATTGGGAAACCTTACGCAAAGAGATTCAAGAATTCGGTTTACGTAACTCAACCCTTACCGCATTAATGCCGTCAGAAACCTCATCACAGATTTCTAACGCCACAAACGGCATCGAACCACCACGCGGTCATGTGAGTGTGAAAGCCTCTAAAGACGGTATTCTAAAACAGGTTGTACCGGATTATGAAAGCCTGAGTGATAGCTACGAATTACTTTGGGATATTCCAAACAACGATGGCTACTTACATTTAGTGGGCATTATGCAGAAATTCGTAGATCAAGCCATTTCCGCCAACACCAACTATGATCCGAAGCGTTTTGAAGACGGCAAAGTACCGATGAAAGTGTTGCTGAAAGATTTATTAACCGCTTACAAATACGGCTTAAAAACCCTTTACTACCAAAACACCCGAGACGGCGCCGAAGATGCTCAAGAAGATCTTGATGACGGCTGCGCCGGTGGGGCTTGTAAGATTTAAGAATTTACTTTCAATCTTTAACATTGTAAGGGCGTATTACATACCCCCTTAAAATATCAATACAAGTAATCAGCGTATAATAGGATACGCCACTACATTTAAGGAGAAGAGATATGGCATACACCACTTTCTCACAAACCAAAAACGACCAATTAAAAGAACCGATGTTCTTTGGTCAAAACGTTAATGTTGCGCGTTACGATCAACAAAAATATGAGACCTTTGAAAAACTCATTGAAAAACAACTTTCCTTCTTCTGGCGTCCGGAAGAAGTGGATGTGTCGCAAGATCGTATCGACTACGCCGCATTGCCAGAACACGAAAAACATATTTTCATCAGCAACTTAAAATATCAAACCTTGTTAGATTCCATTCAAGGAAGAAGCCCGAACGTGGCGTTGTTGCCGCTGGTTTCCATTCCTGAATTGGAAACTTGGATCGAAACTTGGACGTTCTCTGAAACCATTCACAGCCGTTCTTACACACACATTATCCGTAATATCGTGAATGATCCTTCTATCGTATTTGACGACATCGTTACAAACGAAGAAATTATTAAACGCGCAAAAGATATTTCTTCCTACTACGATGACTTAATCCGTGATAGCCAACTTTACGGCTTATACGGCGAAGGCACTTACACCGTAGATGGCAAAGAATGTGTCGTTACCTTACGTAATTTGAAAAAACAACTTTACCTTTGCTTAATGAGCGTAAACGCTTTAGAAGCCATTCGTTTCTATGTATCTTTTGCTTGCTCTTTCGCTTTTGCGGAACGTCAATTAATGGAAGGTAATGCGAAAATTATCAAATTTATCGCACGTGATGAAGCCCTACATTTAACCGGTACTCAACACATTTTAAATATTATGGCAGCCGGTCAAGACGATCCTGAAATGGCGGAAATTGCCGAAGAATGCAAACAAGAAGCCTATGATTTATTCGTTGCTGCGGCAGAACAGGAAAAAGAATGGGCGGATTATCTTTTTAAAGACGGCTCAATGATCGGACTAAATAAAGATATTTTGGTGCAATACGTAGAATATATCACCAATATTCGTATGCAGGCGGTCGGTTTACCACTGCCGTTCCAAGCACGTTCAAACCCGATTCCTTGGATCAATGCCTGGCTTGTTTCCGATAATGTACAGGTTGCTCCGCAAGAAGTGGAAGTCAGTTCTTACCTTGTCGGTCAAATTGATTCCAAAGTCGATACCAATGATTTTGGCGACTTTGATCTTTAAGAAATCGCCGCTTTATTCCTGCGAATGAAGATAAAAAGTGCGGTCGTTTTTTCGATATTATGTATCAGTTGCACAATCACTGTAGGGTGCGGTTAGGCAAAGCCGTAACGCACCAATTAACAAGGTTTGATGATGAACCGGTACGTTGCGCAAACTCAACGCACCTTTGTATTAAAACATTAAGAAAAACGACCGCACTTTTCTCTTCAAAACAACTTAAAGCCTTACAGCCCATCATAATCTTGTTAAAAAGTTGTTGCTAAAAAGTTCAATAAATGATACTTACAAATACTCTTTCTTATAGGGAGTATCTTTATGCAACATCAAACAACATTTCTTTTTAAATATAAAAGCTTCATCATCCTTGCTTTAGACTTCATTTTAATGCTTGTGCTAATTAAAGTGTTGCCTTTTTCAGCTCAAGAAAATCGAGGGTTGGCACTTTTGATTTTCATCGGTGTTTTATGGCTGACAGAGGCGTTTAATATTACGGTTACCTCACTCATGGTACCGGTACTCGCAATTGGTTTAGGACTAATTAATACACAAAAAGCCCTTGCTCCCTTCTCTACACCGATTATTTATATGTTCTTCGGTGGGTTTGTGGTCGCTGCGGTATTACAAATTCAAAATCTTGATAAAATCATTGCCAACTACATCATTCGCCTTGCCAAAGGGAATTTGAAATTATCCGTGGCTTATTTATTCGGTGTCACCACCTTCCTTTCGATGTGGATCAACAACACCGCCGTTGCCGCAATGATGTTACCGCTCACCATTGGAATGTTAAAAGGTATCAACGCCGCGAAAAATCATCGGCTCTACGCTTTCGTCTTACTTGGTATGGCGTTCAGCGCAAGTATCGGCGGTATAGGTACTCTGGTGGGGAGCGCACCAAATGCCATTCTTGCCTCACAAATTTCTGTCACTTTCACCGAATGGTTAGGCTATGGCTTCCCTGTTATGCTGTTATTACTCCCCTCTATGATTTTGGCATTATGGGTGGTATTACGTCCCGACTTTAATATTGAATTTAATCCGACTATCGAAAAAGTGAGTTTTAACCGAAAAAATATCATCACTTTAATGATTTTTATCGCAATGGCGATAATGTTGCTTTTCAGCTCTTTAATTAATCCTTGGCTGACGGCATTTCTTGAACTACCGAAAAAAATTGAAAATTTTGATACCGTCATCGCACTTTGTGTCGTGATCGTCATCTGCATTTCCGGTGTCGCAAGTTGGAAAGAGATTCAAGATCGTGTGGAATGGGGGGTATTAGTATTATTCGGCGGCGGTTTAACACTCAGCATTGTGATGAAAGATTCGGGTGCAAGTAAAATTATGGCGGATAGTATCGTCTCTTTCGTTCAAACCAAACCGCTTTGGGTGCTTTGCTTTGTGCTAACGGCTTTTATTATTTTCCTCACTGAATTTACTTCAAACACCGCCAGTGCAGCCTTAATTATGCCGATTGTCATCTCCGTTGCACAATCAATGAATTTACCGCCTATTGCGCTCGCAGGTATTATCGCCTGCGGTGCAAGTTGTGCCTTTATGCTGCCGATTGCCACCCCGCCAAATGCCATTGTATTTGCAACCGGTAATGTGAAACAAATTGATATGGCAAAAGTGGGATTTATTCTAAATTTATTCTGCATCGCCATTATCGGTGGCTTAGCTTATTTCCTTTGGCTCTAAACTTCATAAAAATCGACCGCACTTCATCAAAGTGCGGTCGATTTTCGTTGTGTTTTTTATTTTTGAACCGTAGCCAAAAACTCTTTACGTGTATCACGATCTTCTAAGAAAACACCCCCATAAGCGGAAGTAACGGTATAGCTGTGCGTATCCTTAATCCCTCGAGCTTTCACGCAAAAATGTGTGGCTTTCACATACACCGCCACATCATCGGTTTCTAAAATGGTTTGAAATGCGGTAAGAAGTTGCTCCGTTAAGCGTTCTTGCACTTGTGGACGTTGTGCGAAAAAAGAAACAATGCGGTTTATTTTCGACAACCCGATCACCCAATCTTTCGGATAATATGCTACGCAAACTTTGCCATCGATGGTCACAAAATGATGTTCACAAGTGCTGGTGAGCGTAATATCGTTTACTTGCACCATCTCGCTTACTTTCATTTGATTTTTGATTTTCGTCATTTTCGGGAAATTGGCGTAATCCATTCCGCTAAAAATTTCATCAATAAACATTTTCGCTAAGCGATTCGGGGTTTCTTCTAAACTGTCATCACGCAGATCCAACCCGATCAATGCCATCACCTCACGCATATGTTTGGCAATTCCGACACGACGTCCGTCTTTATCTTGTGTAAGATCAATCATTGGGGTTTCAATGCCTTTTTCGATCAAGGCAGTACGCACACTAAGCGCATCAGGTGAAATTTCGTTCATAACAGTCTTTCCTAAAAAATGATGCGGTATTCTAGCAAAGGATAATCGGATCGTAAAATGAGAAAAATTACTTAACGAAATGAAATCTTTAGTTTTTTAGCCTTTCGGACTACAATAATCGACAATTTTTATCAAATAAGGAGTTTTTTTATGCTCACTTTGGATCAAGCACGTGCGCAGATGCTCGAACAACTGCCTTTTCCAACGAAAACGGAAACCCTCAACTTGCAAAATGCCGCCAATCGTATTTGTGCAGAAAATGTTATTTCGCCGATTAATGTTCCCTCTTTTGATAACTCTGCGATGGACGGTTACGCTGTACGGCTAACGGATCTACAGCAATCACTCACTCTTTCGGTTGCAGGAAAATCCTTCGCCGGAAATCCATTCAAAGGTGAATGGAAAGCGAAAAGCGTAATCAGAATTATGACGGGAGCAATGATTCCGGAAGGGGCTGATGCCGTGGTGATGCAAGAACAGGTTACGCTCAATGATGACGGCTCGGTAACCTTCAGCGAATTGCCGAAATCCGGTCAGAATATTCGTCGCGTTGGGGAAGATGTAAAAAAAGGTGAAGTGGTACTTGAACAAGGCGAGAAATTAAATGCGGTTTCGTTGCCATTATTGGCTTCCCTTGGTATCGCCGAGGTGAAATGCTACCCCCGTTTAAAAGTTGCCGTACTTTCCACCGGTGATGAACTTATTGAAGTAGGCAAACCGCTGCAAACCGGACAAATCTATGATACGAACCGTTTTACCGTCAAATTATTACTGGAAAAATTGCATTGTGATGTGATTGATTTCGGCTTATTACCCGATAATGAATCCGAGTTTGAAAAAGCCTTTATCTCTGCGCAAAAACAAGCGGATCTTGTCATTACCAGCGGTGGCGTTTCTGTCGGGGAAGCGGATTTCACTAAAACAGTGCTAGAAAAAGTCGGTCAAGTGAATTTTTGGAAATTAGCAATCAAACCGGGCAAACCTTTTGCATTTGGCAAACTTAAAAATGCGTGGTTCTGCGGTTTACCGGGTAATCCTGTTTCTGCCTTAGTCACCTTTTACCAGCTCGTTCAGCCGCTTATCACAAAGTTGCAAGGACAAAAACAATGGAAAAAACCACCGCACTTTTCCGCCATCGCCGCCACGAATTTAAAAAAAGCACCGGGTCGTTTAGATTTTCAGCGCGGTTTTTATTGGCTCAATGCACAAGGGCAAATTGAAGTTAAACCTATTGGATTCCAAGGATCTCATTTATTCAGTGCATTTCTGAAAAGTAACTGTTTTATTGTGTTAGAACAAGATCGCGGCAACGTGGCAGCAGGCGAAACCGTTACGATAGAACCTTTTAATCATTTATTGGGATAAAAATGGCTGAACTCAGTTACGAAGAAGAATTGCGCTACAATCGCCAAATCATTCTAAAAGCCGTTGATTTTGACGGACAAGAAAAACTCAAAGAAAGCAAAATGCTGATCGTGGGCTTAGGTGGCTTGGGCTGTGCCGCCGCTCAATACCTCGCCGCCGCAGGCGTGGGACATCTAACGCTGTTAGATTTCGACATAGTTTCGCTTTCGAATTTACAGCGCCAAATCTTACATTGCGATACACGGCTTAATATGCCCAAAGTGAATTCCGCCAAAATAGCACTGGAGCAAATCAATCCGCATATTGAAATCAACACGATCAACGCCAAATTGAACGAAGAAAAACTCGCGGAAATCATACCGCACTTTGATGTGATTTTGGATTGCACCGATAACGTAGATATTCGCGATCAACTGGATCGCCAATGCGAGAAAGCAAAAATTCCGCTCGTTTCCGGTGCAGCCATTCGTATGGAAGGGCAGATTTCGGTGTTTACTTATGCCCCAAATACACCAACCTATCGTCATCTCAGCCAACTTTTCGGACAAAATACACTGAGTTGCGTTGAAGCCGGAGTGCTTGCCCCAATAGTGGGAATGATAGGTTCGATTCAAGCGTTGGAAGCTATTAAAGTGCGGTTAAATATCGGCGAGAATTTATGCGGACGATTACTCCTGATTGATGGAATGACGATGAAAATAAGAGAAATTAAATTGCCTATTAATTTTAAATAATGTTATCATCACCGCCCTGACAAACCATTTGTCTTATGTCGCAAGTTTTGTGTATAGGATAATGAACGCTCAACCCATTTTTTGACTTCATTTTATACCCTTCTTGCAAATCTTTTCATTTATAGCGAATTAAATTTAAAAATATCAACTGCACGCCGTACTCTTTGTACTCTGTTCGGTTGGCGGTTTTGCATAGGTTTTAATTTAATTCTCTATGCTAATCTAAGGAAAAATATGAAAGAGATTTTGCAACAATTCAAACAAAATTATCTTATTAAATATTGGAATCCCGTGGCTGCGGTTATTGCTGCCGGTCTGCTTTCCGCTTATTATTTCGGCGTTACCGGCACTTACTGGGCGGTAACCGGCGAATTTACCCGTTGGGGCGGACATGCCCTACAAGCACTTGGTGTTGACGTATCCGAATGGAACTATTACCAAATCATTGGTATGCAAGGGACGATTTTCACCCGAATTGATGGCGTAATGATTCTCGGAATGTTTGCCGGCTGTATTTCTGCCGCATTATGGGCAAACAACGTAAAATGGCGTAATCAACCGCATAAACGCCGTATCGTACAAGCCTTAATCGGCGGTGCATTGGCAGGTTTCGGCGCACGTTTAGCGATGGGATGTAATCTTGCCTCACTCTTTACCGGTATTCCGCAATTTTCCGTTCACGCTTGGTTCTTTACTATTGCCACCGCAGTGGGTACTTATGTCGGCGTAAAAGTGACATTACTTCCTATATTTCGGGTAAAACTGGAACTGAAAAAAGGCGCGGCAAAATTAAAAGAAACCGATCCTAAACAAGCACAACGCCGTTTTTGGATTGGAATGATCATCTTTTTTGCCTATCTCATCACTTCTCTCTATGTGATGACAGAATCAATTAAGCTCGGTTTTGCGATGCTTTGCGGTCTAGCATTCGGCTTATTGATTGAACGTGCGCAAATCTGCTTTACTTCGGCTTTCCGTGATTTATGGGTAACCGGTCGTGCCTATATGGCAAAAGCGATTATTTTCGGGATTTTGGTCGGTACAATTGGCGTATTCAGTTATATCCAACTCGGCGTATCCCCTAAAATTATGTGGGCGGGACCGAATGCCATTATCGGCGGGCTATTATTCGGTTTTGGTATCGTACTTGCCGGTGGATGCGAAACCGGTTGGATGTATCGTTCAATGGAAGGTCAAGTCCATTTTATGTGGGTTGGTTTAGGCAATGTTGTCGGATCAACCTATCTCGCCTACGTATGGGACGATATAGCCCCTGCGTTAGCACTTGACTATGAAAAACTTAATCTCTTGAAATCCTTTGGACCTGTTGGCGGCTTATTAGTCAACTACGGCTTACTTATTCTTTGCTTAATTGCCGTTGTATGGTGGGAACGCCGTTTCCTTGCCAAAGCAAAAGCGAAAATCGCCGCACAAAATGGCTGTGGCGCATAATTTATTCTTCATAAATAAAGAGGACTTAATATGGCATTTACTGTTATACAAAAATTAGATAAAGATCCGAAAGATATTACACCGGATTACACCTTAGACACCCTTGGTGAACCCTGCCCTTACCCGGCAATCGTGATGCTAGAAACCATGCCGCAACTTCAAAAAGGCGAAATATTGGAATTATTGAGTGATTGCGCACAATCTATCAATAATATCCCGGTGGACACCAAAAACCACGGTTATACCTTATTAAGCGTTGAACAAGACGGAACAAAATTACGTTATTTAATTCAACGATAATAAATACTAAAGAAAATCCACCCTCAAAGCTTAAATATTATTAACTGATTAAGGGTAGATTTTCTTATTGGCTAATAGATACTAATTATCCGGTAAGTTATACTTCGTTGATTAAGAAATAGACAGATAGTAATATTTCAACTCACAGCTACGCGAAGCCGCTGCCGATGACAAAGCCTTCACCTCAAATACAGGGGAGCGTTTCAACTCACAGCTGCGCGAAGCAGCTGCAACTCAATTTATCTTCATCTACACTTGCGAATTGGTTTCAACTCACAGCTGCGCGAAGCAGCTGCATAATTTTAGTTTCTACTCTGTTTTCACCTCTAAGTTTCAACTCACAGCTGCGCGAAGCAGCTGCCCCCTATAAAATAAAATATTGAAATACCAAACTTTATTACCCGTTATTCGCTAACGGTTTATAGGAAGTCAAAAAAAGTATAGCGTATTCACCAGAATCGTTATGCTATTTTTTCTAATTATTTGATTGTTAAAGAATTTTTTCGATTCGCTAATCCTACTCCATTTTAATGAGAACTACAGGTTAGCGATCTATAGAATCAATGTATCTTTGAAAATATCGACGGCAGGTTTTACGCCGTGATGTTCCACTTTATTACGCCATTTACTTCCCAAATGGTAAAAGCGTAAGCTGTCACAATCCGGGTTATAAGTTGCCAGTAATTTATTTTTTAGTTTAACCCATTGATCAGGTGTAACATCACACTCAAACACCGAATATTGAGCTCGCACACCATAATCTAAACAATGCTTGGCAATTTGACGTAGGCGTTTTTGCCCTTCCGGGTCGTTGAATGAAATATCATAGGTAATTAACATCAGCATATCTAACTATTTCCCAATAAGTGAAGTCGAAAAGTGCGGTCAAATTTCAACAACATTTTGCAAAGACTAACGCATTAAAAAGGGTAGATATTCAGCCAAATCACCGCACAGATGGCGAGCCAATAACATCGCCTGAATATAAGGCAACAAGCCGATTTCCACTTCTTCCCCTAAAAAGGGATGCGTAATTTTTTCTTGCTTTTTCACCTGCAATGTCTGAAACAATAACTTTCTCGCCTCAGGCTTAAGCATCACTGCTCCGCCGGCTTCCGTCACAAAATCATCCGGTTTAATTTGCCCTCGATTAATCAGCGACAATACCATTCTATCTGCCCACCAAGCACGAAATTCTTCCAGAATATCTTGCGCCAGACTGTCTCGCCCAGGACGATCAGCGTGCAGAAAACCGATTTGCGGATCTAAGCCCACACCTTGCAATGCCCCGCTGATATCCTTACCTACAATGCTGTACAGCAACGACAACAACGCATTGACACCATCTCGTGGCAGACGGCGATTGCGCCCGTCAAAATGAAACCCGCTATTTGCTTTAATCAAATGCGAAAATACCCCAAAATAGCGAGAAGCCGCATCGCCTTCAATCCCGCGAATCAAATCCAAATTGTGCGCGATTTCCAACTGTCGCAAACTGTAATTTAACGCTGTAATGGCAGATTGAAGATCCGCATTTTCACCGTGATTGCGAATCTGTCGTTGCAGCACTCGCTTAGAGGCTTGGATTTTCGCCGCGATAATATGGCGAGCAATCGGCACAGGATTTTGCTCCGACACCTTATATTGCGCCCGGCGCAGCAACACATTGCCACTTTGCCGCCCTTGCAAGCGCCCGAGATAGCGCCCGTTTTCCGTAAAAAACGCCAAATTGACGTTATTTTCCCCACAAAATCCCATCAGAAACGGCGAGACCAACACATTACCAAAACAAAAAATATGTCCGATAGAATAGATTGGTAACTGTGCCACCTTTTTTCGTTCCTGCTCCACCACTAAGGTTTCACGTTCTTTATGCAAGTAGCTACCTTGAGTGGTGATGTAGAGTGTGTTTTGGAGTTTGCGCATGAAGAAATTCCTAAGTTTTAGCAGCTATTTGAAACATCATAGCAATGTTGTTTACTCTTAGAGGAATTTGAATTATCTAGACTACTAGGACTTCCTATTATTCCTTGCTCATAAGCTGAAATAAGCCAATTCATAAATTCTGATATGGTGCTTACTGCCTTTATATTTTTATGGTTAGGTCCTTTTTTGATAATTTCCTTAAATTCTTTTGGAATTTCTGGGGCTTTATTACCAAAATACCAAAAATTTTTACATATCAAAACATTATCAGATTTCAAATCATGAGCAATATGACTATCATCATGAAATTTACTAGGTATCCGTCTCCATATATCACGTTCTTTATAATAAATATTATCTCCACTTATACTTAATAGATTTTTATTATTTGGTTTTTTTATTTCAAATCTAGGATCTTTAAAATATTTATCTATATTTATTATTTCAGAAATTTCACCAACATAAATTAATCTATCTTTATAAGATCCAGAGCAAGACCCCGTAGCAGCTATAATATCTCCGATACATGCACTCTTTCTTATATTAGGTTTACACGTTGCAAGTGTTAAATATCCTCCGTATGGATTAGGGGCAAAACCATAGTCATAGGGAATAACGTAGCTCATCATCTTCATATTTTTAATACTCCAAGTAATATATTAAGTAATTCAATTTTTACACAAACAACCTCTCCACATACCTTTTCGATCTATCCTTCTCTAACAACTGCGGTTGGCATAAGTCAATTAACGAGCAGGCTTTGCAACCTTTATGGTAGGTTGGAAGCGGGGGTTTTTCCGCTGTTTAAAAGTGACCGCACTTGATCAATAATCGCAAGCGTTTTGGCGCGTAATTCAGGGGAAAACTTGATTGGCAGGCGGTGGCGGGTTTGCATATACCATAATGCGCCTTCGTTGATCGTCTGCCCTGTCATTTCTTCTAAACATAAGGCTTGGGCGCAGAGTTGGATTTCGTCCATTGGGTCGGGTTTCGGTTTGCCGCGTTTGTATTCCACCGGCTTTAATTCATCGGTTTTAAGGTTTCGTTCGACCAAATCCAAAATACCGCTAATACCCAGTTTTTCCGCTGAGACGTGAACCGTTCGCTCAAAACGAATGCCTTTGCGAACTTCCGGCTCGCCGGAATCCACCCGTTCGTGTAATGCTCTACCTTGTGCGGTCAGAAAATTCTCCGCCCACGCCTGTTCGTTATGGAGCAACGCACATTGGCGCGGGCAAAAAGCGTAATGTTGCAAAGCAGAAAGCGAAATTAACCGCTTGTCATTGGTCAATGACGGCTTGGCAAGCGGTAAGATTTCTGTGGAATTTTGCAAATCGCTCATTACAGCAATTCTTCAATGGTTACACCATTTAAGCCTTCCGTCTGTACACTGATACGATAGTCATTATAACCTTTCGCCGGTGTGTCTTTTTCGCCGTTAATGCGTTCAACTTTTACGGCATCAAAAAGTTTATATGCCGGTTGATTGCCAAGCTCGCTGTCGTGTTTAAATACGATCAGTTTACGCGCAGCCATTTCACCGCGTGCGGCAGAACGGTCGTGTTCAAACATCAGCTGTAAGGCTTGCCAAAGTTTTTGCACGTCTTCATCAGAAAAACCGGTTTTTTCAGCAAGTTTGGCAGAGATAAAGCCGTGAACACGGTAAAGGGCGTAAGGCACGATATATTTACGGCCCATTGTGCGTTCTTTTTCTAAATCTTTTTCGTTAGTCACCGCCATTCGCGTGATGGAAACCTCAAGCGGAATAATCGGGTCGATAGATTGTGCAAATGCCAGTTGTACCGGGCCTCTCACCTGTCCGCTATTCACTTCGGTGGTCATTACTGCACCGAAGGCACGAATATCAAAAAAGTTTTTGCACATCCAGGCGGTAACTTCACGGGCTTTCGCTTCATCTTTCGGCAATTTTTTCGCTTCCGGCTCAATACCTAATGCCTCATAAGCACGTTTGTTTTGCAGATTAAGCACACTTTTCTCTTTAACATAAATCTCAAAGCCTGCTTCGTTTTCACTGCTGACTTCAATAAAATTACGGATTTTGCGCTTTAAGCAAACATCGGTGACTAAACCTTTACTGGTTTCCGGATCAAGACGCGGCATATTGCCTGCATCAGGGTCACCATTCGGGTTGCCGTTGGTTACGTCAAAGAAAAAGACAAATTCATAGCGATTTTGAATAGACATAATATTTCCTTAATTTTCAGTTGACTCAGTGGTTTCTTTTTTTATAAAGTAACTTTGTTCTTGCTGGAAATAGCCAATACCAAAACTTCCTTGTTCAACAACATTTAGATGTTTAGGATACTTTTCTGATAAACGATCTACTATTTCTCTTAAATCTTTACTGAGAGCAATAGCCATTCCAGGTTTATCTTTGCGCAGCCGCGCCAAATGATGTTTAGCACCTCTAACCAAACGAGGGAAAACAGAATACGGCACAGCAGAAGCCGAACCATAATAACGGTCTGCGATACCGGCATTTAATTCGCCTAACGCCTGGGTTTGGATTCGTTCTAACACCGCAAATAACCTGCCTAGCAAATAAGCCCGGTTATCGCTTTCTTTATTCAAACTCATAGGAACTCCTTGTTTAATTAGACCTTTTCTAAATTTTCGTTGTAATACGGCTTTCATTAACGCTACCCGCAAGCCGTTAATATCGCCATCGGCACGAATGCGGGTAATCAGTTGAGAGAGTAAACTCATTGGATACAAATGACCGGTGATAACAGCTCGCGTCATTTCTCCGGCGAGTACCGGCGATATATTCTCACTTTTTCCAAGCGATGCCGTTTGCAATAACAGCCTCCAAATTGAAGGCGGTGTTTTCCACGGGCAAGGTTCAAGTGCTAAATCCAGCCAATGTTCGCTTAAATTTTTCGCCAGTTGGCCAAACGTGGTATCCAACCAAAAACGCACAGAAATTCGGGCAGCATTTGGAGCGAGCCCTAAAATATAAAAACGAGTATTTTCAGACAACTGCGGTTCAACTTCTGCAAGCGGTCGTCCTTTGCTTATTTCTTGTAAAACATTAAAGATCTTTTGGTTTTCCTGCTCGTCATCAGGGGGCGCCATTAAAGTAGCAAAAAATTCTTCGGCAGCTTCGGCTTGAGCAGTATTATCCGCTTCCGCCCAAAAGACGGTGCTGCTATCACCAATGGTTAAACGATGGCTATTATTACGTAGCAAATAATTTAAAGCGGTGGTATAAGCAAAGGCGGCCTGTTCAGAAACAGGTGCATTACTACCTTGTTCCTTGCCAAATGAAGTGAAAGATTCTTTATTAAAAGAAATAATTGAACCGCCCGAGCTTTGCCCGCCATAGACGCCCTTAATTGCAGGGTGAAGTCGGGCAATAGGGGCAATTTCGCCACTGATTAAGCATAAACCCTGTTCAGTCTCTTCGGTGACTAACAAACCAGCCCAAAGATGTTGAGCGGCTTCTCGCTGATGAATATAACCACCGCTATCGGCTAATTTGAAAACAACATTCGCATCCAACATTTCAATCGGACAGATAGATTCCGCAAAATGTTCAGGCTGCCATTGTTGAAGAAAACGACTCACGGCAATTAAGCCCTCATCGTGAGTATCGGCAAGCAATTCCAAATGGTACTGTTTAAAGGCTTCAAAGTTTTTTTCAGAGAAGGCGATAGGTTGTGCTTTCGCGGTGGTTTTGTCTTTATTGCTCTCCACGCCCAGCACATAAGCCGTTTTATCCCATAAAAAATTGGGCTTAATGCCGGATGTTCGTTTTTCCGGACGAGGCACACTCATTAATTTGGGTTGCGGCTTCTTATCCGCGGTTAAATTCGGAATCACGTTTAACAAATTTCCATCCGAATCCAACTCCAACACCCAGCCGATTTTTTCTTCGCTAAATCCATAAGAGGGTACTTTAGCGCTACCGGTCAAACGATCCGTTTGCCCTGCAAGGCGATGATAATAGCGTGTTAATGCGGATAAAATCACGATTTCACCTCCTCTGCATAAAATGGCGGCACGTCAATCACCCCATTTTTCATTTCGGCTCTGAAAAAGTGCGGTCGATTTTCGTGATCAAAATCAATATCGTGCAACATCCAACCTAAATCTCGATCACGCTCGTTTTCTGCCAAACAACATTCCGGCAACGGTTCATTATCATCAATTAAAGCGAAATTTGCCGCAAATTCACGCACGCCCATACAAGGTTGGTGAAAACATTGACCTTTTATTGCACGCCGTTTAAACATCTCAATATGCTTAGTAATCGTTTCCCCTTCACCCGCTCTTTTGGTTAATACTACGTGCGCTTCTATTACATAACCGACATTTTTTAACACTGTTGCAGCACGCTGCTGACGATCCTCTTCAATGACCGTATATAAATCCGCCACACTTTTACGCTTTATCGCCCCACTGATTTTACCGACGGAAATTTTACTCCCTAGCTCATTACGGCGAACAGATTCAAACTGAATCGGCTTTAACACATAAATCTTATCAATTACCCAACGAATTGCCGGCTTCCAATGCACCGCCGATAAAATCCCCCTTGCAGCCGAAGGCGTAATCACATCATAAGACACCCGCTCCACCTTCATTTCAGGACGGGTAAAACAGGCGTAATCACCCCAGATATGGAGCTTGATTTTGTTTGGCATAGAATGCTCTCTTTGATTATGTAATACACACCTCCGCGGAAGGAGGTGAATCAGCAAGTTAATCTAACTACTTTAATTTCAACCCACATATATAATTAATATACGACCAATAATAATTCTTATTTTATTTTTGATGAAATATTTCGTTCTTTTAATATTTCATCAAATTTAAATTGAACCATTTTTCTTAATTTTTCAGATATTTTTCTTTCAAGTTCTTTTTTATTTGTATGTTTTATTTTAATTTCATTTTTTATAGAGCCAATCTCAAAAGTCAGCTCGGAATCTATATCAAATGAAAATTGCTTTCTTGATAATGAACTAAAGAAAAAAACAACCTTGCATTCCCCAGTATTAGTTCCTATAGCATATCTATAATTTAAATGCATTTTATAAATAAAATAGTATTCGTAATATTTCTCGTCTGATATTAAAAAAATGGCATGTAATCTATCTCCATCAATAGACATATACTTAACAGTATCATTCATCCATGATACTTGAGGATCATTAGGCAAAGGTCTGTTTGATGCTTCTCTACTGATAACTATTTCATTTACATTACTTAATGTAAGCTCTTTTCCTAATCCGCCAGTAAGTCTCTTAAAGAACCTAACTCTCTCAATATCCTCAAAAGAACTAAAAGTAATTCTATTTTCGACATCGCTTTTTGCAACCCCCGAGTCTTTTAATTTTTTTGAAATGGCTGCGCTCATTCTGCGATTAATCAATTCTGTTTCATTAGATGTATGGGTAGATACCATTTCAATATTAAGTCCGTCTCCTTGCCTTGTAATAACAACTTCCCCATGAAAATCAAGTTCTCTATTTAAAAAATCCTTACTGAAATCATTTCTTTTTATTTTATATGGAATTTTTACTGTATAATTATTACAGAAGACAGGCTGAATTTTAGATATTAATTCAATATTAGGAATATCTTTCAATGGATTAAAATCAGAAGAAAACAATTCTTTTATTGGTTCTTTCCAGTTTGAGTTATTAGAATTTAACTCAAGTCTGGAAGATTTAAATTTAGGCTTTAAAGTCCTAGAAATAGAGTTATCTACAATACTTTCATATTCACTTGATGTTAAAAGCATTGCCGAAAGCAAAGGAACAGAAATAGTTTTTTCTCCATTTCCACAAAAAACACCTTTACTTTTTAGAGTTGTATTTATTTCACCTTCAGTAATATAATTACTATTGAGAAGAATACGGAGTTCATTCCCAGAAGGAATTAATCCTTTTAGATCATTGCTTTTCTTCATATAAACCTCCTTATTTGATTAACTCTAAAAATGTTTTATTATAGGAAAATGGAGTGATCATTTCTTTTCTATCTTTAAAAAAGATTCGAGTTTTCTCAGTAACAACATTATCTTTAACTGGATTATAATTAGGAAAACCAATATATATTTCATTAACTAAGCCAGCAGAAAAATTTAGTGCATATGCCATCATATTTTTATATGTCAATTCATCAAATTCTTCTCTAACATATAAATAAAATTTCTTGCACTCCCCAATTGTCACTACCGCTGGAATAATATCAGAAACAATTAATCCAATTGGCAAATAACTATTACTCCTATCTGTATTTACAGTAATAGATGTCCCAATTCTAGGATAATAAAATTGATAATTTCCATTTTTTGATTTAGAACCTAAATCATTTATAACCTGAAATAAAAAACTTGCTCGTCCCGCATCAATAACATAATAAGGAGTATTTCCTTCTAATCCTAGTCTTGACTTAGATATTACCTTCAAAATATCTTTATTTATAGTTTTTTCATCATTATGCAACCAAACTAAGACGCCTATATGTTGTAAATTTTTCTTAGCACCAAATGCTTGAATTAATGAATTAACCTCTTGATCATATTCTGCACATTCAATAATCTGACTCAGTTGTTCAATATGTTTTTTAAAGGTAGAGTTAATTTCAGATTCTCTGGTTGGATATCCATTAGTTGCATTTTTGATAGAAATATGTGCAACGACTGTTTTTTCATCATGAAAAGGGGTGTCATATATGTATATTGAGTCCTCACCATGACTACTTTTCTTCTTTCCGCTATGATTTTTATGCTTTTCATTGTTACATGTTATAGATAGATTTTGTATTTGATGTTTCCATCCAATTTTATCTAATAATGAAATTGCAATTTTTTCACCAATTTCGCCAGATTTTTTAGATTTTTCACCAGCCATTTTATTTTCCTTCTTGAATATTAATTATTGCTTTAAAACCCGCCTCGAACGATATAATTTCGACTGACGTTATTTTTGTGTTAGGTTCAGATATCACAATATTTACCCCCTTTGCTATTTGAACTCTTTTTCCAGTTTCTTTGATATATTTAGATAATCGTTCTTTTTCAAGTGAGAAATTCTTGTCAATAAGCACCCCATACTTGACACCAACTCCATCAATAATAGAGTCGATTTCCGACTCATCCACAAAGTTACTTGAAATTTTTTTTAAATTTTCAACTGAAAAAACACTTTCTTCAGAAAGAGATTCTGAAAAATCTAATACCTTACTTGGAACTTCTATTTTTTTAGCTATAGCTTTAGTAATCTCACCTAATATCCTTGTGTATTTTTTTGATGTATTTTTAGGAGCTACTTTAATAAAAGTGTCAAGCCAATATTTAGTTTTTTTCCCTAAACTATCGATAATAAATACAGAGTCTTCAATAGAAAGAATAATAGCTCCCTTTTGTATGGAATCTATTGATATCCCTTCTTTTTCAATAATAGAAATAACTCCGTCATGGCTATTTACATCTAAGTAGTTATTTTTATTTTCAATTCTAAATAATCCAATAGCTTGGATAGTCATATCACCATTTTTTATACCATCATACAAAACCTCAATAAACTCTCCACCACCAATATTAGGATGTGAAGAACTCATATATAAATGTTTTGCTATTGCAATTGAGGAATTGATAAATTCATCTTTATCATTAAAAACTAATGATGAATAATGCTTAATAGGATTAAGATTAATATCAGATTCATGGGTTAACGTGTATTCTTCTCCACTATTAACAACAGGAATAAGAAAATGCTTGAGTAAAAGGTCATCCAAATCACTACTTCTTTTTGATTCTGCTTCTGATAACAGAACCCCCTCATCTCTAAATTTATTTCCAACTTTATGAACGATTACTTTTCTTACCTTTGCCGCACTTAAATCTAATGACTCTATTACCATTGTTTAACTCCTAATTCTTATTAGTTATATTAAAATTACTGTATTTAAAGATCAACTTATAAAGTAGTTAGATTATAAAATTTTCTATCCTCAAAAACTCCACATTATCCCATCCCAACCCCGCCACATCATCATACAAATCCATTCCAATTAAGCTATAAAACTGTTTACCAAAATTGTTTTCATTGATGGTTTCAACTCTGCCTGCTTTATAGAGTTCTGCTAATGATTTTTCCGGGACTTGTACGGTGTAGGGTTGCAGTTTTCTTAATATGCCGCCCACTTTGTCAGCATAACGTAAGCTGTCTATCAGTGTTTCGGCTTCTTGGTTGAAGGGGATAATAACGGGGATTAAATGACTTGTGATCATTCGGAAATCGTCTGCAATTTTTTGGAAGGGGAAATTGAGGCTTTGTCCTGCATTATGGCACGCCTCTAAAATCCCTGCTTTATCCAGTTCCGAGCCTTTAGCTTCATAAACCGCTTGGAAATAGTGATTAATCGCCTGTGGGGTCAGTAAGTCTTCAGCGTGTTTGCGAACCGTGGAACGCATACAGGCAGAAAGCAGCCCTAATTCCGTCGGTGCTTTCCATTGTTCTTCGGGCTGAAAAACCCAAACAGGGCTTTCTTCCGCTAACTTTTTACCTTCTCGATTACAACGCCCTGCGGCTTGGGCGACAGAATCTAACCCGGCTTCTGCCCGCATTACCAGTGGAAAATCCACATCAACGCCGGCTTCAATTAAGGAAGTCGCTATCACACGGCAAGGCTGGTTATTTTTCAGGCGCAGACGAATCTCATCTAATGTTTGTGAGCGGTGTTTAGCACACATTAAGGTGGTGAGATGATAAACGCCGTCCAGCTCTTTAACTGAATCATATAAGGCTCGGGCGTGACGGCGATTATTCACGATGATTAATATCTGCGGATTATCCGTGAGCTTGGTTTGCAGATCAGTATCTGTTTGAACCCCAATATGTTGCACGGTTGTACGTTTTAGTTTCTCAAAAAGTGCGGTCGGATTCGGCGCAATTTCTCGCACGTTTTCGAAGCCTTTGTAAAAGCCATTCGCTTGGTGAATCGCCGGTTGTGTGGCGGTACAAAGCACAACGGAACATTGGTAATTTCGCGCCAATTCATCAATCGCCGCCATAATCGGGCGTAATAAATTCAGCGGTAGCATTTGGGCTTCATCCAAAATAATCACGCTATCTGCGATATTATGCAATTTCCGGCAGCGTGAAGAACGATCTGCAAATAAACTTTCAAAAAATTGCACCGCTGTCGTCACCACAATCGGGGCATCCCAGTTTTCGGAGGCTAATTTCAACTTATCCCAGCTGGATTTATCCGGCAAATTATCGTGATCGAAAGTGCTGTGATGTTCTAAAACCGCCTCTGTCCCTAATTCACCAAAGGCTTCGCGAAAGACGGCTGCATTTTGTTCGATAATGCTGGTAAACGGAATGACATAGATAATGCGGCGTAATTGATGTTGTTTGGCGTGCTCCAAAGCAAACGCCATTGAAGTCAGGGTTTTTCCACCGCCTGTTGGTACCGTCAGTGAAAATAATCCCGTTTCTTGCGTTGCCCGCGAAACAGCGTAATCTAAAATATCACTTCGTAAGCAATTCAGTTCGCTATCCTGCTTTTTTATCTTTGCAATAAAGGCATTAAACTGCTGATAAAGTGCGGTTAAAGTTGGGTAATTTCCCCGTTCGATCGGCTTTTTCTCTAAGTTTGCATAAAACGCTTCGGTATCAAGAAAATCGGCATCCACGAGACACGAATAGAGCATACGAATAAAAAATGCGTAAGAAAAGAAGGGTTCTTTTTTAGAGGGCTTTAAGGAAGGCGGACGTAATTTTTCAGGTAAATTCAGTTCTTGTTGCCAAATGGGGGCTAGTGGTGGGAGTTCATTGGGAGCGGTGCCGAAATTCTCTTGCAAACGTTGTGTTAATGTGGCTCGATTTTCCCCTTCTCCTGCGCCATTTGCCAGACCTGCGTGATGCCCTGCAATGCAAAACGCCATCATCTTACCTAATATCTCGCCCCAGCGTTCTACCGCAATTTTGGCACCGGCAGTGGAATGATTGACTTTAGCGCCACCGTGTAAACGTTTTTGATAACGCTCACTATATTTACCTAAATCGTGCAACAGGCCTGTGTAATAGGCGATTTCTTGTGAGGAGAAAGGTGTGGCAAACTCAGCGGCCAATGCTCCAACATTATTAGCGTGACAAAATAATGTTTGCCAATCAGAGTGATCTTCAAGTAATCCTGAATGAGCGTAAAAAGATTGAATAACTTGGCTTTCCATTTGATACCTCATGAATATTCCAACTATTGGTAACTGATATGAGATGACACCCTATCTTATAAATACTTCAAACTCTACTTAGAAAAAAGTGCGGTCAAAATTGACCGCACTTTAAGCAATAAGATTATTTATTTACACCCCAATGACGAGTATCTTTATCAAATTTCATACCGGAGTGAGAACCTTCCGAGCCATTGAAATAGACATCTTTATTCGCACAGCCTGAAATAATCAGTGCACCTGCAATCACAAGAAATAATTTTTTCATAATATTGACCTCTATAACGATAAAACTTGGACGGATTATAGCACAACTTAGATTATCTCAATTTCATTATTTATTTGAGCCTTCAGGATGCAATCCTACGCCTTGATGACGCTGTTTCAATTTCGCAATCACATCACCCCATTCCAGATTCATCGTATGTAATAATACGGTTAAGTGGTAGGCTAAATCCGCCGCCTCACTCACAACTTCTTCCTTATCTTGCGACACTGCCGCCAGTGCGGTTTCAACGCCTTCTTCCCCGACTTTCTGCGCAATTTTCTTCACACCTTTGGCATACAGTTTGGCGGTATAAGAACTTTCCGGATCAGCATATTTACGTTCGGCAAGCACTTGTTCTAATTTGGCAAACCACGTCCAATCGCCTTCTGACTGGCTTTCAAATTGGTGGAAACAACTTCCTTCTCCCGTGTGGCAAGTCGGACCGATTGGATTGACTAAAATCAATAACGTATCGTTATCGCAATCCAAACTCATATCCACTACATTGAGAAAGTGCCCTGAGGTTTCGCCCTTCGTCCACAGCCGTTGTTTGGTGCGAGAATAAAAGGTAACTCGTTTTTCTTCAAGGGTTTTGGCTAAGGCTTCTGGGGTCATATAGCCGAGCATTAGCACTTCGCTTGTGTAAATATTCTGCACGATAACAGGCAATAGATGATCGACTTTTTGCCAGTTGATGTTTTGAGTGTTTAGCATAGATGTTCCTATAATTTATTACTTATCGAGAGTTTGTACTGTTTATGTATTCTTTTATTTGTTCACTTAATTTTTCTAATTTTTGATATTGTTCTTTACCTAATAAAGCGATATCTCCTATTCCGATTTTCATCATTTTATTGTATTTTGCCGAATTTTTTAAAGCAAAAAAATAAGGCTCTAATCTATAAGAATTTGTTGAACGCTGTAAATCTTTTTTAAAATTGTCTAGCTTCAATTCCTCTTTTTCTCCGTATTCTTCGTTAATAATATCCACTGCTTCTTTTTGAGTAATATCCATATGTTTAATAAGTTCTTTAATTTCTTCCTGCAACTTTTTTACTTTTTCTTTTTCATCTGCTGTTTTTTTCATCGGAATGTCCCCATTTGTCCCTAAGTACTCAATATCATATCAATCAGTTATAGGAAGTTAAGCTAAAACAAGCATTAAGTGTTCGATTTAATTTTCTATACAAATCAACCTAACAACATAAACAGGAGATTTTTATGGCCAAAAACCATGAAGCCGATATTTCTAACTCAAATAAAGGCACTAAAGGCACGAACAAAACCTATGATAAAAATCAAGGTAATCGTGGTAAGCAACTTAACCCTAACCAACAAGGAAAACAAAATGGCAGTAAATAGAACTGGTAAACCGAACCCAAATTGGCCTAGCAGAACACGTCTTCCGTCTGGTGGTGGCCGTGGAAATAATCCATCACCTAAATAATATGATACAGGGTTTAGTTCGCTAAACCCTGTTTATTCACATTTTTTTAAACTTTCAGCAAATTGTTCTTTTCCCGAGTCTAATAATGTGTAGGCATTCATTGCATCTGATAAAGCACAAGCACATAAATTTCTTTGTTTTTCGTAATAAATAGCATACTTCATACACACATTCATTGATTCATAAATTTCTACAATATCATTTGATGTTTTAGTCCATTCGGGTAGTTTGTCAACGCTTAATCCAATAATACTTGAGCCAATAATTGCCGTTGCAAGCACTGTTCTTGATGCCAACTTTGTTGTTTTTAATCTTAAAACACTACCACAATTTTGACAGCTCGCCTTATCAGAATGAATGCTAAAGGTAGTTACTTTTTTACATTTTGAATTAGAGCATTTTACTTCTATTATTTCAGTTTTATCTGTCATATAACTTACTTCTTAAACTAAATTCTGACCTCAACCCTAGCCTGACGCAAATAGGCTTTAAGTTCGCCGATTTCAATAATTCGCTTATGGAACACACTCGCTGCTAATGCTCCATCTACACCCGTTTTAAAAGCCTCTTTAAAATGCACCATTTCGCCCGCACCGCCTGATGCGATAAGCGGCACGTTGCACTCTTCACGCACCAGTTTGAGTTGGGTTAAATCATAGCCTTTGCGAACGCCGTCTTGGTTCATCATATTCAGCACAATTTCTCCCGCCCCACGGGCTTGCACTTCTTTTACCCAGTCAAGCAACTGCCAGTTGGTTTGGCGGGTACGGCTTTCATCACCTGTGTACTGATTGACCCAATATTTGCCCCTTTCTTTTTCAAACCAACTATCGATCCCCACAACAATGGCTTGTACGCCAAAGCGATCCGCAAGGCGGATAATTAAACTTGGGTCGGCGAGGGCTGGGGAATTGATTGAAATTTTGTCCGCCCCGAAGGTAAAAATTTGCTCCGCATCTTCAATAGTTTTTATACCACCGGCGACACAAAACGGAATATCAATAACTTCCGCGATGCGGGCGACCCAGCTTTTATCTACTGTCCGCCCGTCCGATGAAGCAGTGATGTCGTAAAACACCAATTCGTCCGCTCCTTCCTCTGCATAACGCTGTGCAAGCGGTACAATATCCCCGATAATTTCGTGATTGCGGAACTGCACGCCTTTCACCACCTGCCCATCTTTTACGTCCAAACACGGGATTATGCGTTTTGCCAACATTCGATTGCTCCTTTTACATCAAATTTTCCTTCCAATAAAGCACGACCAATAATTACGCCTGCCACGCCAGTCCCTTTCAAGGCTTTTACATCCTCTAATGAGCCAATTCCGCCCGATGATTGAAACGCAATCTCGGGATATTTGGCACAAATTTCACGGTAGAGATCCACGTTTGAGCCTGCCAGCGTACCGTCCCGAGAGATGTCGGTACAGAGAACGTGTTGCAAATCGACCGCTTGGTAGTCCTCGATCAGTTCTTCGAGCGACACGCCGCTCGTTTCCTGCCAACCGCTAATGGCAATGATTTTTTGACCGCTTGCGTGAATGTTCACATCCAACGCCAGTACGAATTTTTCCGCACCGTACTTCTCAAACCAGCCTTTGACCATTGTCTGATCTTTCACTGCCGTTGAGCCAATCACGACACGATTTGCCCCCACTGCTAGCAGATCTGCCACATCTTGCTCACTGCGAATGCCGCCACCAACCTGAATAGGGCAATTTGTCGCACGAATAATCTCACCAATCAGCTTAGTTTGGCGTTTGGCAGGGTCTTTCGCTCCTGTTAAATCCACCAAATGCAACTGCTCCGCCCCCTGTGCCACATAATCGGCAAAAAGAGCGGTCGGATTTGAAGAATAATTGGTTTGCTTACCATAATCCCCTTGGTGCAACCGAACCACCTGACTATCCATTAAGTCAAGGGCGGGGATAATCATTGATTTTTTCATTATTATTTCCTGTGTTTGCAAAAAATTAAAAAATTTGACCGCTTGTTATTTCAACACCTTTTTCATCATAATATCCACCTGTTCATCACTACCTAAGCGGAAAATATGTCGATCAAATGCGACAAAGCCATTTTTTTCGTAAAAGCGTAAGGCTTTGTGGTTATGTTCCCAAACACCGAGCCAAATATAGTTCGCATTATGTTGGTTCGCAATAAGCAATGCGTGTTGAAAAAGGGCTTGTTCAACCCCTTGTCTATGATGATTGGCGAGTACATAAATTCGCTCAATTTCGACCGCACTTTGATCTTGTAATTCGGTTTGAGCTTGAGCGAAATTCAACTTGAGATAGCCTACCGCTTGCCCTGCAATTTCTGCAAAATAAAATGTCATATGGGGGTTATTCAACTCTTGGATAAGTTGCTCGGTGGAGAATTTTTCCACTAAATAGGCTTGCATATCGGCTTCTCTATTTTGGCTAGCAAAGGTTTCTTGAAAGGTTTGCTTTCCAAGTCGTTGCAAAACGGGCAAATCCACAAGGTTAATTTGACGTATGTTCATTGACGCTCCATGCATAATTTAACCACTCATTATTTTGTATTGCCCCAAGTCGTGCGTAAAAGCGTTTTCCGTCTTCATTCCACGGGGCAACTGTCCATTTTATCTGTAAGCAATCGTGCTTTTTGGCTTCCTCTCGTAAAGCGAGCATCAGTTTTTCCCCCACTTTTTGCCCTCGAAAACGGCTATCTATATAGAGTTCTTTGAGATAAATCGCAGGGCGATTTTGAGCGGTGAAAGGTAGGAAATAATAGACGGCAATACCGATCAATTCTCCTTCGGATACAGCAACAAGGCTATGAAAATCTGGCGGATTTTTATCAAATCCTTTTTCTGCCACAATTTCGGGTGTAATAGCAAAGCTATCAATATATTTTTCAAATATGGCTAATTCTCGCATTAACCGCCACATTTGTGGACTTTCTTCCCGTTCGGGTTTACGGATTTCAATTGTCATTTTTATCTTCCATTTTTTGACTTACCGCCCCTAACAAGCGGGCAAAATCAATCGCATTTTTACGTGTAATCACAGGTTGCCCTGTTTCTTGTTCTAAACTTTGGCGAGCAATTTTTGCCACATTTCCGCCTCGTTTGGCAACTTGGCGATTTTCCTCCAACCCTTGAGGGTGGCTGATTTGGGTAATATCTTTGGTAGCGGCTTCGGCAAGCATATTCAGCACCAGCTCTGTGGTAGACATATTATCTCGCAAATTTTCCTTTTTTAGCCCTTTGAAATCCTTGTATTCTCGGGTTTTCATTCCCGACCAAGCCTGAGTAATTTCATCGGTTAAAATCGCATATTCTCGCCCAACTTGAACACCGTGGTCTTGCCAAGTATCCGTGAGTTCTTTGCGAACTTGAATGGCTTGCAAGCGTTGATTGATCCACTCTCGGGAATAGCCTTTTTGCAGATAAGTTTGTAAAGCTCGATCAATTGTGAGTTCCGGATCAACAATTTCATCTAAACGTTCTTTCCCCACCTCTGCCAGCCACATTTTAAAAGGCTCCGCTTTAGGGCTAGGGATAGATTGAATAATACGGAAAATGCCTTGCATATCAGCTACATCGGTTTTATAAAACTTTCCATCAGAAGATTTTAACTTCAGTTGTCGACAAATTGTCGACAACTCAGATTTTTCTTCATCTGACATCCGTTTTTTCACACGATACCAGTAATCCCGAGGCTTATCACTGTCAGTCAAAACGGCTACCACATCAATCACACTAAATAGCCATTCTTCCTGCTCATTGTCCCAAACGGATCGAACCTGTTGATTTTCAAATAATTTAATATCGTTCATTTTACCTTCCCTTTAAATTATGGATAAATCAACAGTATATTAGCAAATGTTTCACTGTTTATAAAACCAGGCAATTAACGTTTTGCGATCTGCCTCACACATTTTCCATAAAATTCCGTAATAATTGCGAACCCACTTTGCCTGAGCGCTCGGGGTGGAACTGTACGCCGTAGAAATTCTCTTTTTGCAATGCAGCAGAGAACGGAATGCCGTAATCGGCGGTGGCGATCGTGTTTTCATTCGGCAACACCGCATAGCTATGCACAAAATAAAAATGGCTATCCTGCTCAATGCCTGCGAAAAGCGGCTGATCCTCCGCATAACGCACACGGTTCCAGCCCATATGCGGCAACGGCAAGCCTGTATTTGGGATTAGCTCGGTTTTGCCGCTCATTAGATTGAGCGTTTCCACATTGCCTTCGGCAGAAAATTCGGTCATTAACTGCATTCCCAAACAAATGCCGAGCATTGGTTGAGTGGCGTTGCGGATTGTGTCAATCAAATTGCGATCTTGCAAAATTTTCATCGCAGCGGCAGCCGTCCCCACACCGGGAAGTAACAGTTTGTCCGCCGATTTAATTTTGTCTAAATCACGGCTAATTTCCGCCTGAATACCCAAACGGTCGAATGCAAATTTTACAGATGACAGGTTTGCACAGCCTGTGTCGATGATTACTAGGTTGGTCATTTAAAATCTTTCTCTATACACAAAACAACTTCATCTTTCTGTTGGAGTTCAGTCAAATTCTGTACATGGTTTAAATACAACGTTTCTGCCTTATTCCATTTATTTTTAGCATAAATTTCATTAAATTTAGGTTCTTTGGTTTCATAGACTCCAATATAACAACCTCCTGAAACATTTTTATAAATTTCATTAACTGCATTATCTATCAAAGCCTGTTGACGATTTACCTTATTAATATAAATATAATTCCATCCACACAAACCTATAACTAATAAAATGCTTATAATTGCAAAAATGCTCATAAATATATTACATAACTTCATTCTTGCTAATTCAGGATCTCTTTTAGCTTCTGTAAGTAATTGCATTGTTTTTGTTACTTCTGAATCATCAAATAAGATCTGCTCTATATTGAAATCATAGTTAGTACCATACAGAATGATATAAACTGACTCATTAGGTAAAATTTCTTCAATGATAATTTCTTTCTCATCATCAAGAATTTTATATTTTACCTTGGTATTTTCCCTTCTTCTATATTGAATATCAGGGGAAAATTGCCATCCGCCAGAATAAATAACTCTAATATTTCTTCTAGATTTTAAAGAATAATTATCTATACGAATAAAAACTCTATGTAAGTTATAAATTTCTTGATTTTCATTAGATATATATTCCCTTAATTCTTTTGGCAAAGTGAAATATGTTCTAGGATATATTTCATAACCAATACTATCTGGAATTTCTTTTCTAAATGTATTTAATATCGATAATAAACTAGCCAATCCTGCCATAATATTCCTCCATCATAATAAGCACTCAAATTCCCCAAAAACTTTACAAATTTCGACCGCACTTTTTTCCTAGCACTTGCGTGCTAGGTTACGCATAATGTTGTCACTCTGCGACAATCCAGCTTGGTTGCGGAGCAACCGCACTATGCGTAACCCTATACGCCAGTATAGGGCTACAACATCCCCTTCGAACTCGGTAATTCGTTGCCTTCCACTTTAATGCACTGTCTTAGGGTTCTGCCGAACACTTTGAATATGCTTTCGATTTTGTGGTGGTCGTTGTCGCCTTTGGTTTTCAGGTGCAGGGTTGCCATTAGGGTGTAGGCAAGGGATTGGAAGAAATGCTCGGTCATTTCGGTGCTGAAATCGCCCACTTTTTCACGGTTGAATTTTGCCTTGAATTTGAAGTAAGGGCGACCCGATAAATCCATTGTACATTCCGCTTTACATTCGTCCATTGGTAGCACGAAGCCGAAGCGTTGAATGCCGCGTTTGTCGCCCAATGCTTGTTTTAATGCCGTGCCAAGAGCGAGGGCGGTGTCTTCAACGGTGTGGTGTTCATCAATCCACAGGTCGCCTTTACATTGCACGTTCATTCGGAAACCGCCGTGGGTGGCGATTTGGTCGAGCATATGGTCGAAAAAGCCCACGCCCGTGCTGATTTGGTTCACGCCCGTTTCGTCTAGCCAAACTTGCACCTTGATGTCGGTTTCTTTGGTGGTGCGAACCACTTCCGCATAGCGTGGCGGGCGGTTGTAAGCGGTCGTTTTTGGCAATAATTTTTCCACAATCAGCTCCCAGTCCAACTTTTCAGGGTGATATTGCAACGCCTGAATGCCGAGATTTTCCGCCAGTTGCACATCGGTGGCACGGTCGCCGATCACAAAACTGCGGTCAGAATCGAACAATTTTTTGTCGATATATTTTTTCAGCAATTTGATCTTCGGCTTGCGGCAATCACAGTTATCTTCGGGCTTGTGCGGGCAAATCAAAATCGCATCAAATTCAATACCTTGCGAGCGGAAAATCTCTAACATCGCATTGTGTGGCTTGTCGAAGGCTTCCTGCGGAAAAGAATCCGTGCCTAAGCCGTCTTGGTTGCTGACCATGACAAAACGGTAGTGATCTTTCAGTTTCAACAAGGCGGGAATCACGTTGCGTTCCAGTTTGAGCTTTTCTAGGCTATCAATTTGAAAATCGGTTTTCGGCTCGTCAATTAACGTGCCGTCTCGGTCGATGAAAAGGGTTGGTTGTGTCATGTTTGCTCCTATGAGATGACAATATGCTACATCGCTATAAGTCTTTTTCAAAAAATGCTTCGTTAATTTCAATTCCTGCTTCGGTAAGTAGGAATTTGGCTTCATCAATAAAATTCTGCGTTTTATGATGTGCTTTTTGGTTTTTGATGTAATTGATGATTTTTTCTTTATCTCGTTCGCAATAGGTCAAAGAGCAATATCCCCGTGACCACGCATAAAATTCAGGAAATAAATGTTTATTTTTATCAATCCATTTATGGGTTGTGGTTTTTAACTTCTGTACAAATTCGGCAACGCTAAGCGTAGGGTGAAGCTCCACCAGAAGGTGAAGATGATCAGGCATTCCATTTACTCGATAAAGCACCGAATTATGTTCTCGCACAAAGCCCCAAATGTAACGATAAAGATATTCTTCATTTTCTTCCACAATACTCGGCATGCCATATTTGGTACGGAAAATAATGTGGTAGAGATTTCTGGTGTAGCTCATATTTTCTCCCTTTCCTAGCACTCACGTGCTAGGTTATGCATAGTGATGATACTCCGCATCATACCAGATCGCTACGGAGTAGCGATACTATACGTAACCACGTACGCTAGTGCGTGGGTACAGCTCAGGCTAATCGAATCCCCTCCACTACTCTCTCCATTTCCGATTTTGTACCAATCGAAATGCGAATACAGTTTTGTATCCCGAATGCTTTGTGCTGGTCACGCAGGATAATCCCCTGCTCCCACAAGGCTTTGAACACCTTTTGTCCGTCTTGGAATTTGACCAGAACGTAATTGGCGACGGTGTCGAAAATTTGCTCTACGCACGGTAATTTTTGCAGCTCGGCGATAAACCACGCGCGGTTGTCTAGCACCGTTTGTACCTGTGCTTGCATTTGAGCTAAGCCTTGTGGCTGTAAAGCTTGGGCAGCAATGTCGGCAACCGGCACAGGCAATGGATAAGGAGCAATGATTTTTTGCAAAATGCCGATTAGCTCTGGGTTGGCAAGGGTAAAACCGCAACGCAAGCCTGCCAACGCAAAAGCTTTCGAGAGTGTGCGGATAATAGCCAAGTGCGGGAAGTTGACAAGCTCGCTGACCATTGTCGCTTCAGGGCAGAAGTCGATATAGGCTTCATCCACCACCACAATGGCACGGTTGGCGGTCATTTGCAAAAGTTCGAGTAAATCCGACCGCTTGAGTAAGTTGCCTGTCGGGTTGTTTGGGCTGCACACAAACACCACTTTTACCTTGTCTAAATTTGCTTTAATTGCGGGCAAATCCAGTTGAAAGTCGCCTGTTAATGGCACGGTTTTGGTCGCAACACCACAGGTTTCACTGCTCACAGCATACATTCCATAAGTTGGCGGGCAATACAACACCGCATCGTCCGCTTCACAAAAAGCACGGATAATCAGCTCAATACTTTCATCGCCGCCACGACTAACCAACACATTTTCGGGGGCAACCTTGGCATAGCGAGCATAGCCCTCAATTACTGCTTGCGGTTGTGGATCGGGATAGCGGTTAAAAATTCGCTCATTGAGCGTGAAATCGGGCGAAGTGGGGTATTCATTGGCATTCAGCCACACATCGCCATTCCCCCCCAATCGGCGAGCGGATTGGTAAGGCGTGAGGGCTTGAACATTTTTTCTGGAGAGTGTTGTGATTGTCATAATTTTCCTGCTTTAGTTTGATTTTTTCCATTTGCGTAAACGAGTTTTAGCGTTGGCATAGGGCGATGCCGTGTTAAATTGGATCATTCTCCCTTGCGTCCATTTTGTATACCAAAGCTGTTCGTATAATTCTGCATTGGTTTTGCTGTCAATTAACACCAAAATTTGCTGATGATTGTCATCAAGTCGAGATTTCAGTTGCTCAAAACTCAAATCCGCATAATCGGCATAAAATTTTTGAGCTAACTTGCCAAGTTCATTCCATTTATAGCCCGTTTCAGGGAAATCGACTGGCTGCCGACTTGTTTTTAACCGCTCCCATTTCAGCACCAACTCGCCCCAACCTAACAAATATGCCAATAAATCGCACACTGACATTAGTGTATTTTGATTATGCCCTTCCATTGTTTTGAGATGGGCGACATCAGCCGAAATTCCCGCCAGCTCTTTTTGTAACTGCTGATAATTTTTGCGAATTGCTTGTTCTAGCTCGGTTTTATTGATTGGAACCGCCATTTTTTGATCTCCTTAAAAAGGTTATTCGTTCAATTTACATCATTTGCGAGCAGCTTTTGTACTATTCATCTAAAGCGTTCTCAAATCCGACCGCGCTTTTATCCCCAATCTTCGCTAACCGAATACTTACCGCCTGTTTATGAGCCTCTAGCTGTTCGGCGGCTGCCATCTGTTCCACGGTGGGTGCGAGGGCTTTAAAGCCTTCGGGGGTGAGTTCTTGCACGGTCATTCGCTTACTGAAATCGGCTAAGCCAAGGCTTGAGGTGGTGCGAGTGTAGCCGTAGGTTGGCAACACGTGGTTGGTACCACTGGCATAATCGCCCATTGATTCGGGGCTGTATGCCCCTAAGAAAATCGAGCCGGCATTGTCGAGTTCAGGGAGTAACGCTCGGGCGTTTTGGGTTTGCACCACCAAATGCTCAGGGGCATATTCGTTGCTAATTTCGACCGCTTGTTTAAGATCTTCGGCGATAAAAATTCGGCTGTGAGCCAGTGCTTTGCGTGCGGTTTCGGCCCGAGGTAACTGAGAGAGCCGGCGTTCAATGGAAAGTGCGGTCTGTTTTGCCAGCGTTTCGCTTGGGGTGACTAAAATGACTTGGCTGTCCGCCCCGTGTTCCGCTTGAGAGAGTAAATCGCTCGCCACAAAATCAGGGTCGGCATATTCATCGGCTAGCACCAACACTTCCGAAGGTCCCGCCTGCATATCAATCGCCGCTCCGTTCACCGCTTGCGACACTTGGCGTTTCGCTTCGGTTACGAACGAGTTGCCCGGTCCGAAAATTTTATCCACCTTCACCACCGTTTCCGTGCCGTACGCCATTGCAACTATCGCCTGCGCCCCGCCCACTTGGTAAATAGTATCCACGCCACATAAATTTGCCGCATACAAAATCGCATCGGCAATCGGCGGTGGCGAGCAAAGCATCACTTTCTTGCACCCCGCAATTTTGGCGGGAATGGCGAGCATTAAGACGGTCGAAAACAGCGGTGCAGAACCGCCCGGAATGTATAAGCCGACACGGTTGATTGGACGAGTAAGGACTTGGCAACGCACGCCCGCTTGGGTTTCTAAATCGACCTCTTGCGGAATTTGCGCAGTGTGAAATTTTTCAATATTCGCTTTGGCATTTTGGATCGCTTGTTTTAGCTCGTCAGATAAACGTGCGCTTGCCGCTTGGATTTGCTCGACAGACACCACAAGGCTATCGAGTTTCACTTTGTCGAATTTTTCACACAGTTCAAACAATGCCTTGTCACCGTTGGTAAGCACATTTTCACGAATTTCATTGACTGCTTGTTGAATATTGGTCGAAGCGTTAATCGCAGGGCGAGTGAGAGCCGCTTTGCGTTGTTGTTCGGTTAGTTTTTTCCAGATGAGGGTTTGCATATTGTTCTCCAATCCCCACACTCACGTATGGGGTTATTTATAGTGTGGTTGCTCCGCAACCTTATTCTGTACAATGTCGCAGAGCGACATCACCATGCGTAACCACGTATGTTAGTACGTGGTAATTAAGCCAACATTTTCTCAATCGGTAGCACAAGTACCGAGCTTGCGCCCATTTCTTTGAGCTGTTCCATGGTTTCCCAGAACAGATTTTCTTGACTGACCACGTGCATGGCGACACGAGCGGAATCGTTAGCAAGTGGTAGAATTGTTGGGTTTTCCACGCCCGGTAAAAGTGCGGTAATTTCTTTAAGTTTATCTTTCGGCGCGTGCAGCATAATATATTTGCTTTCTGCCGCTTGTTGTACGCCTTGAATACGGGTCAGTAAGCGATCGACTAACGCTTGTTTTTCTGCTGAAAGCGGCTCGGCACGTTGAATAAGACAGGCTTTGGATCGATAAATCACTTCCACTTCTTTTAAACCGTTCGCTTCCAGCGTTGCGCCCGATGAAACTAAATCACAAATCACATCGGCTAAACCGGCAGAAGGAGCAACTTCTACAGAACCATTGAGTAAGGTGCTTTTGAACGATACACCCTTTTCATTCATATAGCGTTTGAGTAAATTCGGATAACTGGTTGCAATACGTGAATTCACAAAGTCTTGCACATCGCTATAAGTACGATCACGATCAATCGCTAACGATAAACGACAACCACCGAAATCCAGTATACGTAATTTTTTATATTCGACCTTCTCACCTCTAGCGATACGACCAAGTTCTTCCTCTTCCAATACGTTTTCACCAATAACACCGAGATCAACCACACCTTCAAAAACCAAGCCCGGAATATCATCATCTCGCACTCGCAGAATTTCGATCGGTAAGTTTTCGGAATAGGCGATAAGCCGTTGTTCATTCCAGTTAATTTTTACTCCGCATTGTTTGAGTAGCTCGTTGCAATCTTTGCTTAAACGCCCTTTCTTTTGCATCGCAATTCGAAGACGTTCCTGAGTATTCCTTGTATTTGTCATATTATTTTCCTATAGTTATTAAGTTTAGATAAAAACAAACCCCTCGAAAGTTGCCTTCCGAGGGGTTATTTTTGTTTATGATATTTTTTGCACTCGGAAGATGGATATTATCTTCCGACCATGTCAAAACGCCCGAAAGATAATCAGGTGTAATGGTGAAAATGATAAGTGCAAATAATTGTCATAATGAAATTCCTGTTTTTTAGATGAGTCTGAGTTTACGCTGAAAAGAACACATTAATCAAGCCCCTATTTTAAATTTTTTTAATTTATCTCAATAAAAATTTGCTAAAACTTGCCAAAATTGCCCGTTCCACCTACAATGCGCCCCTTGATTTGTAGTTCGCAAACCTCCTACATAAAAAAACTAGGTATATAAAATATGAATATTTCAAATCCGAATCAGGATCGCAAAGCACTGGTGATCTTTTCCGGCGGACAAGATTCCACCACTTGCCTATTTCACGCCATTGCCGATTACGGTAAGCAAAATGTCGAAGTTATCACATTCCAATATGGTCAGCGTCATGCCATTGAGCTGGAAAAAGCACGTTGGATCGCTCAGGATCTCGGCATAAAACAAACTCTAATTGACACTTCCGTTATCAAAGCCATCACAAGTAACGCTCTGATGAATGAGAACACGAAAATAGAACAAAAAAATAACGAATTGCCGAATACGTTCGTTGATGGACGCAATGCCTTATTTTTACTTTATGCGGCGATTTATGCCAAAGGGCAAGACATTCAAGATATCATTACCGGCGTATGCGAAATCGATTTCAGCGGTTATCCCGATTGCCGAGACGTGTTCATTAAATCCATGAACGTTACGCTCAATTTGGCAATGGATTATCAATTCAACATCAAAACGCCATTAATGTATCTCACCAAAGCGCAAACTTGGCAGCTTGCCGATGAACTGGGTGCATTGGATTACATTCGCCACCATACCCATACCTGCTATGAAGGCGTAGAGGGCGGATGCGGTAAATGTCCAAGCTGTGTACTACGTAATAAAGGTTTGGCGGAATATCTGGCTCAAAAAGGTGATAAAGATGTTTAAGATTTCGAAAGAATTCAGCTTCGATATGGCACATTTATTAGACGGCCACGATGGGAAATGCCAAAATTTACACGGCCACACCTATAAATTGCAAGTCGAGATTTCCGGTGATTTATATGAATCCGGTGCCAAAAAAGCGATGGTGATTGATTTTTCCGATTTAAAAGCGGTGGTAAAGAAAACCATTTTAGAACCAATGGATCACGCTTTTATTTATGATGAAACAAGTGAACGAGAAAGCAAAATTGCAACGCTTTTGCAAGAACTCGATTCCAAAACCTTTGGCGTGCCTTTCCGCACCACCGCAGAAGAAATAGCGCGTTTTATTTTTAATCGTTTGAAATATGATGAAAAACTTCCTGTCTCCGCTATTCGATTATGGGAAACGCCTACGTCATTTTGTGAATACGGAGAATAAACGGTGGCACAAAATCAACGCAATTTAGAACCGCACTTTAATATCGTAGAAATCTTTGAAAGCCTACAAGGGGAAGGCTTTAACACCGGTATGCCGAGCATTTTCGTACGCTTCGGCAAATGCAATCTTACCTGCCCTTGGTGTGATACGCCTTATAATGAATTTGAACGCTGGTCGGCTTCACAAATTTTGGAAAAAGTGCGGTCATTTTCGGCAAAGAATATTATCATCACAGGCGGAGAACCGACTATCGTGCCCCAAATTGAATTTCTACTTGATCAATTTAAAACAGAGGGTTATTTTCTTGCCATCGAAACCAACGGCTTAAAACCCGTTCCTTCACAAATTGACTATATCGCCACCAGTCCCAAACGACTTTATACGCATAAATATGAACAGCGTTGTATCGAATCCGCTGACGAAGTACGAATTGTCGCTGATGAAAACGTGTTTTCCTTTTGCGAATTGATCGAACAAAAAGTTCAAGCGAAACATTACTATCTATCACCTTGCGAAATTGACGGAAAAATGAATTTACTGGAAACCATTACTCAGCTCGGTCAACTCAACCAACGCATCAATAAACCGAAGTGGCAGCTGAGTTTACAGACGCATAAATTAATCGGTATTGAATAAAATGCGCATTCCCCTTAAATTTCTTTGCGCAAACCGATTTTTTTCGTACTATATCTCACCTTTTTCTCACTCTTTTTCATTATGAACAACCTTGAACTAGAACAACTTCTCAATCAAAAACTCAATTCGGACAAAATCAATGATTACGCACCGAACGGTTTGCAAGTAGAAGGCAAAGCCAATGTAAAAAAAATCATCACGGGGGTTACGGCCAGCCAAGCTTTAATTGATTACGCCGCTTTGCAAAACGCCGATGCGATTTTGGTTCATCACGGCTATTTTTGGAAAAGCGAAAATCCTTGCATTCGTGGAATGAAAGGCAAACGCATAAAAACCTTGTTGGTTAATGACATTAATTTATACGGCTACCATTTACCTTTAGATATTCACCCCGAACTCGGTAACAATGCGCAACTGGCAATGTTGTTAGAAATTGAAAATTTACAACCACTAGAAAATAGCCCGAGCAGTATTCCTGTTTGGGGAACGCTACGCGAGCCGATTTCAGCCGCAGATTTTACGGCACGAATTGAAAATGTGCTAAATCGAAAACCATTAATTTGCACCGAAAACGGACCGCACTTGATTCGCAAAATCGGTATTTGTACCGGTGGTGGACAAGGCTATATTGATTTAGCCGCAATGCATGGTTGCGATGCTTTTATTACCGGTGAAGTATCCGAACAAACCGTTCATTCCGCACGAGAACAAGGTATTCACTTCTTTGCGGCAGGCCATCACGCCACGGAACGCTACGGAATTAGAGCCTTGGGAGAATGGCTTGCAAAAGAATACGGTTTTGAGGTGGAATTTAAAGATATTGACAATCCGGCATAAAAAATAAAACGACTGGTTCAACCAAAAGCCGATTCATTGCCCAAATTAGCTAAAACGGATATAATTCGCAAAATTTTTTATTCAACAAACAGGAAAAATTATGGGCTTCTTAACAGGTAAACGAATTTTAGTAACAGGGCTTGCAAGCAATCGTTCTATTGCTTACGGCATTGCAAAATCAATGAAAGAACAAGGCGCAGAGCTTGCCTTCACTTATTTAAACGATAAATTACAACCTCGAGTAGAAGAATTTGCCAAAGAATTCGGTTCTGACATCGTATTACCCTTAGATGTTGCAACAGATGAAAGCATTCAAAACTGCTTTGCGGAACTAAACAAACACTGGGATAAATTTGACGGTTTCGTTCACGCCATCGCATTTGCACCGGGCGATCAATTAGATGGTGATTATGTGAATGCGGCAACCCGTGAAGGCTATCGCATTGCACATGATATTAGTGCGTACAGCTTCGTTGCGATGGCACAAGCTGCCCGCCCATACTTAAATCCGAATGCGGCATTATTGACCCTCTCTTACTTAGGGGCGGAACGTGCAATCCCTAACTACAACGTAATGTGTTTAGCGAAAGCTTCATTAGAAGCGGCAACTCGTGTAATGGCTGCGGATTTAGGTAAAGAAGGTATTCGTGTAAATGCGATTTCTGCCGGCCCAATCCGTACGTTAGCGGCATCAGGCATTAAAAATTTCAAAAAAATGCTTTCCGCATTTGAGAAAACCGCCGCATTACGCCGTACCGTCACCATTGAAGATGTGGGCAATTCCGCTGCATTTTTATGTTCTGATTTAGCCTCCGGTATCACCGGTGAAATCGTTCACGTAGATGCAGGTTTCAGCATCACGGCAATGGGCGAATTAGGCGAAGAATAATATTTTATTATGATTTATCGGCAGGTTTAAATAACCTGCCTTTTCCATTTTGTAAGAGCGTATAATATACACACCAACCGTAAATAATCACTATGTTTCAAGATAATCCTCTACTTGCACAACTCAAACAACAAATTCACGATAGCAAAGAACGTGTGGAAGGCATCGTAAAAGGCACGGATAAAGCCTACGGTTTTTTAGAATGTGATAAAAAAACCTATTTCATTGCCCCACCTGCGATGAAAAAAGTGATGCACGGCGATAAAATTTCAGCCACCATTGAAAAACAAGGCGATAAAGAACAAGCCGAGCCGGAATCGCTAATCGAACCGATGCTCACGCGTTTTATCGCTAAAGTGCGGTTCAATAAAGACAAAAAATTACAGGTACTCGTGGATCACCCAAACATAAATCAACCGGTTGGTGCACAACAAGCGAAAGCCGTAAAAGAAGAACTGCAAGAAGGCGACTGGGTGGTCGCCAATTTAAAAACCCATCCGTTGAGAGATGATCGTTTTTTCTATGCAACCATTAATCAATTTATCTGCCGAGCCGATGATGAATTTGCACCTTGGTGGGTAACCCTCGCTCGCCATGAGCAATCACGTTATCCGGTACAAGGGGCGGAGCATTATGAAATGTTGGATCAACAAGCTCGCAAAGATCTGACCGCACTTCATTTCGTCACCATAGACAGTGAAAGTACGCAAGATATGGATGATGCGCTTTACATTGAACCGATTGAACAAAATGGCGAACAAAGCGGCTGGAAACTGGTTGTGGCGATTGCCGATCCGACAGCCTATATCGCACTAGATTCTCAAATTGAAAAAGATGCCAAACAGCGTTGCTTCACCAACTACTTACCGGGTTTCAACATTCCAATGTTACCCCGTGAATTGTCTGACGAACTTTGTTCCTTAATGGCAAATGAAATTCGCCCGGCATTGGTTTGCTATATCGAAACGGACTTACAAGGTAACATCACGGCAAAACCGCACTTTGTTTCCGCCCACGTACAATCGAAAGCGAAATTGGCTTATAACAATGTTTCCGATTATTTGGAACAAACCCCGAACGCATGGCAGCCGGAAACCAACGAAATTGCCGAACAAATTCACCGTTTGCACCAATTCACCCTTTCACGGATAAACTGGCGCAAAACCCATTCTTTATTATTTAAAGAAAAACCGGACTACTCTTTTGTGCTTGCTGAAAACGGTAAAGTACAAGAAATCAAAGCCGAACATCGCCGTATTGCGAATCAAATTGTGGAAGAATCGATGATTATTGCGAACATTTGTGCTGCGCAATTTCTGAATGAAAATGCACAAACGGGGATCTTCAACACACACAGTGGATTTGATAAAAAATTCTTAGAAAATGCCCATCATTTCTTAATGGCAAATTTAAGCAATGAAGAAAACCAAGCAGAACTGGCAAAACGTTATTCTGTGGAAAATCTGGTAACTTTAAACGGCTATTGCCAAATGCGCCACGATATTGAACCGATTGAGGGCGATTATTTGGAGCTTCGTTTACGCCGTTATTTAACCTTTGCCGAATTTAAAGCCGAATTAGCACCGCACTTTGGCTTAGGATTAGAGGGCTATGCGACTTGGACATCACCGATTCGTAAATACTCGGATATGGTGAATCACCGTTTAATCAAAGCCGTTCTCACCCAACAGCCCTGCGAGAAACCGCAAGATGAGGTGCTGACTCGTTTACAAGAAGCACGCCGCCAAAATCGTTTAGTTGAACGTGATGTTGCAGATTGGCTATATTGCCGCTATCTTGCCGATAAAGTTGCTGAAAATGCGGAATTTGAGGCGGAAGTACAAGATGTAATGCGTGGCGGTTTACGTGTGCAGTTGTTAGAAAATGGCGCATCAATGTTCGTTCCCGCCTCAACTATTCACAATAACAAAGAAGAAATGTTGGTAAATTCGGACGAACTCGCTCTTTATATTAAAGGTGAGCGTGCTTATAAAATCGGTGATCTGATAAAAGTAAAACTCACGGAAGTGAAAGAAGAAACAAGAAGTATCATTAGTTCTGTGATTTTCTAGTATAAAAAACCAAGTGCGATCAAAATTACTGTATTGTATCAGTTGCACAATGTAAAAAGCAGGGTGGGCAACAAGTTGCCCACCATTGAAATTCCCCTTTGGATCGGTGGGCAAAAATTTGCCCATCCTACGGAATCCTTATTTAACAATATTTGTGCAATTGCGACATAATAATGCAAAATTACATCAAATTTTAACCGCACTTTCCATCTCTCATTTTATACCTATAACGCAATCTCATCTAAAGAGCGCCCGAAACTAGGTAGGAATACTTGGAGAAAGTAGTCCATTTCTTGGCTATGCCATTGTTTCATCAGTGTTTCTAAACGTTTTTTTGCAGTTTTAAATTCTTGGTTACCATGTTCCAATTCAAATTTGGCTTTAATGTAAGCGCAAATTAAATCCGCCTGTTTTACGATATGTTTTTCTTCTTCCGAGAAAATTTCACTGTCAAGATAAGGCGTAAACTCCCCTTGTAATTCGGCAGGCAAAAGGCTGATAAGGTGCAATTCCGCAGCACTTTCAATATGTTTATAAGCCTGTGTGATTTCAGGGTTGAAATATTTTATCGGAGTAGGTAAATCACCGGTAAATATTTCGGAAGTATCGTGATACATCGCAATCACGGCAATATGTTCGGGATTTGTTTTACCGGCAAAAAATTTATTTTTGATGATCGCCAAAGCTTGTGCCACGAATGCCACTTGTAAACTATGTTCGGCAAGATTTTCCTTTTCAATATTACGCATTAACGACCAGCGTTGAATCAAACGCAAACGATCCAAACAAGCAAAAAAGTGGCTGGTTTTAATTTCCATACAACCTCTAATTAGACGGCAATTCCTCAACCATCACCGGTAGATCAAATACCCGCCCCAGACGGGCAATGGTAACCATAACCTGCGTATTCGGTTTGGTATTTGCAATGATTTGCATAATTTCAGGAGCAGAAATACCTTCCCGATTATTTAATTTCAAAATTACATCACCCACTTGAATGCCTGCCTTTTCTGCCGGGCTATTAGGACTTACTCCTGTAATAACAATCCCTTCTCTACCGGAATTAATATCACTTTGTACGCCAAAATAGCCGCGAATGACACGACCATCACGAATAATTTTATGCAATACGTCATTTGCAATGTCCATTGGAATCGCAAAATTTAACCCTTCGGCAATTTCGTTTGATGTTTTACCGATACTGAGCGTGCTGATTCCCACTAATTCTCCGGCTGAATTAATTAACGCACCACCTGAATTACCGCGATTAATTGAGGCATCCGTTTGAATGAAATTCTGTCTGCCCAGCGAATCCCCCACGGCACTGCGCCCTACCGCACTGATAATCCCTTGAGAGACACTTTGCCCTAAGTTGTAAGGATTACCGATAGCAAGCACAATATCCCCCACGTGTACTTGGCGTTTTGGATTTTGCGGAATCGTAGAAAGATTATTCGCCTGAATCTTCAAAACGGCAAGATCCGTCAAATTATCTGATCCCACCAGATTTGCTTCATAAATATTACCATTTTGTAATGCCACTACAATTTGATCGGCATTTTGAATAACGTGTTTATTGGTGAGAATATAGCCGTCTTGGCTCATAATTACGCCGGAACCCAAATTATTTACTCGCAGCTGATCCTCATCATTAATACTCGCAGATGAAAAAGAACGGTTATAGACATTGACTACTGCCGGAGAAGCAATCCGCACCGCATTTTTAAACGACATAATATCGTCTGAAGTCGTAATGCTATTTGTATTTAGCCGAGGTACTGCGAAAAGAATGACTCCCGCAGCAGCTAATCCCCAAAGGGCGGCATGAAAAAGTTTTTTAAACATTTAAGATCCTTTCGGCTTATAAGTTAATTTTATATCATCACCGATCTGTTGAAATTCGTCTAATTGCCATAAAGGCGCATCCGCCAACTTTGTTAAATGAGGGAGTTGGCATAGCCCACGAGCCTGCTCACCCAATAATTTCGGTGCAACATAAATAATGAGTTCATCCGCTAATTTTTGCTCAATCAAACTACCGGCTAAATTTGCCCCCGCTTCTACCCAAAGGGTATTAATTTGACGTTTACCCAATTCAATCATCAATTCGGATAATACATTTTCTTTAGGCACAAGTATTTGTTCGCAAAAATCGGGAAAACTCGAAAGCTCCCGCGCTTCGCTTGAAACCAACCAAACGGGGGCGTTCGTTTCAAATAATTTATGAGTAGGTTGAATGCGATGTTTAGAATCCAGAATCACCCGAATGGGTTGGCGCACGGTTTCTTTGGCATAATCTTTTTTAAGCTCATCGGGAAAATCTTCCCAACGCACATTTAAACTCGGGTTATCTGCCAATACAGTTGATGAAGTTGATAAAAGTGCGGATGATTTTGCCCGCATTTTTTGTACATCGGAACGAGAAGCCGCATTCGTAATCCATTTGCTTTCCCCACTCGCCATCGCCGTTCTGCCGTCAAGGGTCATTGCTAATTTCAATTGAACGAAAGGCACGCCTTGACGCATTCTCTTTAAAAAACCTTTATTGAGATTTTCAGCAGAATCATTCAATAAATTAACCGCACTTTTAATGCCCGCATCAACAAGCATTTTCAATCCCTTGCCGGCAACTTGTGGATTCGGATCTTGCATTGCGGCAACCACTCTCACCACCCCGGCTTCAATTAACCCCAATGCACAAGGCGGTGTACGTCCATAATGTGAGCAAGGTTCTAAAGTAACGTAAGCCGTCGCCCCTTTTGCATTATCCCCAGCTTGTGCCAAAGCGACACGTTCTGCGTGGGGTTGCCCTGCTTTGAAGTGAAAGCCCTCGCCTACAATTTTTCCCTCTTTCACCAATACACAGCCCACGCTAGGATTCGGCGAGGTGGTATATACACCTTTCGCCGCTAAATCTAACGCACGTTGCATAAACTGACGATCTTGTGCAGAAAATTCAGGCATCATTAATCCTTCAGGCTTTCAATTTCTTTAGTAAATTGGTTGATATTGTCGAAGCTCAAATAAACTGAGGCAAAACGAATATAAGCAACCTTATCCAATTCTTTTAGCGCATTCATTGCGAGCTTGCCCACTAATTGGCTTGGCACTTCACGCTCCCCGGTGGCACGTAGCTGAATAATGATATGATTAATGGCTTTTTCCACATCATCAGAACTCACCGGGCGTTTTTCCAACGCATGCAAAATGCCGCTACGAAGCTTATCTTCATTGAAAGGCTCACGCGAGCCATCGGTTTTAATAATTTTCGGTATCACTAACTCTGCGGTTTCAAAGGTCGTAAAACGCTCATGGCAATTACCGCACTCACGGCGGCGGCGAACCTGATAACCATCCGAAACCAAGCGGCTGTCAATTACTTTGGTTTCTTCCGTAGAACAAAATGGACAATGCATAGGACATCCTTATCAAAGAGGGGGCAACATCTTAACAAAAAAAGTCCCTTTTGACGATTTACTTTCCGCCTTTCTTAACCGTTTTCTTTTCCGGTTCGGCAAACATTAATCCGAACCAATTTTTCGTTTGCTCGATTAGTGCGGTTAAATTTTCTTCCTTCTCAAATTTTGTGGTTTGTGCCAACACACGAGACCAGTAGGGATCGGCTTTTTTCCTAGGGTTGCCGAATTTATGATCTTCCGCTAATTTTTTGAGTTTTTCTAAAATCGTTTCAAAATCGACCGCACTTTCCTCTTTTACAATGAAATCGGTGATTTTATCCACGGTTGGAATAAGTTGAATTTCAGACTGGCTTTGCAAATAAGCCTGCACATAAATTTGTAGCTGAGCCAAGGCGGTTTCAGGCGCTATCTGTGAAAACTCAATCCTCTTATCTTTCGTGATTAAAATCGGCGGCATCGCATTATTTTGCGTAACACATTGAATCAAATAATAAAGCCAAGGGCGAATACGATAGCGTTCTTTGTAATCGGCAAAACGCCATTCAATCACCCGTTCATCATCAAATATATTTTCTATGTAGCCGAACAAACGAACCTGTTGAGTTTTATCGCCCCACAAAACATCCAAATTAAAATCAATGGAAGCATTATGCGGTTTGCCAAGATCTTCAATTTTCTCTTTAAATTCCAGCACGGTATCCCGCACAGTTTCTGCTGCAACCTTGCCAAATTGAGCCCGTGGCAACACGCCTTTTACCGCAGCTTGCGCAAAATATTCATCAAATTTATACTCATCCGTATAAACAAGCGCGTTATTCAGTGCGTATTTATCCAATCCGCTTAAAACAAAATTTTCGCTGTCGGCAATACGATCATCTTCATCACGAAAATATACGCCTAATTGTTTTTCAAAGAAAAATTTCACCGGATTTTCCACAAAACGCACAAAACGATCCAACTCGATTTCCGTCATGTTTTCTCTATTATTCATCTTCACGATAAATTCTTTCTGCTGCGCACCGGCGTCTATTTTCGCCATCGGCAACCATTTGGCGGCAAAAGAGCGGTCAAAATTTTCGGTGTTTTTAAAATTGTTTGGGCTAAATGCCGTCATACTGTGTTGGTGAACAGGTATTTTTTGCTCGTCCCTTTGACCGTGATTAATATAATCCAGCAACTGCGTTACCAATACGGAAGGCGCTTTCGGTTGATTATCAGTAATTGAACGCCCGATATAGCTGATGTAACAATAATCTCTCGCCGCAAGTAAGGCTTCGAGGAATAAATAACGGTCGTCATCACGGCGTACACGATCGCCCTTTTGATGATGATATTGCATTAAATCAAAACTGTTCGGTGTTTGTGCGCGCGGATAATCCGCCTCGTTCATCCCCAACAAACACACCGCTTTAAAGGGTACCGAACGCATTGGTAATAATGTGCAAAAATTCACTTTCCCGGCTAAAAATTTCAGGCTGTTCGGCGTTTCTTCTAATTTAATCGTCATCACATCGGCAATCACATCAGCTTGTAACGGTGTATCAAAATGAAGCTCGGTTAAGTGCTCCGCTATTTCATTGATCTTTTCTTGAATATAAAACAATGTATCTTTTGTTTCTTCATTTTGCACAAAAAAATCTGCTAAAAGTGCGGTCAGTATTTCACGCCATTTTTCCATAGAATGCGTATGTTGAAGTTTTTCATACCAAGCCGAAAGCGCAGAGAAAAAATGTGATAATTTACCGGCAAGCAAACCTTTTAAGCCGTAACTACTGTCCAATCCGAGACTTTCTTGCCAGATACCGTGTTCTTCCCGCATCGCATACCCGAGCAGCATACGTTCCAAACCCGCTTGCCAAGAATTAAAATTCACGCCATTTTGCAGTTTTTGCAAACCGAAACGAATGCCGGCATCCGCCACCCACTCGCGCGCTAAAGGCAAATCGGAAAGTGAAATATCAAAACGCTCACGTATTGCCGGAACATCTAATAAAGTCAAAATCTCTTCCGCACTAAACGTGCTTTCTTTCAAGCGCAATAAGGTTAAATAGCAGGAAACCAGCACATCACTTTCCGATAATTTGTTATCGGAAATGGAAAACGGAATCAAAGGTGCATTACCATTTTTTTGCCCGAAAACCGCCTGAATATAAGGGGTGTATTGATTAATATCCGCCACCATAACGACGATATCTTTCGGGGTTAATGTCGGATCTTGGTTGAATAAGTCCAGTAAGTAATCCTGCAATACTTCCACTTCCCGCATCGCACTATGGCAGGAATGAACCGTTAAAGTGCGGTCATTTTTTTCAATTTTTAAAGACCGGTTTTCTAAATGTAAAATATGTGATTGCAGCTGACCGAGTAGGGTCGAATTTGAAATATCCTCATAAGCGTTCACAGAGTAAGTTTCGATTCGCTCTTCGTCTCGTACTAAAGTGTAAAGAAAATCACGTCCCATTTTTCCCCAAGCGGCAAGCAACGGATTACCGATTTGGAGATTCTCATCGTGATAAGTCGTCTCAAGGTCGCCTTGTTCTAATTGTGATATTTGCCCTTCCGAAAAGAGCGGTTGGATTTCATTTTGTTTTTGATAATCACGGCGCATACGGGAGCGTAAATAATCCATACGTAAATCACGAATATCACCCCAATATTCTTGGCTTGGATTATTGAAAAACAAATGGATATCCACTTCCGATGATATCGCTTGCAGAATGGATAAATATGCCTTTGGTAGTGCAGAAATACCGAAAATAAATATGCGTTCGGGTAATTTTTTAGCTCGATTTTTATCATTTAATAAGGCTAAAAATTGCTCGTGTAAGGCGGCACGGTGCATAGCTTGATCGCCCATATCCGCTTTTATATTCGCCACTAATGCACGCCATAATGTCCCTTGCCACGCCACATTATCTTGAATTTGTTGCAACAATGTTTCATTTAAATGAGATTGTTGCATTTCAATTTGCGCTGTAATATTTTCGTCTTCCCCCCTTTCCCAAGCAAAAATCCATTCAGGGCGATAAACTAAATATTGGTCGAATAAATCGGCGATTTTACTACTTAATTGATAGCGTTTATATTGTTCGGAATGGTGCGAAGAAGCCAAATAATGACGCAAAGGCGCAAAACTTTCCCGCATTAAAAAATCAGGAATTAAGTCCATTAAACGCCACATCATTGCCTCTTTATCAAAAGGATTTTGCAAAGAAACCGCCGGTAAGTTATCCGCATAAAGTTGCCAAATAAAGGTTGCCGGCATCGGGAAAGTCAAATTAGCGGAAATCCCGTTCTTCTTTGCCAAAGCCATTTGTAGCCACTGTGCCATTCCGGGACTTTGCACCAAAATAATATCTTGTTGAAAAGGATCTTCAGGAGGAAGCGTTTTAAAGACTTCGGCAAGAATCTCTTTTTGTTTTTCAAGCTGATTGGAATAATAAACGATAAACACCGCGGCAACCTATGATGGAAAGAGCAGAATAATGTGCACTATTTTACTCGGTTTTCAGCGAAAATTCACCCTTCGGATACTGAATCACGACTTGATCGCTTTGGCATTGTACTTGAAATATTATACCGTTTTGCTGTACGTATTGCTCACAAGGTAATCCTAAAAATTGCCGTTGCGCCTGATTTTCGGCAATTTGTAACGCTTGAAAATCATAATAGATTTTGACCGCACTTTTGCGCTGGTTCGCCGTCCATTGATTAAATGCCAAAAACAAGGCGCTAAACAATGCAAGCGTAAACATTAAGGAAATCAACGATATTCCCCTATTCACTTGATATTTTAAAATCACTCCAACTTTTCTCCGCCAATTGCCACTTGCTATATTGCCGCACCAAAGGCTCGATCACTTTTTTGCCATAAGCCACCGTAACGCCTTCCAAAGTTAAAGTTCCGGCGGTGATTACCGTTCCGCTGATTCGCCCGTTTCCTCGAAGTGTTAAATCACCTTCAGCAATTACAATCCCTTGTACCTTGCCATTGATTTCCCAAGTTGTTTGATGTTGATCAAACCAATAAATTTGCGGCATTTTGTTTGTCACCAACGGATTTGCAGGTTGTAAAAAGTGCGGTCGAAATTCACTAAGATTTTCCATACGGATAAAATGATCGAACAAGCCTTGATTAACCCCTTTCGTGGGCGTTTTCTTAAATATTGCGACACGCCGACACCAAAGCGAATATTGAATCGCATCGTTCGCACCATCCAACGTAATAGAAATCTGTCTAGCCTTCTCCGAATTATCCAAAGGCAAGTTTTTACAGACATTTTGTTTTTCGATTGAGGTCATTTTTTGCAATGTTAATGTACGTTCAACGTAATGTTTTCGCTGCATTTGCCGGGCAAGAAAAAAATGTAAGGTACTCTCATCAAATAATAAAATCACCACTAATAGCCCTGAAATAAAGATCAAAATCGTGGCGGTTACAATACCTTTCCTTGCTTTTATTGATTCCATAGCGCCACCACCATAGCGGTTTCATAATAAATCTCAGGATAATTTCTTAAACTACCGCCAAGCCGGATTTCAATCCCCTTTCCTTCGGCTAAAGGATTAAATTGCAAGCGGGTTATTTCATATTCCTTTTCATCCAATAAATCAGTCCAACCTCCACCGGCATTGCAAGCACTTTGTTGAAGTGCTTTTTGGCATTCATCGGATTTGCAATTCGTCTTAATCGCACTTTTGTAAGTTTGTTTGGTTTCGATCATTTTGCCATTCAATTTATAACCGAAAAGTTCTTTTTCGATACTTTTTGCGACATTTTGATCGCCATTGATACAAGTATTTTTAGTGTATTTTTCACCAATACAACCGTTTGCATTCAGATCATAAAAAAACAAAACGCAGCTATTTTGAGCTGCATTATCCGCCTGAGAAATCACCAAAGCGCTTCCCTTTTCATCTAATTCAAACAAATCCAGATTACTTTCAATTAATTTATCGTTGAGAGCCCGAAAGCCGACACGGCGCAGATCTTTACCGATAAGTTGGAGCGTGCGTTGAATTTCCGCCTGTAGTTTTAAACGTAAAAAGACTTTTCGATTTTGAATTTGCGTATCCGCATAAAACTGTGAAATCACGAATAAAAGTGCGGTGGAAATTGCCAATGAAATCATTAGACTAAGTAAAGTTTGCCCTTTTAACATCATTTTATCCGGTACAAGCACTGGCGGATTGATTCGGTTTCAATTTCAAACTGCCAACATTAAAAAAGGAAAACAGGGTTCTTTCTTCACCTGCTTGTAATAAGAAACAGTTGGAATCAATGGTGTTACGAACACCGTTAAAACGGGCTACCTCTATAGGATAAATCTTGGGGCTCACAATCATCGTTTTCTCCGTAAAGTAAGGATAATAAAAATGTGCGTAAACTTCTTTTGGGCAATTTGTCGGCTGCAAACAGTCACAAAGTTTGTCATTTTTCACTTGGGCGGTCATACACCATTGCTGTGTTGCAGGATTACGATTTGCCAAAATAAACCAAATTTCAGAAGAACTTTCAGCCCTTGCTTGAATTTGCCGTAGGAATAAATAGAGGCGATGTTGCTCTTTCGCTAAAATCATTTTGTTATCATCCCTTTGCCAAAGAGGCGCAGTAATGCTCAAGGCAATGCTGATAATTGCCAAACTAATTAATAATTCGATTAATGTTGCCCCTTTCCGCATAAAACGCCCTCAATTTCAACCGCACTTTAAAATATTTTTTGTAACTGACAACAAAGGCAAATTATTTTTACGATACGGATCACAAACTTTAGTAAAAGGAGCTTAAAAATCGTGTTTTTACGATTTTCGACTGGTCATTTTGGCAAATATCGCTATAATGATGCGGAATTTTCTGTTCTTTAAAATCTGGTGGAAATATGAATCCAATGTTAAATATCGCCATTCGTGCGGCACGAAGAGCGGGCAACGTGATTGCTAAGAATTATGAACGCCGCGATGACATCGAAAGCGCACAAAAAGGTATCAATGATTATGTAACTAATGTGGATAAATCTGCAGAAGCGGAAATCATTCAAATCATTAAAAAATCCTATCCCGATCATACTATCATCACCGAAGAAACCGGTGCTATTGAAGGAAAAGACAGCGATGTTCAATGGATTATTGATCCGCTGGATGGCACCCGCAACTTTATGAACGGTCTTCCGCATTTTGCCGTGTCAATCGCAATCCGAGTCAAAAATCGTACCGAAGTGGGTGTGGTTTATGATCCAATCCGTAACGAACTCTTTACCGCCGTTCGTGGCGAAGGCGCAAAATTAAATGAAGTGCGTTTACGCGTAGATAGCAAACGTGAGCTCCAGGGTGCGATTCTTGCTACCGGTTTTCCATTCAAACAACCTAAATTTATGTCAACGCAATTTGCAATGATGAATCTCCTCATTGAAGATGCGGCTGATTTTCGTCGCACCGGTTCGGCGGCATTAGATTTATGTTATGTGGCTTCAAGCCGTGTCGACGGTTATTTTGAAATGGGCTTGAAAGCTTGGGATTGCGCTGCAGGTGATTTAATCGTGCGTGAAGCCGGTGGCTTAGTATGCGACTTTGAAGCAGGTTCAGGCTATTTACGCAGCGGTAATATCATCGCCGCACCGGCACGTGTATTAAAAGAAATGCTGAACAAAATTCGTCCTTGCTTAGACGCTGAGTTTAAAAACTAAAAATCCCTTCAAAATACCGTATTTTAAATAAAAAAATACGGTATTTTTATTTTTACAAAAAAGAACTATTCTCATTAAAAAAGGTGTGTATAATACAGGTGTTTTTTTTAAACAGGAGAATATATGAAAAACACCGCTAAACTACTTTTTGTTTCTCTTTTTTTATTCGCTTCCTCACTTGCTCAGGCAGTAACGGTTACCGATGAAAAAGGTGAATTCATTCTTGATAAAACACCGACCCGTATTATTGCATTAGAGTATTCTTTTGTAGATGCACTTGCACAAGTGGGTATAAGCCCTGTCGGTGTGGCTGATGATAATGACACATCACGTATTTTGAAAGAGGTACGGGAAAAAATTCAACCATGGCAATCCGTGGGTACCCGTTCACAACCAAGCCTTGAAGTCATCGCTTCCCTAAAACCCGATTTAATTATTGCCGACCCTTCTCGTCATACGGCAGTGTATGAAGAGTTGAAAAAAATTGCCCCTACGGTAATGTTTGATTCCCGCCATGAAAGCTATCAAGACAATCTCAAAACGGCACAGAAGATCGGTGATATTGTAGGTAAAAGTAACGAAATGAAAGCTAAAATCAATGAACATAATGCTTTCATCGCCAAAATAAAACAAAATATCCACGTAAAAGGAGAAAGCGCTGTTTTCGGCACATCTCGTGAAAATAAATTCACCTTTCAAAACAATACCGCTTATGTACCAAGTTTCTTAGAACACCTCGGTTTTTCTCCCGCCACGGTTAAAAATAATCCTCAAAGTTTAATAGAAATTAATCTTGAACAGTTAGTAATGGAAAAACCACAATGGTTATTTATCGCACATTATCGTGATGAAAGTATCGCTCGTAAATGGGAAACCGACCCCCTTTGGAAAGCGATTCCTGCGGTGAAATCTCATCACGTTTTTGCTGTTGACCCTTTTATTTGGGCACGTGGTAGAGGTTTAGAAGCCAGCAAAGTTATGGCGACACAGATTGAGCAATTTGTAAATCAAAAATAATGTGGCAAACAATTTTTCGTTGGATACTCCCTCTCGGTTTACTGGCTTTCTTATTATGGGGAAGCCTGTTTTTATATTATCCCATTGAAATTCAACCGATTGCTGCATTACAAGTCTTTTTACCCGATTCAACCGACGAACTGGCGCAAATTACGGTAATTGATTTACGGCTACCGCGAACTTTGGTTGCCCTGGCATTAGGAGCCACTCTTTCTGTGGCAGGTGCATTACTACAAACAATTACCCGTAATCCCTTGGCTTCGCCTTCGTTATTGAGTGTCAATTCAGGCGCTGCATTAGCTATGGTATCGGTCACAACGTTAAGCCCCACGCTGGTAAATGGATATAGCATTGCTTTTATTGCCGCATTAGGAGGAGGAGCAAGTTGGTTGTTAGTGATGATAATCAGCAATGCTTGGCAAGATAATCAAGGCGAACGTAGCCGTGTAATTTTAGCCGGGGTTGCAGTCTCCCTACTTTGTGCCGCCCTAACAAAACTTGTACTCATTGTAGCGGAAGATCACGCATTCGGCATTATGAGTTGGCTTGCCGGGGGGATTTCGCACGCCCGCTGGGCGCAATGGCAGCAGCTCTATCCTTTCCTTATTTTGACCGCACTTTTCTGCCTCCTTTTTGCAGGTCAGCTTAATCTGTTGAGTTTAAGCGATGAATCTGCCCAATCTTTAGGGGTAAACTTATTCCGCTTGCGTTGGTATGCAAATGTAATGGGACTGCTGATTGTTGGAGCGGCAGTAAGTGTAGCCGGTCCTATTGCCTTTATAGGTCTGCTCGTACCACATCTGGCACGTTATTGGATTGGCTATGATCTACGCAAAGCCTTACCAATGGCAATGTTACTCGGGGCGATTTTAATGTTGATGGCAGACTTGATTGCAAGAGCTGTCAATTTTCCAAGCGAAGTCCCTGCCGGCGCAGTACTTGCATTAATCGGTGCGCCAATATTTGTCTTATTTGCAAAAGGAAAGCGATAATGCCCTCTTTATCTGCGTTAAAAATTCGCCTATTTTATCTCTCAATGTTCGCTCTTCTCATCTTCCTTTTGGTGATGAGTTTGCGTCTTGGGGCATACAGGCTTTCTTTCAATGAATTATTCGCCGCTCTTGATAGCAACGATAAGAATTACTTCACTTTAATAGAATACCGTCTTCCCCGTACCTTATTAGCAGTCGTTATCGGTGGCGCATTAGCGATTTCAGGCGTGTTAGTTCAAAGTGTGGTGCGTAATCCCCTCGCCTCACCTGATATTTTGGGCATTAACAATGCGGCCGGTTTAGTTGCCATTACCGCACTGATATTTTTACCACAACTGACATTTTATTGGATTCCCCTATTTGCCTTTATCGGTGGTACGCTTTCTTTCATATTACTTTGGATCATCTGTGGATTTCACTTCCGCCCGATTAAAATGGCGATTATTGGCGTGTCTCTCTCTTCCTTATGGGCAGCGATTAGCCATTATGTGATGCTAACGAATCCCGTAGAAATTAACACCGCAATGTTATGGCTAACAGGCAGCCTTTGGGGAAGAAGCTGGGCTTATGCCCAAGTAGTACTTCCATGGTTATTGTTGCTACTACCTCTTCCATTTTTCTTCAGCCGAGATTTAGATACTCTTGGATTGGGTGAAAGCAAAGCTAGCACCTTAGGCGTTGGGGTTAACAGGGTACAAATCATCGTGCTGATTCTTGCCGTTGCTCTTTCCACTACAGCCGTTGCAATTTGCGGTCCGATTGCCTTTTTGGGGTTAGTTGCCCCTCATTTGGCCCGCCGTTTAGTAGGAGGGAGACATCGTAATTTACTCCCCGCCTCTTTTTTTATCGGTGCTATTTTATTGCAAATTTCCGATATTATTGCCCGCATCATCACACCGCCTACCGAATTACCGGCCGGCATACTTACCGCAATTATCGGTGCGCCGTATTTCTTCTATTTATTAATGAGAACCAAATAATGACAATTGAAATTAAAAACTTACAACTCTCCTATCAAGACACACCGATTGTCCATCATTTGTCACTCTGTTTTCCCCCAAATAAAGTGATTGGCTTACTTGGTCCGAACGGCTGCGGGAAATCCACCACACTCAAAGCAATAGCACGCCTACTAAAACCCAAACAAGGCACCATCACTTATCAAGGCAAAGATATTTGGCAAAAAACACCTAAAGAGTATGCCAAACATCTTGCCTTCTTACCACAACAACACCTTGTGCCTGAAGGTATCAGCGTACGGGAATTAGTAAGTTACGGACGCTCCCCCTATGTGAATTTATGGGGAAAATTAAGCGCTAAAGATGAGGAATTAGTGAACCGGGCGATGCTCCAAACACACACAATTGAACTCTCCGATAAACTGGTAGCGGATCTTTCAGGAGGTCAACAACAACGCGTATTTTTAGCGATGACCTTAGCACAAGACACCGATATTGTATTATTAGACGAACCCACCACTTATCTCGACCTTAACCGTCAAGCCGATTTAATGGCAATGATGCGTCAAATGCAGCAAGACGGCAAAACCATAATCACCGTTCTGCACGATCTCAATCAAGCCAGCCGCTATTGCGATTATTTGATCATTTTTAAGGAAGGCAATTTAATCGCACAAGGCGCACCTGAAGAAGTAATGACCAAAGCACTACTTAAAAACGTATTTGATTTAGAAGTGGAAATTCATCGTGATCCTGTAAGTAACACGCCGATGTTTATTTTGAAATAAATTATTTACTATTTATTGACCGCACTTTTAATACCAAAGTGCGGCACTCTTTTTCCTTTTTATCATAACAGTTGCATAAAATGCTATTCTTGAATGTGTAGCGCTTTGTTACCACTCAAATCATATTATTTCTACATACTGTTATTTCTTTCACCTATTTTTATTCCGGAAAAATTTCTTCCAAAATTAACGCTAAGCCATCTTCATTATTTGTTGCCGTAACTCGGTTGGCAGCCTGTTTGATTTCTTCCGGGGCATTGCCCATTGCAACGCCTAAGCCGACATTTTGTAGCATATCCAAGTCATTAAAGTTATCGCCAAAAGCAATCGCTTCTTCAGTTTTTACATTGAAATAATTTTCTAAAAAACGCACTGCATTACCTTTTGTTGCCGATTCGTGCATTACTTCCAGAAAACTCGGATGAGAACGGCAAATACTCAAATGAGGAAAATCCGCTTTTAATCGGTTTTCAATTTCGATAATCTCATTCGGCTCACCGATAATTTGAATTTTGTGAGGAGAATAAACCGCACTTTCATCATAGGGATCAATTTGAATGCCCGTAACGCCACGTTCAAAAACCACCCATTTGTTATTCACATCACGTGCAACGCAATCATTATCCGTATAATAATTCACCCCTAGCGCCGGATAGTCTGCCAAAACCCGATTAATTTTTTGAATATCTTCCGCAGAAATTTTCACCGAATAAAGTGCATTCAAATTGCGCTCCAAAATGAGTGCTCCGCTAAATGCGACAATGACATTGTAATTATCAATTTGTTTCGCATAAGGCAAAATACCTAGTGGTGAGCGGGCAGAAATCGGCACAAAAGGAATACCGTTTTGAGTGATACGCTGAATCGCGGCTAACGTTCTTGGGGAGATTTTGTGATCTGAAGTTAATAAAGTACCATCAAAATCACTAAATACGGCTTTATACATAAAGACTCCATACTATTTTTTACGATTATTTTTCCGATAAATAAGGATCGGCAAAACCCAATCCCTGCATAATTTGTGTTTCAAGGCTTTCCATTTCTTCCGCTTCATCATCTTCAATGTGATCATAGCCCAATAAATGTAAGCTCCCATGCACCACCATATGCGCCCAATGGGCGGTAAGCGACTTCTCTTGTTCTGCCGCTTCACGTTCGACAACCTGACGACAAATCACTAAATCGCCTAATAAGGGCAATTCCACTTCATCAGGGCATTCAAAAGGAAAAGAAAGCACATTTGTAGGGCGATCTTTGCCACGGTAGGTTAGATTCAATTCGTGGCTTTCCGCTTCGTCCACAATACGCACGGTCATTTCTACATTATCACTTTCCGGTTGAACTGCTGCTGTTGCCCATTGTGTAATTTGCGTTTCGGTTGGCAAACCTGCCGTGTTTTCCGTTGCGATCTGTAAATCAATTAGCATATTGCCCATCTTATTCTCCTAAATTCTCCGCTAAAACCGACCGCTCTTTTTCACGTTCAGCCTTTCGTTGTTCCGCAAATGCTTGACGGCGAATTTCATCTTTCACTTCCCAAGCCTCATAAGCCTGAACTACTTTCGCCACCACGGGATGGCGCACAATATCTTTGCTGTCAAAATAGTTAAAACTCAATTCCGGCACGTTTTCTAATACTTCAATAGCGTGACGTAAACCGGATTTTGTACTACGTGGTAAATCAATTTGGGTAATATCGCCGGTAATCACCGCCTTAGAATTGAAACCAATACGCGTAAGAAACATTTTCATTTGTTCTACAGTGGTATTTTGACTTTCATCTAAAATAATAAAACTATCGTTTAATGTACGCCCCCGCATATACGCAAGCGGGGCGATTTCGATAACATTGCGTTCCATTAATTTTTGTACCCGTTCAAAGCCTAGCATTTCAAACAAGGCATCATAAAGCGGTCGCAAATAAGGCTCGATTTTCTGCCCTAAATCCCCCGGCAAGAAACCCAATTTTTCACCGGCTTCCACTGCCGGACGGGTTAATAATATTCGGCGAATTTCTTGGCGTTCCAATGCTTCCACTGCTGCCGCCACCGCTAAGAAAGTTTTCCCCGTTCCCGCCGGGCCAATACCGAAACTAATATCGTGCGTTAAAATATTATGTAAATATTGAATTTGATTTTCACCACGCGGCTTAATCATTCCGCGTTTGGTTTTAATTGTGGCTGCATAGACTTTGCTTTCCGCACGGGTAGATTCCGTTTGAGATAGCATTCGGCTTTCTTGTAGGGCAAGATGCACATCTTCTAAATCCAATTCTTTTACCTTTCCTTTAATCGGTGCGGTTTCCACATACAAATCTTGAACTAATTTGACCGCACTTTGAATTAATTTTTCATCATAGGGTTTAGGCGTTTCCTCATTAGATTCTATGGTAAAAGTAAAATTATTACGGGAAATGTTGAGGTTAAATTCTTTTTCAATCAGTTTCAGATGATCATCAAATGCACCGCAAAGGGATTGAAGACGGGTGTTATCTTGAGGTTCAAGGGTAAATGAGGTCATACTTTAGTTTGTGAGTTTAAAACTTGGCAATATTTTAACTGAATATTGTTGAATTTACATCGGGTTTCACTGAAAAGCCCCCATATAAGCATTAAATCGAGAGTTTTACTATGCAACGATCGCAAAAGTGCGGTCAAAATGATTTTGACCGCACTTTTTATCTGTTGAATATACATCGCATTCTGCAAACAATGTTCAATTTTATGCGCTTAATATATCGCCTTTTAGCGTTTTTTTACCATAAAAACGAGCAACATGAGAGAAATCGCGGTGGCAATAAATCCTGCTATACCCGATTCGGTAAAACCTACCACGATATAACCCACACAGGTTGCTGCGGCAACCGTTAACGCATAAGGCAACTGTGTTGTAACATGATCCATATGGTTGCATTTCGCCCCGGTGGAAGAAAGAATCGTTGTATCGGAAACCGGGGAACAATGATCTCCGCATACTGCACCTGCCATTACGGCAGAAAGGCAAGGTAGCATTAATTCCGGAGCGGCATTGGTTGCCATTGCCGCTGCAATCGGTAACATAATGCCGAAAGTTCCCCAACTCGTTCCCGTTGAGAATGCCATGGCCGAACCTAAGATAAATAAGATAACCGGTAGAAATTGAACCGGAATATTGCCGGAAACCAAAGAGGATAAATATTTACCGGTTTGCATATCCCCTACGATTTTATTAATTGTCCAAGCAAAAAATAAAATTGCAATCGCACCGAGCATAGATTTAATTCCCAGCACCCATGCGCGCCCATATTCCGACACGCTCACTTGGCGGCCCAACACAATTAAAATCGTTGAAACAATGACCGAGCTTGCTCCCCCCACAACAAGGGAAATGCCTACATTCGTATTTTCAAATGCACCTAATACGGAGAATGGTGTTTTTGCTTCGGCAAGCGCTTGACCACCGGTGAACATCATCATTGAAACCGTTGCAATAATCAGCACCAAAATCGGTAATACTAAATTGCGAACTTTACCTTGAACGCCTAGCTCTTCCGTTTGGGTTCTCACCTCACCTTCCATCGCCGCTCTTTCATGGCGCGCCATTGAACCGATGTCAAAAGAAAAATAAGCGACAAAAAATACCATCAATAAGGCGAAGATCGCATAGAAGTTCATTAAGCTCATTGCCACAAAAGCCCCCATCGGCGTATATTCCGTGATGGAATAAGTGGTCAATAAACCTGCCACAAGGGTAATAATATAAGCTCCCCAACTTGAAACCGGCATCATGACACACATTGGTGCAGCGGTAGAATCCAAAATATAGGCTAATTTCGCACGTGAGACTTTGAAACGATCCGTAACCGGTCTGGCAATCGCCCCTACCGCAAGACTATGAAAGTAATCATCAATAAAAGTAATAAATACCAATGAGGCGGCAAGTAATTTCGCACCACGCCGCCCTTTAATTCGTTTCTGAGCCCATTCGGCAAAAGCACGATTGCTACCGGAAACGGTCAAAAGTGCGGTCAAAATACCAAGCAAAATTAAAAATAAGACGATATTCATATTTGAATTAATTTCACCATCGCTATAAAACAATGCGGAAATATTGTCTTTTAAATAAGTTAATGTAGATAAAATTGATGCGCCGTTAAGCATTAATGCACCGATTAAAATACCGGCACTTAAAGAAAGAAGAACACGACGTGTCGCAATCGCTAAAATAATCGCTAACAACGCAGGTACGATAGACCAAATTGAAGAAGAATAATCGATAAGTTCCATTAAGTTATACCTAAAATAATGGAGGAACGGCAGAAAATGAACCTGAAATGGCCAGCCTAACCGTAGCGCTCCATAGTTAATCACTATGACAGTAACGTTCCTTTCAGATACGCTACCAACCAGTCAAAACGACTTTTAACTGATTTCGGCAACCACTCCTTTCATTTTTCGTCATCGCTATCCGCTCGGAAAAAATACTTATAGTGGTCGCACCTCTACTTTTTATAGGGAATTTGAAGTTACAGGAAAATATAGAAAAAATCTAGTAAATTCTGTTTCTTTTTCACTTCAACCTTAATTTAACGTTCAAATAAGCTTTACGATACATATTCAAGACTTTGTTTATTTGAGTATTTATTTAAATTTAAGGTTTACGTTTTTGATTTATTTCGTTACTATAGCCGGCGCTGGATTTATATCGTAACACCACATGGAGTTTATTATGACTAATCTAATTAAAGTATTTACCAATCTTCGCAGTATTCGTTCCGTTGTAAATGATTTAACTTTAGAACAAGCGGAAAGTTCATTAAAAAAATTTGAAGAAGCGGTTGCCGAAAAACGCGCTCAAATGGAAGAAATTCGACAAGCTGAAATTGAGCGTAGAGCACGTATTGAAAAATATAAAGAATTAATGAAAAAAGAAGGAATCACGCCCGAAGAATTAAAAGCGATTATTGATGTTGTGGCGCCTTCCGTAATGCGTAAAAAACGTAAACCGCTTCCTGCTAAATATAGATATACCGATGTTAACGGTGAACAAAAAACTTGGACGGGTCAAGGTCGTACGCCAAGCGTTATCCAAAGAGCCTTAGACGCAGGTAAGTCTTTGTCTGACTTCGAAATTTAACTTATCTCATTTTCCGGAACCCATAGTATAAATATGGGTTCTCTTTTTTTATCTATTATAAAAAGCACAACTTTAATACTATGATTGAAAAAAAGATTCTTCTTACCGATTGTCCGGATGATAAAGGCTTAATTGCAAAAATTACAAACATTTGTTACAAACATCAACTTAATATTCTACACAATAATGAATTTGTAGATTTTGAAACAAAACATTTCTTTATGCGTACCGAGCTTGAAGGAATTTTTAATGAAACAACCCTACTTGAAGATTTAAAATATAGTTTACCTAGCGGCACAAATTGTCGATTAATCGGTACACAGCGCAAACGAATTGTCATTTTAGTCACGAAAGAAGCTCACTGCCTTGGTGATATTTTGATGAAAAATTATTACGGCGCATTAAATGTGGAAATTGCTGCCGTCATTGGCAATCATAACAATTTACGTGAATTGGTCGAACGTTTTGATATTCCATTCCATTGTGTCAGCCATGAGGGATTAACCCGAGTGGAACATGATCAACTGCTTGCGGAAAAAATTGACGAATACGCACCCGATTATATTGTTCTTGCGAAATATATGCGTGTATTAAATCCTCAATTTGTAGAACGTTATCCTAACAGAGTGATAAATATTCATCATTCTTTCCTGCCTGCATTTATCGGTGCAAAACCTTATCAACAAGCCTACGAGCGCGGTGTAAAAATTATCGGTGCAACGGCACATTTCATTAACAATGAATTAGATCAAGGCCCGATTATTATGCAAAATGTCATTAACGTAGATCATACTTATAGTGCCGATGCAATGATGCGCGCAGGCCGAGATGTCGAGAAAACCGTATTAAGCCGAGCGTTAGATCTCGCCTTATATGACAGAATTTTCGTCTATAAAAATAAAACGGTGGTGTTGTAATGGAAAAAATCACACTGACCCCTGTTAGTGCGGTTGAGGGGACGGTTAATTTACCCGGTTCGAAAAGTTTATCGAATCGTGCCCTCCTTCTTTCCGCTCTCGCTAAAGGGACAACTAAAGTGACAAACTTGCTTGATAGCGATGACATTCGTCATATGTTAAATGCGCTGAAAGCACTGGGTGTCAATTATCAACTATCCGACGATAAAACAATTTGTGAAATCGAAGGTTTAGGTGGTGCATTTAATCTTCAAGATGGGCTTTCACTTTTTCTAGGGAATGCAGGCACAGCAATGCGCCCATTAACGGCGGCACTTTGTCTAAAAGGTAAAATGACCGGAGAAGTGATTCTTACCGGTGAACCACGAATGAAAGAGCGTCCGATTCTTCATTTAGTTGATGCGCTCCGTCAAGCCGGTGCGGATGTGCGTTATTTGGAAAACGAGGGCTACCCGCCTCTTGCTATTCGCAATACAGGGCTTAAAGGCGGAAAAATACAAATTGACGGTTCAATTTCCTCCCAATTTTTGACCGCACTTTTAATGGCTGCACCGCTTGCTGAAAATGATATGGAAATAGAAATTGTGGGTGATTTGGTTTCTAAACCTTATATTGATATTACGCTCGCAATGATGAAAGATTTTGGTGTGACAGTAGAAAATCAGGCATACCAAATATTTCGTATTAAAGGTAATCAATCTTATATTTCACCGGGCAAATATTTGGTTGAAGGTGATGCTTCTTCAGCCTCTTACTTCTTAGCAGCCGGTGCAATTAAAGGCAAAGTGATCGTTACCGGAATCGGTAAAAACTCCATTCAAGGAGATCGCTTATTTGCAGACGTACTCGAAAAAATGGGCGCACGTATCACTTGGGGAGAAGATTTCATTCAAGCGGAACACGATAAACTTCAGGGAATAGATATGGATATGAACCATATCCCCGATGCGGCAATGACCATTGCGACAACAGCACTTTTTGCCGAAGGTGAAACCGTTATTCGCAATATTTACAATTGGCGGGTAAAAGAAACCGACCGCTTATCGGCAATGGCAACCGAATTGCGTAAAGTCGGGGCAGAAGTCGAAGAGGGCGAAGATTTTATTCGTATTCAACCGCTTCCATTGGAAAAATTTCAACTAGCGGATATCGCAACCTATAATGATCATCGTATGGCAATGTGTTTTGCATTGATAGCACTTTCCAACACACCGGTTAATATTCTCGATCCAAAATGCACTACGAAAACCTTTCCGACATTCTTTGAAAAGTTTGAGGAAATTTGTGTAAGAAACTAAAAGTGCGGTTGATTTCAACCGCTCTTTTATCTTAACTTCCGTGCTACTTTCCGATCACTTCTAATCCGCCCATATAGGGTCTTAATACTTCCGGTACGGTAATTGAACCGTCAGCATTTTGGTAGTTTTCAAGTACAGCCACCAACGTGCGACCAACAGCTAATCCGGAACCGTTCAAAGTATGCACCAAACGGGTTTTCTTATCGCCTTTCGCTTTACAACGCGCTTGCATACGACGGGCTTGGAAATCCCACATATTTGAACAGGAAGAAATTTCACGGTATGTATTTTGCGCAGGTATCCACACCTCTAAATCATAGGTTTTGCAAGAACCAAATCCCATATCACCGGTACAAAGCAACACTTTTCGGTATGGCAGATTCAATAATTGCAATACTTTTTCCGCATGAGAGGTTAATTCTTCTAAGGCTTCCATTGATTTATCCGGATCCACAATTTGTACCATTTCCACTTTATCAAATTGATGCATACGAATTAAACCGCGGGTATCCCGCCCATAAGAACCGGCTTCAGAACGAAAACATGGGGTATGTGCCGTCATTTTGATCGGCAATTCCGCTTCATCAATAATCACATCACGCACTAAATTTGTTACCGGCACTTCCGCTGTTGGAATTAATGCATAAGGTTGCTCGCCTTCCAATGCATTGGTATGGAATAAATCTTCACCGAATTTCGGCAATTGTCCTGTGCCGTAAAGGGTTGCGTGATTCACGAGATAAGGCACGTAAGTTTCTAAATAACCATGTTGCTCGGTATGAAGATCCAACATAAATTGAGCTAACGCACGGTGCATTTTCGCAATTTGTCCTTTCATCACGGCAAAACGCGCACCGGCTAATTTCGCACCGGCGGCAAAATCCAGTCCGTCCGTTTTCTCCCCCAAAGTTACATGATCTTTAATTTCAAAATCAAAGGTGCGTGGCGTACCCCAACGTAAAATTTCAAGATTTTCGCTATCATCCTTACCGAGCGGCACTTCATCCGACGGAAGATTCGGAATGGTTAACGCAATTTGATTGATTTCCGCAAGTACCGCATCAAGTTGTACTTTCGCTTCATTTAACTGCTCGCCCATATTATCCACTTCAGCCAATAACGGGGCGATATCTTCACCACGAGCTTTCGCCGCCCCAATCGCTTTTGAGCGTGTATTACGTTCCGCTTGCAAGGTTTCGGTTTTTACTTGAAGTGCTTTGCGTTGTTCTTCCAACGCTACTAATTTTTCCGTATCAAGGATGAAATTACGTTTAATTTTTAATTTTTCAGCCGTTTCCGCCAAATTATTGCGGAGTAAATTTGGATCGATCATTGGATTTCCTTCGTCTTCGTTAAAATGAAAAATGTCTCTATTCTAACGTGCTTTAATAAAATAAACCAGTTAAAAGCCCATAGAAACAAGGATTTTATAAAAATCAAAAAATTTTTTGACCGCACTTTTAACCATACCGAAACCTCAATTTTATTTTGTGATCCGGTTCAAATTTTTGTGTTTCACTTCTATTAATTTTTTGTAAAAAGAGTAAAGTAAAGACAGTTTTAGTAACCACAGGAGCCTGTTTATGTTTCCAGAATTTAGAGAATTAATCACCAAACTAAAAAGTAACGATGCCTATTTTGATCGCTTATTTGAAAAGCATAATGAATTAGATCATGATATTCAGAATAAAGAGCAAAACATTCAGCTTGCAACTCACACTGAAATTGAGATTTTAAAAAAAGAGAAATTACGAATTAAAGACGAACTTTACGCTTATTTGAAGAAGAAAGCGATCGAATAAAAAGTGCGGTGTTATATCGCGATAAAGTGCAATTAAAATTGACAGCATTATGCAACACTAGCACAAATCATTGTAGGCTGTCGTTAGGCGAAGCCGTAACGCACAGATTAACAATAGCTTAATGATGAAACGGTGCGTTACGCAAAACTTAACGCACCCTACCTCCGATAAATATCGGATATAAAATTTCCTTTGTGCGACCAATACACAATACCGAAAATTGACCGCACTTTTTTCTTTTATCGAATTTTCCGGTAAATCACTTCACGCAAGTTTTCTTTTTCTTGCAAAGTTAAGGCTTTATCTTCTTGATTTTTTAGAATAAAGAAATCCTCTGCTTTTTCGCCTACGGTAGTAATTTTGGCATTTAATAAATTCAAATTAAGATCGCTAAAAATTCGGCTTATTTCGGCTAATAACCCGGGTTTATCTAAAGCAATCAATTCCATTTCAGTCTGTTCCGTTTTACTTTCACGCAAGAAGCGCACATCGGTTTTTACCGAAAAATGTTGCAATTGACGATTTACCGGAAGGGATAAAGTTGGACGCATTTCACTTTGTAACGTCAGCATTAATGCGCTTTCTAACTCACGACGACGATCAAATTTCACCAAATCACCATTTAGTTCCGTAATGATAAAGCTATCGAACACATAACTATCTTGTGTCGTAATAATTTGTGCATCGTGAATACTGAATTTTTTTGCGCCAATGGTGGTAACCACTTTATTAAAGAGATGTGGTTGATCTTGACAGTAAATAAAGACTTCCGTCCCGCCCAAAGCAAAACGATTGGTAATTTTAACTAACAATTCGCCTGAAAAATCAATCAGTAATGCGGTATGCCCTGCAATTTGTTTCGGTGTGTTACGTAAAAAATATTCATCCGGACAACGCGCCCATAAAGTTTGAATGGCCGTCTCCGAATAGATGGCCGAATCCGACGTTAAAATTTGCCAAGCTAAGCGGCGATTTTCTTCCGATTTTTCCGAATAATCCAACAATTCCAACATACCTTGGCTAAACTGTTGCTTGGTGAAATCATACAAAGAAGAAAAAAGCGACCGTTTCCAACTATTCCAGAGTGTGGCATTCGTCGCACAAATATCCGCAACGGTAAGGCAAGTTAAATAGTCCAAACGAACCTGATTTTGTACCGCTTCTGCGAATTTCATTACAACTTCAGGATCGTGAATATCTCTACGCTGTGCGGTGATCGACATCAATAAATGGGATTGAACCAACCACTTCAAGGTGTCAATTTCACGCCGATCAAAGCCGTGTAATTCGGCAAATTCCACCACATCCACCGCACCCAGTTCTGCATGATCTCCCCCTCGCCCTTTTGCAATATCGTGAAATAATGCAGCCAGGTAAAGTAAAGTGCGGTCAGAAAATTGACTGAATATTTGATGGCAAATCGGGTGTTCGATTTTACTTTCCTTATGCAAAAAACGTTCCAGTTTCAACATCACCCGCAAGGTATGCTCATCTACCGTGTAAATATGGAATAAATCAAATTGCATTAAGCCTTCGATTGCCTGCCATTGGCTTAAATAAGCCGTTAATACGCCATATTGGTGCATAGGAACAAAAGCCCGTTGAATTGCATTCGGTTGATTAAATAATCGTAAAAACTTCTCACGAGCCGCCGCTATTTCGCATAATTTCTGCGGAAACTGTTCAAGACCGAGTTGTAGTTTTCGTAAAGTCGTGGGATGAATTATCGCCCGTTCAAATTGTGTGAGATAAAAGAATAAATCTAAAATACGTTCGGGGCTTTGCAAGAATAAATCCGAATTGCGCAAGCATAAGCTACCATTCACTAATTCAAAATCATCATCCAATTGATGAATAAAGACATCATAATGGGTTGAAAGAAAACGTTCGCGATAATCTTGGATTAATAAATTACTAATCAGCGAAATACGATGTAACGCTTGGAAAAAACGCTTCATCATTTTTTCCACCCCCTGATTACCCTCTTCCGTGAAACCTAATAATTCGCTCACTTTTATTTGGCGATCAAACAACAAACGATTGTCATAACGCTTCAAAATTAAATGCAAAGCAAACCGCACTTTAAATAAAAAGGCTTGGCTTTCTTGTAAGCGTTGATATTCCTGCGGATAAATAAACCCGCTCTGCAAAATCGCCTCTAATGTCAACGCACCGGTATGGCGCAATGCAATCCAATACAATAGATGCAAATCACGCAAACCGCCGGGACTGTATTTAATATCCGGTTCCAGATTGTAAGCGGTGTTGTGATAGCGATGATAACGTTCGGTTTGCTCTTGCACTTTCGCATTAAAAAACGCTTCCTTCGACCAAAAATCAGCACGTTTCACCCGTTCCTGAAGCACCTCAAAGTGCGGTTGATTTCCCGCAAGAAATCGGGCTTCCAATAAATTCGTTGCAATCGTAATATCTTGTTTACCTTCCCTTTCACACTGTGTAAGCGTACGCACGCTATGCCCGACTTCAAAACCGCTATCCCACAAAAATCGTACAAATTGCTCAATTTTTTCTTCCATATCCACCGTAAGCGACTGTTCCGACAAAATAAGAAAATCCAAGTCGGATAATGGAAACATTTCCTTGCGTCCATAACCGCCTACGGCGATTAATGCGAGTTGAGAGACTTCACTCAACCCCATGTCTTGCCATAGTTGATTTAACAACGCATCATAAAAATCACTGCGATTTTCGATGAGTGCAAAAATGGAAAAATCCGCAAAATGCGCCAATTCAAATTGCTTGAGATTTTCACGTTGAATTTTGACCGCACTTGGGGTTAAGGGTGAAATGATTTCAAAAGGGAAAAGCATATTGTTTCAATAATATAGAAAATCGTGGAACACATTATATAGTGAATTAAATGAAAATGGGCACAAAGCGGCAAGTCGAAGACAAAACAAAAACAGCACGACGAGCTAGCAATGTACTAGGCATTAATTTTTTAATTCACTATAAAGAAAAAGCCCACAAATGTGAGCTTTATCGGTAAGTTCAATTAACTATTCACCATAATCCGTGAAATTCGTCCTTCTGCGATTTCTTCATCACGAATCGTCATCACTTCACAGCCTGTCTCGGTTACGACGATCTGGTGCTCATATTGTGCGGAATGGCTACGATCTTTGGTTTTTACCGTCCAACCGTCCCCCATTAGTCGAACTTCCTTTTTACCTGCGTTAATCATCGGCTCAATGGTAAATACCATTCCCGGTTTTAAAATAACACCACCGTCATCGGCATAATAATGCAAAACTTGGGGTTCACAATGAAATTCCGTACCTACACCATGCCCGCAATATTCCCGAACTACGCTAAAACCCTGTCCTTCAGTGTATTTTTGTATCGCTTTACCGATTTCATTTAAACGGATGCCCGGTTTCACCGTGCGCAACCCCACATACAATGCTTCTTGTGCCGCCTCGACTAATTTTTGACTACGGATGTTGGTCTCACCACCCACGATGTACATTTTAGAATTATCGCCAAAGTAGCCGTCTTTGATAACCGTCACATCAATATTCACAATATCCCCGTTTTTGAGGACTTTATCTCTACTTGGAATACCGTGACAAACCACTTCATTAATAGAAATGCAGGTTGCTTTCGGAAAACCGTGATAATTTAAACAGGCGGGAATAACTTTTTGTTCGTTTACCATATATTCGTGGCAAATCCGATCAAGTTCCTCTGTCGTTACCCCCGGTTTTACATAGGGTTCAATCATCACCAGCACATCGGAAGCCAGTTTGCAGGCTTCACGTAATTTTACTATTTCTTCTTCGGTTCTTAATGGGATAGACATAATGATCTTCTCTGTGTTTACAAACAATATGCTGCAGAGTATAGCAGGATTTCCATGAAAAATCTTGAATGAGTAAGTCGGTTATTGGATAATACCTCACTAATTTTTAGGAAAGTGGAAAAATAAAATATGACAGATAATATTGCCGTGCCGCTCACCTTTACCGATGCAGCCGCCAACAAAGTCAAAAGTTTGATTAGTGAAGAAGAAAATAACGATCTGAAATTACGCGTATATATCACCGGTGGTGGTTGTAGCGGTTTCCAATACGGTTTCACCTTTGATGAAAAAGTAAATGAAGGCGATCTGACTATTGAAAAATCCGGCGTACAACTTGTGATTGACCCGATGAGTTTACAATATCTTATCGGTGGCACAGTGGATTATACCGAGGGACTTGAAGGCTCACGTTTTGTAGTAAACAACCCGAATGCAACCAGTACCTGCGGTTGCGGTTCGTCATTCAGCGTTTAAAAATATGGATTTTCAATTTACCGCTTACTCGGGGAATGTTTCTGTTAAATGTTCGATGGAACACATTGCCCTTGCAAACTGGTTTAATACGGAAGTGCGGTCAAATCCGGCAGCGATTTTGACCGCACTTTCTATCGCCCGAAAACTCGCTGAAAATCAAGAAGAAACCCTAATCGGAGCCGAATATACCTTGTATCTCAACGCCGATGAAATAATGGTGCGCGCCAATAATCTTGCTATAGAATCCGATGAAATTTTGGAAGAGGATTTCCATTACTATGACGAGGAAAGCATCGCTTTTTGCGGCACGCAGGATTTTATTCATTTTCTTGAAGCCTACGTTGATCTTATTGCCTAACCGACTATGACCACCGAAAATAACGAACAAGAAAAAAATCAAAAAACTAAGCCGAATAAACGCCACGCCTGCAAAATGTTTTTGCTCAAAGCCGGCTTTACGGCAAGCGTGTTGACGATATTTTACGGTGGCTATTTAGATTGGCAAATTCGTTCAAAAATGGACGGGCAAATTTGGCGTTTACCGGCAGAAGTTTATAGCCGCATAGAAAGTGTCAAAATTTCCGATAATCCGGCTTTTGATGAAGTCGTCCAAATCTTGCTTGATAACGAATATCGTCAAACCACCATGGTCGCAGCACCGGGTGATTTCAAATTAGAAGAAGATACCATTGTTGTATTACGCCGAGCTTTCCCTTTCCCTGATAAACCGGAACCTCAGCGAGTCTTACGCTTACGTTTCACGGATAATAAACTAAGCCGAATTGAAGATTTGGTTAATGTAAAAGCAGTCGATGAATTTCGTTTAGCTCCGAAACTGATCGCAATGTTAGAATCAGATAATGAAGATCGTCTTGCTATTCCTTTGCAAAATTACCCCCGCCTACTGATCGATGCCCTTATTTTAACGGAAGACCGCCGTTTTTATGAACACAACGGAATCAATCCGCTCGGCATTATGCGCGCTTTAATCGCCAATATTCGAGCAGGACAAACCGTGCAGGGAGGAAGTACATTAACCCAGCAATTAGTAAAAAACCTCTTTTTATCCAGCGAGCGAACCATTACCCGTAAAGCCAATGAAGCCTTAATGTCACTTGTGCTGGATTGGCGTTATGATAAATACCGTATTCTTGAAACCTATCTCAACGAAATTTATCTCGGTCAAAACGGCGATACGCAAATTCACGGTTTTGAACTTGCCAGCCAATTCTATTTCGGTCGTTCCATTCGAGAAATTAGTCTCGATCAAATCGCTTTACTTGTTGGAATGGTGAAAGGACCCTCTCTTTATAATCCGTGGCGCAATCCGCAAAATGCCTTGGAACGCCGTAATGTAGTGTTAAAATTGATGCTTGATCACAAAATGATCGGAGATGAGCTTTATGAATTGCTCAGCAAACGCCCTCTCGGTGTGCAAACCAAAGGGCAAATTTCACGCAAATATCCGGCATTTATTCAAACCTTACAAACGGATTTACGCCGTCAGCTTGGCGAACACAAAATGTCCGGTTTACTCGGTGCGCGCATTTTCACCACAATGGATCTAAAACAGCAGACACAATCTGAAAACGCCGTGGTGAACACGGTTTCCAAACTGCAAGTACAAACGAAAAATCCTTACTTAGAAGGTGCGATGATTGTGGCGGATTACCGCACCGGTGAAATTCGTTCTATTGTCGGCGGTTTACAAACCCAATATGCCGGTTTCAACCGTGCGTTAATGGCAAAACGTCAAATCGGGTCATTGGTCAAACCTTCCGTTTATTTGACCGCACTTACTCACCCCGAACAATTCCGTTTAAACACACCAATCAATAACCAACCGACTACTATCAACATAAAAGGCAGCCCTCCATGGCAACCAAGAAACTACGATCGTAAATACAGCGGTTCTGTGATGCTGATGGATGCGCTTGCCCGCTCCTTGAATATTCCGACTGTCAATATCGGTATGAAAGTAGGTTTGAGCAATGTAATTAATACACAAAAAGCAATGGGCTGGGATAATATAGAAATTCCCAAAGTACCGGCAATGTTGCTTGGTTCCTACACTATTTCCCCTTATGATGTCACAAAGCTCTATCAAACTATCGCCAATCAAGGCGGAAGAATTGAATTGACCACGGTAGATAGCATTACCGATCGCCAAGGCAACCTGATTTATCAACATAGTAAAGAAGCAAAGCAAGTCGTACCGCAAGAAGCCGCCTTCCAAACGCTATTTGCGATGCAACAAACCGTTGAACGAGGAACAGCCCGCAGCCTACAAAATGACTATGCAAATCTACATCTTGCAGGGAAAACCGGTACGACAAATGATGCACGCGATACTTGGTTTGTCGGGATTGACGGAAAAAATGTGAGCACCATTTGGCTAGGGCGGGACGATAACGGAGAAACCAAACTCACCGGTGCCTCCGGCGCACTACAGATTTACAAAGATTACCTCAACCGGGTTTACATTGAAAAATTAAAATTACAAAAACCGACCGATATAAAATGGATTGGTATCAACACATACGGTGGCTGGGATTGCAGCAGCAATCGTACAATCCCAGTATGGGCGAATAAAGGACAAAATTTCTGTTCATCATCAACCGGCACTACTTCGTCCGTAACAACCACGGTTCAACCCATCTCCACCGCTACCGAAGCACCAAAAGGCAGTCTATGGGATATATTAGACAAAGCGCCGATAACAGAGGCAAAACCCGAATAGCAAAAGTGCGGTCAAAATCGGAGATTTTCAACGAATACAAGAAACATAAAAACCCTCGAAATTCGAGGGTTTAATGTAATAACTTCGTTACTATCGTATAAATTAGCGACGTAAACCTAAACGAGCGATAGTGCTTTGATATAGAGCAAGATCAGTACGTTTTAAGTAGTCTAAAAGTTTACGACGACGAGAAACCATACGTAATAAACCACGACGACCATGGTGGTCTTTTTTATGCTCTGCAAAGTGAGCTTGCAAGTGGTTGATTTGTGCTGTTAATAATGCGATTTGAACTTCGGAAGAACCGGTATCTTTCGCATCGCGACCAAATTCAGCAACGATTGCTGCTTTTTTTTCAGTACTTAGAGACATTTTTTACTCCTAAAAGGTAGTGTTGTTGATACATCATTCGCCGATCTCTAACTCAGCGATGACAAGAAGCGTGCATTCTATCCCCTGAATCACCGAAAATCAAGCAATTCCACGATAAATTCCAAGTGGAAATAACGTTAGTTCAAGAAAGCCGCTTTACAGAAGAAGGAAGTTAAAAAAATTCTACTTACTAGTTTAGAAAGTAGAAAAGGTTGGAAATCTCCAACCTTTTTCTCACTTACTCTTTCAATGATTTAATTTTTTCGATCACATTCGTGGTGGAGCAACCGTTTTCAAAATTTAGTACTTTTACATCGCCACCGTTTGCCCATACTTCTTGGCTACCTGCGATATTTTCCGGTTTATAATCTCCGCCTTTTACCAGTAAATCAGGCAAAATGTCACCAATTAAGCGTTGCGGTGTATCTTCGGTAAAAGGTACAAGCCAATCTACAGAAGCAAGCCCTGCAAGCACTGCCATACGGGTTTCAAGATTGTTGATCGGGCGACTTTCACCTTTCAAACGCTTGACGGAATCGTCACTATTTACCGCGACAATCAAACGATCACCCAATTTACGTGCGTTTTCCAAATAAGACACGTGTCCCGGATGTAAAATATCGAAACAGCCGTTTGTCATCACAATTTTCTCACCACGCGCTTTAGCTTGGGCTACGGCTTCTTTCAACAGGGTTTCGCTCATAATGCCAAATCCGGTATTCGGACGGGCGTGGATGGCATTTTCCAGTTCTACGGTGGATACCGTTGAAGTTCCGAGTTTACCGACAACAATACCGGCAGCGACATTGGCAAGATGACAAGATTCTTCAAAAGATCGGCCGTCTGCCAATGCGGTTGCCAATACGCTAATCACCGTATCGCCCGCACCGGTTACGTCAAATACTTCTTTTGCTACGGTAGGTAAATGATAAGGTTTTTGATTCGGGCGAAGTAAGGTCATTCCTTTTTCGGAGCGGGTAACTAAAAGTGCGGTCAATTCAATATCCGAAATTAACTTTAACCCTTTTTCGATAATATCTTCTTCCGAATCACATTTTCCCACCACCGCTTCAAATTCGGACATGTTCGGGGTTAATAAGGTCGCACCGCGATAGCGTTCAAAATCCGTTCCTTTCGGGTCAATTAATACCGGTACATTTGCTTTACGTGCAATTCGGATCATTTGTTGTACGTCTTTTAACGTCCCTTTGCCGTAGTCGGAAAGAATTAAAGCGCCGTAATTTTTGACCGCACTTTCTAACTTTAAAAGCACGTCTTTACAATCCACATTTTGGAAATCTTCTTCAAAATCAAGGCGTAAAAGCTGTTGATGGCGGGATAAAATGCGCAATTTCGTGATAGTGGGATGAGAATCCAAAGCGACAAAATTACAATCGATATTTTGTTTTTCCAGTAAACGAGAAAGTGCCTCACCGGTTTCATCTTGCCCGATCAATCCCATCAGTTGCACCGGCACATTTAAAGAAGCAATATTCATCGCCACATTCGCCGCACCACCTGCACGTTCTTCATTTTCTTGTACCCGAACTACCGGCACCGGTGCTTCCGGTGAAATACGATTGGTTGCACCAAACCAGTAGCGGTCGAGCATTACATCACCTAAAACAAGCACCTTCGCTTGCTTAAATTCTGCTGAATATTGAGCCATTTTAATCTCTCTTATAAAAAATTTGGCGTGATTTTACCATAAGTCATTTTTGCGTTAAACTACCGCGCAACTTAACAAGGAGTTTTATGAAAAACACTAAACTTCCTACTTTCCAACGTGCTTTTCTTGCACCAAAGTATTGGGGCTTTTGGCTCGGTGTGGGAATTTGGCGCACGTTATTACTACTTCCCTACCCTATTTTACGCCGTATCGGCAACGGGTTAGGTTGGCTTTTTTCCCGTTTAAAAGTGGGTAAACGCCGTGCGCTCATTGCGCGTCGTAATCTTGAACTTTGTTTTCCCGAGTTATCCGAAGCGGAACGCGAAGCCATTTTGCAAGAAAACTTACGCAACGTTGGTATGGCGATCATCGAAACCGGTATGGCTTGGTTTTGGTCTGATGCCCGCATTAAAAAGTGGTCAAAAATCGAAGGGTTACATTATCTGAAAGAGCACCGACAAGAGGGGATTATATTCGTCGGCGTACATTTTTTAACACTTGAACTGGGCGCACGCATCGTTGGACTACAACATCCGGGATTGGGGGTGTATCGTCCTAATGACAATCCCGTTTTTGATTGGTTACAAACGCAAGGTCGTTTACGTTCAAATAAGGATATGCTTGATCGCAAAGATTTACGCGGAATGATAAAAGCTATTCGTCATGGTGAAACCATTTGGTATGCCCCTGATCACGACTATGGACGAAAAAATGCCGTGTTCGTACCGTTTTTTGCCGTGAAAGAAGCCTGCACGACCTCGGGGAGTTATTATTTATTAAAAGCTTCCCCCAACAGCAAAGTGATTCCTTTTGCACCATTACGCAATCAAGACGGCTCCGGTTATACGGTGAGCATTTCAGCCCCTGTGGATTTTAGCGATTTAGATGAAGAAACAGCGATTGCGGCAAGAATGAATCAAGTTGTGGAAAAGGAAATTATGAAAGGCATCACGCAATATATGTGGTTGCATCGCCGTTTCAAAACAAGACCGAATGAAAACGAACCGAGCCTGTATGATTAAAAGTGCGGTCGAAAATGACCGCACTTTTTGATAGAATCACGCACAATTTTCAAATTTAACGAATCACGAATTTTAAATGACAACCAATTATTCAGCCCAAGAAATCACCGTATTAAAAGATCTTGAGCCGGTGCAAGTTCGCCCCGGTATGTACACGGATACGACCCGCCCTAATCACCTTGCCCAAGAAGTGATTGATAATAGTGTAGATGAAGCCCTTGCCGGGTTTGCAACAAAAATCGAAGTCATTTTACACGCTGATCAATCCATTGAAGTGATTGATAACGGTCGCGGTATGCCGGTGGATATTCACCCGACTGAAGGCGTTTCCGGTGTAGAAGTTATCCTCACCAAACTGCACGCAGGCGGTAAATTTTCGAATAAAAATTATGAGTTTGCCGGTGGCTTGCACGGTGTGGGGATTTCCGTGGTAAATGCCCTCTCTGAGCGTGTAGATATTCAAGTTAAACGCAATGGCGAGGTGTATAAAATCGCCTTTGAAAATGGTGTAAAAGTAGAAGAATTGGACGTTATCGGTACATGCGGCAGACGCACCACCGGTACAACAGTACATTTCAAACCCAATCCCAAATATTTTGACAGCGCAAAATTTTCCGTAAGCCGTTTACGTCATTTATTACGTGCAAAAGCCGTTCTTTGTTCAGGACTTGAAATCAAATTTATCGACAAGGTCAACAACACACAAGATGTATGGTTGTATGAAGACGGTTTATCCGATTATCTCATTGAAGCCGTTAATGGCTATGAAACTTTGCCGCAAAAACCCTTTGTGGGCGAATTTAAAAGCTCAAACGAAGCCGTTAGTTGGGCATTGCTATGGTTGCCTGAAGGCGGTGAACTCATTGGTGAAAGCTATGTAAATCTTATTCCCACCATTCAAGGCGGCACGCATGTCAACGGATTACGTCAGGGCTTACTTGATGCGATGCGTGAATTTTGTGAATTCCGCAATTTATTGCCACGTGGCGTAAAACTGACCGCAGATGATATTTGGGATCGTTGTTCTTATATCCTCTCACTCAAAATGCAGGATGCGCAATTTGCCGGGCAAACCAAAGAACGCTTATCATCACGCCAAAGTGCGGTCTTTGTAAGCGGTGTTTTAAAAGATTCATTTAGCTTATGGCTCAATCAAAATGTGCAAGATGCCGAAAAACTTGCCGAAATGGCGATAAGTTCTGCACAACGCCGTTTACGTGCCGCCAAAAAAGTGGTGCGTAAAAAATTAGTCAGCGGCCCTGCGTTACCGGGTAAATTAGCCGATTGCGCTTCACAAGATTTAGAAAAGACCGAACTTTTTTTAGTGGAAGGTGATTCCGCCGGCGGTTCGGCAAAACAAGCCCGTGATCGTGAATATCAGGCAATCTTGCCATTACGCGGGAAAATTCTAAATACCTGGGAAGTCTCGCCGGAACAAGTGTTAGGCTCGACCGAAATTCACGACATTGCCGTAGCGCTTGGAATCGATCCGGACAGTGATGATTTGTCTCAACTGCGTTACGGTAAAGTTTGTATTCTTGCCGATGCGGATTCAGACGGCTTACATATTGCCACCTTGCTTTGCGCACTCTTTCTACGCCATTTCCCTAAACTGGTGCAAGACGGACACGTTTATGTGGCAATGCCGCCGCTTTATCGCATCGATTTGAACAAAGAAGTCTTCTACGCCTTAGATGAAAGTGAAAAAGAGGCTATTTTAGATCGCTTAAAAACCAAAAAAGGCAAGCCGAACGTACAACGCTTTAAAGGTTTGGGTGAAATGAATCCGTCTCAATTACGTGAAACGACAATGGATCCGAATACCCGCCGCCTTGTGCAGCTCACTTATAATTTGGGTGAAGATCAAGATTCGGAAACATTGGAATTAATGGATATGCTATTGGCGAAGAAACGTTCGGAAGATCGAAAAACCTGGTTACAAGCCAAAGGCGATCAAGTGGATTTGGTTGTATAAAATGAATGAACAACGACGTGATTTTCTCAAAACCGGCGCATTAAATATCGCCGCACTCACACTAGGCGCAGGCTTAAACCCGATGCCTAATGCAAATGCGCAAACGGCAAATAGAGCCATTGACGGCAATTTGCCTGAAATCGAGGCGGAATTAACATTAGCCCCTCAGGTTCCTAAGCCTATTGACCGTAATTACCCTGCAAAAGTCGTCGTAAAATTGACCGCACTTGAGCAAATTATGGAACTTATGGAAGGGGTACGATTTAAATTTTGGACGCTCAACGGTAGCGTGCCTGCTCCTTTTATTCGTGTTCGTGAAGGCGATATTGTAGAAGTTCAACTTTCAAATTCAGCCGGCTCAATGATGTCACATAGTATTGATTTCCACGCCGCCTCAGCCCCAATGGGCGGCGCAATCGCAAATGAAACCGCACCAACCCGCACCAGCACGTTCCAATTTAAAGCCTTGCATTCCGGACTCTATGTCTATCATTGCGGCAGCCAACCTGTCGCCGTACATTTGGCAAAGGGTATGTACGGTTTAATTTTAGTCGAACCTAAAGAAGGTTTACCTAAAGTCGATCGCGAATATTATGTTATGCAAAGTGAATTTTATACACGGGGAAGCTTTGGTGAGACGGGTTTGCAACCTTTCAGTATGCAAAAGGCATTAGATGAACGCCCCGATTATGTATTATACAATGGCAAAGTAGGTTCCCTAATGGGAGATAACGCCTTACAAGCCAAAACCGGAGAAAAAATAAGATTATTTGTCGGTAATGCCGGTCCGAATTTAGCCGCTTCATTTCACATTATCGGTACGATTTTTCATAATGTTTATGTAGAAGGCGGTACATTAATTAATCACAACGTCCAAACGACATTAATTCCGGCAGCGGGCACCACTATTATTGAAACACAGATTGATGTACCGGGAACCTACGTCCTAATGGATCACTCAATTTTCCGCGCAGCTAACAAAGGAACAATGGGGCATTTAATCGTTACCGGAAAACAAAATCCTGAAATCTATTCCGGTAAACTAAAAGACGAGCCTTTTAAAGAAGTCAATCCACCCAAGCCACAACCTGTTCCATATGAAATTGACGGGCATGAAAAAATGATAAGAAGCCATGCTCAACCGGACGGAAATTCCGGAGCAACCCGAAAATAATGTTGTTCTTATCGGTTTTTCTGATATTAATCACTTAAAGTAAATAGAATTTAATCTAACACTAAAAATAGTATGACAGCCAATATCAACTATGAAGGCATTGAGCAAATGCCGTTACGCACTTTCACGGAAAGCGCCTATCTCAACTACTCTATGTACGTCATTATGGATCGTGCTTTGCCCTTTATCGGCGATGGTTTAAAGCCGGTACAACGACGTATTGTTTACGCCATGTCGGAACTGGGTTTGAATGCGACGGCAAAATATAAAAAATCCGCCCGTACCGTTGGTGATGTATTGGGTAAGTTTCACCCGCACGGTGATTCGGCTTGTTATGAAGCGATGGTATTGATGGCTCAACCTTTTTCCTATCGCTATCCGCTTGTTGACGGACAAGGAAACTGGGGCGCACCGGATGATCCGAAATCTTTTGCAGCAATGCGTTATACGGAATCGCGCCTGTCTAAGATCTCAGAAATTCTGCTGAGTGAACTCGGACAAGGTACAGTGGATTATCAACCTAACTTTGACGGTACCTTAGAAGAACCGCAGTATTTGCCGGCTCGTTTACCCCATATTTTGCTGAATGGCACAACAGGCATTGCAGTAGGAATGGCAACCGATATTCCGCCGCACAATATTAATGAAATTGCCGATGCCGCCGTGATGTTATTGGATAATCCGAAAGCAACGCTTGATGATGTGCTTAATGTCGTTCAAGGTCCGGATTTCCCTACGGAAGCGGAAATTATTTCCCCGAAAGCCGAAATTCGTAAAATTTACGAACAAGGTCGCGGCTCAATAAAAATGCGTGCAACTTGGAAAAAAGAAGAGGGTGAAATCATAATTTCAGCCCTTCCTCACCAATCTTCCCCCTCAAAAATCATTGCACAAATTGCCGATCAAATGACCGCGAAAAAACTTCCGATGGTGGAAGATATTCGTGATGAAGCGGATCACGAAAACCCGATTCGTATCGTACTCGTACCGCGTTCTAACCGTGTGGATACCGATGCTTTAATGGCCCATTTATTCGCCACAACGGATTTAGAAAAAAGCTATCGCATAAATATGAATATGATCGGGCTTGATCATAAACCGGCGGTGAAAGGTTTATTACAAATTCTCAATGAATGGCTCATTTTCCGCCGAACAACGGTAACACGCCGATTGCAATATCGTTTGGATAAAGTGCTTTCTCGATTACATATTTTAGAAGGCTTAATGATTGCCTTTCTAAATATTGATGAGGTGATTGAGATTATTCGTTATGAAGACGAGCCGAAAAGCGAATTAATGGTACGCTTCAATTTAAGCGATGAACAAGCCGATGCGATTTTAAATTTACGCCTACGCCATTTAGCCAAATTAGAAGAACATCAACTTCGTGCAGAGCAAGACGAGCTGGAAAAAGAGCGGTCAAATTTAGAAACGATTTTGGGATCCGAACGCCGTTTAAATACGCTTATCAAAAAAGAAATCCAAGAAGATGCTAAAAAATATGCCAGTCCGCGGATGTCGCAATTGGTTGAGCGTGAAGAAGCAAAAGCGATTTCTGAAAGTGAAATGACACCGGCTGAACCCGTTACCGTGATTTTATCGGAAATGGGCTGGGCACGTTGTGCGAAAGGACATGATATTGATCCTAAAGCATTAAGCTATAAGGCAGGTGACAGCTACCGTGCGCACGCTTGCGGTAAAAGCAACCAACCCGTCGTCTTTATTGATAGCACGGGGCGCAGTTATGCCGTTGATCCGCTCAGCTTGCCTTCCGCACGTTCTCAAGGCGAACCGCTTACCGGTAAACTAACCCTACCGGCAGGGGCAACTGTTGAACACGTGCTAATGGAAGGAGAACAACAAGAATTATTGATGTCATCGGATGCAGGGTACGGTTTTATTTGTAAATTTGAAGATTTAATTGCCCGCAATAAGGCAGGAAAAGCCTTGATTTCTTTACCGGATAATGCCAAAGTTCTGGCACCGAAAATTCTATCAAATTCAACCGCACTTTTGGTTGCCTTAACCTCAGCAGGTAGAATGCTGATCTTCCCGGTGCAAGATCTACCGGTATTATCAAAAGGTAAAGGCAATAAGATCATAAGTATTCCAGCAGCCAATGCGAAAGATCGTAGCGAATTACTCGTGAAATTATTGCTGATTTCAGATCAAGCAAGTCTTGAGTTTCATTCCGGTAAACGAAAAGTCACATTAAAACCGGAGGATCTACAAAGATTCCGCGCAGAACGGGGGAGAAAAGGTTCACAACTACCTCGTGGTTTACACAGTAATGTCGATATTGTGGTGATTGATGCGGAACAAAACTTAAACCAATCTTAAACCAACCTATAGGAGAATATTTAGTGAATATTGTATTTGATACCTATCAAACACTTGCTCTTGCAAGTCTTGTTTTGTTATTAGGCTACTTTTTAGTGAAACGTATTAGCGTGCTCAAAAGTTTTAATATTCCGGAACCGGTTGTCGGCGGTTTTATTGTTGCGATTGCCTTGTTCATTTGGCATCGGATAGACGGCACGTCATTCACATTTGAAAAAAGTTTGCAAACAACCATGATGTTAGTTTTTTTCTCATCTATCGGTTTAAGCGCAAACTTCGCACGTTTAATTAAAGGTGGTAAGCCATTAATTATTTTCCTTTTTGTTGCTGCAGCCTTAATTTTCTTCCAAAACGTTATCGGTATTGCGGGTACACAAATTCTAGGTATTGACCCGGCATACGGCTTATTAGCCGGATCGGTAACATTAACCGGTGGTCATGGAACGGGGGCTGCGTGGGCGGAAACCTTTATCAAAGAATTTAACTTACCGGCGGCAACAGAAATTGCGATGGCTTGCGCAACCTTTGGGTTAGTGTTCGGCGGCATTATTGGCGGCCCTGTCGCACGCTTCCTATTAAATCGCCAAAAGCAAGGTGAAAATCCCGAAAATGATGAAGTAGATGATGTACAAGAAGCATTTGAACACCCAACCTATCAACGCAAAGTCAATGCTCGTTCTATTGTTGAAACCATTGCAATGATGTCTTTCTGTTTATTGATCGGTCAATATTTGGATAGCATCACAAAAGCGACAGCGTTACAACTGCCAACCTTCGTTTGGTGTTTATTTACCGGTGTCGTTATTCGTAACGGCTTAACCCATCTTTTCAAATTCCGTGTAGCGGATTCTGCCATTGACGTGCTTGGTAGCGTAGGCTTATCTATCTTCTTGGCGATTGCCTTAATGTCATTGAAACTTTGGGAATTAGCCGGCCTTGCCGCTGATGTACTGATTATCTTAGCGATTCAAGTTGCTTTTATGGCATTCTTTGCGATTTATGTTACTTATCGTGTTATGGGGAAAGATTACGATGCTATCGTATTAAGTGCGGGGCACTGTGGTTTCGGTTTAGGAGCAACCCCTACGGCGGTAGCAAATATGCAAGCGATTACAAGCCGCTTTGGTGCATCTCATAAAGCATTCTTAATCGTCCCAATGGTAGGGGCATTCTTTATTGATTTAATTAATGCTTCACTATTGAAAGTGTTCTTAGCAATTGTTACGTACCTACACTAATCAAATCGGTTCAAAAAGAGCGGTCAAATTTAACCGCTCTTTTTTATACCCGTAAAATTAAATTTGATATTTCGTTTTATCGCCAATATCAAAATGCAATGGCATTCGCCATTTTTGTACGGCAAGAACCAATAACAATATTCCCACCACAATTGATAAAATACGTGTTAGCATTCCCCCTTCAAACACCCAAAGGAACCATAACAAGGCGACAAAAATAGGTTGTAAATTTAATAACGGCACACGGAAACAAAAATACTCTTTAAAACAAAGCCCACCTAATGTAACCAATGCCCCGCCAAGCGCTAATTCATACCAACCTAAAATATAGCAAAGTAAACCGATCCAAGTGGCAAATTGAAAGGTTAAACGAAAATGTTTAAGGTAAATATGCAAAGAAGAGGCGCAACAAGTCGCGGCGATTAAAATTGTAATTTCAGCCTGTTTAGGAAACCAAGTAAGCAATAAAACGCTGAAACCTGCAATTAAAAAACCCGTTCGATAAATAGCAACGGTGATGTTATCCCAAATATCCATGGGGGATTGAATATGTGGATCAGCCATTTTTTTCTCCTTATATATTTCATTTAATAAAAAAGTGCGGTCAGAAAAATCACTTTTTTCCGATATTGTGTATCAGTTGCAAAAAAGCTGTTTTTAATTCAAATGTGGAGCGTTAGGCTTGCCATAACGCACCAAACTTGGGTTTAACGGTGCGTTACGCCTTTGGCTGAGACTCCTACTCTGTTTTGTGCAAGTGATACATAATACCGCTTTTTTCAACCGCACTTTAAAATGGGATTATTTCAATTTATCTAAAATCTTTTGATGAATACCGCCAAAGCTGCCGTTTGACATCACGAGGATATGATCCGTCGGTTGAGCTTCAGTAACAATCATATCCGTCAACTTATCAATATTTGCACTCCAATGAGCCGGTTGAACACATTGTGCGGCAATTTCAGCGACTTCCCAAGGGATATTATCCGGCTGAAGCATAAATACGATATCAGCCCTGCCTAATGCAGGTGCAATTTCGTCTTTATGCACTCCCATTTTCATGGTATTTGAGCGAGGCTCAAGCACTGCAAGAATACGGACGCCACCGCCGACTTTATCTCTTAATGCCGTTAAAGTCGCTAAAATCGCCTCCGGATGATGGGCAAAATCATCATACACCGTTACGCCATTTACTTCGCCTCTGACTTCTAATCGGCGTTTAGCGTTAATAAAAGAGCCAAGCGCATTACAAGCATTTTCAACAGATATGCCGGTATGATAAGCCGCCGCAATTGCCATAAGGGCATTGTGCATATTATGCTCTCCCACAAGAGCCCATTTCACTTCCGCCACTTTTTTTCCTAAATGAAATACCGAAAAATAAGAAGCATCGGTTGTCATTCTCTCTGCAAACCATTCTTTATCTTTTCCGATAAATTGTTGTTCAGACCAACAACCCATTTTTAACGTTTCTTTTGTGCTTTGTTCATCGACAAAAGAAAGAATGCGACCGCTTGCAGGAATCGTGCGAATCATATGATGGAATTGGCGTTGAATCGCTGTTAAATCATCAAAAATATCGGCGTGATCAAAACTGATATTATTGATAATTAGGGTTTTAGGGTTGTAATGCACGAATTTGGAACGTTTATCGAAAAATGCGGTATCGTATTCGTCTGCCTCAATAACAAAAAAATCACTCTCCCCTAAACGGGCGGAAGTACCGAAATTTCCTGCAATTCCACCAATTAAAAAACCGGGTTTTAAGCCGTTTTGCTCCAAAATCCAAGTAAGCATACCGGTTGTAGTGGTTTTACCGTGAGTACCGGAAACCGCAAGCACCCAACGATTCCTCAATAAATGATCATGTAACCATTGCGGACCGGAGGTATAAGGCAATTGATTTTCTAAAACATATTCCACACAAGGATTGCCACGCTTCATCGCATTGCCGATGATCACCATATCCGGTGCGGGTTGAAGTTGTTCAACATCATAGTTGGGAATAATCTCAATTCCTTGCTCTTGTAAAAATGTACTCATCGGCGGATAAACATTTGTATCCGACCCCGTTACCTTATAACCCATTTGTTTGGCAATCATTGCCACACCGCCCATAAATGTGCCGCAAATGCCTAAAATATGAATATGTTTCATCGCTATCTCTTTGTCTAAAAAATTTGAGTTATGATAAATCAACTCAAAGAATGAGTAAACAAGGGCTTGTCGAACAAGCCCTTTGCACAAAGGAGAAAATCAGTTAGACAATTCGTTCAAAACCGTTTTTCAGATCGGCAATCAGTTCTTCCGGATCTTCAAAACCTATGTGGACACGAATCAGTGAGCCGGTTATTTTGCGCTTAATATTCGGTCGGATTTTTTCAATTTCTTCCGGTTGATTACACAAAATTAAAGATTCAAAGCCCCCCCATGAATATGCCATTGTAAATAGCTTAAAGTGATCCATAAATTGTGCGACCTGTTCATCTGTTAAACGCCAATTTAGCTCAAAGGAAAATAATCCGCTTGCACCGCTAAAATCACGTTGGAAAAATTCATGTCCGAGGCAACTTGGTAACGCAGGATGATAAACGGCTTTAACTTGAGGCTGCTGTGTCAACCAGTCAGCCACTTTCAAACTATTTTCATGGTGCTGCTTTAAACGTACCGCTAAGGTGCGAATACCACGTGCTGTAGTGTACGCCGAATCGGCATCCACCATCTGTCCCATGAGGTAGGAATGCTCACGTAACTGATCCCAAGTGCGGTCATTTGCGACCGCAGTTCCGATCATCACATCAGAATGCCCTACCAAATACTTTGTACCTGCTTGAATAGAAATATCAATGCCATGTTCCAATGCCTTGAATAATACACCCGCCCCCCAAGTATTGTCGATCATAATAACAATTTCAGGATTTACTGCGCGAACCGCTTTCACAATGGCCGGAATATCAGGCACTTCCATCGTGATGGAACTCGGCGATTCTAAAAACAGTATTTTCGTATTTGGCTGCACTAGATTAACAATATCTGCACCATCGATAGGATCATAATAGGTCGTCTCAATCTGCATTTTTTTCAAAATAATATTGCAAAAATCTTGTGTCGGTTCATAAGCCGCACCACTCATCAAAATATGATCGCCTGTTTTGACGAAAGATAAAATCGCATTTGTTACAGCAGCGGCACCACAGGGATAAAGATAACAACCCGCACCGTTTTCCATCTCACACATTAAATCTTGCAGAGCAAAATGCGTCAACGTGCCACGACGACCGTAAAACAACTCGCCCTTATAACGATTTTTTGTACAATATTTTTTATCCGCTATCGTGTCAAATACAAGCGATGAAGCGCGTTGAAGTACAGGATTCACCGCACCTTGAGAGAAACGTTTATCGCGTCCGGCATGGACAAGCGTTGTAGATAATGAGTGATTGTTTGACATATATTCACCTTTGCTGAAAAGAAAAATAGGAATCCGGTTCAATAGAAAAAACAGCTGTAAAAGTATGACTAAATCTTTTAGAATATCGCTCGAACCTTATCTCACAAAAATTTTATTAACCTTAACAGAGGGATTATGACTATGGTATTAGTAACTCGTCAAGCTCCGGATTTTACTTCATCTGCAGTTTTAGGCAATGGTGAAATCGTTGATAATTTTAACTTCAAAAAACATATTGAAGGTAAAGCGGCTGTAATTTTCTTCTATCCGTTAGACTTCACTTTCGTATGCCCTTCCGAATTAATCGCATTTGATCATCGCTATGAGGAATTTAAAAAACGCGGTGTTGAAGTGGTTGGTGTGTCTATCGATTCTCAATTCACTCACAACGCATGGCGTAATACCCCAACCGAAAACGGTGGTATCGGTCAAGTAAAATACGCGTTAGCGGCTGATGTGAAACACGAAATCGCACAAGCATACGGTATCGAACATCCTGAAGAAGGTGTGGCATTACGTGCATCATTCTTAATTGACAAAAACGGCGTTGTACGTCACCAAGTAGTGAATGATCTTCCGTTGGGCCGTAATATTGATGAAATGCTACGTATGGTTGACGCATTACAATTCCACGAAGAACATGGCGACGTTTGCCCTGCTCAATGGGAAAAAGGTAAAGAAGGGATGAAAGACAGCCCTGAAGGTGTTGCAAAATACTTAAAACAAAATGCGGATAAACTTTAATCTTTAAAAATCTTTACAAGAAGCCACACTATGTGGCTTTTTTTATAGATCAAGATCCTTTAGAATAGATGCACGTTTAGCCAAAGTGCGGTTAGTTTTCTATGAGATTTAATGTCCCTACTTTTCTTACTATTTTCCGAGTAATTTTGATTCCTTTTTTTGTTATTGCGTTTTACTTACCAATCGAATCCGCCCCCTTTATTACAACGCTCATTTTCTTTATTGCGGGAGTAACGGATTGGCTTGACGGCTATCTTGCAAGAAAATGGAAACAAACCACACGTTTCGGTGCATTTTTAGATCCTGTTGCAGATAAAGTAATGGTGATTGCCGCTTTGGTATTAATTGTGGAATATCAACATACTTTTTGGGTAACAATTCCGGCGATGATTATGATCTCCCGTGAAATTATTATTTCCGCATTACGCGAATGGATGGCTGAATTAGGCGAACGCAACAAAGTAGCCGTTTCTTGGTTAGGTAAAGTAAAAACGACCTCTCAAATGCTCGCACTCGGCGGATTATTATGGCGATATAATATTTATATGGAAATCCTCGCTATTATCTTACTTTATATCGCCGTCATCTTAACCGTTTGGTCAATGATGCAATATCTAAACGCAGCGAAAGAAACGGTTTTAGATGAAATAGAAACGAAGTAAAGATAATAATAGACTTGTACTTTCACTAAATCAGGCTGCTACGTCTACGGCAAAATCAACAAAAGCCTAACAAATAAAATCAGAGCTCACGGCTGTAGTCGAGTAATAAATCACTGTATATCCTATCAGTGATTTTTTTATTCTCTAAAACACTATTTATAAAAATAGCAACATGAAAAAAATAGTCTGCAGCAAAAAGTTATCACCAGGTTGGAAGAAATATTGCCTAAACGTATTGCTGAAAAATTTAATGATGTTCAAGTAAGAATCAGAACATCGAGCTCACAAGGATTCGATATTTCAAGATTTGATAAAGGCGATAAGAAAAAAATTTTAGAATATCTTGAAGAAATTTGGAATGATGATTCATTGCTTGACGGAATGATGAATAAAAGTAACCAAATAGATTAATGAAGAAAGCGTTCTGTTGGTATATGCCGGCAGACGTTTTTTTATTTTAGCAACACCCCTGATTTTTTGGCAAATGCCAACTTGTCATAATAATTTTGTGATATAGCAACATACCATTTTCATTTCTAAAAACACGCCACGGAAAATTTAACTAATTGTTTCTTAAATAAATTTATTTAAAAAGAAAAATTAACCACTAGCCACGGAATTTTTTCACGTAAAACCCCACGCCACGTAAAATCCACTTCCTCCCCCGCCGAATTTGCGTTAAAAATTTGCATTTTTTCAGTTAAATTTCAAGGCTTAAAGAAATCTAACTATTTGAAGTAAAAGAGATCATTTAATCGAAAGAATAGTGATCTTAACTGTAAAAATTACAACCTTTTACAGTGTTTTACACTTAAAAGAGATCATAGAAAACGAACGGAATGACATAAGCCTATGATTTATAAAAACTTCAGTGATTTTACGTGGAAATTTTCAGAAAAATTAATTTCAGTTTAAAGGACTGACTGGCGATAACCGCCACTAGAAAAACTGTTTAGAAAGAAGATTTGGAATGCTTACGAAATCTTACCGCCACTCTACCGCCACTTTGGTCTAAGTGGTGGGTCGTGAAGGATTCGAACCTTCGACCAACGGATTAAAAGTCCGCTGCTCTACCGACTGAGCTAACGACCCAAGTATAGGATTTTAAAGGAGTTTTTTATAAAAATGGAATTTTATAAAATGGTGCCCGAAGCCAGACTTGAACTGGCACGCCTCGAAAGGCGAGGGATTTTAAATCCTTTATGTTATCTTTTAAAAAAATTACCGTACAACGACTTCTCATCAAATTTGCACGATGAAATAAAAAAAGATCCGTCAGCAAGTAAATAACACCACTGACGGATCCTATTCTACACCTTTTATGTTGCTTGTAAAGGCTTTGTGTCTAGTACACTGAATCTAGGGCTGAACGTAGATCCTCAGGGTCTTCTTCAATGTAACTCATCGTTACTTTCAAATCAGAATGACCTAATATTCGTTTTACATCATAGATGCTTGTTTTATTCTTGATCAACTTTGTCGCTAAAGTATGTCTAAAGCGATGTGGTGATATTTTGCAACGAATAACCTTGGATAATACATTAAAAATATGAGATAGCTGGTGATTACTCATTTTTTCACCTTTACGATAGGTTGAGCTTGAAAAACGATTCACATTAAAAAATTGAGCATCTTCATTATCTCCCATTTTCTTTAATTCATAAGCTATTCTCTGAAAATCACTAAAAAGTATCTGTGGGATCGGTATCTCGTGATATTTATGACTCTTGTTTATATGTGATGGTATACAAATCATTTTTCTTGATAAACAAATATCTTTTACTCTTAATTTCACAAGTTGAGCTCGGCGAATCCCAGTGTATTTCAATACATTAATCAAGCACAACACAAACCACCTTGGTTGTAAGCGTGTCGGCAAGTTAGCTTCATTTTGAAAAAGTAAATCTATTTTTCTAAAAACTACATCATCCAAAACTTTCCTTGGCGCTTTATCTTCTCGTACCATCATTTTTCTGAATGGATTCTCTTTGAGGTTGATAAAGTGTTGCTCTATTGCAAAGTTATAAATGCTCTTTAAATGGCGACAATAATTATTCCATGTCACCGCTTTAATTCGAAATAAAGCCTCTGTTCTCCAATAAACAATATCAGCTTTCGTCAGCCTATTAGGTAATTTATCAGGATAGAACTTTAGTAGCTGGTTTACGACCTTTTGATATGCTTTTTTGGTATCAGGTCTTAATTCACGAAATAAAAAAATTGAGTTAATAATTCATCAAATGTCATTGAATATTTCCTTTTAGTTTTAGCCAGTGATTATTAAACACCGGTTTATTACCCACAAAAAGCTTTACATCTTCAATAAGATATCCACTAAGTGAAGATGTTCTCTTCTGTCCAACCACATCACATGACCAAATATTCCAAGAATCTCCATCAGCATATAAGCGCTTATGAAGCCCTAAATCTTGAAATTGTTTTTGCAAGAATTCCCAATCATCTTGTTTATCACTACCTAGCTTTTCACTAGTATATAACTGAAATATCGCCGGAGTAACCATAAAGAGATGATCTTCGACAAAATGTAATTTTGCATCAGGTTTATTAATATGGATGGACTTTGCTATGATACCTTCCTTTACCCATTTAATAAAATTTTCTGTCGTTAATAAATCATCGTTACCTGTTGTTGGCTTTTCTTTGATTTTTACTTCTGAAATAGGACTTTTTTTACCTTTTGAGTTTTGTCCAACGCTCATTTTAGATGGAGTGTCTACCGGCTCTATACTAGGTTGCTCTGCCTCAGGTAATTTTTCTTCTACTATTTCATCTCCCATATTATCAGGTTCGTTAAGATGTGAACTCGCCAATGAGTCACTAGTATCAAGTGTTGGGAATAAATCTAAGTAAGCACCCAATGGATCTTCATCTGGCTCAGCTTTTATATGATGATCACCTAAGTCAGTATTTAATTCTCCATTTTGCGTGGTTTCAACTACATTAAATGAAAATTCACTACTGATATCATTGTTTCCGTGCGTATCATTAATCCCTAATATAGCGTCAGACTGTATTTTATTTTTTCCATCTTTATCTGTTACACTGACAAAACCGTCAAATAAAGCCGGACGATCATTAATATCTTCCCAAACAACATTAGGAGAAATTCTTAATAACGTAAATGGCTCATTATGAGACCATCCGCTGTTGGAAGTAACTTTACCATACCATATTGCTGTATTTTCCTCTGTGGGTTCAATGAGCTTATGAGCTTGTAGTTCGTCAAACATACGACTGTTTTGACTTGGAACAGATACTCCTTGCTGCATTAAATATGCTCTGATTTTATCTGTGGTACTTTTACTCATGACCCAAAGTGCGTCACCTGTTAACCATCCTTCCCCACCGCCTTTAGGTGCATTTAATTTCATATTTTTAATGACTTCTTTTAATGCAATGTGAAGTTGTTTTGCAAATGAAACTTGCGTTTTCTCACCAATTTTTTGAATATCTCCGCCAAGAGCCATTGTTACACTAATTTGATCTGCTTTCTGAATAATATCTGATAAAACACCGGCTTTATCTGAATGACCATTGATAAAGTACATGAGAGCAGAAAATGCCGTTGGAAATTCAGCAAGCCAATTAAGGGCTTCTTTAGGAATAAACTGCTGTGCGAATACTCCTCCCATCACAGGATGGAGTGAATAATCTCGAGATTTGATATAACGAAAACGATATGGGCTATCTATTTTTCCCTGCCAAGGAAACCAACGGCTCTGATCTTCTAAAACAACCTCAATATCAACCGCACTTTTACCTAAATCATGTAATAATGCAGCATAAATGACAATTGCTGTCCAAACATCTCTCTGTTTAGCTTGCTCTTCCGGAGGAGAATTTGGTGGTAAAACATAATTTTGTCTCAACTTTACGGCAACAGATAACACTTCTAATCCATGATCAAGCATACCACCTGCATGGGCGTGGTGATGACTTTCTGAGGCAGGAAGTAGCTGAACTATTTCCGCATATTTTTCTATTGGTTCTCGATAGAGTGTATTAAACATCTGCAGGGTCATCGATACATTTCGCCAAATATCTGTCAAATGCTGCTCTCTTAGTGGAGTATTGAGTAATTCTGAGGCAGATAATGGTTCATACCACCCTTTAGTTATCAGTGTTTCTTTCGAAGTGTCGTTTTTTTGAGCGTTCGTCACGCGGAATAAAGTTAAGAATTTTTTTAACATTGTGGTAATGCTTTGTTAGGTTTTGTGTATTACAACAGTAACTCAGCGACAAGGTAAAGCAAAAAGTTAATGCAATTTCATTTTGATTTTTTTATACTAGCCCCGAGGCTTTACAAGCAATAATATTTCATAAACATTAAAGGTTTAGCTTTTTAGGTGTAAACCTATAAATAGTCTGAAGTTTTCACAGGTTAACCTATATGAAAGGAGAATAGGATTATGAGTATTGCATTATCGCAAGATTTCCAATTAGAGAATGACAAAAAATATAGTTTTTATACAGATGATGAGCTTGCTCTTTTATATAAATTAGAAAATGGCTTAGTACCAACCAAAACACACGATCAAGTGATGGAGAACCTACGTAAAGCCTTACATTTAGAAGACAAATAATGAAGTTTGATTATAACGTTATTTGGTATGATTTAGCTGAAAGTAAGTTACTAAACCAGGCTAATTACATTTTAGAAAAATCTCAAAATATCATCATTGCAGAGCAGTTTTATGACGCAATCAAGAGCGAAGTAGATAAACTTTCGTACACAGCGGATGTTTACAAATTTCGTAAACGCAAAGAAGTTCCCATTTTAAACGGTAAGTATCAAGTGAAATTTCTTATCGGTCTTGAAAATGTTTACATTGTGGATTTTAAATCCGCTCGTCAGAACACATACTAAAACCAATTTAGAAATTATCAGAACCTTAACACTTATTAGAAAAATTTGTGAATGTTCAACAGCTTTTAAAAATAAAGAAAAGCATCAATATCCATTAAGAATACTTTAGCTTTAATAGGGAATTTATCAAATATGAATAATGATTTAATTTGTGCATTGTGTGAAAAAAGAGATACTCTTCTTAAGACTCATCTTATTCCAAAATTTTTATATTCAGCCTTAACAAAAAAAAGAAAAACCACTGGCTTACTCTATTATGATAAAAGAAACAAGATACACAGGAATATCCCAATGAATCAAATAGTCAAACCTTTACTCTGTAAAAGTTGCGAATGTCTTTTTGCGAATAATGGTGAAAAATGGTTTAGTGGAATTTTAAAAAATAAAGAATACCTATTTGCTTTATACAACGAAATATATTCATATCAAAAAAATACTAATAGCCCAGTTCCCAGCATAGATATTTTACCAAATGATGATTCTTTATACTTTAAATATTTCATTATGAGTATTATTTTTAGGGCTGCATTTATATGGAAAGAAGATAAGTTTAAAGAAGTGAAAATAGCAAATGAAAATTTATTAAAAATCAAAAAATTTCTATTAACAAAGGAAGAGGCAGTTTTATCTGAAGGGTTTCACATTATGTGTTTGATAGATAAAAGGTACTTTGAAGATATTAAAATTATTTTTCCTCAAACCAATAGTAAGGGATATGTTATTTTTTATTTTTTTGGTTTTTACTTTATCTTTTTTCAAGATAAGAAAATTAATAGTAATGATATTCTATCCTTTGGATTAGAGCCTCACCTTTTTAATAAACTTTCTGAAAAACTAAATAATATTAATAAATCAAGCTGTAAAAGTAAAAAGGCTCCTGCATTTTATGCCTTTTAGCCCTTTCGCCTTTTAGCTCTTTCGCCTTTTCGGGTAAGCCCGTTTCCCCTGGAAACGGATTTACCCTTGAACAATTCCCCTTGCCCCTTCAGGGGCCCCTTACCTTTTTGCTCTTTTGTGTAATATAAAAAGTGGGTATAATACTCGTGAAAGATAGTCCCTCACACCACGCAATTGGAGCGGAAATGTCATACTATCCTACTGACTACCCACGTTATTAATACGTGGGTTTTTAGTTTCTTTCTTTGACAGGACAAATGTTCCCTCGGTCATTAAACGTAGCAAGGATCCGCATAGTATACCTCAGTCAGCTTATAATGAGTAGATAGAAAGTTCTAGGCAGTGGCTAGAGAAACAATGTTTTTTACTCCCCATTGTTTTATCCAAACTTATTCTCCATCCATTTCATCTAAAGTATCATAATCGCTATTATCAACCTCCATCTCATTTTCTGCTTCCGCCTTATCATCATCAAGTTCAGATTCTAGAGCCTCTTTATCCACCTCACTTAAAAACTTCCAATAATTACAAATCAATTCATTTTCACCGTATTTTTCCCATACTCCCGGATAAAAATATTCTGCTTCAACATGACAAATCCCTCCCTCATGTGGAACACGAATATTCGCAACGAGGCTATCCGGTATCAGTACAATGCTTAACAGTAAGAATATATGCTGTTTCATTATCTCAACAATTATGTCTGTTTCAGTTCAAAATTCGCCTTCTTTCAATATTGTCTATCTTCTCAATAATCTCAGGAAATTGAATAAAAAACTCTCTGCAACCTAAAGATAATTTATCACTGCTATTTTTATCCTAAACCCTATTATGTTTGGGTTACCACCTTCGTATCAACATTGAGAGGATTGAATTATGTTTTGGTTTAAAAATGCCATTATTTATCGATTAACAAAATGCCTTGATTGGGATTTGACACAATTACAAAATCAACTTAGCGACTGTGCTTATATGCCTTGCGGTGCACAAGATAAAAGTAAATTTGGTTGGATTTCTCCGTTACATGGTTCTGATTTATTACATTTTTCAGTCGGTAAGCAGATTTTATTGGTTGCTAATAAGGAAGAAAAAATTTTGCCGACACACGTAATTAATGAAGAGGTCAATAATCGCATAACCGCATTAGAAGAGAAAGAACAACGTAAACTCAAAAAAACAGAAAAACAAATGTTAAAAGATGATGTGGTGACGAATTTATTGCCACGTGCATTCAGTAGATATCAGCAGACGGCATTATGGATTGATACGGCACAAAACTTAATTTATGTGGATGCAACATCAAACAAGCGTGCAGAAGATATCCTCGCTCTACTACGTAAATCCTTAGGCTCTTTACCGGTTGTTCCACTCACCTTTGCCAATGAACCTAGCTCAATTCTAACAAGTTGGATTACTCAAGATAACCTACCTGATTGGTTAACATCATTAGAAGAGGCGGAATTGCGAGGCAGCCAAGAAGACAGTGTAATTCGTTGCAAAAAGCAACCGCTTGAAGATGAAGAAATGCTCTCACATTTTGAGAAAGGAAAGATCGTTACAAAGCTTCATTTAGATTGGGAAAATCATTTGAGTTTTGCCATTCACGAAGATGGTACATTAAGACGTTTAAAATTTTCCGATAATATTCGAGAGAAAAATGATGATATTTTAAAAGAAGATTTCGCGCAGCGCTTTGATGCTGACTTTGTACTAATGACTGGAATTCTTGCTAACCTAACCAAGTATTTATTAGATGAATTTGGTGGTGAAAAAAGCAGGGAATAATCGAAAAGTATTCATAATATTTACTTTTTATACAGTGGAGAAAAATAATAACTATTGCAATTTTTTTGTTTTAGCATATTTTTTATTCAGTCTATTTACGAAAACGGAGGAAATAAATGGAGGTTTTAAGTGTCATCCTTACTGGAATTATTGCTGGAATAATTATTTTAGTGTGTGTATCTTCTTTGAAGAAAACAAATCCAACACCAATCGCTACATTACTAATATTAATTGGGCTAGGTGGGATAGTTTTTTCACTGATTGAATCTACCTTTAGATAGATAAAATAGCTCCATTTACTTTTAGTAAGTATCAAAAATAGCCCCTATCTGAAGATAAGGGCTAAAATTTAATAAAATACCGGTTCAGTCTCCCAATCAATGTCAAACGGCAATTCTTTTACTGCTTCAGATTCAATAATTTGAATTTCTGCTTCAGTATTTAAATCCTTCCCGTCTAATTTCTTGTTCCAGTTCCCCAATATATGTGCCGGTGTATAGAAATGATGCTGGACTTCGTTTGTTAAACTATTCCCTATTATCACTTCACCCGGAATATGTAAAAGTGACATCTGGATATAACACATCATTGCGGCGGTAAAATCCAAATCCCGTGCTTGTACCCACATTTGCTGTTGAGGATTAAATCCCTCTCGACGTAGATAGTTGTAAGATTCAATAATCATTACACCGGAGCCACACGCAGGTTCTTGTAACGTGAGAAAACCTTGTTTTTCAATGATATGATGGCAAGTCGATAACGTCATTGCAGCCATTGCTTGTGCGACATGAGCCGGTGTGAAATATTGCCCTTTATATCCATCACCTAATTCGAGTGCCATAAAAATAGTGCCTAAAAAGTCATAGGTTTTATGCTCAAGCGCATTTACAACAATCGCACCAAGTTGGGACAATGCCGGTCTTTCGTCTTCGGTATAGCGTTCAAACGCAGTTCGATAACGCTGTTTCAGCGTTTCATTCGCTTGATTTCCATACAAAATAAGATAAAACTCCAGTCCAAAAATGGTTACAAAGTCATAAAACACTTCCGAGCGCCGATAATGTGGTGCTATTGAGTTAAAAAGTGCGGTAAATTTTTTCTCAAAATTCATGGATTGCTCCTTATCAGTAAAATAGGGAGCAAATCCCCATAAGGAACTTGTCCCTATGGGATGAAAAGTGCGGTCAAATTTGATTTGACCGCACGTTGATGGTTATGGTAGGAATTGAGGGTTTAATATCTCAGCCAATGTCCAGCTTGGTGTTTCAGGGAAACTACTTTCATCGAGTCCGGTTTCCCTTGCTGCCGACAAAACAGCTAATTCCCAAATATCTTTTAAGAATTCCTCACTGTTAAGTTTGGATTTCAGAGAGGGGGAGCGTTTTAGGCGTCGCTCAATCCGAGTACGTTGTTCCTTGATTGTCAGAAGCCAGCTACGTCCTTGACGGTTGGGCTGATATTGCCACTTTAACAGGTGCATAATCAACAATTCTAGCCGACTTTCCAACTCGGACAATTCGGAATTACCCATCGTTTCCAATTCCTCTGTTAAATGTTTTACATCTATTTGGTCAAAGGCACCAAGGCTTAAATAGCGAGCCTGCTCATTTGCCCAAGCATATAAATCCGATGCATAAGCAATCGACATCGTTTACCTCCCGTGGTACTGGTTTCACTTGATGTTGAGTATTCTATGAATATTCAGTCATTCAAGTCAAATTATCCCTATGGGATAGAAAAAGTGCAGTCAAATTTGACCGCACTTTTGAAAGTAAAAAATAAAATGAGATTAAGCCGCAAGTTGCACTTCTTGATGGAGTACATCCATCAAATATTGCGTTGCTTCCCTTGCCTGTGATGAGGCACGGAAAATCGCTTTTTTATCTCTCTTCAAGGTTGTAATCCAACTGTCTATATACGCTGCATTTTGCGAGATATCATTACGTACATTGACGTTTGCACATATAAATGCACTGGTCAGTTCGGCAACTAATTCTTCAAACGCATAGCGTTCAGAACCAAATTTATCAAATTTAACAATACCGTCTCGATTTAACCGATCTTTATGTCCGGTAGCATGACCACATTCATGCAATAGCGTGGCATAGTAGTCATCCGCCATGTTAAATTTTTCAAAATCCGGCATCACAATACAATCCCGTTTTGGCATATAACAAGCGCGATCTTGTGCTTTGTTATACAGTTGCATCCCCATTTTGGCAGGCAACGCATCCAAATCCGGTCTAAGGCCCATATCCGCTTTCGGTGAATTTTGTGGTTCCGGGAAATCTTCATAATGTGCTTCTAATCCCTCACATTGTTCAATATTGAACACGTGATGGCCTCGAATAAATATCGAAGATTTCATTTTCGGATCCCCGTTTTCATCAAGAACGACCTTGCCTTCATCATCTTTTTCTTCAAACATATTTTGTTTATATAAGATGATCACGGTGCTTTTCTCGCCGCCTCTAACTTTTCCTCCGAGATGATTTGCCCCCTGAAACGTTACCCACTTACGTTGCGTAAAGTTTTTACGAAGTGTGCTCATCCAAAGAAGTAGGACATTAATGCCGGAATATTGACGGCCGCTTTCACCGTTGCACGGAATGGTCATTTGCGGCCAACCGCTATCCCAAGGTTTTTGCCAAGGCACTGTTCCTTGTTCTAGGGCTTCCACAATCTGGTCTGTGATTTGTTGGTATAAATCTTTAGGTTGAGTTTTTGTATTCATAAGGGTTCTCCAATAAAAAGGGAGAACCCTCACCTTTCGGGAGTAAGTTCTCCCAAAAGGGTTGAATAGTAAGGTTAAATGTCGTTTATTTCAGCTTCTCTGAACGTTACACTAATGCCTTGCAGTTGATACAAGAAATCACTGTATGTTTCATCAAGACTGTTAAACCACGATTTTGAAAAAGCAAGAATGTAGCCATTATTATCAAGATAATCCCAGCTATACAATGTCTCGCCACGTCTTTGTTGATATTTGATAGTTAAATTCATGACCTTTCCTTAGTTAAGGTGGTTGCCTGCACTTAAAAAAGTGCGGTCAAAATTTTTATGATCAATCCGATTCTTTTTCTTTGAGGGCATTTAACGCGCTATAAAAGTCATTGAGTGCGGAACCCCCCTTTGCACTTAATGCACTTTTTGCATAATTGACCTGGTTTAAAAAAGTCTCTTGAAGTTCAAGGCTTGCTTTGTACAGCATTTCAAGTTGTTCAGTTCTACTCATTGTTTTCTCCTTAGATTGCATCAATCTCGTTTTCTGTAATTAGTGCATCGCAGGTCGCAAATGTTGCAGATTTTTGACCGCTTGTTGGGCAAATAAACGAGCTTCTTCAATTGCTTCGCTTACTAGGTAACGCTTATTACCCGCATAGGTTTTATCCTGCCGGTCATAAACACAAAATCCAAGTGAGCGGGTCGCCATTGTGATGTCATTTGATTTACTAATTACACTTGCACTGAGATCAACAAACTTCGTACCTTCCATTGCATCAGCACAAAGCTGAAGTGCACTTTCATACCCAAAATCTTCCGCACTACGGTAATCATAAAAGTGAACAGGTTTCACTTTAAATTCCACACGGTAGTTTGGCGTGTTAATGGTTTCCAGTGCATCATCATCGTCAATCCAAGCGGATTGAATAATGCGATAGCCTAAACGCTCTAATTCTTTGGAAGTATTCTGAACATAATTTTTCAGATCCGTAATAAATTCGTCCCACAGTGCAATGAACACAGGACGATCTTTATAGCGGATACCGTCAAATTCAAAATACTGACCTAAATCGGCACGAACTTCCATCGTATTCCAATGCGAATAGCGATAGCCGAAAGAATTACGAGCTATAGTGATAATATTATCTACCTCGTTGAGGCAGATATGATTTGCCAAAAAGCGAAAACGACGGCGAACCTTGAGTGTTGCCTTCGGATTCATTTCATTGAATAATCGTACCCAATCTCTGGCGTACAATGCACCGTAAAACGCCATCCCATCCCCTTGACAATAGGAAAGTGAATAGCAAATTTGTAATCCTGACGGAAAGCCTGCCTCAACAAGTTTGGCGTTAAAGTAATCAGATAAAATGGTTGACATAATGTGTTCTCCAAAGAAAAAAGGGAAACACAATCCCCAACAGGAAAAGGTTTCCCGTTGGGATAAATGGTTAATGGATAATTTCGACAGAGATTATTTTCCTATCGTCATCAAAACCGATGGTACTTCCGACCGCATAATAGCGACGTATCGTATCTTCATCGGCGCTGATTTGTGTATAGAAAAAATCGCCGTCATCAAAAGCCACTTTGACGGTATGTAGAATCATTGCGACCTTCAAATAAAAATGCACATGGTTTATGCTCTCACGCTTAACACGTTACCCCCTTTACGGTATGGCAACACGGTAAAGAAGTGAAAACTCTGTCCATATTTACTTGGCATCGCAAAGATAAAACGTACGGTAGTATCACCTTCCTTGCGAGACGCCCAAGCAAGACGAGCCTGCTCAGAAAGTTCCTTTATAAATAAAGTATCGCTATGAGGGCGAGACTCTGCATTTTTAAATAAATTTAGACAAGACTGATGTAGTGAAATATTCATTTGTATTTCTCCAAAATAAGATGAGGAAATACATTTCCCGGAGGAAACCTATTTCCTCCAAGGAAAAAACTAAAGTTAATGAATTAATGTGTTAAAAACCAATACCCCATTATTGAAGCTCCAGTGGCGATGCCTACTAATAACATCATTATTGAGGTTTTGATTTTGCTCCGTTTAAGCTTTGCACATTCATTCTCGTGTTCAATTTCTCGTGAGCGATAAATTTCATCAAAGTGCTCTCCTTGTTCAAGAAGACGTTTTTCTACATCATTCTCAATACTTTGGTGAATACCCTGACTTACACCTGAAATTTTATGCCGTGCAAAAACGACCACTTTGCCCAACACCCGACCTAAAAAAGTCGGTTTAGATTGAGATGTTTGAAACGGATCAAATGAATCAACGGAATAAGATGGTGATTTGTTCATGATGAACTCCTTGTAAAGAGTCCAAAAGAAGCACGCCCTATTAGGAATCGCACTCCTAATGGACGGATGAAAGATAAGTATAAAATTGCATTCCTGCCGACGGCAGAGTCCTTTTCAGAATGCTGAGGCACATTTTTGAATCATACTCACCGCAGTGAATACCCAACCTTTCAGATTCCGGTTGGCTACTTTACTATCAACGATAGTGAAAGTTCATTGCGATTATCAGCGTTTTTTATCCTGCTTCAATTTTTAATTAAATTTTTCTCCGGGAGAATTTAATTCTCCCCGTTTTGAATAGAGTTTCCCATTTCTTTTCCTCACAAAACTTCTTAATTTTACCGTACCGAAAAAACCTATTTAATATTGCTTAAATAATGATGCGAAAAATCTCACTTTTATTACTCACTTTATCCCAAGCTATCAATGCTTATGCCCTTCCCTCTTCTATTGAGGTGAATGCGTATACCACGCATTATTACCCCATAAAAAATGCTCAACTTGCTGCCAACATCTACTACTTAGATAGTGTGGAACAACTTGAAGACCAACTTAGCTATCAACTGAGTTCCGATCCACAAATTGCTGAGAACCAAGTTCGTCAAAAAATGCAGACAATGGAATGGAAAAGAACAGAACAATCACTTATCCAATCTTATGTCGGTGTAACCGAAGGCTGGAAAAATGGCATAACGAAAGTGCCGGCTGTACTTTTTACCAATACGGATACAGGAAAAAGTGCGGTTATTTATGGTGAAACGGATATAGCTCGTGCTATTCACCGTTATCAACAAATCATCAGTTTTTAGAGGGAAAAATGAGAAAACAACGTTCAAAATTGTCCGTAGTAACTCTTGCTTATAGCCTAGTATTTTCAGGTTTAACGACCTCTTCTACTACATATGCAATTGAAGGTAAAACAATCAATACTGCAACGATAAGCACGTCTTCCGCTTCTCCTAGCTGTGCGGATTACAAAATTGTAGGAATGTGTTATTGGCTTTTCTGCACACAATTCGGTTGCAAAGTACGCACTTCTACAAAAGTACACCACTTTATTCCGGAAATGGTCGTTTCAACCTACAACCACGATAACCAAAGCCCCTGGACTGAAATGAAAATGCTAAACCAAGGTGCACTAGGCGGTGGGTATCAATCTCTTACTCAAGGTAAATATACGCAACTGACTTTCAAAAATGCCGAAGCTATCGGACATCCCGGCGGGTTATTTCTAAATATGATCGGTTCAATGGGATATTCGTGTGAAAGCCAAACTACCGCCTATATGCCTTACTTTTTAAGTGCGCTCGATTATTTTGCCTGGCGTTATAACATGCCTGAAATGTTTTATCCGGAGGCACTCACGCCCGGAATGCGAGAAGTTCGAAAAAACGGTGATATGTGGGGAAATTTATTTCCTCGAGGTGGTTATGTTTCTCAAGTTCATGATTACAAAGCCTCCGCAGTGGTTGCTCAACGTATTGCAGACATTGTAAGTCGTGATGGTCAATTGCATATTTATCTTCCGGCGACAGCAAAACAACGAGATGGCTATTGGCCACCGGGAGAAGTGAAAGAAGGTGATAAAAAGACCCATAAATGGCAAATGCTAAGCCCTAAAACACAAAATACTTGTGCGATTTTCCCGGACGGAAATGCAACTGATGCCTATGGCGATAAATTATCAAACCAAGAAAGTTACAGTTGGGCTTTATGGCGCCCTTATTCGTGCTGTAAACGTCGAGGTCAAACTTTCCTCGGCAGTGTGGATTGGATGAGTTATTAATATAAGGAAACCAATTAATGAAAATGAAATTAACACCTATCGCATTGGGTTTACTTCTAAGTATATCCCTAAGCTCAAATGCAACAAGTTACACACAAGGTTCTGTGTTATCTGACAAAGTGTTCTATCAAATTGGCGGCGGTTCGGCAATTATGCCTCCGCCGTCAAAAAAACGCATGCATGAATACTCAATTAGTTTAGGTTGGAAAACAAATTTGATGTGCGGTAATTTTGATATTAAAACAACCGTTAAAAACCAATTAAACGGCATCACCGAAGGGTTTAAAGATCTTTACAGCAATGTGATTGAATCTGCAACCGGTGCCGTTGCAAGCCTTCCGGCGATGATCATCCAACGTGCCAATCCTCAGCTTTATGATATTTTGTCAAACGGAATGTACCAAGCAAAAATTGACTTTGACTCCCTAAAAACAAGTTGTGAAGAAATGTCGAGTAAGCTTGCCGATCATGTGATGGGAAACAAATGGCTGGAATCCGCAAAACTTGAGAACTTCAAGGAGATTGTTTCAACTGAGACAGATGCTAAAAAAGCAAAGAAAAAATCAGAAAAGGAGATGGGTAAAAAAGGGCAAACCTGGATTGGCGGAGAAAAGAAAGGCGGTGAAGGTCAAGAGCGTATTGAAGTGCTGAAAGACGTCGTAAAATCAGGTTTCAATATTCTACAAGGACGAAATGTATTAGATAAAAGCAAAGTGCCGGAAACGCAATGTGACGGTATGCTTTGTACAGAATGGCACTCACCTGAAGAAGCCGCTGAATGGGTACGTGATGTGTTAGGTGATAAATCATTATCCACTTGTGAAACTTGCGGTACACCGGCTTCAACAAAAGCCGGGACAGGATTAGCGCCGAAAATTGAGGATGAAACCATCAATGTTATGACTCATTTCCAAGACGTGTTAAATAGTCGCAATATCACCGGCGCACAATTAGCCGCTATCAGCTCAAGCACTATGCCAATAACACGTAGTCTTATCGAATCGTTGCGTGAAGATCCGGATGCGGTTGTACTCGCCACCCGTCTATCACAAGAAGTCGCTATCTCTCGAACGATTGAAAAAGCACTTGTTGCCCGTCGTATGATCCTTGCCGGCATGCGAGAACCCAACGTGAGTGTAAATACTATCGCACAAGAAGAATTAACGGCAAATTTAACCGCACTTGATCGCGAAATTGAGCAAGTCAAATTAGAAATGGATATTCAAAAAGCACTCACGAATAACACGGCGATAGCAATTCTAAATAACCGAATCAGTGATACACAAAGTGCGGTTGAAAGTAATAGTGCCGACGATTCTGATAACAAATTTAGAAATTTAACCAAAGAACAAGGTGCTAACAGCATAGATAACCGTAACAGCCAAAACTTTAGTGCGAAAGACAGAGAAATTGTTCTCCCAATCCCCAACCGTTCTTCAGGCGGATTAGGGAATATTAATGGACGTTATAATGGTGCAACCTCACCAAGTTCTTCAGGAACCATAAATACCCCATCGGGAAACTATAATCGTATTCCGGCGATTAATGGAACCGCATTTGAACAAGCTACCGGATTGTTGAGAAAATTTGAAGGATTTATCAATCAAGCCGCTTGGGATGTGAATGCGCATCGTGCCGGTTATGGCTCAGATACAATAACAAGGGCTGATGGTACCGTTGTGAAAATTACACCGGGAATGAAAGTTTCTAGAGAAGATGCTGAGCGTGATCTAACTCGTCGCACCCAAGAGTTCGCAAATCGGGCAAAACGTGATATTTCACCGGAAGCTTGGGATAAGTTACCACCAAATGCACAAGCAGTATTAACCTCATACGCCTATAATTACGGCTCTTTAACAAAAACCCAAAGCGTCATTACTGCTGCACAAGAATCAGCAAGAACAGGCGATATGACAGCACTGGCTAATGCCATACGTAATCGACAAGTTGATAATGGCGGTGTAAATGCAAGACGTCGAAATCAAGAAGCCGATTATATTCTTGGTAAATAAAAACGAGTATAATTTGACTTAATCATTCAATCGAAAAGGAGAATGCTATGTACAAAAAAACTTTAAAACTCACTGTCTTAGTTGGTGCTCTTTTTAGCGTGATGTCCACTCAAGCAGCAGTCAATCCAATATTTTCGTGTACGGCTAAAAACGGCAAGCCGGTCAAAGTTGAGAAAGTGGGAACGGATTACGTACTATCCTACCAAAATCTAAAGGTTAGCAATGCCTTTGAAGCGATGAAAAAACGTAATAACACCCATGTCTCTAATCATTCCGGTTACATTCTATTTTCGCTAGAATTTGCCGATAAACAAGATAGCTATTATGTACAATATCGGGAATCAATGGGTGATGCAAAACCACTCTATGCCGGCGTATTCAAAGTGTCAGGGAATGAAAATCCGAAAGAATATGTCGTATGTAACACGAAGAAACCTGTCATAAGAAATTTTGAACTTCAAATCGACGAATAGGATTTCAATTATAGGCGATAAGTATGGGAAGCGAATAGCTTCCCATTTTTCCTTTACATAAAATTTCTTGTATTATCATCAAATAAAGCCAATGCTAAAACATATGGAGAGAAATATGGAAGGTGTTGTAAGTCTTTTAAAAAATAAGAGAAGTCAAGACGTAAGATTGCCTGTCAATTTTGAATTTGATACTAAAAAAGGTTATGTGCGGAAAGAAGCAAATGGTGATGTTGTGTTACCAGTACGCTCAAAACGACAGTCTTCTTGGGATAAAATGTGGGAAGCATTAGACGAAATTAATGAAAGCGATTTTCTCACACAAGAAGAACGTCGCCAAGATGTATCATCTCAAGATCCTTTCGATAGAATTACCTAATGTATATATACTTGTATTGTGCACAAAACTCCCGGAACACTTCTAGGAGAACCACGTAAACCGGTTATAACCATGACATATCTGTGAGCAACACTTTTTAGATCAAATAATTTAAGGCTAAAAATATTTGAATTTTTATATTTGATCTGTACGGATAAAAACCGTACAATAAAATAATAAAGGAGGAAAATTATGGCAACAGCAAGATTTGAGGCTCGCATGCCCCCTGAGATTCATTTATTATTGAAACGAGCCGCTGCTCTCGAAGGACGTAGTTTGAGCGATTTTGTTATCAGTGCAGCATTATCCGTGGCAAAAAAAACCGTTGAACAAAATGATATACTTCACTTGACAGTGAGTGATCAGATGCTTTTTACAAACGCATTAATTGCTCCCCCAACTCCCAATGCGGCAATGCAAAAGGCATTAAATCTAAGTTCTGAACTTTTGGGGGAATAATGCCTTCAGCATTTAAAATAGTTCCCTTCAATAAAGAGTTTGAACGAAACAAATTTGAAAGTGAATCGGAGCCATTAAACAATTACTTAAAAAAACAAGCATCACAGGATATCAAACGGCGTATCACATCATGTTTCTTGGCGATAGATGAAAAACAAAAAATAATGGGTTATTATACTTTAGCTTCTATGAGTATTTCATTGTCAGATTTACCAGAGATACTACAAAAGAAACTTCCTAGATATCCAACAATACCTGCGGTTCTACTCGGTCGATTAGCCGTAGATAAACACGTTACAGGGTTGGGATTGGGACAGGCTTTATTAGGTAATGCATTAAAACGCGTGATCAACTCAGATATCGCTGCATATGCAGTCATTGTGGATGCTAAAGACGAAAGAGCCGTAAATTTTTATTTAAAATTTGGCTTTATTAAATTCCAAAATGAATCAAATAGATTATTTTTTCCCTTAGCAGGAGTAAAGGATTTTTTACAAACTCACCGTATGCAACCTATTGTAACTTAAATAATTGAGCGCTTGATTATTTCATCCCAAGCTCTTTATATCAAATGATAATTTATTAGCAATATGTATTCTCTAACACCTAAAGAACAATTATTTTTTAATGATGAAGAAAAATATTGGGAAAAACACCTACAATCTAAACACCTGATGGGTATTGAAGAATTAGAGAATGTAGCACAGTCAGCTATAAATGGTGGCGTACTTATCAGATTACTTGGTATGGAAAATGCGGTAGAACGAGGATAATCTTGATTTCCAAAACAACCTAGTTAAGTTTATTTATCACGTTATGTTGAGTACAAAAATCAAGCAAAAGCTTGACTCATTACTGTGTGACCCAATATCTTGATAACATCTTCCTCATAGGCAAAGAAGAACGGGAAAAACGTTATTAAGCATTCCTATAATGTAACCGGAGGGCATATGAAATTTCCTCGAAAAAGACAGCTATGGCGATATTATCTCCTCGCATTCTATACGATTAAGTATATTTTATTTCGTTTCAAAAAATGGCAACACCCTAAAGCGTTAAAAGTTGTTTATGGGATAGTGGTTACTGCTGTTATTCTTGTAGCTTTGTATCTTTCTTTTATTATTGCTGTATTTGCATTTATTTTGGGATTAGCATTTCTGATACTCAAATTTGGAAGTAAATTCGCAAATTACGAAGATTGCTATGACTATTTGACTCCCTCCAACTATTTTAATCCATCCAACCCTTTTGGGTATGATAATGATGAACACTATTATGATAATTAAAAATACCCCGTTATCAATATAACGGGGTATTTTACTATTTATAGTTATAGCTTATTTTGTGAGCTGCCTTTCTATTTTTGTAGTACCACTCTGTGTTTGTTTATTTACTGTATTATCAGCACTTCTTGATATCGCACCAGCTAGCTCACCACCGACTTTCACTCCTGCCCAAGACATCATACCAAACCACAATGCAGGAAAAATAAAGAACATCGTTGCGATCACCAGTTTCACAATTAATCCATCTTTTTCATTGAGTAACCCGGAAAAATTCCAATTTAATGCTGCTTCACGCCAAGTTTCGGTGTTTGAGTACGTACTGCTATTATACAATGTATCAATCAGCCATGTATCCAACCAACGAGCTAACTCCCACCAAAAAGACAGAAAGAAAAGCCCAAATTGAACAAAGGTTAAAGCCATCATCACCCTGATACCATATAACCCTATCGTCATCACAATTGGCATTGCTATAATAACGGCAAGAGACACGAGTCCTTGTATCATCGGTAATGATTCTCTCATTGCATCAAATCCGGGCAATGCTGCGATATCAGCCACCGCAATCCCAGCTGCCGAAACAGTTCCGGCAAGTGCGTTTTTCATCCATTGAACAGGAGCAAATTCACCTCCGGCTCCCACAATGTTATTACCGTACCCTTGATAAACAGGTTCACCACCTGATACATACAAATTTGAAGGACGTACGATACTGCGGACTATCGTTTCTACACCACTATTATAAAGATCAGGTGAAATTGCCCTTTTTAGTTGTAAAAAAATACTATCATCTACCGTTTCGATAATTCGCTTACGTAATCCAACATCCGCATCAGACCACCAAACCTTACAACTTGGGTATCCTCCATTGCCGGTATTGGGTAAAGCATCATCACGTGGTAATTCATATTGCCAGAATGGTTGAGGCGTTTTAGCCCGATATTTATCATAAAACCCCGGTGTATTGACTAAAAGGCTTGACCCAATCCAGTCCAAATCTCGAGATTGCGCCTCATCCAGCTCAATTTTCTGACGACGAACTTTAGCACGAGCGGGTAAAAAACAATCTTCCGCAAATTGCTGAATTTCTTGGCGTAGAACCGGGCTTTTAATACGTGTATGCTGTACATCAAAACGCAATTGACGTAAATCCGGTTTACATGGAATGGTTGCGATAGCACCATGTGTAAATCCTTTACCGGCGGTATACACAAACGCCCACCAAAGAGGTAAGGAGGCAGTTTGCCCACTCAATTCGGATGACAGTCCCTTCATCCCCAAATCCGTTGGTTTACGCACCGTATAACCGCATTCTTTCATTCTTTCGGTGTCGAACTGTAACGTGCCATAAGAGACGTTAAAAAGCGGTAAACAGGTAAAAATCATGACAATCAAGCTTCCATAAACCGCATTCTCAAGCCAGGCTGCAAGCAGTTTACCTTTATTCCCTTCATCATCCCCTTGTTCACGGGCTTTCATAAATAAACGAATAATATGCGCAAGAAATGGGATTGCAAATAGACCGGTATCAACCATTAAGTCCCAAATACCGTTACTGATAATCCAACCCAGTAACGTTAAAAAATATTCATAATAACTATCAACCGTTAAATAAATGAACATCCTACTTTACCCTCGAAATAACTGAAACAGCTCAACCGTACCAAATAAAATCACGACGGCTCGAATAAGACGTAGATAGGCACGCTTATCTTCCTCATTTTTGGCTAAACGGTAAATTCGATAAAGATAAACCGCGCACACGGCATAAATCACACCACGAATACCCAACCACATAAAACGATGATGACGTACACTCGAAAGGAATGTGATCACACCGTCGCTATGTGCCATTAAAAGTGCAGCAAATCCGATGAATAACGATATCGTCAGAAATAAAATCAATCCCCATTTGACCGCACTTTTTATCCACACAAATGATCTGTTTGTTTTTCCATCACTCATTATCATTCTTCTCTGCTATGCTCTCTTGGTCATTTTTCACAGTGTTATCCACAGATTTTGTGGATAGTTCAGATTTCAATAACTCAATGAACCAGTAACAATCTGCCGAATCCACAACATATAAATGAAGGCGAAAAGCATTATCTTGAATCGCCGGATATTCGGTGTAACCTGCGATCACAAAGGTAAAAACTAATTTTCCCGTCTCTCCGGCGAGCGTGACTTTGACATAATTGGTTTGGCTTACCCGATAAGGATGAATCGAAATATCTTGTAGCTGTCCCACTTTTTCCCGACAATGTGTCACTAATGCCTTAATGTGACTTAAATGAGGCTCTGCCAGTGTTTCTTTCAGTGCATGAATATCTGTTTGATACGCCGATAATTGGAAAATGGTTTTTGATTTAGTTAGCATAAATACCTCGTGCTTTATCAATGTTTTCAGCCACTTTCAAAGCAGCATCCAATTCTGAAATACCATATTTTTTCATAATGTCGGCCCGCTCTTTTTTTTCTTCAGGATCTGTCATCGCTAATGCTAAATACAAGCTAGGCGGTACGACTCTGAAGAGTGCCTCCATTTTGGTTGCCAGCACAACCCCTTCCGTATATTTTCGGTTCTCTTTTCTCGTTGAAAGTAGCAAGAATTTTTGTTCCGGTGTCAAATCTTTAAAACGGCTCACTTGTTCCACCTCGTCTTTCTCAAGACAAAGCAATTCCCACCATTCGATCATAGAAAGTAATTTTGCCGCCTCCTTCGGAAGGTCTTTCATATTTTGTGTCGCAAGCCATAACCAAATACCGAGTTTACGCCACATTTTCCCGGCTTTGGCTTTATAACGGGCGAGCATTGGGTTGACGGTAATAATATGGGCTTCATCCGTTGCATTCACGATAGGGCGACCGGAAAACTGATATTTTTCACCGAGGTTATTTATATGGTTAATTAAGGATATGTAGGCAATGGAGAGTTGTGCTTCATAACCTTCACGAGCCAATGTTGCTAAATCGACTAAAGTGACATCCGCTTCCGGCCAGATTTCGCCCTCACGATTGAATAACTCGGCATCAAAGCTACCAGCCTGACAGAATAAACCTATCGACTCTCCCATATCGTAGGCACGCTCACGCCGTCTTTCCGGTAAACTTTCATCTTGGCTTAATGTATAAAACGCATCCCGAATATCCTGAGTTAATGTCGTACGCCTCGCTGCTACCGTCGTTTCCGCAGCTAAAATGATAGCTTTACGAATCATTGCCTCATCAGCACGAGTCATATTCTCTTCTTCTTTGATTTTACCGCCGGTGATCATAATACGTGCGATCATTTCCATTTCACCTAAAATATCGCGTTGTGCATCACCTTCATCACTCTCATCATCGGCTTCCGGTTCAGTACTTTTAACCACCGGTAAATCCCCTTCAGGAGAAAGCACTTGTTCAGATAGCTCCCTTTGCTTTTGCTGAATTTCAGGATCGGAGACCAACTTGTCACAATCAGCAAAAAGCGGTAAAGAAACACCGCCACCCGGTTTTAGCGAGATCTTATTCACCGTAATACCATAGCGTTGAAAGTACTCACACAGTAGACCAAACGAATTCCCTGCTTCAATGATAAACAATCGAGGTCGATAAACCGCCATTAATTGTGCAAATTTGCCATTGAGCGTTACCGATTTACCTGCACCGGTAGGGCCAAGAATTAAGCAATGCCCACTTTTTGCCCGGTCATCTTTATTTAACGGATCAAAATCAAGTGGCGCACCACCTCGATTAAAATAGGTAATGCCGGGATGACGTGTTCCCACAGAACGCCCCAGCACAGGCATTAGATTCGCGAGATGTTGTACGAAATTAAATTTAGTATAGAGTCTTTTTGAATCATCTTCCGGGTTAAAACACATTGGAAGCCAGCGTAAATACGTACTCAACGGCGCAATTTCATTGCCTTCACGTACCGGCACTAACCCTGAACTTTGTAACAGCGAGCGCAATTTACGACTTCGACGTTTTAACTCGGTTTTATCATCGGCCCGCAAATAAAATGCCAGGGATGAAAGATATAACTTATGTTTATCTTTGATGTAGCGTTTCACTTCGTTGCAGTCTAATTTGGTATATTTCGATTCGGTATTATCGCCTAACGCATTATCGCTAATAGTTTGCAAATGGTTTTCGAGTAAATCTTGTGGATAAACGACGACAGTCATCGCCATAACCGTATTCTCAGGCAATAAATCAAACAGGGCATTAATATTATCCCCACGTTTAATTTCACCGGTTAAATGGCCCACTTCCGGTGCACGACGTAATGAATCGACAACGACAACCTCATGTGGAATGTCATCAAAAAACCAATAATGCTCTTCCGTACGTGGGGATTTTACGAGCAAGGTTTCAGAAAAGTCATTCGCCAAATACAAATCTTTAGGATCATCCGTATGCTTTTGGGTGTAAGCACAAGTGCGGTAAAATTCTTCCTTGTTATCAAATAAATCCGGTCTTGGATTAAACCAGCGTAATAACCATTGATGCACCTCCTGCCCATCTAATGGTTTTGCCGAAATTCCGGCACTTAATAACGCATTTGTGGCATTTTCACAAGTCGCTTCCAAATCCTCAACAGCCAACTCCAAATCATAGTTATTTTCTACATAACGATAAATCACCATACGTGTACGACGTTGCTTCCCCCGCCACATCGTGCCGGTTACTTCCTTATCTTCAAATAACCCTTCTTCTTTGGATACATCTTTGAGATGTTTTGCCATAATGTTGAGCCAATGTTCTGAAAATTGGCTGCCTTGCGCATTTGGGCGAATATAACGGCGCAAAACATCAAGGTATTCCATGGATACTTCATCATCTTGACAATAGAATTGCACCACCCAAGGGTGGCGATCGAGTTCATCAAAACTATCTTGGATCGCATGACAAACCTTTGTGCGAACCTCATCCAGGTAATCTTTCGCACGTCCTTCTGTCCCAAGCGCCGTCAATTCAAAAACAGCGCCCACAGAGTGGCCGTCTTCGAGTAAAAGAATTTTTCGATCATCTAAATATTCAACATAAGGGAGATTATCAACGAAGGACGGGTTCGGTTGATATTGTTTTAAATGTTCTGCGACAGTGTAATCCCCCCGGCGTTTAATAAACCGGGGTGTATTTTCTGTTTCATCAAGTTGAGACGGCGTGATTTCAAGCGAATTTTCCGTCTGATCAACGGTTTCTTGAGGTATTTTAGCCTTTCTCTTATTTCCGGCTTTCGCGAATTTAAATACATTGAACATCCTGATTCCCCCTAATAATCACGCGTTCTTTCACCGGGTTGCGCATATTGGATACGACCAAAAAAAGGGAAAACCGTGGTATAGCCGGGTACAGGTAATTGCTCGGCAGAATTTGTTAAATGTGGGAAAACGTAGAGTGTCATATCCGGATTAGGAAGGCGAGGAAATAAATTAGAAACCTCATTCTCCGCCGTACGGGTATAGCAACTATTTTCATCACCGACACTCGCCTTACTTTCAAGGGGACGAGATGAATCAAGTGCATCACGCGCTTCATTGATTCCACCTTGGGTATGACCACCGCCATTTTTCCAAATTTCAGCCATAGAGCGATCTCCCGCCGGTAATAATTTTTCTTGAGATGTCGAGCACCCTGTGAGTAAAAGTGCGGTCAGAAATGGGGCTAAATAACGCATTTTCATATTGTCTCCTTAATCTAAATGCTTACGATTTGAGGCATTGTGATATTTCACCTTCCGTGCTGCCTCGTCATAGTCAATCGCTAATTCTTTTGTGATATGGATCCCAATCGTTTTACCCGGCGGCACATAAATCGCATCAAACATTTGGCCAAAACGCTCCCTTATCCAGGTTGCGGTTTCATTTAATCCCCCGGCAAGCCCCTGTCCTAAAATATATTTACCCTGTTGCCCTGTCACTGCACCGACTACCGAACCGCCCTCTACCACAGTCGTTGTTTGACCTTGTGCAAGACTTTGTGCCGCAGCACTCGCACCGGATAATAAAAATTGTGTACTCAGGTATTCAGGTGCATTGGTTTTACGTTCTCCCGGTATACAAGTCACCCCTTGAGGATCAGATAACCAACCAATCCCCTCATTATCCGAATCTTGTTTTACCGTACCGTTTTTTTGATTATTTGGAAGGGAGACAATACGCCCGTCTTGGAAGATAAAAGTCATTGATGTGACTTTTCCCCGCACACAAGAAAGCGTCCAATCACCACTGACCGTCCCCGAAATAACTGCTTCTTGAACATCCGGTAACTCAATACCGTTGGCTAATAAATTTTCGCGCCCAATCATTGCTTTAAACGGGAAAGGATCAGTCAGTGAACCACCTAAAGGAATACGTCCAATAAGTGCAGTCAACGCAACCGCACCCACAAGTGTCGCATTTGCCGGAATGGTGTAATAAGGTGTTGCTTTTGCTTTATCTTGAGCAATTTGTTTTCCTCGAGTGACTTCATCTGCCGCTTTTCCAACAATACTTTCATCTAGTTTTTTAAATAAATTAGGAAAAAAAGGCACCGCACCGGTTGTATTTGCTTCAACCACTTTGCCGGATTGATCTTTATATTGCAGATCATCCGGATTAACCCAATGCACCCCATCTAAACCAACCGAATTCGTGTCATTCATTACAGGTGATATATTTTTCCCCTCACGCCCTAAACCAATCGGTAGCTCACTATTATTACTCTTATGAATGTTCTCACTGGCGTTTGAATCTAATTTTGATGCCATCATTGATTCAAGTTTCTGTTGCATACTATTAAGTCGAGATTGAAATGAAGCTTCAAGCTCACGTTGACGTTCCTGTACCGCTTCATTAATACGCGTGTTTATCTCAAGCGGATCGCCTTGATTTCTTTTTAACATCGCATTTTCACGACGAGTTTTCTCCATTTCTGTTTTGGCTTTTTTCACCTCACTGAGTAATGTTTTAAGCGTATCATGTGGTGTATCGCCATCTTTGAGATTGAGATCCCGTCGCTCCTCATCGGTCAAATCAAAAACAATGGATCCATCCGGTGTGGCAGAAATATCTTCTTGTTTTGCCTTTTTCGCGACAAAAACAGCGATAGCAATAAAGCCAAAAATAGCGATAGGCACACCAAATTTAAGTAATTTATTTGATTTATTCTCAGCCATATTTCACCTCTATGGTTGAACCTTAACGGTTTTCTTTACAATTTTCTTAGTAGATGATTTTGACCCGGTATTAAGCGGTACAATGGCCTTACTCACATCCCCTTCCGTCACCAGATACACCGTGGTTGTATCATTGAGCGAACCATATTCACCAATCCAGCCGTGTTGAAAACTCGCCGCATAAAAACGCCCTTGAAGATAGCGGGGATCTAAATCTACGCGAAACGGTTCCAAGTGTTGTATTTTAACGGCGGTAACGACCATGCCATCCAACCCCCAGCTTTCCAGTGGCGTGGCACGTACTTTTAAATTAGGGAGTAATGTGGGTAACGATTTAGGCAATTTCATTGCAACCCGTCGTACACCGGGCAGGGGTTCGACTGTCCGCAATGGTGCATAAAGAGACTGTGCGGCATAACGGACAAGGGCTGCGGGAACAGGCAATGCACTACGTACTTGATTACTATCATCACCTACGGCATCGGATATATCAGGTTGATTTGCGCCTTGACTAGACTGCACTTCTTCATCAAAAATAATACGGATATTATCCGGTTTACGTTGTCCCTCAATTGCTTTAATATCAAGTAAGACATTCTGTCCGCCGCCCATCTCCCGTAATTGAATTCGATGTGAATCAAAAGGTGCTAATGCGGTCAAATAAACTGCACCGCCCATACTTTGTACACGTAGCTTACCTTGTAAACTTTGAGGAAATCCCACCTGAACATTTTTATCGACAAAGATGAGCCGTTCCTTATTGGTGACAAGATCGATTGCCAAGGGTGTTCTTTCCCATTTCATTAAAATCTCTGCTTGGGTCTGAATGGGATAAGCAGAAAAAAGTGCGGTCGAAATAGCGAAGATTTTGAGTAAAAAGACTGATTTTTTCATATAAAACCTACTGTTGTTCTTTCTCTTGTTCACGATATTCAATAAGTTTTGGTGAGCTACGGTAGCAATCAATAGCAAGCCCCCATGGATTCATCTCCGGATTTAAGTCATAGCGTACAACATGCAAGGGATAGCGAACTAAAACCCGTTTCACCGGATTATCTAAGAAGTATTCGTCCGTACTTAAATCAAGGGTAACATCCCAATCATCTTTACTATTGACTTTCACGCGAGATTGAGAAAACCCCCGACCGGGAATTTCATAAACGCCACGCACACGATCCCGTAATTCCCCTAAGGTGTTACGTCTTTCATAATCTTCTAAAAAGAAATTCTTACATTGGGGTGTTAAATAGGGTGTTAATGCTTCAATATTTTTCTTGTAATCTACACGCCCATCGGTTGGCCAACGATTAAGTTGTTGAAAAATATAAAAGGAAAAAGAATAGACGGATGCAGGCGGAATTTCCCACCAAGCCTTTGTTGAACCGGCACGTAAATCCGGCGGCATGTGAATCGTTAAATTATCCGGTGATTTGTGCCAACCATAGCCTAATCCTAGGCAAACAATAAGAAGTCCTGCAATCACTATGCGAAGTGAATTAATGTGGGCGCGCTCATTACTTAGCGCATTTTTAAATTTACTTAATACCTTCATTAGAAATGCCCTTTTTTACGGGAACGATGAATTGACCAATAAGATGCTTCTGTTACAAATTTAGAAGGGGAACGTTTAAATTCAATAAAACGTTCAAACCAAGTATCAGGACGCCCCCTTTTTAAACGAGAGATATACATGCCTCCGATACGAATGCTGAGATACCCTACGATTCCCATACCGAGAAGAATGATGTAAAGCCCTAAATTAAACAAGAGCACAAAAAATCCCCCTATCACGCCACCTATCACCGCACCTATTGCTACAACAATAAAAAGTTCGGACATCGTCATTCCTCTAAAGACAGTAGGTTGGCGATTTATCCGTTCGGGAATAAATTGGATGGTTGAGTTTGAATGCTCTTGCATGATGCTATTCCTATAAAATATCGGTAGCCTTAGTAATAAGCCAAATCACAATAATAATGAGAGCAACACCCACCGCACAAATCATCCCGAAGTCACCCCAGGTTTTCTTACCGGCTCGAACTTCACGGAATGTTTCAATTGCAGCACCAGCCACACTGAAAAACAGCCAAGCACAAATAATTAAACCACCAAGTATCGCAATATCGTAACCATAGTTCTTAATCGTAGCTAAAATACCATCCCCTTCCCCTCGACTAGGCGGTTCCATTTTAGGAAGGTCAGCTAAGGCGGAATTTGCGAAGAAAGAAGATAAAATCACCACAGCATTTGTTGGGTTAGCATATTTTTTGACAAAATGTTTTATTTTGTTCATAGATGATTCCTTAACTAAGTGTAATTCATAGATCTAATGCAATAAAAAATAACCAATGATGAATAAAAACAAGAGACTTCGAACTATTAAACCGCCGAAGGTCGGGATTTTCATATTTCCTTCACGTAAATCCTTGAAAGCATTCACCCAAATATAGGCTATGGCTAAAAATATGACGGCAAAGATTAACCCAATAATCACCCCATGAAGATCGGTTGCTTCAACACCGGAACCGGCTTTAAACGCTGAATGAACGGAAGAACTTTTGTCCGACATATTTAATTTTTCCGTACTTTATCGTAGTAACCGGAAAGTGTTTTTAATTTACGTGGATCACGCGGTTGAGCTCGATCACCGTTAATGTAGAGGTTAATCCCAACCTTGACGGTATTAATATCTTGATGAGCCTTTTGGTAATCAAAATAGAGTCGACTTTTAAGCCCAGCATTCGCACTTTTTTGAGCTCGAACTAAGGCTTGTTTAGCCGACTCAAGTTGTCTCATTGCTTGTTCTAATTCACTCGTTTCATCGGCATAAGCTACCGTTGAACAGGCAAGTGAAAAAAGAAAAATAAAGACGGGATTACGCATAAATTTCTTGCTCCAAAGGTTAATTTTATTGCAAAGAAATAATGCAAAATTTGGGAAAGAATTGTAATGAGAAATCCTATTGAGGAATTGGAGGATTTTTTAATAAGAAAAGCTGATCTATGGTGATATCAGCTGGGTAAATAAATAAGAATATTAAAAACTAGTTAAAGGAACATAACGATAGGTTTTATCGCTAAGAAAAACATCAATCATTGATGATTCAAGTTCTTCAAGATAATTTATACTTTTAACATCATCTGAAACACTTAAACTCAGTTTTAAATAAGTGTTAAAAAGGACAGATTAATCAAAGCAATAGTAGCTCTCGCTTTTATAGACTGAGTTTTAAGATTTGATTAATCTTAAATTAAGAGCAAGGTAGTGTTTATCACTTGCTCCCTAAATTTTCTGCTACTCCATGTAGGGTCCTAAAAATCTAGTTCCATTAAAATGAATCATGTGAGTTGGTGCCTCTGCAATCCACACCTCTGTTTCCCAGGCAATAACGCTTGAATATTTGGAATAAGTTTTTGAATCAGGAAAAGCCGAAACAAAAACAAGCCCAGCCGTACAATCTCTAAATAAAGTGGTTAATTCACTATATCTTTTATGGTCAACAGGACCATGGGTTGTAACTGATTCAATTAAAAATAACCAATTCTTTTCTTGGTTATAAATAACAACATCAGGCAATTTTCCGTGATTATCTAATTGAACCCCAAGGGATTCCAATAACTCAACATTAAAGAAACCATGTTTATCGCCAGTATCACCAACATAAACCAGTGTTCCATTAGGCACATATCTACTACCAAAAGATACAACAATATCTTTAATTAACTGAGAATGTAAACCTGCTGAAAGCTGAATTGTTTGACCATTGGGAATCTGCAATGGAATCATTGCCATTTCTCGCTCCCTTGCATATATCTGAGCGAGCGTCTGTCTCTGTTGTTGATAGGTATGAAGCATCCGCTCATATTGAGCAGTTCCATAGGTCCTCAGAACTTGAAGCAAAGTTGGCTCTATCTGATATACAGCTTTGGGACTGTTTACTGCTCTATTAGGGTCATCAGGATTGTATAAACATATCCCAGCTTCAACAAACTGATGCATAGATTGCCTACGAAAAGTCTCTCTTGTATTGGGAGCATAATTCTTCCCATAATTCTGTCTTGACCACTCCATGATTGGAGTAATGCCAACAAGTGGATTATCTGCTTGATTCCAAGATTTATTGGGGGTCATATCCAACAGGCACAGTAAACAGAGTGCGGTTCTCTCATTTTGCTGTGGTCTTGGCATTCCTAACTCAATTAAAATACTTAACGCTTGTTGCAACTTCTCATCTTGATTGCTCAATTCATTACTCCTGCTAATAGTGTATCAATTTGTTCTTGATTCATTTTTGTCCGATAAGACTTCCCAAGTTCATGCAGTATTTTCATTGAAGGATAATGCATATTTTTCAAGTCAGTTGCATTAACTTGGGTATGTCCTGAAAAAACCCTAAAATGGTCATTAAGTGCAGTACTATTAAGAAAACAAGCAAGTCCCATTGCTGTTTCTTTATCAAAACCACGTTTCTTAATGTGAAATACATTCCAATGGTTTTCAAATCCTATCCATTGTTTTCCTATCTCATCAGGGTTAACGACATATGCAACAACTCGTCTTTTTTCCTCTTTTGCTGAAAATCTTTTAACAATTACATAATATCCATTATTAGGCAATAGCCATTTTTGAGATTCAGGAGAAACAATAATAGCATTAGGTTTTTTATGTTCTTTTGGATATTGTAGCCGTCCATTAGCAAAATGGTGTGGATAAAGCAAAGGAACTGCATCGTCAGTCAGTTGTTGTTGAAGATATTGTTTCATTCTAAAATCAACAACAGGACCTGTACTAACATTTAATCCCAGTTCCGAAAGAGAGGCTTGAAACATATTATTGTCAATTTGTATTTCATCAGTAGGAATGCGAATAAATAGCTCCATATCATTTGGCTTTACCACATTATGAAATTGAACTAGATTTTGTCTGAGATCATAAAACCCACTGTCATTGGATTGAGAAATAACAACACAATTCTGTTGTTTGCCTTTTCTAATTTTTAGAATAATATTTTCCTGTAAAACATCATCATCTTTAAAAGCACTGTTTCTACTTTTAAAGATATGAATGTGCTCAATAGAACATTCTTTCAGTAGAAGCTCTCTGAAAGGTTTATAATATGGACCATTACAAAAAGATCTTGGAATAATAGCAACAACTTGCCCATTTTCTTGCATTAACATAATAGTTAATGCAAGAAATGCGGAATATAAGTTAACCGTTTCAATTCCAATTTTTCTTAATTCTTTTCTATGCTTTGAACTACTGCTTATCTTTTTATATGGTGGATTAATAATGGCATGAGTGTATCTTTCACCACTATCAGATAAAATATTTTCAACTGCATCAAAAATAAAATCTTTCGTATGTATAGAAAATTGAATATTCATTGATTTCATGTTTACTTCTAATTGCTCTTGCATGATGGGATCTATTTCCCACAAGTCAGCCAGTGAAATATTTTTTAGCTTTTTTACAGCAGAAATGGAAAGAGAACCAATACCTGCGCCACAATCAAGTAACTTAACTGCTGACGTATTATTATCAAATAAATTTGCCATAAAATCAGCTATCACACTTGGAGTCATGAATTGAGCATACTTTGATTTATTATAAGGATTGAGAGATTTATTGATTTTTAATCTAATATCGTCAATTAAAGTATTATCCATTTTCCCTCCTTTAAATCAGCAATACAGGGTGTTCGTAATTTCAACAGTTCTACTTTGACAGAATGTATTGCAAATATCTTTTTGAGATGAGTAACTCACTCTATTCAATATAGATGCGATATAACGATTTCGTAATAAAGCTCTTACCGCTCGTTAGCCCCAACGATGACAGTAAAAGGGTGAAGGCGGAACTCAGCAGATTTCATCTTGCTAAAATTTTGGATATGTAAATCAATTCTCATCTTTTCTCAATATAAACAAATTACTTACTCCCATTTTATGCTTGTAAAGCCTTTAAGTAAAGACAAACGCTCCCTATCATAAATGTTTCTTGAAATTCGCTGCGGTAAAAGAAATCATCAACCCAAATAACACTGCTGATGGAATTAAAATGAAGTTTGGATGAATAGAAAAAGGAATGGAAAGATAAAGCACCCAAGCTAACAACATAACAGGAAATACGGCTCTTTTCGCATGATGGTATTTAAATGCGGATTCACGCCCCACGCCAAAACGCCGTAAATCCCGCTGAACCAATCCATCGACAACCCCTACTAAAGCAACAAGTAAAAATAGTGGGCTGGTGAGCACAATAATCATCAAACGAATAATGAAAGTGATAATGACATAAAGCCCTGACTCAACATAATCTTGCAGATAGTGGTAAATCCAAGCCCCCCATTCTGAACCGGACGGATTATTTAGCCATCCTTGAATACCGGTTTGCACAAATAACCAATGATGTACTTGCCCGATAATATACTCCATAAATTTAACCGGCGTGCTGTAGAGTAAACTTTGTTGGAAATCCGTTGAAAACCATTTGAATTCATTTTGCATAACCAGCTTACTATGTAAATAACCCGGTGGTTCCCAGTATTGGAAGGCAATTCCCACCCACTCAATGATAATACTGAGTATGAGTGAGAAAATTAACGTTCCTATCACTTTACAAGGTAGAAATTCCTTTTTCTTTGAAGAAGATGCTTCTTGTTCTTTTTCCGCCATTAATTCACCTTTTGTTGTGAAAGTCGCTGACATTGCACTAATATGTCACCGGGATATTGCCGTGTAAAACGTAACCAGAAACTAAAATATTCCTCCGGTAATGCAGTATCTTCAGGAATTTTTTCATCATGGCTCCATATTTCAATACCATATTGCTCTAAATAATGATCGAGTTGATGTAATGACCATTGATGTTTTTTCCATGCGGGAAAAATGGTTTCCGCAAAAAAGACGAGCCTTTCATTATCAAATATTCCCACTGAAGAAGCACCTAAAGGTGCCCCCATATCAATGTCTAAATTCACGTAACAATCCGGTATCTCGGTAATTCGCATTTCCATTTTTGTATTTTCCGTTGTCATTTTTTTCTAATGTAGAACTGACTTAGAAAGCGCTTCAAACGCTTCCACCGCCTCTTTATTAGGTTGATAATCATGCACACCTTCCCACCAAGAATCGGTGGTTCGATAGTGACTTCGCATATAATCCGCAAGTTGCTGTAAAGATGATGGCATCATATCATCTTTATCTTCAACCGGCAGTGGCATCCGAATTTTCCATAATTGCGAACCCTCAATTAACGCGAAGGCTTGTCCTTTCGGGAGATTCGTAATGTCGGCTGCAGAAAGCATCGGCTTTGATTTTACCGTCACACGATCGCTTGTGCTGGAGCCAAAATCCTCATATGAGTTCGGATTCGTATTATCACTCGAACCGGAAAGTGCCATCACTTCCAACACGTTTACTTCATGTAAGTTTTTAGTTAATACTTCCGCTGTGGCCTGTTCTTTAACACGTAGCATCACAAGCGTATTGAAGTTACCGATAATTTGACCTGCTTTCGCTTTATCTTGTGTACGTGCTTGAATATCAGAAATCGTTTGAGTATAAGCCGTCACTTGAATCCCCGCACCACCGCCTTTGTTAATCAATGGAATAAATTCATCACCAATCAATTCATTAAATTCATCGCAATGCACATTTATGGCAATTTTACTTGGTTTTGCATTGGCTTGTTGAGGCAGTCCCTCATTGACACCAAACTTATAAATATGCCCCGCCATAGAAACCAAATCGGCAAACATGGAATTCCCCACTGCTGAAGCTACCGTTAAATCTGATAATGCATCCAAACCGATATACACAATGCCACGTTTACGAATTACCTCTTCCCAATCAAAGATAGGACGGGTATCCGTGATATCCGAATAATCGGGAGAAAGCAATTCGGCCACTTTACCGGATGTCAGTTTTTCTAATAGCGGTAAAAGGCTGGCAACGATTTTATCAAAGTAGGTTTTGTCATAACGTACTGCACTACACAAACCATCTAATACCGGGTCAAAAATTTGTTCATCACGAATATATTGATCAACGGCAATCACTTCCGGACTACGCCCTCTCATTGAAAGTGCCGCTTTGTTAGGATCAATTTTTGCAGCCGCCTCTAATATCATTAACCAAATTTTTTTATCTTTCCGCTCAAAATAAAATTTTGCATAGTCCAAGAATAGCGAATCAATACTTCTAACATAACGGCCAATTTGTTCATAATTTGGACGTCTACCGAGTTCAACTAATGCACGTGCAATAATATTGACGAATCTCCAGGCGAATTCCTTAAAAGCCGCCGAATTACCGGCTCCACTTAGTTGACCGGAAATTCGAGAAGCCACTTCGGTAATTTTATTAAAACGACCTACTGCGTTATAACGCGCTGAAATATCGGGCCACCCCAAATGAAAGACGTAAAATTCTTTCTCACGTCCTGCACGCTTGGCTTCGGCATACATTCGTTTAAGAATGTCCGCATCCCCTTTCGGATCGATAAATATCACCACCTCGCGCTCTTCAAACGTGCTCCCCCGGTTAATATCTTGTGTCACAAAGGTTTCAGCAAGTCGTGTCTTCCCAACCCGAGTCGTACCTAATACCAACATATGACCAACACGACTGCTCAGAGGAACGGTCACATCCATTTCATTTAGCTCGATACCATGAATGGCAGGAATTCCCTCAACAGGCGGTAACGGTCTAAACGGATTAAAAGGACTATCTTTTGAAGTCAATTTCGCAATAAAACTATCACGATGTTTCTTCTCAAATTCCCGAACACAAGTGAATGTTTTTGAGGGAAGCATATATTTTTCCGCAGACTGTTGGAAACAATCATGTAATCGTTGAGTATGTTTTTGTTGCCAACGAAAACCTTTCCCTAAAAAAAGATCGCGTTTTAACACCGGTATTTGTTTACTGGTCAATGCATAATGCGGTAAACGTTTTAAATTTCGATGGTAACGTAAAATCTGCCATCCTTCATGTGCACGTTTAGCACCTATTAAGCCAAATCCGGCCGCCAGTCCATAACCGACATGCGGTTGTAATGCCACCGCCCAAGGTGCATAAGCACATAGTCCGGCAGACATAGTACAAACAGCAGTTGTATAAAACTCAACCGGCGGACGTAGTAACGCTTCAACAAGATATTTATTACTCATATTTCACCTTATGTTTACTGGCTAATCTGCGATTCAGTTATCAATAATGGATAATGATGAATACCAATACGATCTGCAAGAGAATCCGCCGAAACCAGCATTAAAGATAATTCCGGAGCGAGACTACGTAATTGTGCGAGTTCCTCCGGTGTATTGACATTAATGATGAGTCCGGTTGCAGAGAGTTTAATCAGATCTTGATAACGTGTTTTTAACCATTGTTTTGATACATCATCCGCACCAATGAGGAAAATAGGCATAGCTCCGGGCAAATGCACTTGTTTAGTTTCGACTTCTCCGACTTGCCATTTATGAGAGATGACGGGCAACAACATGCTTTCTGAAATCTCTCCGGAAATGGCATCAGGGTGAACAGGTGCATTTTGTGAGTGTACCGGCTGAATACCTTCATAAAATCTGACCGCACTTTCTCCGCCTAAATCCGCAATGACTTCTAATTCTGCGGAGGCATGCACAGAAAATAGCAATCCACACCCTAAAAAATACTTTAATTTCTTCATGAATTTTGCCCTAATCGTTTATCTACAATATGCTTGATTTCGTCATACTCCTCCACGAGACGCCATTTATCACTAAATTTTTCAAAACGACCAAATGGAAAAGGAAAGTCTTCCGGAAAGGTGATATTTACTTGCTGAAAAAATTGAATAATCTCGTCACCATATAAAATCTTTTTTTCGATAAGCATTGAAGTAAGTTGTTTATAGATAGGTAAATTCAAACTAAAAAAGGTTTGTAATAGCTGCGTTTGTTTTGCTTTTAAGGCATTTAATTTTTCTTCATTTGCATTGAACTCAAACTGAGATAATGGCTCAATATAAAAAATATCCTCAAAATAGTTTTTTAAATAAACACCCGCAAAATTAAACCATTCACAATTATCAGAAATAGAGCCTAACGAATTATCTTGCAATAAAATACTTTCGCCCTCACGACCGGCAAGTAAAGTGAGCATTTCCCATTCAATAAATAATCGACTTTGTGTTACACGTTTAGAAACAAAAGCTGACACATATCCTAAACTTGTTGTTTCATCCGTTTGTTCTTTCACTTCCACCTTCATAGATGGCGGCAATTGACCTAATGCGGCATAAACCAAAAGATGACCAGCTTCGTGTGCGCCAACATATTGAATATCTTTGGGTGTCATTTTTCTATGGATGACTATGCCTCCTCCATAGGCTCTACCTTGTTCATATTCTTTTTGACGGAAAATGGAACAAAAGAATCGCACTATTTTTTCAGCGAGAACAAGAAACACGGCAAAGGAAAAACAAAAGCGATACAAATCAGTAAAATACTGGCGATACTCAGCCGTATTAGGTTTTATTGCCGTAAGCTCAGATAAGGTTGTTTCAAAACTCTCCGGTGAAAAACGATATAACCAAAAGAAACCATAGAGGGCGAATGACGAGACAACAGCATTTATTGTCATGAGGACAACTTGACGTATAAATGGAAAAATATGTCCCCTCAAATGAGAAAATAACGGTATTTTAAACATCTTAATTCCTACTACATCTTTGTTGGATTAACCCAAGTCATTTGAGCATCTGATGGTTCAATCCAAATAATAGATGGATTATTGACCGCACTTTGATGTGATGATGACATTGATCCTATTTTTGATTTTTGCTCATATCGTGGCTTAACCCATACCATTTCAGTTTCCTTTTGGGTAACCGGCATAAAATTGGCAATCGATTTATGGCTGTTATATCGCCCCTTTTGATAAGCGATGAATTGCTTTACCGACATTCCACGCTTCATCCCATTGCGTTGCATGTTGCGAATATCTTCAGGTGTAGAACACCCTAAGATAGCTCGATGTAAGCCGTCTAAGCCGATATTATGAGCTAAATAGAGATTCTCATCCGTTGGCTTAATCCCTCTTTCGGCAAACTGTTCTAGATGCCAGCGAGCATAAAGTGCGGTTGCAAGCGTATTAATATATCGGTTATGACGTGGATCTGTGCGAGTATTTCGATTTTTAGCCGTTATAGGACGCATCCCGATACGATATCCTTCAACCGTATTAGCAAGAGAATTCCAGGTTCTCACCGTAAATTGTCCGACCCCGGTTGCACCGGTCGGAGAAATATTCCCCTTCCAACCATTTTCAATTTTCACCAACCCACGTAACATTGCTTCACTAACTTGATAACGGCTTGCCGATTCTTTAATGTAACCATCAATTTCATGCCCAAACCCTTCGAATCCGGCTTGAGTAACCAAAGGCAAAAAAAGAAGGAAATAACCAAATTTTATTAATAAGCGAGATTTATCCACTGCCCTTCCCTATCAACGCCAAATGCAGCCGGCATTTTTCCTTTTGCGTATTTAGCCCAACTCAAATTGAGATCGTGATTTAACGTAATTTGACGTTTTTTCACCTTTTCAACATTGATATGATTTGCCAACGCCCAATCACGGATCTTGTTATCGTCTTTTTTACTATCTACAACGTAGATATCTACTTGCATATCGCCGGCATAATTTAGTAATTTCCTCATATCACTAACGCACGCTTTACAGTCATCAATACGGGTGAAGTAAATGATTCGATGAATATTGCCTGATTGAATCTGACTATCCCCCACTTTGAACGGTAAAATGTCAGGATATAATTCATTAAATACTCTTGTATAGGTGATTTGAAACGCGATTTCTTTTTCTGCGCGTTCAAATTCTTTACGAGCCAATAACCGCGCATAACGGACTCGTTCCTCCTCCGTATTCGCCTCAACACCAAGTGCTGTGAGTGGATCAATATTCGGAGTCCAAACACCTCGTGCCCCCTCTTTCATTAGCGTTTCATATTTCCGCCAATCCTGCTCGGTTAATCCCCATTCATTCCACTTATTTTCAATGGAGGGCGTGATTTGAGTTTGTTGTTGAGTTGATACATTTGATTGGGAAAGAACTTGCCTCGTTAAGCTTTCATTTTGAGAGACTGAATCTGCTAAAGCAGGGATACTCAATGAAAGTGAAATCAAGGAAAAGGAAAAACGGAGGAGATATTTAAAAGATTTCATAGTCGCACCAATAAACAAAATCATTGAGGCGACTATGCCAAAATGGAGAAAAAATCGTAATGAAAAATTCTATCGTGATTAAAAATAATTTACTTCATTCCTACGTCCGCTTCTACACGATCTCTAGGTTGAGAAGATACCGGAATGAAAGCACGTTTTTCAAAACAAACCTGACGTTGAGTATCATCAACAATCAGTTCAAATGCCTCACCAACAAGCATTTGTAATGCATCACGTAATCGCATTGAGCCAAATTTGTAATGAACTTTTGGTAAAGGTCGTCCGAATAATTGACGAACATCTCCATCTGCGGGGAAATGACATAAATTATATCCGGTATTATTTAAGGTCGTTTGCAATCCTTGGCGTACAGTTGCCGTATATTGTTTTTTCTTCACCGGTACATTGACATCAACTAACTGCTCCAAAAGATATTTTTGTCCCCCAATCGGTGCACTCGTCACAAGCGTATAGCGCCCGTAACGAATAACTTCAGGATATTCTTCATAAGTCGTATCTGTATAGATATCATCTCGAACTTTACGATAAGGATTAACTTTTTGAATTTTATTTTGCTCCAGTCCTTCTGCTCGTACTGTTGTATTATGAGTCGTCGTCGGAATATTTGTAGGCTGAGTAGTCGTTACCACAGGCTTTTCCGGCATTGGAATACCGGGAGAAAGCGCATTATCCTCCGTTACAACAGAGGCTTTTTTCGCACACCCGAAAAGCATCAATGTAGAAACAATAGCGAGTGTTAAAACCGTTTTTTTCATAGGCACCTCAAGTTTTATAAAATAAAAGAAACATCATTACTATGCAAAAAACAAGCATTCTTTTTAAGAAAAAAACAGAAAAAAGATTTAAACAATTAAAAAAGCATACCCAAAATAATCAGGTATGCTTTCACGTTTTATCAGGTTACCACCACGAATCATAGAAAATCGTCAAACCTTGCTTGAGTTTAGCTCTTGCCTGTCGGACAAAATTCAAATCCCGCTCACGTTCTAATTCCCTATCCTCAGGGTATTTTTCAATATGTTCGGGTACCGTAAAATCTACGCCTTTTTCAGGTAGATAAGACATGGCATAAGCATAGGCATCTAATCCCATATTCAATTTCCTCATAGTTAATGGGGAAATTCTCACGGGGAAAATTTCACCGCCGGGTTTAAAGTGAAAGGAAAAACAGGTTACGTATCCGTAACCTGTTTTTGATAGTTAAAATAAAGAAATATTTCTTCCCTTAATATCTTCAATCAAGTATTCAATAACACGACTAGAGACCCAAATTGCTACACTTGTGAGACCGAATGCTATGGATACTTTGGCGTAAAAAACTAGACTATGATCTTTTGTATATAACATAGTTATTACAATACATAATGATGAAGCAATACTAAGTAGTGCCACTATCAACATAGTCATATCAATATAGGGTAATATTTTTTTCATCATAAAAATTTCCTTATAGTTAAACTTAAAACAGCTTTCTAGGTATATACAAAGTACAACCTCCGGATTCCACGATATCAACAAATAAATACTGATATTTATCATAGAGTTTAACTAACGGATGTGTTCGATTTAATACACTACGGCAGATATAGGGCATACCCCAAAAATACCAAGGTATGGCTGAATCGTTCACATCGTATTTTTCAACTACATTGAACGCATCAACTGTGTCCAGGTAAGCAATATCTTGAGTGGATTTTTTTAATGCCACTGAGATATCAGTATTCAACCGATATAAGATATCAGCCCAATCTGATGAAGACTGAGTACGTTGATGAAGATAATCTCGCAAATCCATCAAATCAGCTGAATAGACACTCAATAGATAAATACTCTCTATCACGTCTTCATAAGTCGTACGGGATAAAGTGGGTAAAGGTAAATAAGTCGTTGTCATCTTGTTTCTCCAAAATAGAACGATAAAATTAGGGAGAAACATTCCCACCGGGAATATTTCCCCTGTGGGCTAAAAAATTATTAAGAATTACTCCGGTAATATTTTATTTTCTTGTGCATACTGCAAAGAAAATTTGCGTTTACTAATAATCTGTTCGACCTTAGCTTCAGGCAAACCGGCGTCTAATAATTCAGTTCGTAAATCCTCAATAGCTTGATTGAATCGTTGTCTAGCACGTTGAACACCTTCAACAATAAATTGAGCATTAAAATCATCTTTCAATTCATAAAACTGAATATTAGATGCACAAGAGGCAAACCACTCAAATCGAGCTGCAACATCTTGTAATGCTAAAGTTCCATGTGCTTGTTTTATACCAATTTCACTAAGATAAACCGTGCCTTGAATATTGGTAAACCCATATTGTTTCAAAACACGTTGAATATCGGCATAAGCATTGCGCCAACTTGAATTATGATAGCATCGTTCTAAACAATGCGTATCCATATCAAAAACGATAAGCGTACGATCCATAAGTATTCCATAAAGTTAAATCTAAGTTAGTTAATGAATTTCATTAAACCCATCAATACGCCAACTCCGGCAAGAATAAACCCTGCCATTTTGTACATCGCAGAGGTAAGGCGAACTTCAAGCTGAGACATATCATTTTTTAGCTCTGCTTTTAATTCTTTTAAATCCGCTTTAGTTACAAGTGGGCTTTGGCTTTGTTCTAGCGCCTCATCTAACGCATCAGCGATAGCCTCTGCCATTTCAGCAGATTGGTTGGCTTCTTGCAGTTTTTTTACAAAACGCAATTTGTCAAAACGAATGGTAGACACAGCATTCTCCATACAATTTCTCCTAAGGTTGGTTAATCATATCACAAGGAGAAATTACCCACGAAGGGAAAATTTTCCCCTGCGGGTAATGGAAAAGCATCCATTATTTTGGTGAAAAAAAGACCAACAAACCGTTGGTCTTTATCGTTGAATACTGATTATTGGTTTTCACCTTTATCAGCTGATTTAGCTTCTCGTTTATATTTAACTTCACCATCGATTTTAATCATATCGATTCGAATTAAACGTCCTTTTAGGGTTACGCCTACATCACCTTTTTTATGGTATTGCGTATCCTTTTTATAAGTAAAGGTATCCGTCCATATATCTGCGATGTTAAATGAAATCAGAACTTTTCTGTTTTCATCCCAGGCTTGCTCACAACGTTTAATCAAACTTTCAGCTTCTTTACCAACAACATTGGTGTCAAAATAACGATACTCCAAGTCATCGGAATCACCAACTAAAGCAGCGATACGACAAGCTAAAAAAGGTTTACCTTTTTTAGGATTGACCGTACGAATATCGCTTAAATAGCCAACGCCTGAAGTGTGTAAGTTAAAATAAGTTTTAGAATCAGTTTGAGTAGACATAATGTTTCTCCAGTATAAAAAAGCGGAGAAACATTCCTACCCAACACGGGAAAAATGTTTCCCGCCAAGGGTTAAGAAGTAATGATGAGTAAAATGAAACGTTCCCAATATGATTTATCATTGGAGCTCTTTTCAGAACGCTGAGAGACATTTATACCCCACTCATCAACGATGAGGTGTTGCTCTTTCAAGGGATGGCAACGTTTAAGTGCTATCGACGATAGCGGCTTAAAACTAGAATAGGGCTTTAATGTAGAACGTTTATCACAAAATAAACACGTTTAATTAAATATTGTGTTTAGATAATAAAATAGCCCCTAGTCAAACACACTAGGGGCTATATGGATGAAAAGATTTGATAAAGTCGGCTGTATAACACAAGCGTATAGTTGCATTATCCTCGTCAAAACATAACACAACAACATTCTTCTATTATCCGGTAACAAAGCAGCCTTTTACCGACACAACGCGCATTATTACAATGCAAAGGGCACTCAATGTTTCACCGGTGAGCTCCGGTTTGGATAAATACGCATTGCTGCAAGGACAAAAGCATACCTCACATACACTTTTGTCCTTACAACAACACAGGTAAAACTGCCATATCATATCGCAATGGTTTAATATGCATTCCCGTCTAAGACAGAGACCTTTTCAGAATGCTGAGGTGCATTTCAGTATTGATGACCGACAATACCACACGGGTTGATGCAAGGATTCTAACAAATATAAGAAATAACATCAAACTAGGATACGATTACTTTTCTCCCTCGTCTTTACACTTTTTCTTGCCCTACGTTGATTCGTAATATTTTCTACTCCATCACATTTAGGATACTGAGAACATCCCCAAAACGTTCCATTTTTTCCTTCCCTTTTCAGCATTGTAGAGCCACATTTCGGGCATTTTTTTATCTCAATATTCCCCAAAGAAATTCCTCTCGCAAGGCATTCTTTCATTAATTGACGAACAAATTGTTCTTGTCGCTGCATAAAAATTTCAAGTGAAAGGCTACGTTCGGCAATCTGATTTAAAGCTTGCTCCCAAAGTGCGGTTAACCCCGGATCTTTTAGCATCTGAGGGAGATTATCAATTAAACTGATCGCTTCTTCCGTCGCTAAAAGGGATTTTCCTTTTTTCTTTAAAAAACCTTTATCTATTAGCCCCTGGATAGTGCCTGCTCGTGTTGCTTCTGTTCCCAATCCTTCGGTTTCCCGCAATCGTTGCTTTAATCGCTCATCCGTCACAAATCGTGCCGCATTCTTCATTGCGGTCAATAAAGTCCCTTCCGTAAAGTGGTTTGGCGGTGAAGTTTGCAATGTTTTCATTTCCGTCTCTACTATCTGACAAATTTGTCCCTGCTTTAACGTAGGTAAAGATTGCTTACTCTCATCTTCTTCATCAAGCGTTTTGCCAAATAATATTTTCCAACCCGGCGTAATCAATACATTACCTCGTGCACTTAAGATATGTTGACCGCACTTTAAAATAACTTGGGTTTTATCCGTTTCACAAACAGGTAAAAATTGTGCTAAGTAACGACGGCGAATAAGATCATAAAGTTTAAATTCTTCCTCGGACATTTTACTTATATCCACTTTGGTCATCGTTGGGATAATACCGTGGTGTGCCGTGATTTTTTTATCATTCCAAGCGCGTGATTTTTGACTTAAATTTAATCTTGGGGCAATGGGCTGCAATCGAGAATCGGATTGCATTAGACATTGAACGACTTTAGGTGCTTCAGCGAGCTGAGATTCCGGCAAATAACCACAATCAGTACGCGGATAGGTCGTTGCTTTATAGGTTTCATAAAGCGATTGAGCAATATCCAACACTTTTTGTGCCCCTAACCCATAAAGGCGATTGGCTTCCGATTGTAGGTCACTTAATGCAAACAAAAGTGGTGCACTTTGCTTTTCCCGTTTTGTTTCAACTGACTCCACTTTTGCCTGTCCGATTTGACGAATATGCTGATTAACAGACTGTATCACTTGAGCGGATAAGCAAAGTCCGTCAGCATCACAATATTGTTCCGGAACCATATATTGTGCGGTAAACGCTTGTGTCCCATCAGAAACGTTGGCTTGTAATGTAAAATGCTGTTTCGGTATGAAATGCTTAATTTCACGATCACGATTAACCACTAAACCGAGTGTAGGGCTTTGCACCCGTCCTACACTTAAGGGTTTACCTTGGTACCCTTTTTGCTGTGCAAGCAAAGTAAAGAGACGAGAGAAATTCATTCCAATCAGCCAGTCCGCACGACTACGGGCAAGTCCTGCATAATAAAGCGGTAAGGTTTCTTCGTTATTTTTTAATGCCCCTAATGCTTTACGAATACTGGCATCATCTAGTGCTGATAACCAAAGGCGTTTTATTTGTCCTCGAAACTTAGCTAAATCAAGTAATTCACGCGCAATAGTTTCGCCTTCTCGGTCAATATCGGTAGCAATCACAACTAATCGTGCTTGTTTAATAAGTTTTATCACAATGTTATATTGTTTCTTCGTCTCTTTTTTAGGCGAAAGCCCCCACTGAGACGGAATGATTGGCAAAGTTTCAAATGCCCATTTTTTGAATGCGGGATCGTATTCTTCCGGATTAAACTGTTCAACTAAATGCCCCACACCCCACGTCACAAAAATCTGTCCATTCGGTGTAGATAAACAACCTTCTCCACGCTTTGTCGCACCTAACACTTTAGCAATATCATTTCCTTGAGAAGGTTTTTCACAGAGAAAGAGTTTCATTGTGCCCTCACTAAAAACTAAATTCACTTTCTTGACAGTTTATTTTTTGATCATTAGTATCAAAATTTAAATTGATTGTTATTACATCAAGTGAAGAAATTTCTAACAATTATTTATTATGTACGAAAAGGGATGAATTTATGCCAATACAAACTGCATATTGTGTTCAATTAGGAAGAGTCGTACCTATCACCGAAGCAAGAACGGAATACCTTAATCAGACAGAGTGGAAGCATTTTGATTTTTTATGTCCAACCGAAAGCTGTCGAGCAAAAGGAATAAAGTTAGCCGGTATCAATTATCAGATTCATCCCTCAGACAATCATCGTAATTCACCACATTATCGAACTTACCCGGGACAAAAGGATCTCCATTGCAGTGACTGCTATTTATCTTATGACTTAGAACAACAATTACCAGGAGAAACCACGGATGAATTCAAATTAAGAAAAGCACGAGCGAGGCTAAATGATTACATCGATGAATTTAATTTTATCCAAGCAGATGAATCAGCTGTTACAGTACGCAAAGATACCCAACCTACAAAAAATGCATCAACCTCTCGACAAGGAAAACAAGAAAAGAACACTGAAACACCTTATAGTCGATATGCCAAAACGACCCAACTAGTAAGATTAGTAGAATCTTACCTAGATAGTAAAAATAAGTTATCCGAGACCATGTTTAAAAAGCTCCCTCTTAAAGTAGAAGGTTCTAAAGTCAAATATTTGTATCAATATTTTTATGGAATAAAGAAAGGGATTGAATATAAGAAACACTGTGTTTATATGGGAAATGCCATTTTAAAGCAAACTGATAAAGGATTATCATTCCAATTCATTGAGACGGTTTGGAAAAATCAAAAACCTGCTGGATATAAGAGATTGCCAATCTACTTGCACATACCACGGAATATATTGGAATCATATCGTTATAAACGAGCTTTATTCGATCATATAGAAACAAATCCCTATCAGGAAAAACAATTTAAAATATTTTTCATTCCTAATGAAGAAGATATAGACTCAAAAACAGTAAATAAAGATGGAAAACAATATACATTTCACTCATTCAACATAAATGATCTCCGTTTATTTTGCTTATTCACTTACTCATATCTAAGCAAGAAAAAATGAGTCGAACATTTCGATTTCGAAAAATTTGGCTGAGGTGATGAATAAACCCATTTACATCAACGGTATCTATTACCGTTATAGAACCTTGGTTTGAACTAAAAGAATGCGGATAAAAGCAAATGTCATCACCTTCAGTCAATGTTAAGGTATAAACCACTTGATAGGATAATGTCATAAAATCCAAAGCATGAACAATAACCTTATCATAAAGGCGATACGTCCAGTAATTTAGCAATATATCTATTTGGGGTTCATTGTTGCAAGGTATAGTAGCTAGTATGGATTCAGATAATTGTTGTACATTTTCCTGATGAAGCGTATTCATAATAATACGTCCTAAGCATATATCTGTATCAAATAGCCATTCTTTTGATTTATTCATTTAACTCCCCCTTTTATAAGTTTTCCCCATCTTTCAGACAGGGACTATACTCATCCAAATTATCTAGGCTGTTACAAGTATTTTTGAGAGTTATTTAAATATTAATACAAGATATTATAAACAATAATAAAAAAAGCCCCTTTCATCGAGGGGCGAGAGTTGTCAAATGAGATGAGTGGTCAAGGGATTGACCGGTGGGATCGATCTCAATGGAAAAAATTATTGTTATAAAGTATGAGTATTATAAAAACTCGCTATCTAAACCAAAAGAGAAAAAACACAAAAATAATTTTTCAAAAAAAAGCTCCAACAAACGTTGGAGCAACAAGGAGAATCACCAGTTTATTATTTTATAGCTTTCAAAATATCTTTCTTCACTTCATTGACTACATCTTGTGTACCACGAACTTTCCAATACACTTTACTGTTTCTGCCATCTTTTTCAAGACTAATATCGAGGTAATACTGATTTTTATTGCCAAATGCTTGTGCCATGCGATAGTAAACGCCAGGATTGGTTTCATGAATAATGCCATCCTCTTCCATTTGCTGAATCTTCCATCTGCGTATATCCCCATAAGCACGCCCTAAATATTCATCTTTTGTAGGAAAATTAAATTCACGTTTTAATCGAACGTAGAGCGTATCAATATCACGCTTAGATACTGCCTCATCTTCAGTAGATTGAATAGTACTAATCCCCAGAGTTTTATTTAACTCCCCGGCAAACTCACCAACTTTATCATTAATTGCCGATAGCTCTGCACAACCTGAAATTAGCAGGGTAGAAACAAGAAATAAACTTTGTTTGATGTAACGCATGAAATTATCCTTACAATCCGGTTATTTAGGTTCATTTTTTACAAAAGCACGGCTAAAATCCACTTAAAACTCTTTTAAGTTTAAGGAGAAATTTATGGAGCTAACTAAATTTCCAAATCACTCAATCTTTATTGAGCAACCTATATATACGTTACAAAACCACCTAATTTTTGAGTTTCAAACCAAAGATAATCGTCTGGTATATATGAAACATCCTATCTTTCAATCACCTAATGATGAATTAAAGCTCGTTTTTGTCCAAGCTGAAAAATTTCTAAACATGTGGCAAAACATGCAATACCCACAAGAATATCACCTTAGTACTGGTAATGAAGAAGAATGGCGAAAGGATTACAAATTTCATCATGCTGAAAAAGGTTTTAGCATTGGACGTGAAAATCCCGTTCCGTTAGCAGAAGTAAGTTGCAAAGAATATATAAAAAGAACCCCGATTTATAAAAAGCATTTTTTATGGTTTAATAAATTAATCGGATATTCAGAAGAACATATTGCAGAATGTTCATTTATTAACGGCATTACCCGAACAATATGGCTACTTGCAAATGGAATAAAATTGTTTCCTGTCTATGTTTATAATCAAGAAAGTGCAATTTTGTTAGCTAAACACGCTGGTATAACGCCATTATCTTTTTACGATCTCACCGAATTAAATCTAGAGCTAGAGAAATTACTTAAAGGGAAAAATCTTTATGAGCCTCTATCTTGGCAATAGCGGAGGTTATTATTTGTTTGAGTTCATTTAACTCTGAATAGGGTAAATTAATGATTAAGGCTTGGAAAAGTTTCAAATTCTCATGGCAGGTTTTATCCTGCCTTATTGGTTGCAGAAGCGTAAAATTACTCATCACATTCAAGAGCTCATGTGCTTTTTCGATTTCATTGGAAAGCAATAAGTATCGAATACGGTTAGCTGTTGCAGATGCAATTTGGACAATATTAAATAAAAATTTTAAATCATTGCTACATTTCATCTTGTTCTCCAAATTTGGGGCTACTTAGTTAATAATGCCAGACCACGTAAGATTGTTCCCTGTAACTCAGAATGGAATATCATCATCAAATCCATCCATTGGAGGTTCATTCACCGGAGTTGGTTTACCATTACTAGGATTATGAGCAGATTGCTGTGTATTTTGATTTCGACTGCCCAACATCTGCAATACATCGCCTTGAATTTCTGTTGTATAATGATCTTGACCATTTTGGTCTTGCCATTTACGAGTGCGTAAACGCCCCTCAACATACACTTGGGAGCCTTTCTTCAAATATTCACCACAGATTTCGGCTTGGCGACGATAAAAAACAATACGGTGCCATTCGGTTATTTCTCGGCGTTCTCCGGTTGTTTTATCTGTCCAAGCTTCCGATGTTGCCACACTGATATTAGCAACAGCATCCCCATTTGGCATTGTGCGAATTTCAGGGTCATTACCTAAAAATCCGACAATAATTACTTTGTTTATACCTGCCATAAAAACTCCTTATTAAAAAATTATTCTTCCCAATTTTCCGCATAGATATGATTTCGAGTTTCAAGTTGATTTAATTGGTTAAGCACATCAATCGCTAGTCTTTTCTCATCGTTTTCATTGAAGGGAGATAACCACATACTTTCCATCAATACTGATACTAAAATGAATATTCACTTTTCCCATAACATTGGCCCCATATGTAATTAATAAATTGATAGAGATTGTGCATACATTATGGAGAATACTTAAGAGGAAATTCACTTGATAAATAAGAGAATTTTGAGCCGCTTATTTAGCCACACCGACTCTATGTGGTATATTGATATCTCCATTTTTATCTACCACAACAAAATAGGAGACTCAATATGTCAGAAAAAACGCGTATCACTTATGGTGAAGCAGTTATCGCAGCATCCAATCTTTTAACGATTAATTTAGGAGATGTAAATCCAAATAATTTAATAGATGAATGGAATAAACTCTCATATAAACAAGAAGATTTTATTGCTATGAAATTAAACGAGTTAGCAGAATCTATTTATGAAATCTGTAATAGATAGTATTTACGGTTTATTATCATCAGTTCCTACGGTGGGCCAAGCTTGTAGCTCGACCCATCTTTCAAAATGGAATTCATTCATCTTATTTATAATTTCTTTCGTCAATTGACGCTCTTGAGAAAAGTAAAAACCTTTTTTAGTGATTTCCTCTTCAACTTGATGACGAATTACCGGTTCCCCATCAACTTCTACCATAAATGTCATTTTTACATTAGCCATTATTTATTCTCTTTAACGTATAAATAGAACTTACAACGAATTAAATCTTCAATTAAAAGTGGAATTACTTTATTTGGGTCTTGTATCTGAGATAAATCCGTTTTGGGCGTATTCAGGGCGAAATAACAAAGAATATCCGTGTCGGAATACACCTCAAGTAAAGGGAGTAGCCATTTTTTAATGATGCCATATTTATTTCCCATCTGATAATAAGGCATCCAAATGACCTCTCTCAACAGTATTCCCATCTGACCTTTATTCAAATTGTATTGATGTCTAAAAACTTCAAAATCATTAACATTGTAATGAATGTTTTCTATCGGCGATTCATTTTTAATCATATACTGCCACAATATCTTTTGTTCATAAAAAATATGTTTTCTCAAACGATAACGTAGATATGAAAATCGTAAGCAGCGATAAATTACAGATAACATCTTTTACCTTAGTCGTCATGATTATGGTGCAAAAATACAAATATTAAAAAACCACAACAAGGTAAATTAAAATAGCGAATCAAAATGAATTATTAAAATAGTGAGATAACGATTGGGTAGAACTGCCATAAAGCAATCAATGTCGTGATAATTGAAATGAGAAAACTAATATTCCTAAATAGTTTATCTTTCAAATTGAATATCCAAATATCTTGAGCAAGTTGAAAGATGAGTTCATTAAGTTGAGGATTCATTGTAATAATCGCTCTAAGTTTAGAACGAATGCTATCAGGAAGATTAGATAAAAAACCTGTTTTTTGGTAAATACGTGTAACTTGTCTTAATAATTCAATCTTTTCCGGATATTGAAAACTGTCATCTTTCTCTAACTCAATGATAAGACGTTGCAGAATAAGGGATACACGCTCATATTTTAGTCTGAAAGAAAACGCATAACTATCTAAAGATTCATCATTAAGATATCCTTTTAGCAGCGAATTTTTGATAACCGCTTTAAAATCCTCAATTCTTTTTTGCTGCTTGTATTGTGAATATACAATAACAATGACAATACCAAAAACCTCAAAAGTCACTAGAGCTAATAACTTAAATTCGTCCATTTTTCATTTCCTTCTATCAATATGAATCATCAACTGTCATCGAGCCAATACGATAAGTAAAATGATAAATGAATGAAAGAAAGTTTTCTAACCTTTTCCTCGTCAAAGGTAAGGGACTTGCTCCCTTACCTTTAAAGGCCTTTTATTTAAACCATTACAAGCAGTGAATATCAAAGGTTTGCAAGCAGTAAGAAAAATGCCATACAAGCAATGAAAAAAGAGGGAGGATTACGTATTTTCCCCAGTTTGAAATAGCTCATCAACTTTATCCATTTTTTCAGCACATTCTGACAACTGGCGCATAATTGATGTCATAACAGAAACTTGCATATTAAGGACTAACCGCTCTTTTTCTATCTGCACCATAGAAGCTCTAACCTCGCGGGAATAACGCTTGTCACCGACAATATTTTCCCAGGCTTTTTGCCCGCTTTTACTATTTTCTAAATTGCGCCAACGTAAATAAGCTGCTCCGGCACTACTCCCTGAACCATCCTTATAAAGTAAAAGAGGAAGTGTGCCAACCAATGTATCTGTAATTTTTCGGACAAGTGTCGGGTAATTTGCCGTCATACCATCACGCGCTGTTCGAATCTGCGCCAATAACAGCTTAATTTCTTCCGGTGAAGACAACACACCGAAGAAATTTCGCATAAGTCCATTGATATTATGTTTAGCGGCGAGATCACGATACATTGCTTCAGGGATTAATGCATGAATTTTCATTGTGATATTTTACTCCTTCAGTAAAACTTCATCGTTATTGACCGCACTTGCGTGAATGTCCGGTGCAAAACGTGCTCGACGCGTTCCCTCTAAAATATCCTGCGGCAGTTCAAGTTTAAATCGTTGTCGCACTTCTTGATAACGAGCCGAATTATCTCGCACATCTTGACGGGTAATTCCACTATGTCGGTATGTCTCAATAACACCAAAACAACGACGTAATAAAATCGAACCAGCTTCAAGCCATTCACGCGCCTCAGATTTGGTTAATAACGCAATATAGGCTGCGGTCATCGTTGTTTTTGCCAGTGTATCAAACTCACAGAGTAAATAAATTAATTTGTATGCCAAAGGCGAATCCGCATAGATTTGGTAGATAGCCGGTTCAATATTACTACAACGTTGAATATCTATACCGTCAGGAAGTTGTTCGGCATGAATCTCCACTAAATCAGCAATGAGTTTTTTCATTTGCTCGGTATTATTGAGCACCATACTTTCAAATTCAGCGAGATAATAATCGGCATAAGGATCGTCATTTGCCGCATCTTTTTGTAACTGAGAAAGGAGTGATAAACAGCCCGGAACACTTAAAATACCGGGACGAACAACCTTTTTCCCCTCACGAACGACAGGGCGCCCTTGCCACATTCTGGTGGCATATTGGGAGTGTAATGTTAATGTAATCTCACTGCGAAGTGCACCAATTTGAGGTTGTTCCGGCTGTGGTGCATAAGCTGTATTTTCTGAAGTCATATGTTACCCCTTTTTTATATGTAAAAAGTATAATGTCTATTTTTCGTACTAACTGTCGCCAGTGGCGACATTTTGTCTATTTTTCGTACTAACTGTTGCCCCTGGCAACACTTTGTCTATTTTTTGTACTAACTGTCGCCAGTGGCGACACTTTGTCTATTTTTTGTACTAACTGTTTCCCCTGGAAACACTTTGTCTATTTTTCGTACTAACTGTTTCCCCTGGAAACACTTTGTCTATTTTTTGTACTAACTGTTTCCACTGGAAACACTTTGTCTATTTTTCGTACTAACTGTTTCCACTGGAAACACTTTGTCTATTTTTCGTACTAACTGTTTCCACTGGAAACACTTTGTCTATTTTTTGTACTAACTGTTTCCACTGGAAACACTTTGTCTATTTTTCGTACTAACTGTTTCCACTGGAAACACTTTGTCTATTTTTCGTACTAACTGTTGCCCCTGGCAACACTTTGTCTATTTTTCGTACTAACTGTTGCCCCTGGCAACACTTTGTCTATTTTTCGTACTAACTGTTGCCCCTGGCAACACTTTGTCTATTTTTCGTACTAACTGTTGCCCCTGGCAACACTTTGTCTATTTTTCGTACTAACTGTCGCCAGTGGCGACATTTTGTCTATTTTTTGTACTAACTGTTGCCCCTGGCAACACTTTGTCTATTTTTTGTACTAACTGTTTCCACTGGAAACACTTTGTCTATTTTTTGTACTAACTGTCGCCAGTGGCGACACTTTGTCTATTTTTTGTACTAACTGTTTCCCCTGGAAACACTTTGTCTATTTTTCGTACTAACTGTTTCCACTGGAAACACTTTGTCTATTTTTTGTACTAACTGTTTCCACTGGAAACACTTTGTCTATTTTTCGTACTAACTGTTTCCACTGGAAACACTTTGTCTATTTTTCGTACTAACTGTTTCCACTGGAAACACTTTGTCTATTTTTTGTACTAACTGTTTCCACTGGAAACACTTTGTCTATTTTTCGTACTAACTGTTTCCCCTGGAAACACTTTGTCTATTTTTCGTACTAACTGTTTCCACTGGAAACACTTTGTCTATTTTTTGTACTAACTGTCGCCAGTGGCGACACTTTGTCTATTTTTTGTACTAACTGTCGCCAGTGGCGACACTTTGTCTATTTTTTGTACTAACTGTTTCCCCTGGAAACACTTTGTCTATTTTTCGTACTAACTGTTTCCCCTGGAAACACTTTGTCTATTTTTCGTACTAACTGTTTCCACTGGAAACACTTTGTCTATTTTTTGTACTAACTGTAAACACTGTTTACATTTTGCCTATTTTTTGTACTAAATATGACTAAGCCTATCAAAGCAAGGTCTAATCTGTATCAGGCTATACACGCATTAAGCCTGCAAGTTTCCGAATCGCATCAAAATCCACGCCATCCTTTACTCCCGGAGCTTCCATTAAACCGGGTAATACCCGTTTAGCACCTTGTTTCAGTGTGCTATTTTCTGTAATTTGAGCTGTCTCAGCCTGACGATTTTTATTCAACCAATACGGTTTAAATTCCCCGCTATTAGCACGTTTTACCAAGTTAAATAAATAACCCGCCGGTTTTGCAACTTTGCCATCTTGAATGCGTTGTGTTGCTTCAAAGATGACGGCTTGTCGTGTTTCCTGATCTAACTTCATCATCTCATTCGCAATGGACTGTTTTTCCAATGTACTTAATTTGAATGGTGCCAATTCCGAATAAATTGATTCGATACGCATAGTACTAGTACTGTACTTAGTATTTATAGTACTAGTACTGTACTGTGTATTACCTGAGTTCCCTAATGGAACTAAGTCTAAAATCAATGACTTATCATCATTTTGGGGACTAAGTTCCCTATTGGAACTCAGTGAATTTTTACTGAGTTCCATTTCGGAACTCGGTGAATTGTTCATTTTTTGACTGAGTTCCGTTTTCGTTTTACTGAGTTCCCTATTGGAACCCAGCAATTTCTGCTGTGTTTTTTCGACTGCTTGCACCAAATTTTCCGGCAGTGTCGTCACTGCTGAATCATCACTTTGTTGTTGGGTAAACATGAGATAACGTTCGCGGATAATTCCAATATGCGAAACTAAATGCCATACGGTATCCGAGCTTTTTACCACTTCATCCACAATAGAAAGCGCAACATCACGCAATATGGGATCTTGGTGTTTTGTCATTTTTTCCACAAAACGGAGATAATCGTCATTAATAACTAAACTGTCTGCAATACTAAAGGGTTCATCATTCATTACATAGACATTACCCAATATTTGTCCGTGATGATTTCTTACGGTCTCGCATAACGTCAACCAACGCGTTAGGCGTAGTAACATAATTGTCTGACTGACAATTTTTCGGGATACCGGCTTTTGTTGATAACTTCTATCTGAAAGCCATAATGCTAAGGTTTCATAGGAAGGAAACATCGCCCCTTTAAACTGCATTGAATGCAATTTAATGAGTTGCCAAGCCGTCTTTGCCCTAGAGGTTAAATATTTATCCATCAGCAATCGCACCGGTACTGTCTCATGTCGATTGCCAACAAATAATAATCCTTGAAAGTCTTTATTTTCCGGCAACATTTTTTTGCTCCATCTTTTTTATCTAATTTTTCTATTGAGATATTGGAGGAATGTTATATACTTCATCCTATATTTCGTATGCTTTGGTGTCTCCATCTACCTTTATCATACGTTATGTACTTCGGCTCATATCTCGTATGCTTTGGTACCTCCATCTACCTTTAGCATACGTATATATCTAGCCTTGAGATATCAATAATTTCAAAAGCGAGTTTGTCAGACTCGCTTTTTTATTGGCGATCATTTACCTTCTTTTACCCAAGTTGAAACAAGACGCCAAACTTCAGTTAAACTTAATTCTGTTTCCTCTGCGATATGCATCAACAGATCAAGCCCCGCCATTGAATTTTCAATTTCATTGGTTTTAATGGTATGTTTATTTTCCTGCCACAGTTCCCATACCTTTAACTCATCTTGTTCATCAGCACTTCGCTTACGGCCAATATGTTCTTTGATCCCCAATAATTTTCGACGGGCAGAAACCTCTGAAGAACTCCAGCCGAATCGGTGGCGTAACATTTCCCCTGAAATACCTAAATTCAGTGCTCGGTCGATAATATTGCGTTCTTGTGAATTTACACGTACTGATTCAATCAGATTCCAAAATACCGAATGATTAATCTTAATCGAGGCAAATGAACTGCTACTGTCGCAGATCTCACAAATCTCTTCTGTCGTGAGGGCCATAATGGTAGCAAGTTCAGACTCATCAAAGCCTAACTGATAACAATAGTTCAGCTCTCCACGGCGAACATGGGCGATGATTTCTGAAATCAACGCTTGATTTAAATTGATATTAAGCATCTTGACCTCCGGTTTGTTGGGCGTTGATATAACGATATAAACGAATTAAACGGAATAAACGAACCAACATTAAATCAGGCATCGTATTACCGGTTAAATAATCCGAATTTAATAAGCTAATCTGCCGGGTAGCTTGAGATTCGGTTGCGAGTGCAGTTAATAAGTGGTAAACAAATAAGGTAAATTCAGGATATTCTTGCCCATCAAGAGGACGCATACGATAGCTATAATCAATGGGTTCATGGTGAACGTGTTCGACAAATGCACCAAGTCCTACTTCTTCGGCAATATCCAATGCGAGCGAATAGGCTTCCATTTTGTGCTTACGGTTCGGGTGAATTTTCCAAATATTGGTTACCGGTTGTTTACCACAATTTGAAAATTCCAATCCATTAAGCTCCGCCTCTTCTTGACGTTGTTTTTCAGGATTCACGCCCGGTGTCAAACCTAAATCACTAAAATGCTGCATAACAGCGGAAGAAACATCATCACCGGAAATGCCTAAATCCGGTAATGGCGAAAGCGGCGTAATATTTGGCACAGAAGGGGGATCATCAATATTCATTTGTGGTGAAATGGAAGGCGGAGTGGATGTTCCATCATTCTCAATGCTCTGATGTTGCTTGCCCAGTGCCAATGTTTTGGGTTCTTGATGCGTTGGTGTGAGTTCTTCCCGTTTAGATTGTAGCCCCCGCATTGTTTCCTCGACCCGAATTTCGCTCTCTTGAGTGCGTTGCAAAATGTCAGGTTGTTTTTCTACCAGCTTCTTGAACTTTTGTTCTGCCAGATCGATTTCAAATTTAAAGGTTTCATAAGGAACCTGATAACTAAATGCCTCGGTAATATTACCGATAAGTTGATCTTGAAAATCATTCAATACAAACTCATCAGGCTCTTCATCAAATCCGGTAAGCGAGCTCATCCAAACCATATCAAAATCCTTATGTACCGGGTATGCTTCCGCCTGTTTCTCCCAGGAAACCTGTGCATTACGACGAATAGTAAGCAGTTTTTCGATCTGAGGTTTCCCCATACCGTTTAACAACACATTCGGAATATGTGGATACAAATAGGTTAAACATTGCTCCATTTTGGCTATTAAGGAATATGAAATTGGATAGCCGTTTTCACCTAGCTTTTCAGCAAGCTTACGATGTGAAAAATATTCGCCATATTTTTTTTCATACAGACTTTTCACTTCTCGGATACCCAGGGCTTTCTCTATAAAAGAAAGATCACCCCGTACATCATTTTCAGCCAAATGACCAATCAAGATGTTAAGTTGTGAATTAATATCGTCCGCTTCACCCTGCCAAGGTTTAAAAATACATTCTATCGACCAAAAACGACGATCTCTGGTTTCTTTAAATAGCTCATTTAACGCCTGTAAACGGGTATTTCCGCCATCTAAAATCGTATAGAAATTATCGCCCGGACGTTGTGTCACGTTAGGGGCATGATCAAGTCCACGTGATTTAATCGATGCTTTGATGTCCTCATAAGCTGGATTTTTAGTACGGCGGGGATTCCCCTCATAAGGGCGTAACTGATCTAATGTAATCGTAATTAAACGATGACCGTTTGGTGTTTCGGTATCCGCAGAAACCGCCTGATATGGCTGCAATGATTGACTTTGCACCATTTTTTCGTATTCCGGCGAATTATTCATAATTGCCGGCCTGGATAATGCTGCCATCATTTTTTCTGCACGCGCTTTTTTATCTTTGGAAGGAACAAAAGGATTTTTCATACCTATAATCTCGCTAATCTTTCATAATCATCATTTGGAATATTCTCAAAAAGTGAAAACTCCCCTTTAAATTGGCTTAATACGGTACCAATCGGCCCGTTACGCTGCTTAGCGATAATGAGCTCCGCAATCCCGGGATTTTCAGTATTATCGTTATACACCTCATCCCTATAGATGAATAAAATCATATCGGCATCCTGCTCCAGTGATCCTGAATCACGCAAGTCCGATGAAATAGGACGCTTATCGGCACGCGTTTCTAAATTTCGATTTAACTGGGACAGGGCAATAATCGGGCAACCAATTTCTTTTGCTAACTGTTTTAGTTGAGTGGAAATACTACTGATTTCTAAATTTCGATTTTTCCCATCTTTATAAGCCGGGTCAGACATTAACTGTAAATAATCAATAATTATCACGGATGGCACACCGTATTTACGTACATTACGGCGTACTTTAGTGCGTAAAAGTTGTGGTGTAAGATAGCTGTTATCATCCAATAGCAAACGGTTTTTCCATTGATGTGCAATCATGCCAAATGCTTCAGCAATCCTTGACCATTCCATTTCATCAATTTGAATAGCTTGACGTATTTTTTGTAAAGGAACTCGTGCAAGTGCTGACAATAGACGTTGTATAATTTGTTCTGCTGGCATCTCAAGGCTGTAATACTGAACCGTGTTCTCTTTTTTCTGTTCAAGTGCCGCTTTCAAAAAAGTCAATGAAAGCGCGGTTTTCCCCATGGAAGGACGTGCGGCAAGCAAAATTAAATCGCCGGCTTGAGAACCTGTTGTATTAATATCAAGACGCTCAATACCAAATGAGGTGCCTGTGACGGGAGAAAGGTTATTTTTACTCTCTTCCATTCTCGTCACGACATGAGCTAATACCTCGGATAAATCCACATTTGTTTCGTTATCCGAACGGTTAAGTGTTAATTCGGTCAGGCGTTTCTCTGTATTAGAAATCAATTCATCAAGTGCATCTTGAGAATTGACTTTTCCTGTTTCTTTTTTCAGTAAATCACCTAAAGCGTAGAGTTGACGAGACTGGCTATCTGTTCGCACTATCTTGGCATAAGCTTCTACATTAATCGCACTCGGGGTTTTCTGTGTGATTTCAGCCAAATAAGCAAGCCCCCCACACTCTTCAAGCCAATTATGTTGTTTTAATGCATGCTCTACCGTTACCATATCCGCCGGTTCATTATTCATAAGCAACTTACCAATCACCGTAAACATCAAACGATGATGGCTGAGATAAAAATTATCCGCTGTCACAATCGCACTTAATTCATCCCATTTATTGTTATCGAGGAGCAATCCGCCGATAACGGATTGCTCTGCTTCAATATTACAAATCATTGAAGGTTGATTATTCATATTTCACCTCCAATTAAAGCGCTTGGAATTTATCAGTCCATTGCGGAAAAAGTGAAAGGCAGAGTTTGCGAATATTCTCTTTTTCATCTTTGTTATGACGATGAACAGGGAGAGCAAGACTGGCCGCTTCACGATAAGCAACACGCGCAGGAATAGCTAATTCAAGTAATTCCATATAGGTGTCATTGCTTTCAATAAAGAGCTTACGCAGACTTTCTACAACTGATTTAGCATCATTAGTTTTATCTAAACAGTTAATGACGGCTTTTAATTGCGGTAATTTGAACCCATGCTTGGTAAAGACTTGGAGTTGTTGATAAAGCCCCATCGTTCCACGAACAAATTCACGGGCGGAAAGCAGCTCAGGTTTGAGTGGAGAAATAACCAAATCACTTGCCAATACAGACATATCAACAGTGATTCCTTTTGTTCCTCTTGTATCAACCAAAATCAGATCATAGTTTTCTAAAGAACGGACAAGATCGTTGAAACGTAACATTCCATCAGGAGAATTACGCAAATGTGTCGTAATGGCATCCGTTGGATCGTTTGATTGAATAATATCGAGATTGGAGTATTCGGTTTTTGAAATGACCTGCTCAGGATTCGTATTGCTTTGAATCAGAAATTCAAAAAGCCCCTGTGGTGCAGTATAGTTTAAAGTATAGTAAGTAGATAAAGTCGGTTGAACATCCGTGTCAATCATCAATGTGCGCAAACCGCACTCTGCACAAAATGCCCCGATATTGGCGACATTCGTTGATTTAGTTACACCACCTTTAGTGGACATAACAGTGACAATAAATGCTGAATTTCGAGATAAATTTTCCATAGTCAAACTCTCTTGTCAAGAGCAAACTAATGAAAAGTCTAAGAGATGGTAATTAGAAGATAACATTGGTGGGTCGTGAAGGATTCGAACCTTCGACCAACGGATTAAAAGTCCGCTGCTCTACCGACTGAGCTAACGACCCAAGTATAGGATTTTAAAGGAGTTTTTTATAAAAATGGAATTCTATAAAATGGTGCCCGAAGCCAGACTTGAACTGGCACGCCTCGAAAGGCGAGGGATTTTAAATCCCTTGTGTCTACCGATTCCACCACTCGGGCACATAGACTAACTTACAACGTATTATATGGAGGCGTGTCCCGGAGTCGAACCGAGCTACATGGATTTGCAATCCAGTGCATAACCGCTTTGCTAACACGCCGTATTGGAGCGGGAAACGAGGCTCGAACTCGCGACCCCGACCTTGGCAAGGTCGTGCTCTACCAACTGAGCTATTCCCGCATTCGCTGTTAGTGGTGCGCATTTTACGGAAATTTGAAAAGCTGTCAATCGCAGATTTAAAAAAAAATATTAACCGTTTAAAAAAACTGCACTTCGTCTAAATTATTGGCAATAAATGATGAAAAAATGAAATTTCCTTCTATTTTTAATTTCCTCTTTTATCAATTTGGGCTTTATGCCAAAATGCTTGGCATTCTTCAATAAAAAGTGCGGTCACTTTTTTCGTTATTTTTAGAGGCAATTATGACAACACAACAATACGCAATCGACACCCTACTTGCTCAAGCCGGTAATCGCAGCGATGAACGTACCGGGGCGGTATCAACCCCTATTTTTCTTTCTACGGCTTATGGTCACCGCGGTATTGGTGAAAGTACGGGATTTGATTACATCCGTACAAAAAATCCAACCCGTACCGTGTTGGAAGATACCATCGCACAATTAGAAAACGGTGATCGTGGTTTTGCCTTCTCATCAGGTATGGCGGCAATTCAGGTGTTAATGACTCTTTTCCGTTCACCGGATGAATGGATCGTTTCAAGCGATGTATATGGTGGTACTTACCGTCTTTTGGATTTTTCTTATAAAAATAACAATAGTGTGAAACCTGTTTATGTTAATACGGCTTCAGTAACCGATATTGAAGCGGCAATCACACCAAATACGAAAGCAATCTTTATTGAAACTCCTTCCAATCCGTTAATGGAAGAATGCGATATCACAGAAATCGCTAAATTAGCCAAAAAACATCATTTGATGTTAATTGTCGATAATACTTTCTTAACTCCTGTACTTTCCCGCCCATTAGATTTAGGTGCCGATATTGTAATTCACAGCGGCACAAAATATATCGCCGGCCATAATGATGCGTTAGTCGGTTTGATTGTAGCGAAAGGTCAGGAACTTTGCGATCGCATTGCTTACATTCAAAATGGCGCGGGTGCGGTACTTTCCCCATTTGATTCTTGGCTAACCATTCGTGGTATGAAAACCCTCTCTTTACGTATGAAACGCCATCAAGAAAACGCAAAAACGATTGCCGAATTTTTAAAAGCACAACCGCAAGTAGATTCCGTGCTTTACCCGAATAAAGGCGGAATGCTTTCTTTCCGTTTAAAAAATGAAGCCTGGATAAATACCTTCTTGAAATCTATAAAACTCATCACCTTTGCAGAAAGCCTTGGTGGCACGGAAAGTTTTATCACTTATCCGGCAACACAAACTCATATGGATATTCCGGAAGCCGAACGCGTGGCACGGGGTATCACGAATACATTACTGCGTTTCTCTGTAGGGATTGAAGATGTAGAAGACATTAAAGCAGATTTACTCCAAGCCTTTGCCAACTTAAAATAAGCCTTAGTAAATTTTGAGAGCTATACTTTACGCTTTTAGTTTTAAACAATTAAATCAATAACTGTACTTTTAAATAACTCGTGCTATTCTGACCGCACTTGTAATTTAACTAAATGCCTCTATATAAAGGCAACATTCACAAAGAAAGGAAATAAAAATGAGTCAAGTATTACATACTACCGATGCAACATTTGAAGCAGACGTATTACATTCGAATCTCCCTGTATTAGTCGATTTTTGGGCGCCATGGTGCGGCCCTTGCAAAATGGTTGGTCCACTATTAGATGAGCTTGCACCGGAATTTGACGGTAAAGCGAAAATCGTGAAAATCAACGTAGATGAAAACCAAGCTGTGGCAGCGCAATACGGCGTACGCAGCATTCCAACATTACTTCTTATCAAAAATGGAGAAGTGGTTGGCACACAAGTAGGCGCATTACCGAAAGGTCAATTAGCGGCTTTTATTAATCAACACCTTTAATAGTTTAAAAATCCTCTCATTTATTTATGAGAGGATTTTTTATTTCCCCCTTCCAGCCTCAAATATCTTCTAATTTATCCACATTTTCTGTGATATTACTCACAAATTTGACAAATCCTCATTTACTTCTTATTAAAATAGACTTAACTTTGTTTACAAAGTTGCAACATAAGTACCAGAAAGAGGTTATCAAATGTCTATTTCACTTTCCAAAACTTATCGCCCTGAACGTCAAATTATTACGGAGAACTATCGCCTTGATGAAAAAACAGCGGTTGACCGTTTGATGGCAACACTCAGTTTCACTGAAGAACAGGAAAAACGCATTACAGAGAATGCAACTAAACTTATCAATAAACTTCGTCATATCAAGCAAAAACAATACGGTGCCGATGCGTTGATGGAAGAATTTTCATTGAGTTCGGAGGAAGGGGTGGCACTAATGTGCTTGGCTGAAGCATTATTACGTATTCCTGATGCCAAAACCCGTGATGAACTTATCTATGAAAAACTACAAGACGGCAACTGGCAATCCCACCTTGGCAATTCAAAATCTTTTTTCATCAATGCCGCCAGCTATGGCTTGGTTTTTGGTAAAAAAGTGAGTGAAACCCTTAGTGAAGAACAACTTTCCGGCAGCTTAAAAAAGCTTTTTGCCCGTCTTGCCGCACCGGCAATGCGCCAAGCAATGGTAAAGTCTATGCGTATTATGGGAAAACAATTTGTAGCAGGTGTAACAATGCAAGAAGCCTTGCAACACGTTAATCCACGCTATAAAAAAGGGTTTACTTTCTCTTTTGATATGTTAGGCGAAGCCGCAATGACTACCTCCGATGCCGATCGTTATTTCAATGATTATCTGCATGCCATTGAAGAAGTAGGCAAAAATGCTATCGGACGTACCATTTACAACAGCAACAGCGTTTCGGTAAAACTTTCTGCTATTCACCCTAAATATAGCCGGGCGAAATACGATCGCACGATGAACGAGCTTTATCCGCGCATAAAACAACTCTTCTTATTAGCGAAAAAATACAATATCAGCGTAAATATTGATGCGGAAGAAGCCAATCGCTTAGAACTTTCCCTTGATTTACTGGAAAAATTGCTTGATGAACCGGAGCTCAAAGGCTACAAAGGCATTGGTTTTGTCGTGCAATCCTATTCCAAACGCTGTCCGTATGTGTTGGATTATTTAATCAATCTTGCCCGTGAAAAACAAGGGTATTTGATGATCCGTTTGGTGAAAGGCGCATATTGGGATAGCGAAATCAAATGGGCACAAACCGATGGGCTCGAAGATTTTCCACTTTACACACGTAAGAACCATACTGATATTGCCTATATTGCTTGTGCCCAAAAACTCCTTAAGGCACAAGATGTCATTTATCCGCAATTTGCAACTCACAATATCCTCACTATGTGCACCGTTTACGAACTAGGGCAAGGAAAAGAATTTGAGTTTCAATGCTTACACGGTATGGGGGAAAACCTTTATGACAACATTGTGGGCAAAGATAACTTTGATCGCCAAGTTCGTGTATATGCTCCTGTCGGCACGCACGAAACCTTACTCGCCTACCTTGTTCGTCGTTTACTTGAAAATGGAGCAAATTCCTCTTTCGTACATCAATTAGTGGATGAAACCATTCCTGTTTCGCAACTCGTAACGCCACCTTGGAAACTTTATGAAAAATCCCAAGGTGAACCGAATAAATTAGTCCGTAAGCCTCTCGATATTTTTGCGGATCGCCGTAATTCCGCCGGTTTTGATTTAACCAACGAATTTGTACTTGCAAACCTTGAACAAGCCTTAAATGAAGCGAAAATCACCAATGCAGAATCCTTAACGGCACTTGATAATTTGGCACAACACGCTGCACATAAGGTAAAAAATCCTGCAAAATTAACCGAGATAATTGGTGAAGTGCGTTTCTTGGATATAACGCAAGCAGAAACCGTTTTCAATGCAGCGAACAACCGGGGTTGGAATGAACAAAGTGCGGTCGAAAAAGCCGATGTTTTACGCAAAGCGGCAGATCTCTATGAAGAACATCACGGTTTATTAATGAAATTGGCGATTATTGAAGCCGGAAAGACTTTGCCAAATGCCATTGCAGAGCTGCGTGAAGCGGTCGATTTTCTCCGCTATTATGCCAATCAACTCGAACAATTAAGTTCTAATAATCAACTTGGTGAAGCCAGAGGTAAAGTGCTTTGTATCTCTCCTTGGAACTTCCCTCTCGCCATTTTCACAGGGCAAATTGCCGCCTCTCTGGCTGCGGGTAATTCGGTGATCGCAAAACCGGCGGAACAAACGTCACTGATAGCTTATGCCGCCGTGAAATTACTTCATCAAGCAGGCGTGCCGATAGAAACCTTACAATTAGTGTTAGGTGCAGGCGATCTCGGTGCGACACTAGTACAGCAAGCCTTTGACGGTGTCGTGTTCACCGGTTCAACTGAAGTGGCAAAACTTATCGAAAAACGCTTAGCGACAGCAGACAATGACCCTATTCTCATTGCAGAAACAGGCGGTCAAAACGTCTTGGTAGTGGACACTTCCGCCTTACCTGAACAAGTAGCGGCGGATGTTTTAAGTTCCGCTTTTGATTCCGCAGGTCAACGCTGCTCCGCCCTTCGTATTTTATTGCTGCAAGAAGAAGTCGCGGATCAATATTACAAAATGCTCAGTGAAGCGATGAAAGAATTAAGCCTTGGCGATCCTCGTTTACTCGAAACCGATATCGGTCCGGTGATTGATGATGAAGCGAAGCAAAACTTACTTAACCACCAAGCCAATATGCGTAAAATAGCACATGCTTATACCGAATTATCCGTACCGGAGGGCGGTCATTTTATTGCACCATCTATCTACTTATTAGATAACTTGGATCAAATTAAACGTGAGGTTTTCGGCCCGATTTTACACATCATCCGTTATCGCAAAGATGATTTAGTGAAAGTGCTTGAAAGCGTAAACGAAAAAGGTTATGCCCTAACTGGTGGTTGCCACAGCCGCATTCGCAAACAAATGGACTTGGTAGAAAAACACCTCAACTGCGGTAACTTCTATATCAATCGTAATATCGTAGGTGCCGTTGTTGGTGTACAGCCTTTCGGCGGGCACGGTTTATCCGGCACAGGGCCTAAAGCCGGCGGTGAGTTCTACCTCCAACGCTTAACCCGCACAGCGCGCTATTATAGTCAATTCGGTGACGAACACACCTTAGGGAACACGAAACCGGTGCTAGAGAGTATCACCGGTGAACACAACAGTTTGGCGTATCTGCCGTGCGAAGTCGCAATCTTAAACGGCGATTTAGAAAGCGCACAACAAGTGGCGGATAAATTACTTAACGCGGGCTTTACCCTGTTAGTTGAACCGAAGCACCCGCTTGCGAAAGCCAACAAAGTAGGGATTCGTGTAGATACCCAATTAGGTCATTGCCAAAAAGGTGTCTATTTGACTGCACTTGAGTCAGCTCAACGCCAATGGCTTGCGGAAAACAGCAAAGCGATTTTCAAATGTTTCGATTGGCAAACGACACAAGATTTACTGCCGTTATATGATGAATTCTCTCGCAGCTATAACACCACTGCCGCAGGTGGTAATACATCATTGATGGCGGCGGAAGAACATTAGTGTTGTAATTCTTTCTCTTTATTTAAGGAGGAAAAGTGCGGTCATTTTCCCGATAGTTTTCAGTGATAGCGTAATGACCCTAAAAAAGTTATGTTATTTCTGCTATGTGTGCTTTCCACATAAACTATCAATAATTTTTGCAACTTTATTGCATTTTCTCCTGCCACTTTGCGCCCCCCCTCCGCAAATGGAGGGGATAAAAAACATAAAAACACTTCAACAATAGGAGTAAAACCATGCAAATTTACATCACATTCGGTTTGTATTTATTCATCATTTTGGGGATAGGATTATATGCCTACCGTTCAACCCAAAACTTTGACGACTATATTTTAGGCGGTCGAAAAATGGGAAGTTTTGTCACCGCAATGTCTGCCGGAGCTTCGGATATGTCCGGTTGGCTTTTAATGGGTTTACCTGGGGCGATTTTTCTTTCGGGTTTGTCTGAAGCCTGGATTGCCGTGGGACTAACCATCGGTGCCTTTATGAATTACAAAATCGTGGCAGGTCGCTTACGTATTTTTACCGAAAAATACAGCAATGCGCTCACATTGCCTGAATTTTTTGCTCAGCGTTTTCCACGTCAGAAAAAAGCGTTAAAAATTATTTCCTCCTCTATTATTTTATTCTTTTTCACTATTTACTGCGCATCAGGTGTTGTTGCAGGTGCTAAATTGTTCCAAAGTTTATTAGGTTTAGATTACTACACCGCCCTTTGGCTCGGTGCGATTGCTACCATCACCTATACCTTTATCGGCGGTTATTTAGCGGTTTCGTGGAGTGATACCATTCAGGCATCATTAATGATTTTTGCTTTGCTTCTTGCCCCCATTATGGCGTTAGTGAATATCGGCTGGAATGAAATTAATACGGCTTTAGCGGCAAAATCAGCGGTAACCAATATTCCATATAGCAACTGGTTGCATAATGTATCCGGTATCGGCGTGATCTCCGCCCTCGCTTGGGGATTGGGTTATTTTGGGCAACCGCACATTTTGGCTCGTTTTATGGCGGCGGATTCAGTACAGTCGCTCAATAAAGCCCGCACAATCGGCATTACTTGGATGCTACTCTGCTTAGGCGGCGCAGTATCTGTCGGCTACTTCGGATTAGCCTATTTCACCCACAAAAATATTCCGCTTGATAATGCAGAATCCATCTTTATTGAACTCTCTAAAGTGATGTTTAATCCTTGGATTGTCGGTATCATATTATCTGCTATTTTAGCGGCGGTGATGAGTACGCTATCAGCACAATTATTAATGTGTTCGGCAGCAATTACCGAAGATTTTTACAAAGGTTTTTTCCGCAAAAATGCCTCAAGCCAAGAATTAGTCTGGATTGGACGTTTAATGGTGTTATTGATTGCCGTCATTGCTATTGTCATCGCACAAGATCCAAATTCTAAAGTGATGGGATTGGTATCCTATGCCTGGGCTGGTTTTGGTGCGGCATTCGGCCCTGTCGTCATTCTCTCTCTCTTTAATCGCAACATCAGCTCCAAAGCAGCATTGTGGGGAATGTTATCAGGTGCGGTAACCGTTGTCGCTTGGAGCCCGTTAATGAAATACCTAGGTTGGGAAGATTTATCTCACCTTTATGAAATCATTCCGGGTTTCTTAGTTTGCTCATTCATCACGATAACCTCATCAATATTCGCCCAAGTTCATCCGACAGTAGCGGAACAATTTGATGAAGCACTAACCGAATTTGAGGACAGAAATAAAGGCTAACTTACAGCGATAAAAAAGTGTGGTGAAATTTACCGCACTTTTTTCTTTACTTGCTTTTCCTTAACGCTCAATCGGTTTTCGATTTTCTTCCGTTTCCGGCTCTAAATCGAGTTTTGCCATAAGAATTTGATCGCCGTCTTCTTCAGGATTTCCCGTAACGAGCAATTTATCGCCATAAAAAATCGAATTAGCACCTGCCATAAAGCACATCGCCTGCATTTCTTCCGTCATACCTTGACGACCGGCGGATAACCGCACATAACTTTGAGGCATTGTGATGCGAGCCACCGCAATGGTTCGAACAAATTCCGTCCAATCCAATTCTACCGCTTCGGCAAGCGGTGTGCCTTCAATTTTCACTAACTGATTGATTGGCACGGATTCCGGTTGCGGATCTAAATTTGCAAGACTTGCAATTAAACCTGCTCGTTCTTTGCGAGTTTCATTCATTCCCACAATCCCGCCACAACAAACTTTTAAACCGGCTTTACGTACTTTACCTAAAGTGCTTAAACGATCATCAAAACGGCGCGTGCCGATAACTTTGTGATAATGTTCCGGTGCGGTATCAAGGTTATGATTATAGTAATCCAACCCCGCTTCTTTTAATTCTTCCGCCATACCGTCTTGCAATAATCCAAAAGTACCGCAAGTTTCTAAACCAAGCTCTTTCACTGCTTTAATAATTTCTGTAACTTCTGTCATATCTTTTGGTTTCGGTCCTCGCCATGCCGCCCCCATACAAAAACGCCCCGCCCCGCGAGATTTTGCAATTCTGGCTTTCTCAACGATTTCATCAACATTCAGTAATTGCTGATTTTGCACACCGGTTTGATACCGCGCCGATTGCGGACAATAACCGCAATCTTCCGGACATCCGCCGGTTTTAATAGACATAAGTGTCGAAAGCTGAATCGCTTGCGGATTAAAATTTTCTCGATGTACTTGAGCGGCTCGGTAAACCAATTCCAAAAAGGGAGTTTCAAATAATGCTTCAACTTTGCAAACGGACCAATACTCAACGCAAGGATGTGGTGTAATGCTATTTAATTGAACGGTTTGTTTGGTTGTCATACTTTTTCCTATAAATTTTGTCCTTGGTGAATATGAATGATGCGATCAATATACCCCTCCAATTCCTGTGGCTGATGCGTAACAAGCAGCAAGGTTAGCATTTTTTCACTGCATAAGCGATCTATTAAATGCAGCATATCCCCCCGTAATTGCGGATCAAGCGCAGAAAAGGGTTCGTCTAATAATAAAATCGGCTTATCACGTAACAAACAACGTGCCAAAGCAACCCGCTGTTTTTGCCCGCCTGAAAGAGCGGTCGGTTTTCGCATTAAAAAATCTTGTAAATTGACCGCACTTGCCGCTTGTTCTATACGTATTTTTTCTTCAGAAGAAAGCGATAAATTCGGTTTCAAACCCAAGGCTATATTTTCTGCCACGGTTAAATGAGTAAATAAATTATTTTCTTGAAATAGCATAGAAACAGGGCGCTGATAAGGTGCGGCATTCGTGTGATTTTCACCATTTAACCAAATCTCTCCGCTATTTACACTGTCAAAACCGGCAATCAAGTTCAACAAAGTGCTTTTCCCGGCGCCACTTTCACCGATAATCGCGACTTTTTCTTGTGCTCGAATATGTAAATCAAATGCCATCAGCATTGATTTATAATTAAATCTAACCTTTTTCAGTTTAATCATTGTCCACCTTATTGTGCTCGATAAACAGAAATAACCCGATACATAAACTAAGCAAAATCAATGCGGTAATTGCGGCTTCTTGGCTACGATATTGCCCAAGTTGTTGATAAAGTAAATGGGGAAGAGAAGTGAAATCCGGACTACCAAATAGTGCAATTGCCGTAAAATCCCCCAACGAAAGCGTTGTTGCCAGCGCAAACGCATATTTTAACGGTGCTTTTAATAACGGATATTCTATCAATTTAAAGCGCCTCCAACCCTTAAGATTAAGCGATAAGCATAGTTTTTCATAATATTGCGTCGCCTGCATCATCGGTGAATTTAAAATTCGGATAACGAAAGGCATAGCCGCCAAAGCGTTACAAAGTACGACGATAAAAAATAAATGCACATTGGTAAAATCAATGTTCTGTAAAAGCAAAAATAGTCCTACCGCCAAAATCAATGTAGGAATGGCTAAAATCATCATTCCGGCAGTTTGAATAAAGGTTGCAAGCACAGGAAAATGAAGCCATTGTAATTGACGTGAAAGCAGTAATAAGAGAAAAGAAAAAGTAATTGCCAGCAAGCCTGAAGTCGGTGCCATAGCAAGAGAATACATTAAGGCTTTCCATAACCGTGGATCTTGTAAAAAATGCCCCCATTGCCGTGCGCTCAATCCTTCAACGATAATATCCAGCAAGGGCATAAAAATAAATAAACAAACGCTAATTAAAATAAAAACATTGAAAATTTTGACCGCACTTGAAGGTGTAGCCCGCCAAATATAACGCTGAGACAGGTGGGTTTCCGGTGGTTTTGCCAAAAACTGCGACATCGCAAATAATACAAAGCAAAAAACAAATTGAATCAAGGCAAACAAGGCGGCTTTCGGAAAATCAAATTCAAAGAAAATCGCTTGATAAATAGCGACTTCCAATGTGCTATTTTGTGGTCCGCCACCTAGTGCGAGAACAATCGTGAAGCTGGTAAAGCACAACATAAAAATCAACACAAAAGCAGGCAAAAGCTGATTTTTAAGATAAGGTAATTCAATAAGACGAAAAAATTGCCAACCACGAATATTTAATTGAGCGGCAAGCTGATGTTGTTCGGAAGGAATAGATTGTAGGGCTTGCCCCGTCATTCTTGCCGCAAGAGGAATATTAAAAAAAAGATGAGCAATCAATATGCCGCTTAGCCCATAGATTGTCGGTTTCCAGTCGATTCCCAAACGCTGCATAAGCAAACTTAGCCAACCTGTCGTACCGTAAATACCAAGTAAACCGAAGATTGCCAATAATGCGGGCAGTACGAATGTGAGGGAAAATAAACGCTGCACAAGCTGCTTGCCACAAAAAGATTGATAAAAAAATGCCCGCCCAAATAACACACCTATCAGTACAGAAAGCAATGCTGATAAAAAAGCCTGCTCAAAACTAAAGGCGATAATTTGATGCAGATAACTGTCTTGTTTAAAGTTTTCCCATGAATAACTCCCTCCCACAGAAAACACCGATGAAAGTGAAGTGACATAAAGTAAAACAATGAACAAAATAACCGCACTTCCGCCAAGATAATGACGGGGTCGGAAATGCGGATGAAAAAATAACGACATCATACCGATAATTATTTAGAAAGGGCTTTTTGCCATTGATTAATCCAGTTTTTTAAATGTTCACCGGTTACTTTTGATGTATCCAAAACAACACTATGTTGAGTATGCGCCTTTAGGGCATCGATATGGCGTTCAATTGCCGTATTAATCACCGGTAACATCACATTATTTTTTGCGATATCGGCTTGCGCTTCCACGGAAAGTAAGTATTCAAGGAAATGATCGGCACAACGATTATTACGATTCGCCACTTTCGCCGCAATTTCCACCAGTAGCACCCCGCCTTCTGTAAAATCAGTCGCCATATAATTCTCTTTCTGTTCGGAAAGAAAATGATAAATCGGTGAAGTGTTAGTGCTTAATACCAAATCCCCCTCGCCTTTTAAGAACGCACCATAGGCTTCTGTCCAACCTTTCGTTACGGTAACCGTATGTTCGGCTAATGCTTTCCACATATTTTCAACTTCAGCTTGCGGATAAAGCGTATTCACCCAAAGTAATAAACCACGCCCGATACTGCTGGTACGAGGATCTTGATACAACACTTTCAAATCTTTTCGCTCAATCAATTCTTTCAGGCTTTTTGGCGGATCGGTTAATTTATTTTTATCATAAATGAAAGCGTATTTCGCAAAATCAAAAGGTAAAAAAGTATGATTATCCCATTTTAACGGCAAAGCAAGTTTATTGAGATCAACTTGATTCGGCTCAAACATTGCGAGTTTTTCCGCTTCATCAATTTGGTGATTATCTAACCCCAAAACAATGTCCGCTTTGATTTTCTTGCCTTCCAAACGTACACGATTAAATAGCGTGCCGTTATTATCAAAAGCAACATAATTTAATTGACACTGAGGGAATTGTTTTTCAAAACCATTTTTAACTTTCGGGCCGGCACTCCAATCAGCGCTGAAAGAATCGTAAGTGTAGACCGTTAATGGTTGAGGTTCTGCTTGAGTAAAAGGAGATAAAGCCAAAAGTGCGGTTAAAATGAAGTGTGTTTTTTTCATAATGCCATCCTTATAAAAAAATGAAGAAACAGCCTAATGAAAAAGAATTAGTTTCCTACGCCAGCATTATCTGTTTCAGGTTCACGGGTATTTCTCAGCCAAACAAGTTGGCACCCCGACTAATTGTGTAGAAGTCTATACAAATGCTTTATAATATACAAGCACTTTACGATTAAAAGAATCACAAAATTTAAGTAAAAGAAAACCCGCAAAAGCGGGTTTAAGCTCTAAATACATTATGCTTGGTGCTTAGCTGCGACTTCGCTCAACAAAGTTTGTAATTCACCGGCTTGATACATTTCTAAAATAATATCGCACCCGCCGACTAATTCACCTTCAACCCATAATTGAGGGAAGGTCGGCCAATTCGCATAAGCCGGCAACGCTGCCCGAATATCAGGATGTTGTAAAATATCGACATAACCGAAAGGCACTTTGCAATTCATTAAGGCTTCAACCGCACGTGCAGAAAAGCCACAAGAAGGCAGTTTTGGCGAGCCTTTCATATAAATTAAAATTGGATTTTCACCGATTTGTTTCTTAATTTTATCTAAAGTTTCCATAATGTTCCCCATAAAAACGAGCGGGCATTTTAACATAAGTTAAAAACATCACAAATTATAACTTGAGTATTTATGTAGGTTTTACCAACTTCCTCCGGCTCCACCGCCGCCAAAACCGCCGCCACCAAAGCCTCCGCCTGATGAACCGCCTCCGAATCCACCACCGAATCCGCCACCAAACCCTGAACTGCCGCGGCGGCGGGATAATGTAGATTGACGCACAATACGATTTAATTGATCACGCTGATTGGGGCTAATATATACTTCATCCTTATGATACAAATATTCACCAAGCACAACAAAAGCGATAAATACCAACACCATAATGAAAGGAATATATTGTTCAAATTCACTTTCTTCCGTCTGGTAAGCACCGTATTCCCCTTGGCTGGCTGCAATGATGTCATTTAAACCGTCATTTATGCCTTGCGCATATTGTCCTTGTTTAAATTGAGGCAAAATCGCATGGCGGATCACTTGTGATAAAAAAGCATCAGGCAATACCCCTTCTAAGCCTTGTCCTGTAGCGATAAAAACTTTACGATCATTTTTCGCAATCAGCATTAACACACCGTTATTTAACTGCTTACGTCCAATTCCCCATTTATCACCCAAAGCGAAAGCATAATCGGCAATTTCATATTCACCGGTTGTCGGCACGATGACGACCGCTATTTGTGAACTTGTCGAATTACCATAAGCGATCAATTTATTTTCAAGAATTTGCTGCTGTTGAGATGAGAGCGTATTAGTGTAATCATTCACATAATGAAAAGGATTTGGTGCCGGCGGAAACTGTGCGGCAGAGACGAAACTTCCCCAAAAAATAAAGCTAAAAACAACCGCACTTTTCATAATCTGCAACAATCTAGTCATGAATAATTACCTCATTTGATAATTCATTTCGGTCATCCGGTTGAATCGGGAAATGTGTTATTAAAATTTCAGTAATACGATTAATTGCCTCAACAATGCCTTGGGTATAGGCTTTTTGCCTGAATCGAGCGATCATCAGATCACATTGTTTCTGCCAATAAGCCTCATTAACAAATTGGTGAATACCTTTATCACCTACAATCGCACAAAGATGATTTTTATACCCTATATAAATTAACACGGCATTTTGCTCTGCGGTTTTGTGCATTTCCAGCTCATTAAATACCTGTAAAGCACGCGCTATTGCCGATAAATTTTTTGAAGATTTCGGTAATTTCCGCTCAATATATACACGTAATTCTGCCGAACTCTGGCTTTCGAGGCGAACAATTTCCACCTCGATTCGTTTTTTATCGACAGGAATCCTTGAAAAGAATTTCATTATCTTATCCTAATTAAAATTTACGGTCGGTGCATTTTCAGCTCCTGCCGTTGATTTAAAATAAGGTTTTTCTTTAAATCCAAGAATCAAGGCAGCAAATTTTGTTGGAAATTGACGTACTTTTTGATTATACACACGAGCAGCCTCATTAAATTTATTACGGGCAACATTAATGCGATTTTCCGTACCTTCAAGTTGAGATTGTAAATCCATAAAACCTTCGTGCGCTTTTAATTGCGGATATTGCTCAACAGTAACAAGCAAACGAGACAATGCTGATCCTACTTGACTTTGGTTTTGTTGAAATTGTGCAAGCTGTTCTTCCGTCATATTTGACGGATCAATTTTAGTTTGTGTCGCTTTTGCACGGGCTTCAATCACATTGGTTAAGGTTTGTTGTTCAAAATTGGCTTGACCTTTCACGGTATTCACTAAATTCGGAATGAGATCAGCACGGCGTTGATAAGAGGATTCCACATTCGCCCATACAGAATCAATTTCCTCTTCCGCTTTCACTAAACCGTTATAACTCGACATTAAAGTAAATCCCGCCACCACAGCAACAAGGATAATAACAAACCACTTCTTTTTCATAAGAATATTCCTATTAATCAATAAAATTTTTTAGAGACACGATCTCTACCATTAGAGTAAGCATACAAAAGAAAAGACCTAAACCAAGGTTTAGGTCTTTTTCTGTTTAATCCGCTAGTGGATACCAAATAAAATTATTTAGTACCGTTAACTGCGATTTCAACACGACGATCCGGTGCTAAACAAGCGATAAGCGCTTTACGACCTTTAACCGCGTCACAAGTTGCACCTGTAACCGGATTTGCTTTACCGTAACCGGTTGCAGTGATGTCTTGTGCTGCAACACCTTTAGCTACTAAGTAGTTAGCTACGGTGTCTGCACGACGTTGAGATAATTTTAAGTTAGTTTTTTCAGAACCGATACGGTCAGTATAACCTGCAACAGCTACTTTAGCGTTGCTAACTTGAGCGATTTCACCGTAGATACCGTCTAAAGTCGCTTGAGCTTGCGGTTTTAAGTTAGCTTTACCGAAAGCGAAAGTTACATCAGAGTTCAAGTTGAAAGTTTTGCTTACAACTTCAGGTGCAACTACAGGTGCGGCACCTTGACCGAAACGGTAAGATAAACCGGCATTGATAGAACCGATCCATGGAGTGTAATCTGCATTTTCAGCTAATTTGTTATCTTTACCAACACTTGTTAACCATTGATATTCAAGACGGAATGCTAACTCCGGTAATGAAGGCATTGCATACTCGAAACCTGCTGCAAACATCGGAGATACTTTTAAGCTGTGAGCACCTTTTGCATGGTCACGGCTGCCGTTGTTTGCACTATAGAATTTGTAGTCTGAACGTACTAATGCCGCCGCTGCACGACCATAGAAATCTAAGCCGTCTAATGCAGACACTAAGCCACCTAAGTTATAGCTACCTTTTAAACCTAAGTGTGCACCGTGGTTAGTATGTTTTGCAACGGTTTGACCATTTTGGCGTAATTTAGCACGACCGAAATCATCATAACCTAATTCAACCGCTAAACCTAAGTTGTCACGGTTTAAGATTTGGTAACCGCCGAATACGCCGTAAGTGAAAGAGTTACGCTTGTAACCAGCACCACCATTATAGTTCTTAGCATTTTCACGAATACCATCATGGAAAGATGCCTGACCTGCTTTAGCACCTACATAGAAAGTGTTTTCTTGAGGTGCCGCTTGAGCTACAGAAGCTGCTGCTAAGCCAGCTACGACTAATGCGATTGCAGTTTTTTTCATTTTGATGTCCTCTATTTTAATCATCTATTGATAAATAAAAAGTTTCCTCGTTTATCGTGACAATCTACTAAGAAATATCACTCAAAACTTTGCTTAACTAGGGTTTTGAATTTGCCCTATTTCTATCCTTTTGACAAATTCAATTCCTTTGTATCGCCAAAGGAACGTTCAAAAGTCCGTCTATTATCCTACAAAAAAAACAAAGATCAAATTTTTTTTAGCTGTTTTGATGATTTTATACACAAACAATATCCAATATAAACCTTTATTTAAAAGCTTTTATTTACCCTAACCTTTTGCTTTAAAAACAAATTTAAAGCGGTAAAAATCGACTTTTTCTTCGCCATAATATATTATCCTTTTCACTTGTTTTTCTATATTTGTGATTGATACTATGCTTCCCCTTCTTTCTAATGTCCCACAACTTGAGAAAACCGTTGAAACTTATCTTGCGGAACTCAAAAAACAATATTTTGAGGGCGATATCGCCACAAATTATGCGGATCGATTAGCGCTCGCCACAGATAACAGCGTTTATCAGCTACTGCCGCAAGCGATACTCTTCCCAAGAAACGTTGCCGATGTCGTGCGTATTACCAAACTGGCAAATAAACCGGATTTTCAATCCCTCACTTTCACCCCGCGCGGCGGCGGTACGGGAACGAACGGGCAATCGCTTAATAACAACATTATCGTTGATCTTTCTCGTTATATGACAACTATTTTAGAACTCAATGTAGAGGAACGTTGGGTACGCGTGCAGGCGGGCGTAGTAAAAGATCAGCTCAATCAATTTTTGAAGCCTTACGGTTTATTTTTCGCACCGGAGCTTTCCACCAGTAATCGCGCCACGTTAGGCGGAATGATTAATACGGATGCTTCAGGACAAGGTTCGTTACAATACGGAAAAACCTCTGATCACATATTGGCACTACGCACAGTATTAATGAACGGCGAAATACTTGATACAAGTGCGGTCAAATTTCAGGATATTTTAGAAAATATCGATTCTCTCGAATTAAAGGGTGCCAGTAAACAACTTCATCAGGAAATTGCTCAACGCTGTAAAGAAAAACGCACAACGATTATTAACGATTTGCCCCAACTCAATCGCTTTCTCACAGGTTATGATTTAAAGAACGTTTTTAATGAAGATGAAAGCGAATTTAATCTCACCCGCCTGCTTACCGGCTCGGAAGGATCCCTTGCCTTTATTTGTGAGGCGAAATTAAATCTTCTTCCGATTCCACAATACCGCACCTTAATTAATATTAAATATAGTTCCTTTGATGCCGCGCTACGCAATGCGCCGTTTATGGTAAAAGCCAATGCCCTCTCGGTGGAAACCATTGATTCCAATGTGCTGAATCTTGCCAAACAAGACATTATTTGGCATTCCGTACGTGAGCTTTTAACCGAAAGCGAAGAAAATCCAATCCTCGGTTTAAATATTGTGGAATATGCCGGTAATAATAAAGAAAAAATCGACCGTCAACTGACCGCACTTTGCCAAGCACTGGATGAAAAAATCGCACACCGACAAGATTCTATTATCGGTTATCAAGTTTGCTCGGATTTACCTTCCATTGAACGCATTTATGCAATGCGAAAAAAAGCCGTGGGCTTGCTCGGTAATGCAAAAGGTGCGGCAAAGCCGATCCCTTTTGTGGAAGATACCTGCGTGCCGCCGGAACATTTGGCGGATTACATTGCAGAATTTCGCGCCTTGCTGGATAGCCAGCATTTACAATATGGTATGTTCGGTCATGTCGATGCCGGTGTTTTACACGTTCGCCCGGCGCTTGATTTATGTGATAAAGATCAAGTGAAGCTGTTCAAACAAATTTCTGATGAGGTCGCAAAACTCACTGCAAAATACGGCGGATTATTGTGGGGAGAACACGGCAAAGGCGTGCGTTCGCATTATGGTGAGAAATTCTTTACGCCGGAATTATGGAACGAACTTCGCTACATCAAGTTCTTATTTGATCCGAATAATCGATTAAACCCGGGTAAAATCTGCACGCCATTAGGTTCTAAAGACGAACTCTATTCTATTTTATCAACCATGCGTGCCGATAATGATCGCCAAATCCCCGTTCAAATTCGTGATGAGTTTAAAGGTGCAATGAACTGTAACGGCAACGGTTTATGCTTTAATTTTGATGAGCACAGCATCATGTGCCCTTCAATGAAAGTCAGCAAAAACCGGGTATTTTCACCAAAAGGGCGCGCAACTTTGGTGCGCGAGTGGCTGCATTTATTAGCCGCTGAAAATATTCTGCCCGAGCAATTGGATTTCAAAAAAACCGAAGTCAAATTGACCGCACTTATCACACGCATTCGTAACACGATACAAAAACGGCGTGGTGAATATGATTTCTCCCACGAAGTAAAAACCGCAATGGATAGCTGCTTGGCGTGCAAAGCCTGCGCCAGTCAATGCCCGATAAAAATTGACGTGCCAAGTTTTCGTGCGAAATTCTTCCATTTTTATCACAGTCGTTATTTACGTCCGGTTAAAGACCACATTGTGGCAAATTTAGAAATCGCCTCGCCTTATATGGCAAAACAAGCGAAATTTTTCAATTATTTTACAAAATTAAAAACGACACAAACTCTTGTAGAAAAAACAATCGGTATGACGGATTTACCCTTACTGTCCGAACCGAATTTACAACAGCAACTTGTTGAAATTAACTATCAAGACAAACCGTTAGAAGAGTTGGAGCTGCTAAGTGCGGTAGAAAAATCCCGTATTTTATTGATCGTACAAGATCCTTACACCTCTTACTATGATGCGAAAGTCGTACGTGATTTTATCGCGCTTGCCCAAAAACTCGGTTTTCAACCCATTTTGCTGCCGTTTAAACCAAACGGTAAAGCAATGCACATCAAAGGTTTTTTGAAACGCTTTGCCAAAACCGCCAAAAATCAAGCGGAATTTCTCAATCGCATAGCCAAATTGGGCGTACCGTTGGTCGGCGTAGATCCCGCAATTGTGCTTTCTTACCGTGATGAATATAAAGAAGCACTGCAAGAACAACGCGGCGACTTCCACGTATTAACTGCACACGAATGGCTGACAGCACAACTTGATTCCGACTTATTTACCACCGAATTGAAAAACACGGAAAAAAATGACCGCACTTTTGAATGGTACTTGTTTCCTCATTGTACGGAATCGACTTTTATGCCGAACAGCCCGAAAGAATGGCAACAAATCTTTGAAAAATTCGGGCAAACCTTAAAGGTGGAAAAAGTCGGATGCTGTGGTATGGCGGGCGTGTTCGGTCACGAAGTGCAAAATCAAGCGATGAGTCGTGAAATTTATGATATTTCTTGGGGGAAAAAACTCAATGGAAAAGATCCGCACTTTTGTTTAGCGACCGGCTATTCCTGTCGAAGCCAAGTAAAACGTTATGAACAGGTTGTATTAAAACATCCGTTACAAGCATTACTTGAACTATTAAGTGAAGAAAGAGACTCGAATAATAGCATACAGCGATAATACAAAACGGAGAAAAAATGATTTGGAAAAAACCATTTACCCTAACCCAACTCAATAAAATGGGAAAAAACTGTGCGGTAGGTCATCTTGGTATTGAGATCTCCGCCTTTGGCGATGATTGGATTGAAGCCACAATGCCGGTGGATAACCGCACCACCCAACCTTTCGGGCTTTTGCACGGTGGCATTTCCGTCGCTTTGGCAGAAACCGTAGGATCGCTCGCCGGCTTTCTTTGCGTGGAAGAAGGTAAGGCAGCGGTGGGATTAGATATCAATGCCAATCATCTTCGCCCGGTAAAAAACGGAAAAGTGATAGCAAAGGCTACACCTATCAATTTAAGTAAAAATATCCATGTTTGGCAAATTGACATCCGTAATGAACAAGATAAACTTTGCTGCGTTTCACGATTAACGCTTTCTATTATTAATTTATGACCCTAACAAAAAAAATCGGTGTTATTTTAGCCAATTTAGGTACACCGGAGGAGCCGACGCCTGCCGCAATTTCCCGCTATTTACGGGAATTTTTATCAGATCCCCGCATTGTTGACTTACCGCGCTGGAAATGGTTGCCGTTACTCAAATTCGTTATTTTGCCGCCACGCGCCAAACGAATTGCAAAAAATTATCAAGCCATTTGGACAGAACAAGGTTCGCCGTTGCTTGCAATCACAAAACAGCAACAAAAGGCATTACAACACTATTTGTCCGAACAAAATATCGACGCACAAGTAGAAATTGCCATGACTTACGGCAATCCGTCTATGCAAAGTGCGGTGGAAAAATTGCTTGAAAATCAGGTAGAGAAAATAATCGTACTGCCGCTTTATCCGCAATACTCCAGCACAACGACCGGCGCATTATTCGATGTTTTCGCAAAAGCACTGAAAAATACTAAAAACATTCCGGCATTTGAATTCATTCATTCTTATCATTTAGATGAAAACTATATCAATGCGTTGGTTGAATCCATTAAAGTGCGGTTAAAATCAGAGGAGTTTTTATTATTTTCTTATCACGGCATTCCATTGCGTTATGAAGAAATGGGCGACTATTATCGCGAACACTGTAAGCAAACCACCCTTGCCATCGTTGATAAACTCGGCTTAACGGAAAATCAATGGGGAATGACATTCCAGTCCCGTTTTGGACGTGAAGAATGGTTACAACCCTATACGGATCAATTTTTAGAATCTGCTGCGACACAAGGTATTCATAAAATCGCCGTGGTTTGCCCCGGTTTTTCCGTAGATTGTTTAGAAACCATTGAGGAAATTGATACGGAAAACCGTGAAAATTTTCTGAATAACGGTGGGCAATCCTATCAATATATCCCTGCATTAAATGCCGATCCTATACATATTGAAATGATGGGTAAATTGATTTTACAAAAAATCTTATAATCTATAAAAAATGGGACGCCAAATATGGTGTCCCAAGTTGTTATGTTTTTTTAGCTCACTTCAACAAAAATTTCACCTTTCGGATCTTTTGCTTTCAACACACCGACTTCATAAATATCAATACCGGCTTGTTGGGCAATCGTCAAAATTTCTTGCTCGCTTTCGGGTTTTACCGCCAGTAGCAAACCGCCTGAAGTTTGCGGATCGCACAACACGGCTTTCTGGTGATCCGACATTGCACCGACTTTATGACCATAGCTGTCAAAATTACGTGTCGTTCCGCCCGGCACACAACCTTCCAAAATATATTCCTGCACGCCCTTTAAAGTAGGGATTTTATCGAAAAAGATCTCGGCATTTAAATTTGATCCTTCACACATTTCGATTAAATGGCCGAGCAAACCGAATCCGGTTACATCCGTCATCGCCGTAACGCCGCTGACTTCAGAAAATCGGCTACCGATGCTATTTAGCCGACACATCTCTTCAGTGGCTAATCCCTGATGTTCGGGTTTTAATTTGCCTTTTTTCTCCGCCGTAGTCAGTATGCCGATGCCTAGCGGTTTCGTTAAATAAAGTTTACAGCCTTCTTGTGCGGAAGCATTACGTTTTACTTTTTCCGTATTAATTACGCCTGTTACCGCTAAACCGAACATAGGTTCAGGTGCGTCAATGGAATGTCCACCGGCAAGCGCAATTCCTGCTTGATGACAAGTAAAACGTCCGCCCTCTACAATTTTTTGTGCAATTTCTGCCGGTAATTTATTAATTGGAAAACCTAAAATCGCAATCGCCATAATCGGTTTGCCGCCCATTGCGAAAATGTCGCTGATCGCATTGGTGGCGGCAATACGCCCGAAATCAAAAGGGTCATCCACAATCGGCATAAAAAAATCCGTGGTACTGATAATCGCAGTACCATTGCCTAAATCATATACCGCCGCATCATCGGCCGTATCGTTGCCCACCAATAAACGCGGATCAACAAAATTGTTAAGCTGAGTTTGTAAAATCGTCCCTAACACCTTAGGCGAGATTTTACAGCCTCAACCTGCGCCGTGGCTGTATTGCGTTAAACGAATTTCATCTGCCATACTCATTCCTTTTGATAAAACGATAGCAAATTATACCTTTTTTCGTATAAAAGTGCGGTCAAAAAATCAAATGTTTTTGTGATACTTCCTCAAGATAGTGAATTAAATTAAAATGGGTACAAAGCCGCAAGCCGAAGACAGTATAAAAAGCACGGCAAGGCGCGGCAGTGCAGTAAACATTTTAAAATTTAATTCACTATATTTATTCAAATTTCAATGAAACGAAAACGCCCTACTCTGCAAGATATTGCCGATCGTCTTAATATCACCAAAATGACGGTAAGCCGTTATCTACGCAATCCCGATTCGGTGGCACAAGAAACGCAACGCCGTATTGCCGAAGCCATTGAACAATTCGGTTATATTCCAAACCGTGCGCCGGAAATTCTTTCTAATGCGAAAAGTAAAGCCATTGGCGTTTTGCTCCCGTCCCTAACCAACCACGTTTTTGCCGATGTCTTAAAAGGTATCGAACTTATTGCCGACCAAGCCGGCTATCAAACCATGCTTGCCCACTACGGTTACAGTGTCAAAAAAGAAGAGGAGCGTATTGAAAGTTTGCTTTCTTATAATGTGGACGGTTTGATTTTGTCAGAAAATTATCATTCGCTACGCACACTCAAAATGATTGAAATTGCCAATATTCCGGTGATTGAAATTATGGATAGCACGCAAGCAGGTATTCAGCAGGTGATCGGTTTTGATAATGTTGCAGCCGCGCAAACGATGGTGGAAACAATGATTTTACGCGGTCATCAAAATGTTGTGTACTTCACCGCACGAATGGATAAGCGAACCCAATTAAAAATGCAAGGCTATGAACAGGCAATGAAAAAATACGGGTTTGAACCCTATAGTTTAATTACCGAGGAATCATCATCTTTTACTCTAGGAGGAAAACAACTTCGGGATATTATCAACAAACGCCCTGAGACCAACGGCATTTTCTGCACGAATGACGACTTAGCTATCGGTGCGTTATTCGAATGCCAACGCTTAGGTATTGAGGTTCCGAAACAAATCGCTATCGCAGGGTTTCACGGGCATGATGTGGGCTTTTCCGTTACGCCACAACTTGCCACCGTTATCACTCCCCGTTTAGAAATAGGCAAATGGGCGGCACAAGAATTATTGGGAAGACTAAGGGGTGAACCGGTAAAGGAAAGAATGATTGATCTCGGTTTTAAAATTCACATTGGAGAAAGCCTCTAAATACAAAAGTGCGGTTAAATTTCACCATTATGCATAACACCGTCAAATTTGACCGCACTTTTAGAGTGGCTATAAAAAAGGTTCTAAAGCAGAAATGCAACGCGCAACCACATCCTCAAAACTTCCCGCAATATCAATATGAAGCACATCCGGCTCATCTGCCCCCGGGACTTCCAAAGTATCAAATTGGCTTTTTAACATATCCGTTTTCATATAATGTCCCTTGCGTTGTTTCATACGTTCTAGAACAAGTTGAAAAGAACCTGTCAAAAACAGAAATTTCACTTGCTCATTGCCATCACGAATGACATCACGATATTTTTTCTTCAACGCAGAACAAATAATAATCCCGCTCTCACTTTTGCGTTCAAGACTAAATGCCGCATCACGAATACGCTCCAACCAAGGCGCTCTATCTTCATCATCAAGCGGCTGTCCTTCAGCCATTTTGATTATATTCGCTCGAGGGTGCAAATCATCACCGTCAATTAACTTAATTCCCAAACGATGGGCAATTTCTGTCCCTACCGATGTTTTACCTGTACTTGAAACGCCCATTAGGATAAAACTTTTTCCAATCCGTTTATTATCGCTCATTTCTAAACTCCTCAACTTTTTATTTACCATACCTGAATTTCGTCAAAAATGTTACTGGTAACAATTTATTTTGTGATGTAGATCACAAAATAAATTCACTAAAAAATCGACCGCACTTTAATAAATAAAAATACTGTGAACAAGATCACAAATCTGAAAGGCGAATATTTACCCTCGTATAAATAAAAGGTATGTTACCCGTAACAATTCAATCAGAGGGAATGTTATGCTTATCATTATTATGATTGCCGCAATTTTATTGCTGCTTTTACTTATTATTAAATTCAAAGTTCATGCTTTTGTGGCATTGATTATCGTCAGCTTACTTACCGCCCTTGCCGCCGGTATTCCGGTAGAAAAAATCCTTCCGACTTTACTTGGCGGATTTGGTAACACGCTGGCAGCCGTTGCATTATTAGTGGGACTCGGTGCGATGATTGGTCGTTTATTGGAAATTACCGGCGGAGCTAAAGTGCTTGCGGATACTTTAATTAATAAATTCGGCGAGAAAAAAGCCCCTTTCGCCTTGGGTATTGCCGCCCTTTTATTCGGCTTCCCTATTTTCTTTGATGCCGGCTTGGTGGTGATGTTGCCAATCGTTTTCAGCGTAGCAAAACGTTTTGGCGGCTCCGTCTTACGTTATGCCTTTCCCGTAGCCGGTGCATTTGCGGTTATGCATGCTTTTTTACCGCCCCACCCGGGCCCGGTGGCATCCGGTGATTTACTAGGGGTAAATATCGGCTTATTAGTCATTGTCGGCTTAGTTTGCGCAATCCCGACCTGGTATATCGGCACTTACTTATTCAGTATGTTTATCAGCAAAAAAATCCACGTTGATTTACCGAAAGCTTTTTTAAACGCAACGGCAATTAGTGAAACATCGGTGCAAAATCCGCCTAGCTTCGCACGTGTAATGACAATTTTACTTTTACCGATTCTCTTAATTTTATTTGATACCGGTTTAAATACATTAAGTGTAGCAAAAGTGATTGACGGTTCACAAATTTGGGTTCAATCCCTTCGTCTGATTGGTAAAACACCCGTTGCTTTATTAATTACACTTATCATTGCTATCCTATTACTTAAAGAACAGCGTAGCTATGAACAAATCGAAAAAATCTGTGATAACGCACTAGGTCCGATTTGCTCGATCGTATTAGTCACCGGTGCCGGCGGTATGTTTGGCGGTGTATTACGGGCCAGTGGTATCGGAGAAGTATTATCCGCAATGCTTTCGGATACGGGGATGCCGATTATTGTTGCCGCCTTCGTCATTGCTATGGTTATGCGCGTCGCCCAAGGTTCGGCAACAGTCGCACTCACTACCGCCGCAGCATTGATTTCACCAACCGTAGTCGCCGCCTCCGATTTAAGTCAATTTGATCTTTGTTTTATCGTTATTGCTATTGCATCAGGCGCAACGGTATTATCTCACGTCAACGATTCCGGCTTCTGGCTTATGAGCCGCTTTTTAGAAATGGATACCAAAACAACCTTAAAAACATGGACATTACTGGAAACCTCTATTGGCGTAGTCGGTTTCATTATCGCGCTTATCGGTAGTTTTCTTCTTTAACCCTAAAGCCCTAAAGTGCGGTCGATTTTCAAAACATTTCTAAAATTGACCGCTCTTTGCTAAAATCAGCCATTATTTTTTCCGAATTAAGGAGAAGCAATGGCTGATTTTTCTTTTATTGTTGAGATTAACGAACAAAATCTCACCGAAATCCTACAACAATCCCTTGAAAAACCACTTGTCGTCAATTTTTATGCGCCAACTCACAAGGAATCTGTCGATTTCCTAAACCTACTTGAAAGCGTCACGGAACAATATCAAGGACAATTTGTTCTCGGTAAAGTAAATTGTGAAACAGAACAAATGATCGCAGCGCAATTCCGTATTCAAGCCTTGCCAACCACCTATTTATTTAAAGAAGCACAAGCGTTGGATGCCTTTCCGGGCGCACTTGATCAGACTTCACTTGTTCAACGTTTAAGTGTTATTTTACCCAAAGAGGAAGAATTAAAATTTCACCAGGCATTAGATTTCTTACAAGTAGAAAATTATGATGCGGCGTTGCCTTTATTAAAAGCCGCATGGGAGCTTTCCGATAAGAAAAACAGTGAAATAGCCCTGCTTTATGCAGAAACCTATATTGCCATGAAAAAAACCGAACCGGCACAAGAGATTTTAAATCAAATTCCGCTGCAAGATCGCGATAGCCGTTGGCAAGGATTGCAAGCGCAAATCGAGTTGTTAATTCAAGCGGCAGACTCGCCTGAAATCCAGCAATTACAGGAAGATTTTGCCAAAAATCCAAGCTCGGAAATTGCAATCAAACTTGCCGTTCAACTCCACCAAGCAAATCGTAATGAAGAAGCGCTCACCCTCCTTTTCGGTATTTTAAAAACGGATTTAAGCGCGCAAAATGGCGAAGTAAAACAACAGTTTTTATCAATTTTAAGTGCAATGGGTAATACAGATCCGCTGACAAACAAGTTTCGCCGATTACTTTATTCGCTACTCTATTGATTGAAAAGCTTATAATCCCAAGCAGGAAACCGACTTTACAGCGCTAATCAGTCGGGTTTCCGCTCAACGAATGTGTGAATTACGCAAATTTACGCCCTTATATAGTGAATTAAATGAACAAGGATATTCTTATGTCAGACGTTAAACACGCAAAACTTCTTATTCTAGGCTCCGGCCCTGCCGGCTACACGGCAGCAATTTATGCGGCTCGCGCAAACTTAAAACCGGTCTTGGTAACAGGATTACAACAAGGCGGGCAGCTCACCACCACCGATGAAATCGAAAACTGGCCGGGCGATTTTGGTGAAACGACCGGTTCCGGCTTAATGCAACGTATGTTGCAACACGCAGAAAAATTCAACACGGAAATCGTATTCGATCACATTAACAAAGTGGATTTATCTTCCCGTCCTTTCAAACTTTACGGCGATGTACAAAATTTCACCTGCGATGCCTTAATTATTGCAACAGGGGCATCAGCACGCTATTTAGGCTTACCTTCGGAAGAAAATTACAAAGGCCGAGGCGTTTCGGCTTGCGCAACCTGCGATGGTTTCTTCTATCGTAATAAACCTGTTGCGGTCATCGGCGGCGGTAACACAGCGGTGGAAGAAGCCCTTTACCTTGCAAACATAGCAAGCACGGTGCATTTAATCCATCGTCGCGATAGTTTCCGTGCAGAAAAAATCTTAATCGACCGTTTATACAAAAAAGTGGAGGAAGGAAAAATCCAACTCCACACCGACCGCACTTTAGATGAGGTGTTGGGTGACAATATGGGAGTAACGGGTTTACGCTTGCAAAATACCAAAACGGGAGAAAAAGAAGAATTAAACCTCGACGGCTTATTTGTCGCCATCGGTCATTCACCAAACACACAAATTTTCGACGGTCAGCTTGAACTTAATAACGGCTACATCATTGTGAAATCCGGTCTTGAAGGCAACGCAACCGCTACGTCCGTGGAGGGCGTATTCGCTGCAGGAGATGTAATGGATCATAATTATCGCCAAGCCATCACTTCCGCCGGAACGGGCTGTATGGCGGCATTGGATGCCGAGCGTTTCTTAGACGCTCAGGAATAATATAATACTATCCCTAGGGTAATTTTCGGTATTATGCAACACTTACATAAGTTCTTGTAGAGATTAGGCGAAGCCGTAACGCACCGATTAACAATAGCTTAATAATGAAATGGTGCGTTACGGCTTCATCTAACATACCCCTAGGGCAGTAAAAATCCAGTATTATATATCTGATGCATAAAAAGAATTTCATTATGGTGGTAAGGGAGGATTCTGTACCCGCCCGAAATAAATGCTAATGAAATATACCCTATTTTCGGAATAATCATAACGTTATAAACGGATTGTTTTACGTTGTGGTAAATATTATTTTTATACCCATTTCGGTAATAACTTCGATCGGGCACGGAACCCCGACCCTACAAGATTTTGTGCAAGTGCTACATAATACCGTAAAAATATATGAACAAACTTCGTCAAAAATATCTGCAAAAATGGCTTCGCACGCGGCAACAACCAATAAAGAAATTAATGCTTGCCAATATTGCGTTAGCCACGCTTTCATCACTCATTTTAGTGGCGCAAACTTATTTTCTCGCCACGTTGCTTGATAAACTCATTATGCAAAATGTGCCGAGAGATGAACTTACTTCCTATTTTCTCGGTTTAATCCTCGGCTTTGCGCTGCGTGCGGTCATTTTATGGGGGCGTGAAAAAATCGGTTTTGAAAGCGGCAAGCGGCTGCGCAATCATATTCGCCGACAAATTCTTAATAAAATTCACCTTGTCGGCCCAGCAACAATCAATCAGAAACCTGCCGGCAGTTGGGCAAGTATTATGTTGGAACAAGTGGAAAACCTACATAATTTCTATGCGCGTTTTTTACCGCAACAAAGCCTTTCCGTGATTGTGCCTATCGTTATTTTGATTGCCGTATTCCCGTTAAACTGGGCAGCGGGCTTGATTCTTATGCTCACCGCGCCGTTAGTACCGGTTTTTATGGTGTTAGTGGGCATTGCCGCAGCAGATAGCAGTCAAAAAAATATGGATACCCTCGCCCGTTTAAGCGCGCAATTTTTAGATCGCTTACGCGGTCTTGAAACTTTACGCCTTTTCAACCGCACTTCCGAACAAACGCGACATATTGAAAATGCAACGGAAGATTTCCGAGAAACGACAATGGATGTGTTGAAACTGGCATTTTTATCCTCTGCCGTGTTGGAATTTTTTACATCTATTTCCATTGCGCTAATGGCGGTTTATTTCGGCTTTAGCTATTTAGGTCAAATTGAGTTTGGTACATACAATGCGCCGCTCACGCTCTTTACAGGCTTTTTCTGTCTCATTCTCGCCCCGGAGTTTTATCAACCCTTGCGTGATCTTGGCGCTTACTATCACGATCGAGCGGCAGGCATTGGCGCAGCAGATGCGATTGTGGATTTTCTGGAAACGGATTATCTTACCATTCATCAAGATGATCATAAAATTTCCCTTGAAAGTGCGGTTGAAATTTCTGCTGAAAATTTAGTAGTCCTTTCCACACAAGGTATTGCCCTCACCCAACCTTTAACCTTCCATATTCCGGCAAATCACAATATTGCTTTAGTCGGTCAAAGCGGCGCCGGAAAAACCTCGTTAATCAACACGATTTTGGGCTTTTTACCTTATGAAGGATCGCTAAAAATCAACGGACAAGAACTACGGGAAAGCCATCTTACGGACTGGCGAAAAAACATCGCTTGGGTGGGGCAAAATCCGTTGTTATTGCAAGGTACCATCAAAGAAAATTTATTGCTTGGCGATATTCAGGCAAATAATGAAGAAATTGACCGCGCTTTAACCCTTGCCCAAGCCAAAGAGTTCACCAATAAACTTGGACTTTCTTACGAAATTAAAGACGGTGCTTTAGGTATTTCCGTAGGACAAGCACAACGTCTTGCTATTGCACGTGCGTTGCTACGTAAAGGTAAATTATTATTGCTTGATGAACCGACAGCCAGTCTCGATGCCCAATCGGAAAATTTAGTTCTACAGGCTTTAAGTGAAATGAGCTGTTATCAAACCACATTAATGATCACCCATCGCATTGAAGATCTTAAACAATGTGATCAAATTTTTGTAATGCAACAAGGCAAAATCGTCCAACAAGGGGATTTTTCACAACTCAAAAATGAAGGTCTTTTTGCCGAACTACTCGCTCAACGACAACAGGATATTCAATAATGCGTGCCTTACTTTCCTTTATAGGTCTATTCAAATTCGCCAAATTTCCACTAATTTTAGGCTTAGTGTTGATGATTTTAGGACTGGCCTCCAGTATGGGGCTGCTTACCGTATCCGGTTGGTTTTTAGCGGCAACCGCGATTGCCGGGCTGGGTACGCTTTTTAATTTTTTCTATCCCTCCGCCAGTGTGCGCGGTTTGGCAATCGGGCGAACTGTCGCACGTTATTTTGAGAAGATTATTACCCATGACGCAACATTCCGCATTTTGGCAAAATTGCGCGTGCAAGTCTTTGAAAAAATCATTCCGTTAAGCCCCGCAGTATTAAATCGTTATCGTAACAGCGATTTATTAAACCGTTTAGTCTCTGATGTAGATACCCTTGATAGCCTGTATTTACGACTTCTTGCACCGTTTTTTACTGCAATATTCGTCATCATTGCAATGACTATCGGCTTGAGTTTTATCAATCTGCCGCTCGCCTTCGGCTTAGGCGTATTCCTGCTCATATTATTGCTTCTGATTCCGACAATTTTTTATCGTTTGGGACAACAATTCGGTGAGCCTTTAATTCAAGCTCGTGCAACCTATCGCATACAATTTTTGGAATTTATTCAGGCACAAGCAGAACTTTTATTGTTTAATGCCGAAGATCAAGTGAAAGAAAAAATGGCGGCAACAGAGAAAGACTGGCAAACCGCTCAATCCAAAGAAGCAAAATTAAGCGGATTTTCAACCGCACTTGTTTTGTTCCTAAACGGCTTATTGATTTGCATAATGTTATGGTTTAGCAGCCAAGCCGATTTCGGCACTGATGAATATCGTGCCGCCTTTATTGCTTTATTTACTTTTGCGGCGTTAGCGGCATTTGAAATCATTATGCCTTTGGGCGCAACATTTTTGCATATCGGGCAAGTGATTGCCGCTGCGGAACGGGTAACGGATATTATTGAACAGAAGCCCTTAGTGGAATTTACCGACAACGCCGAATTTGAGCAGAAAGTGCGGTTAATTTCGGCTAAGAATTTGAATTTTGCCTACCCGGGACAAGATCATCTCACATTAGAAAATCTTACACTCAATATTGAACAGGGGCAGAAAATTGCTATTCTTGGTAAAACCGGCAGCGGTAAATCGACCCTCCTTCAACTTTTAGTGCGTAATTATGATCTCCTTCGTGGCGAACTCTTACTTGCAGAAAAACCGATTTCCGCCTATTCAGAACAAACTCTACGCCAACAATTGTGTTTTTTAACCCAACGCGTACACGTATTCAGCGATACATTACGCCAAAACTTACAGTTTGCTGATCTTGAGCCTATTTCCGATGAAAAAATGATCTCAGTGTTACATCAAGTAGGACTGAGTAAATTATCGGAGCAAGCACAAGGCTTGGATTTATGGCTTGGTGATGGCGGTCGCCCGCTTTCCGGTGGTGAACAACGCCGGTTAGGGTTTGCGCGTATTTTATTAAGTAATGCACCGATTTTATTACTCGATGAGCCAACAGAGGGATTGGATCGTGAAACGGAACGCCAAATTCTGCGTTTAATTTTAAAACACGCCGAAAATAAAACGCTCATTATGGTAACACATCGTTTAACCGCCATTGAACAATTTGACAACATTTGTGTCATTGACGAAGGACAATTAATCGAACAAGGCAATTATGCGGAATTAATCACAAAAGAAGACGGATTTTTCAAACGACTGGTAGAACGGATATAAGAGAGAAGGAGTCGGGTGGAAACCTCCCCAGCTTTTTCTCGGCACACAGCACTTCCGACTTTGGCTGCTTTCTTCCGAACCTGACCGAGTAAACCGGACACCGTTGCGAGAGACCGAGAAGGTTTCCATTGATATCGCCAAAGCGATTGTGCGCTATTATGCAAGAATTGCCGCCGTATTGCAAAGATTAATTGTAAAGTTCGATGAATTCGGTGAGAATTCGAGCCGTTTTTGTTGTCGCAATAATCAGCAATAAAATGCCTGTTTTCACGGTAAAACCTAATATTGCAAAAGAGAATATCACGATGAACTATCTCCAATACTACCCCACCGATGTCATTAACGGCGAAGGCACACGCTGTACGCTGTTTGTCAGCGGTTGTACCCACGGTTGCAAAGGTTGCTATAACCAAAAAAGTTGGTCATTTAGTGCAGGCGTACCCTTTGATGAAGCGATGGAACAGCAAATTATCAATGATTTAAAAGATACCCGTATTAAACGCCAAGGCTTAACCCTTTCCGGCGGAGATCCGCTTCATCCACGCAATGTAGAAACGCTTTTACCTTTCGTAGAACGCTTAAAACGTGAATGCCCCGATAAAGATATTTGGGTATGGACAGGTTATAAATTAGATGAGCTTGACGAGCAACAACGCGCAATGTTGCCCTATATTGATGTGTTAATTGACGGCAAATTTATCCAAGAGCAAGCTGATCCAAGTTTGGTTTGGCGTGGATCGGCAAATCAGGTTATTTATCGGTTCAAAGACTTATAATTTCACTTCATAAGGTAACATTTTTTAATCAAACCGATCTTCTGTGAAGAATCTGGCTGATATTTCCGCTTTAGAGATTTATACAATAAAAAAACAAAAACGCTATTATTGATCTACCGCATAGCGATAAACCAACCCTCATAAGATCATCCAAACAATATGTTACTATTTTGCCAAAGGATCTCTTCAATTTGCTCAATAGGTTCATTTCTTAATTCACATAATGATTGCAAGATTTGCACAATTCGCTCCGGACGATTCGGCTGTCCTTGAAAACCAAATACCGGCATATCCGGGCTGTCGGTTTCTAACACCAATGAATCCAGCGGTAACTTTGCAATCGTTTGACGGGTTTTATTTGCACGTGCATAAGTGATAGTGCCGCCCACACCAATTTTATAGCCTAAATCGACAAAACGCTTGGCTTGCTCATAACTCCCCGCAAAACCATGCACAACGCCACCTTGGGCGAGCGAAATACGTTTCAAGAAAGTAAAAACCTGATCGTGAGATTTGCGGCTATGAATATTCACCGGCAAATTAAATTGCTTCGCCAAATAAAGTTGGCTTTCAAAAAAATGGCACTGTTTTTGCCAAAGTTTCGTAGAAATCAAATCCGAAACGGCACGCTCCAAACCAATTTCCGCCACTGCCGTACAATTTCTGTCACGCGATACTAAGGCTTGTTCCAGTAATATTAAATCATTTCCCGAGTGTTCTTTGATGTAAAGCGGATGCAATCCCAATCCATAGTATAAATGTTCCGGATAAAGTGCGGTCATTTTTTGAATGGTTTTAAAATCCCGTTGCAACACCGCAACAATGAGAATTTTTTCCACCCCTACCCGCTTTGCATTTTCCATTAATTGTGAAAGCGGTTCTCCGGTGAATTGGTGAAGATAATCAAGATGGGTATGTGTATCGAAAAAGGGCATCGTATTCTCTTATAAAAAACACCCGCTAAAAACGGGCGTTATCAATCTATTATTCAACCGAGACAGACTCAATCACTACGTCTTCTTTCGGTACATCTTGATGGAAGCCTTTATTACCGGTTTTAACACCTTTGATTTTATCTACGACCTCCATACCCTCAACCACTTCGCCGAATACGGCATAGCCCCATTCCTGCACCACTTCTTTACCAAACATTTCTTTCGAACGGTAATCCAGAAAGTTGTTATCCGCTACATTAATAAAAAATTGCGAACTTGCAGAATGTGGATCGGAAGTGCGAGCCATCGCAATGGTACCACGCTTGTTGCTTAAACGATTATTTGCTTCGTTTTTAATTGGGGCTTTCGTTGCTTTTTCACGCATACCACTTTCCATACCGCCGCCTTGAATCATAAAACCATCAATTACGCGGTGAAAAATTGTGTTATTATAAAAGCCTTCTTTACAGTAATTTAAAAAATTTTCTGCCGTTATCGGCGCTTTATCAAAATCCAATTTAATTTTAATATCGCCAAAATTTGTATGTAACGTAACCATTTTGTTTTCCTTTTGAAAAATAAAGGGTTGTATTATTCCATAATCGTAGCGAAAGTGCTATAAAAGTGCGGTCGAATTTCCGAATGTTTTCGGTATTATGTATCAGTCGCACAAGTCACTGTAGGGTGCGGTTAGGCGAAGCCGTAACGCACCAATAAATGAAAAATATTGGATATAAAATTCTCTTGTGCAACTGCTATGTAATAACCAATGTTTTATCAATGTTAAGTCGAGTTCAAAATGCTAAAAATCTTTAATACCCTAACCAGAGAAAAAGAAATTTTTAAACCTATCCACGAAAATAAGGTGGGAATGTATGTATGCGGTGTAACGGTTTATGATTTATGTCATATCGGGCACGGGCGCACTTTCGTCTCTTTTGATGTTATCGCCCGTTATCTGCGCTATTTAGGCTACGATTTAACTTATGTGCGTAATATCACCGATGTCGATGATAAAATCATCAAACGCGCCCTTGAAAATAAAGAAACCTGCGAGCAATTAGTCGATCGTATGGTAGTGGAAATGCACAAAGATTTTGCTGCGTTAAACGTTCTCCCGCCTGATGTTGAACCGCGCGCAACCCATCATATTGCGGAAATCATTGAAATAGTAGAACAACTTATCAAACGGGGACACGCTTATGTTGCAGATAACGGCGATGTGATGTTTGATGTAGAAAGTTTCAAAGAATACGGCAAACTATCGCGTCAGGATTTAGAACAACTTCAAGCCGGCGCACGGATCGAAATCAATGAAATCAAGAAAAACCCGATGGATTTCGTTTTGTGGAAAATGTCAAAACCGAATGAACCGAGTTGGGCATCGCCTTGGGGAGCAGGTCGCCCGGGTTGGCATATTGAATGCTCGGCAATGAACAGTAAACAGCTCGGCAATCACTTCGACATTCACGGCGGCGGTTCCGATTTGATGTTCCCACATCATGAAAACGAGATCGCACAATCTTGCTGCGCTCACGATGGTGAGTATGTCAATTACTGGATTCACTCCGGTATGATTATGGTAGATAAAGAAAAAATGTCGAAATCCCTCGGCAATTTCTTCACCATTCGTGATGTACTAAACCACTACAATGCCGAAACCGTGCGTTATTTCCTACTCACCGCACATTATCGTAGCCAGCTGAATTACAGCGAAGAAAACTTAAATCTTGCTCAGCAAGCCTTGGAACGTTTATACACGGCGTTACGCGGCACGGATAAAAGTGCGGTCGCTTTTGGCGGTGAAAATTATATCAAGACTTTCCGTGAAGCGATGGATGATGATTTCAACACGCCGAACGCCCTTTCCGTACTGTTTGAAATGGCGCGTGAATTGAATAAACTCAAAAACGAAAATAGAGAAAAAGCCAATGGCTTGGCAGCCCGTTTACGTGAGCTAGGCGGCATTTTAGGCTTACTTGAAAGCGAGCCTGAAACTTTCCTACAAGCCGGTTCTGACGGTGATGAAGTAGCAAAAATCGAGTCGTTGATTAAACAACGCAACGAAGCTCGTGCGGCGAAAAATTGGGCTGCCGCCGATGCAGCGCGCAATGAACTAAGTGCGATGGGTATCGTGTTAGAAGATGGCCCAAACGGCACAACTTGGCGTAAGCAATAAAATAAAGAGATGTGATGTTAATCGCACCTCTCCTTTCTCAATAGAAGGAAAAGACACCAAACCCGGTGTCTCTTCTTTTTCATTTAAATCTATTAAGTCAGTTTTTTGCCTTTTAGCTCCGGCACCAGATAGATTGTTGCAATCATATCAATAACATAAATAATAGCGAGAAAAGCAATAGCGGCACTGAAAGAATAAGCAGCCACTATCGCTCCAACAACTACCGGTCCAAAGCCACCTACCGCCCGTCCTAAATTAAATAATACATTTTGAGCGGTCGCTCGAGCTTCTGTCGGATAGGCTTCCGCCATTAACGCACCGTAGCCCCCCATCATTCCGTTTACGAACATACCTAAAAATGCACCGGCAATCAGCATAGCGGTGGGATCAGTCAACTGAGAATAGGTGAAAATACTCACGACGGCTCCGCCTTGGAATAATAGAAAGCTCGGTTTTCGCCCTAAATAATCGGCAAGACGACCAAATATCCAAATACCGAGCATCATACCGCATACCGTAACGGCAGTCCAAATACCTGATTTTGTTAAACTAAAACCTAATTGTTTAGCAAGAAAATTCGGCATCCAAATCATTATGCCATAGTAGCCGAAATTTTGTACTGAAGTGAGAACCACAACCCCTAAGCTCACTTTGGTCGTTGCTTTGTCCTTAATTAATAATTTAAAAGACTCAAATTTAGATTGTTTTTGAACGGATAGCCGATGTTGTGTTTGGGTAAATACGTCAGGTTCGTGCAATCTCATTCGTAAATACCAAGCGACAAAAGCAGGGAAAATCCCCAAAATAAACATTCCCCGCCAGCCGATATAAGGCAATAACAATGGCGTTAAAAGTGCTGCTCCGAGTACACCGATTTGCCAGCCTAAAGCCACATAAGAAGCGGCTCTTGCACGATGGCGGGCAGGCCAAGCCTCAATCGCTAAAGCCATCCCAATACCAAACTCGCCGCCTAATCCGATACCGGCAATGGTACGATAAATCAATAAATCCCAATAACCTTGAGCCAATGCACATAAGCCGGTAAAAACGGCAAAGAGTACGATTGTCCAAGTTAGCACTCGAACCCGTCCATAACGATCACTTAATGCTCCAAATAGAATCCCGCCGAATACAGCGCCGATTAACGTCCAAGTTACTAAAGATCCTGATTGCGCGGGAGTTAAAGCTAAATCAGCAGAGATAGCGCTTAACATAAAACCTAAAATAAGCAGATCGAATCCGTCCATTGCATAGCCGACTGTTGAGCCTAATAGGGCTTTCCAACCATATTGATTGACTTTGTCTGTCATAAGATATCCTTTGCTACTCACAGGTAGCTTTTAAAGAAATAAAAAGAAAGGGTATGATTTAACCATTAATACAGAAAAAAATGGCGGCTTAGTTTAAAGGGTTTTATAAACTTATGCAATGAAGTTTAGTTTGGTTAAAGTGCGGTCAGATTTATGGAAGAAAATACGGTTGAAATTATTCAATTTTCAACCGCACTTTGGTATTACTCAGGTTGTATCGTTTTTATTTCGTTAACCCGTTCACCAACGCAATGACGTCTTGAATATCAGCGTTAGATAACTTTCCTTCTTTCACGAATTTTACTTTGCCGGTTTTATCAAGTACGATGATTGCACTTTCCTTTGCATTCAAGCCCCAAGCCTGTTTCACAGCACTCTTATCATCCAACACCACTTGGCTATGTGGATTTTCCGTTTTTCCTTTCTCCGCACTGTTTTTCACAAACATACCTGTGCCGACAATAGCATCATCGGCATTAATAATGGTTGTCGTCTGATATTTTATCGGGTTAAAGTGTGCGTTTTTAATGGCATCAACCACCGCCTGGTTTTTCTCTTTCGCTGCGGTTCTTCCCGCTAAATGATGAACAATTCTCACTTTCCCCGCTAAAGCAGAAGATGTCCAAGGTTGAAATTTAACCGATTTCCCTGCCAGTACAATCTCCCCATATTCTAATACCTTTACCGCCGGCACGGTTTGTTCAAGCTGTAAATTATGCGCAAAGGCAGATCCGGCAAAGACAATTGAACCTAATACAATGGATAAAATTTGTTTTTTCATTTGTTTCCCTCAAAAATCATTAAAAAACGACCGCACTTTTGGAGCGCGACTTATTTTTTTGCTATACTCACGCCCCATTATATTTAATTAGGAAGGAAAACCCAATGGATAAAATGCCTGCTTGCCCTAAATGCCAAAGCGAATATGTTTATCATGATTCCGTCAACTTCGTTTGCCCTGATTGTGCTTACGAATGGAATGATAATGAACCGGTTGAAGTCGATGAGGATCAATTAATCGTGAAAGACAGTAACGGTAACTTACTGACTGATGGCGATGATGTGCTTCTCATTAAAGATTTAAAACTGAAAGGCTCATCCGAAGTATTGAAGAAAGGAACAAAATTTAAAAATATCCGTCTCGTCAAGGGTGATCACAACATAGATTGCGGCAAAATTATGCTGAAATCCGAGTTTTTGAAAAAAGCCTAATTCACGAAAGCAAAATCACGAAAGCCAAAAGTGCGGTCATAAAAAACATTGTTTTAATTGACCGCACTTTCATCGTATTTAATAGCCATCTTCCTGCATATTCGGTAAAAAAGTCGCCAGTTGAATCCTTTTGACTTTTGTCACAATAGTGCCATCGGGATATAAATCAATTTCACGCCACCCCGGCTGAACCGTATCTAATGCAAAATGATGGCTATCCGCTTTAAATTGAATACAGGTTGATGGAGTAGCCATCACTTGATACCCTTGCCACTGACCGTCCACTTGCTGATGAATATGACCATATAAAATCGCTTTCACATTTTTAAACGGTGTAAGCACATCAAGCAACTCGTGAGAATTACGTAAATTATGTTGATCCAACCAAGCCGAATTTGTCGGCAATACGTGATGATGAAAAACAATTAGGGTATAACGTTCCGGATATTTTGCCAGGGTAACTTTCAACAAATCAAGTTGATATCGGCTAAGTTCACCATGTGGCACACCATAAACCTGACTATCTAACAGCAACACCTGCCAATATTTTCCCAACAAAATATGTTTTGCATTTTCCATTGGCGGTCGATTTAGATTCTCTGTCATTGTGGGTTGAAAATCATGATTTCCCGGAATCCAAAACACCGATTTGCCAAAGGGTTTAATCATCTCCACAAAACGTTGATAGCCTTCATCACTGCTATCCTGTACTAAATCTCCGGTGGCAAGAATAACATCAAATTCCGTATTCTCCTGCTGGATTTCCTGCAAAACCTGTGCAAAACTCGCCTGCGTATTTACACCTAATAGCTCTGTTTTTTCATCCTTAAACAGATGCGAATCGGTAACCTGCAACAGTTTAATTACAGCTTGTTCAGACTGATAAACAAAGGTATTTTTCATCGATATCTCCTAAATTTGTAACCAACGTTGTTGTAATCGAGCATAATTTAATTGAAGCCATTGCAGGCCCATTACGGCAATGCCGTTATCAATCTTTCCTTCACATACCCATTGATACGCTCGTTCACGTTTCACAACATGTACTTTAATATCTTCGTTTTCACAGTCCAAGCCGTGAATCCCTTTTGCCGTCGAACTATCGACTTGTCCGACAAATAAATGAATCCGTTCAACCACACCGCCGGGACTATCCCACACACTTAAACAATGCGTTAAATGCTTCACGATGATACCGGCTTCTTCTTTACTTTCCCGCAATGCGACCTCTTCCGGCCGTTCGCCTTGTTCAACCATTCCCGCAATTAATTCTAATAGCCAAGGGGAACGATTCGCTTCGGGATAATAAGCCGCACCGATACGAACCTGCTCGACCAATATCACGGCATCTTCTTTGGGATCATAAGCAATCACGGCAGAAGCAGCTCCTTTAATAAGTAGTTCTCGGGTTACAACACCGCTTTCTCCACCGGCAAAAAGTTTGTGCTTAAATTGAATTTTTTTTAGTGTAAAAAAACCGTCATACACGACTTCTTCGTTAATAATTTTAATATCAGACAGATTAAATTGTTGAGCTTCCGGCATATTTTTTCTCCAAATATATAAGTAAAATCATACGTCTAAAAGACTATAAAAAAAATATAAGGTTTATACTTTTTGTTGAAACTTTGAAGTAGCTCACAAAAAATAAAAACCTGTGCTTAATTTATGATCACAGGTTATAAAAGGGACAATCCATTATCTAAAAATGATGAAATCACTAACCTGACATATTCATCATTGGTAAATAACGAACCCATTAAGGAGACATTTTTTCTCTTTGCAGGAATGCATTAAAACCCCGAAATTAAATTTAAAATTCGCTTGTCAGAAACCTGATATTTTGTTCCCAGTTGCTGCGCAAATAAACTTACGCGCAATTCTTCAATCATATATCTGATCTCTGCGATTTCATTAGGAATCGGTTTAGATTTCGGTAATTTGGCAAGAAGTTGCTGATAAGATTGCTGAACTTGCTCCACACGTAACATTGCTGCGCGATCACGGTTGACATCTTGTAAAAGCTTGTCAATGCGTTTATCAATGGCCTGCAAATAACGCAATAAATCCTGCAATCGATCATAACCGCTCTTTTGTACAAAGCCTTGATATACCAAGCCGCCAAGTTGAGCTTTAATATCTGAAAAAGCAAACGCCATAGTAAAATCCATTTTTCCCTTTAAGCGTTGATTCAAAGCGTGAGTGAATGTTAGAATTTGTTCCACCTTTTGGGCAATATCAACCGTGACTTCATTCAAATTTTCCCGCACAAAATCCCGAAGTTTTTCAAATCCTTCCTCATTCCACACAAAACCGCCAAAATCATTGATGAGCTTATCCACTGCGCAAGCAATACAATCGTCAATTAACTCCAATACCCGCCCAAATGGGGTGAAATACAAACCTAATTTGGATTTATTCGGCAATTTTTCGTGTAAATATTTGATCGGGGACGGCACGTTAAGTAACAATAAGCGGCGTAATCCTTGCTGCATTGCCACAGATTGTTCAAATTCGGTTTCAAAAAGTTTAACCCCTACGGCATCTTTTTCATCCACAATCGCCGGAAAGGCTTTTACACTGAATCCCTGTTTTTTCTGTTCGTAAAATTGCGGCAGATCGGCGAAATTCCAAATATGTGCGCCGCTTTGCTCAATGCCGTCATCCGCCACCGCAGAAATACTTTCTTGCACGTGTTCTTTTAACTCAAATTTCAGCGTATCCAAATCCATAGATTCGGCAATTTTCTTACCTCTTTCATCTACCACGCGGAAAGTCATTTTTAAATGACTTGGAATTTGCTGCCAATTCCAATGTTCAGCTTCGACCATTACGCCCGTCATACGGCGTAATTCATAAATCAGCGTATCTAATAATGGCTTTTCCGACGGTATAACACGATTTAAAAAAGCCTGAGCATAATTCGGCGCCGGTACAAAATTACGGCGGTAAGATTTTGGCAGGGATTTAATCAGTGCAATCACTAATTCTTCACGCAAGCCCGGAATTTGCCAATCAAACCCCGTCATTTCTACCTGATTGAGCAAAGGCAACGGAATATGTACCGTCACACCGTCCGCTTCCGTACCCGGCTCAAATTGATAAGTGAGTTTGAATTTTAAATGACCTTGATGCCAGAAATTCGGAAAATCCAATTTACTGACTCGCTCCGCCTCATCATTCATCAAGAAAGCACGTTTAAAATTAAGGAGATCCGGATTCTGTTTCGAGGCTTTTTTCCACCAAGTATCAAAATGCTTTTGCGATACGACTTCTGTACCGATACGCTGATCATAAAACTCAAACAATGTGCGTTCATCGACCAAAATATCACGGCGACGACTTTTATGTTCCAGTTCTTCCACTTCGCGAATCAAGCGTTGATTTTGCTTAAAAAACGGATGTCGGGTATTCCAATCCCCTTCCACTAATGCCGACTGAATAAAAATCTCACGGCTTAGGCTAGGATCAATCGCACCATAATTCACCGCTCTTGCAGCAACAATGGGTACGCCGTATAAACTCACTTTTTCATCGGCAATCACCGAACCTCGAGATTTTGACCAACGTGGCTCAGAATAGGATTTTTTCGTTAAATGCGGTGCTAAGGGTTCAATCCATTCCGGTTCGATTTCTGCCACCATTCGGCCCCAAAGTTTGGAGGTTTCCACCAATTCGACCGCCATGATCCATTTCGGTTGTTTTTTGAAAAGTACGGAATTTGGAAAAACCGCAAAATGCGCATTACGTGCACCAAGATATTGTTGTTTCTCCGTTTCTTTTAAGCCGATGTGAGAAAGTAAACCGCTTAAAAGTGCGGTATGAATTTGCTGATATTCCGCCTTCTCCGAATTAATCGGCAGCCCCATTTCACGTACGGCGAGGCGGATTTGTTGATAAATATCCTGCCATTCGCGAATACGTAGATAATTTAGAAAATCTTTTTGGCATTGGCGACGGAACTGATTTTTACTAAGTTCTTTTTGTTGTATTTGAAGATAATTCCAAAGATTTAAAAACGCTAAGAAATCTGACTTTTTATCGGCAAAACGACGGTGTTTTTCATCTGCCGCCTGCTGTTTTTCTATCGGGCGTTCACGCGGATCTTGAATAGATAATGCAGAGACAATAACCATCACTTCATAAACGCAACCGAAATTGACCGCACTTAGAAGCATTTTCGCCAATCTAGGATCAACAGGGAGCTGAGCAAGTTGTTTACCTATAGAGGTTAATTTGCGTTGTAAAGGTGAGTTAGAGGCACTCTTTTCCTCGCTTTCTTCCTCAATATTAGAGGTATCTCTACGAATTTTTTTACGGGGGGAGAAATATTCAAACGCCCCTAACTCTTCCAATAACTTCACGCCGTCTTGAATATGCCGCTTATCCGGTGCATCGACAAACGGGAAGTCTTCAATGTCATCCAAACCTAACGCTGTCATTTGTAGGATCACTGATGCCAGGTTAGTACGCAAAATTTCCGGATCGGTAAATTCCGGGCGGGAATGAAAATCCTCTTCCGAGTAAAGACGAATACAAATCCCGTCACTCACCCGTCCGCAACGTCCCTTACGTTGATTAGCCGAAGCCTGCGAAATAGGTTCAATAGGAAGACGTTGCACCTTGGTACGGTAGCTATAACGGGAAATGCGTGCGGTGCCGGGATCGATAACGTATTTAATCCCCGGTACGGTAAGCGAGGTTTCCGCTACGTTCGTGGCAAGTACAATGCGATTTAATCCGCTCGGATGAAAAATTTTATTTTGTTCCTGTGCAGAAAGGCGGGCAAAGAGCGGTAAAATTTCCGTATGTTTTAGATTTTGTTTTTGTAATGCTTCAGCGGTATCGCGGATTTCCCGCTCGCCGTTCATAAAAATCAAAATATCCCCACGCCCCTCAGCTTGGAGCTCGTCCACAGCATTTAAAATACCTTGCAATTGATCTTGCTCTTCCTCCTCACCAATCGGGCGATATCGTACTTCTACGGGATAGGTTCTGCCGGAAACTTCAATAATAGGCGCATTATCAAAATGCTTAGAAAAACGTTCTACATCAATCGTTGCGGACGTAATGATTAATTTAAGATCCGGGCGGCACGGAAGAAGCTGTTTCAGGTAGCCGAGAATGAAATCGTTATTCAAACTACGCTCATGGGCTTCATCAATGATCAAGCAGGAATATTGGTTAAGAAAACGATCCGTTTGAATTTCAGCGAGCAAAATCCCGTCGGTCATCAGCTTAATTTGGGTATTGTTGCCGATTTGATCGTTAAAACGGACTTTATACCCCACCAGTTCACCAACTTCCGTTTGCAACTCTTCCGCAATACGCGTAGCGACAGAACGGGCTGCAATACGGCGAGGCTGCGTATGTCCAATCATACCCCAATTGCCCAACCCAAGTTCTAAACACATTTTAGGTAACTGCGTGGTTTTGCCCGAGCCGGTTTCCCCCGCGACCACAATCACTTGGTGTTTTGATAGCAATTTTTCAATTTCGGCTTTACGCTGACTCACCGGTAAACTATCCGGAAAAACAATCGGATTTTTAACCGCACTTTGACGTTGTTGCACACGTAATTTGGCTTGTTGAATTTGCTGTTCTATCTCTGTAGCCACCGCTTGCTGTGCCGCTTGATTTTTAATTTTGCCGATGCCCTGAATACGCCCGGATAAACGGCGCATATCCACCGACATCACATCATTTAATTGAGAGAGAAGAGTCTGTTGTAAAGGATTTAATTTTTGCTTTATTATTCTCTTTTTCATACTGATTTACATTTGAAACTACCGTAAGCCAAACATAGCCATCCGATTAAAAATAGTACACCGCCGATAGGGGTTAACCAAACCATCAATTTGCCCGCACCAAGAGCGAGCGAATATAAACTACCGCAGAATAAAAGCATACCGAATGCCCAAGAACAAGCGGCAAAATTGAGCGCGTTATTCAAAGTAAATTGTTCCCGAGTTATTTGCACAATGCCGATTCCCATAATGGCAAGGGTGTGAAACATTTGATATTTAATCGCGGTATCAATCCAGGCTAAGGCTTTGGGCTCTAAAATTTGACCTAATCGATGAGCGGCAAAAGCCCCAATGCCAACACATAAAAAACCGCTCAGCGAGGCAACTGATAGCCATTTATTTTTCATTTACAATTTTCCCATTAATAATGCCAAGATCCCTGCTGCAATAAGCGGTCCAACGGGAATCCCACCAAGAAACGAGACGCCGAGAATCGTGCCGATCAGTAAACCGGTAACCAATACGGGTTGCTCTCCCATCAGCGGAACGCCTTTTCCCGCAAGCCAAGCGACAAAAATGCCCACCACAATAGAGAGTGCCATTTTCCAACTTAATAAACCCGCTAAATCAGGTAATTGAATTTTGCCGGAAACCAGAGGGCTTAATACGCCAATCGTCAAAATAATAATGCCGATCTTTAAACCGTATTTTTCAAGTAGAGGTATGTATTCGGATAAAAAGGTTTGCTGCATAATCAGTAACGCAGCGGCGGAAACGGTGATAGCACTATTATGGCTAACCAAACCAAGAACAATTAAAATCACCAATAGCAGGGCGATCATATTAAATTGCAATGACATAGGACTCCCAAAGTGCGGTTAGAAAAATGATTGTTCTTTGACAGATGAATTTGAAGAGAAATTATAACAATTTCTTCATTTGCTGTGTCTTTTATTTAATGAAAAAGCCGGAATGAAAAGGAATTTATTTTCCCGTCAAATGCCATGAGTTCCGGACTAATAAAATTCGTTATTTTATCCGCCTAGCCTGTTTGGACCACATTCTACCGCTATGAAATCTCATTCCCCTTTCCCCAATAATTTTGCTATAGGGAAATAAAACTATGCTACTGACTCCAACATTTCTCTTGCATTCGCCAATGCAAGTTCTGTAATTTGACTCCCACCTAACAAACGGGCCAGTGCAGATATTCGCTCCTCTTGGGAAAGTGCGGTCATTTTTGTTTCCGTTTTTTCATCTACGGTAAATTTTTCCACATTAAATTGATTATGCCCACAGCAAGCCACTTGTGGTAAATGGGTAACGCAAAGTACTTGACATTTATTTCCTAATTGACGCAATAATTTCCCGACAACACTAGCAGTTGAACCACTGATCCCGACATCCACCTCATCAAAAATTAAAGTCGGAATCGCAGATTGATCGGAAGTTAGCACTTGAATGGCTAAAGAAATACGGGAAAGCTCCCCTCCGGATGCAACTTTTGCCAACGGTTGAGGTTGTTGTCCTAAATTACTTCGTAAAGTGAATAAAATCTGATCCGCACCATTAGCCCCCATTTTTTCATCGTCAGCTTTCAGTTCTACATAAAATTCCGCATTTTCCATTGCAAGCCGCTTAATAGATTGGGTAACTTGTTGCGCTAATGCATTCGCCGATTTTTGACGGCTTGCCGTTAATTCAGCCGCCGTAATCTGCATTTTTGCAAACGCTGCTTTTTCTTGCTCAATCAACGCTTCTTCACTTTCTGAAAAATCTAAAAGTGCGGTCAATTCCACCTTTAATTTTTTATGCCACTCAACTAATTCTTCCGGTTTCACATTATGCTTTCTTGCCAGTTGAAGTGCCTGCCCCATACGTTGTTCTATTTCTTGCAACAATTTTGGATCTTGTTCAATATTTGAAGAGAGATGCTGAACTTCATTTGTCGCTTCTTGCACCTGAATTAAGGCTTCATTAAGTAAATTCCGAGCATCTGTATATCGAGGATCCAATTCTGCCAATTCATCAATATATTGTGTTGCACGATACAGCATCGTATCCACATTCACAGTTTCATTTTCACTTAAAATTTGTAGTGCCGATTGGGAAAGTTGGGTGAGTTGTTCGCTATTTGATAAACGACGTTGCTCTTCTTCTAATTCAAAATACTCGTTTGGGCGAAGATTAAACTCATCTAGTTCCTCTACTTGATATTGAAGCAATTGTTTCTTTGCTTCATTTTCCATTACTTTCTGCTGAAAAGTTTTAACTTGAGTTTGTAAGTTTTTCCAAGCCCGATAATCTTCTCGCATTTGATTAAGTAAATGAGAATGCCGCGCAAAACTATCAACCAATTGCAGCTGGTAATCGTTTTTCAGTAAAAGCTGGGAAGCGTGTTGCCCGTTGATATGAATAAGATACTGCCCCACTTCTTTGAGCTGAGCAGCCGAAACCGGTGTGCTGTTAATAAACGCTTTAGAGCGCCCATCAGCATTAATAACACGGCGTAAAATACATTCGGAAGGATTATCAGGATCTTGCAACTCCTGCGCCTGCAACCATTGATAAGCCGGATTATGCGGTTCAAGATGAAAGCTTGCACAAATTTCCGCCCGTTCTTGCCCTTCCCTCACCATTGTACTTTCGACACGTTGCCCTAAACATAATCCTAAGGCATCAATGGCAATAGATTTACCGGCACCGGTTTCACCGGTAATCACCGACATTCCTTTCGCTAATTCAATGTCAAGTTGGCGAACGATGGCAAAGTTATTGATGGTAAGTTGAGTAAGCATAGCAAAATCCCTAATTACTGTATATCCATCATATTAATACTGATTTAATATACAGTAAAGATTTTTTTGAGATTTTATCTAAAAATTTTTCAACCAACCTAATTTAGTACTCAACACATTGTAATAATTATAGGTTTTAAGGTGCAATAAACGCAATTTATGCATACTTTTCTCAATATGTACAACATCGTCAGGTGTAAAATCCAGTGCAATTTGGCTATCACACCCTACCTCTAATTGAGAAGTATTATGTTCTGCAAAACGAATGGAGATTTTACTATCACCATCAATGACTAACGGACGTGATGTCAATGTATGAGGAAACATCGGTACGAGGGCGATAGCATTCAAATTAGGGGTTAATATCGGACCGCCGGCAGAAAGGGAATAGGCAGTAGAACCCGTTGGAGTAGAAACAATCAAACCGTCTGAACGCTGTGAAAAAGCAAACTTGTCATTGATATATACGTGAAAATCAATCATATGCGCAATTTTTGCCGGGTGAATAACAGCTTCATTGACGGCATAACCTGATGAGATAATATCCTCTTCCCGTTCGATCTTGGCTTCCAATAAAAAACGTTCTTCTACAAAAAATTCTCCTCGTTCGAGGCAGGCTTCCAGTTGTGCGTAAGCATTTTTCGGATCAATATCGGTTAAAAATCCCAAATTTCCACGGTTAATACCAATCAAGGCAATATTATATTTGGCTAAAATTCTCGCCCTGCCTAGCATATTGCCATCACCACCAATCACAATTGCTAATTGTGCCTGCTGACCGATTTCTTCCAATGTGGCAAGACTTTCCTTAGGGAGCGCCAATTTTTCCGCCACGTCTTTTTCCACTAACACGCGGTAGCCACGCTCCTGTAACCATTGCGCCAAATTTTTATGCATTTGCAAATTAACGTCATTGCGAGGCTTTCCCACTAGCCCGATGGTTTTAAAAGAACGACATAAATGTTCCATAGTTCACTCTTAAAATCATGCGAAAACTTCCTTAGTTTTGACCGCACTTGAATTTAATATTTGTGCCATTATATTACATAGCACCTGTCAAAAGTATGAATTTTATAGGAAGCTTGCTAAAATAGCTGAAACTTTGATTTACGGAGAACAATTATGTCTGAACAAGAACAAAAATTTGAAAACACCGATGAGCTTGAGCTGGAAACTCAACAAGCGCAGACACAAGAAGAGGAGCAAACAGAAGATCCTTTAGAAGAAGCGATCGCTCGTGTACAAGAATTAGAAGAACAACTGAAAGCACAAGTGGAAGAAACTGCAAAAAAAGAACAGGATTTATTACTTCGTACCCGTGCAGAAATTGACAATATTCGCCGTCGCACCGAGCAAGATATTGAAAAAGCACATAAATTCGCTTTGGAAAAATTTTCAAAAGATATTTTGAATACGATCGATAATTTAGAACGCGCCCTTGCTACACCGGCAAATACCGAAGATGAAAGTATAAAAGCCCTATTTGACGGTGTCGAACTCACTTTAAAAGAATTGCTTTCAACCGTAGGTCGCTTTGGTGTTGAAGCAGTTGGCACAGTAGGTGAAGCATTTAACCCGGATTTACACCAAGCTATCTCAATGCAACCTGCTGAAGGATTTGAATCAAACCAAATCACAACCGTGTTGCAAAAAGGCTACACCCTAAATGGTCGCGTCATTCGTCCGGCAATGGTGATGGTTGCGGCGTAATATTAAAACTTAAATGAATAAAGTGCGGTCGATTTTTCGGCCGTTTTTTATTTCCTTTCCAAAGTTTGATCAAGATCACATAAATAACATTTTATTTGAGATTAGTTCTCAATAATAAAAATCAACTATAGCCAGTAAAATCAACAGCTCAGATGATTTTTCGTCTTATTATTCAATAAAAACACTACATATTGTGTGTTGATTATCTTTTTAGATCTATATATAGTGCTTCGTAAATTTTGGAAACACAATATATCGGAGCATACAATGAAAAATTTCCAAGTCGTCAAACGTGATGGTTCACGTGCTGATTTTGAAATTCAACGCATTATTCAGGCTGTTAAAAAAGCGACAAGTGCGGTCAATATTCACGATGAATTTTATTGTCATCAAATCGGGCAAGAGGTAGGCAATGAGATCTTTACCCGCCACCAACAAGAGATAGACATCAATCAAATTCAAAAAATCGTTGAAGACAAATTAATGGCGAGCCGATACCCTCAAATTGCGCGCGCCTATATTGAATACCGTCATGATCGGGATTTAGCACGTGAAAAACGTAGTCAACTCACAAAAGAAATTGAAGGTTTGATTGAACAAAGCAACATAGAATTGCTCAACGAAAACGCCAATAAAGATGCGAAAGTTATTCCCACTCAGCGTGATTTACTTGCCGGTATCGTAGCGAAGCACTATGCCAAGCGTCATATTCTTCCACGTGATGTTGTGGAAGCTCATGAAAAAGGTGAAATTCATTATCACGATCTTGATTACGCCCCTTTCTTCCCAATGTTCAACTGTATGTTGGTTGATTTAAAAGGAATGCTCTCCCGCGGCTTTAAAATGGGCAATGCGGAAATCGAGCCGCCGAAATCAATAGGTACGGCAACCGCTGTTACGGCACAAATTATCGCACAGGTCGCCAGCCATATTTACGGCGGCACAACAATTAATCGAATTGATGAAGTGCTTGCCCCTTATGTGCAAATAAGCTATGAAAAACATTTAAAAAATGCGCAGGAATGGAATATAGCGGATGCGAAAGGCTACGCCGACACACTGATTGAAAAGGAATGTTTTGATGCTTTCCAATCCTTAGAATATGAAGTCAATACGCTTCATACTTCTAACGGTCAAACACCCTTTGTTACCTTTGGTTTTGGCCTTGGTACAAGCTGGCAGGCAAGATTAATTCAGCAATCTATTTTGAAGAACCGTATCCGTGGCTTAGGCAAAAATCACAAAACGCCGGTTTTCCCAAAACTTGTGTTCACCATTAAAAAAGGACTAAATCAAACACAAGGCGATCCGAATTACGATATTAAACAGCTTGCCTTAGAATGTGCCTCTAAGCGAATGTATCCGGACATTCTCAATTATGATCAAGTCGTGAAAGTCACGGGTTCTTTCAAAGCGCCGATGGGTTGCCGGAGTTTCTTGGGGGCTTATGAAGAACAAGGGACAGAAATTCACGATGGACGCAACAATCTGGGTGTTGTGAGCCTGAACCTACCGCGCATTGCGTTGGAATCTAAAAACGAAGCGGAATTTTACCGCACTTTAGATGAACGCCTTGCGATTGCGAAAAAAGCCTTAATGACACGTATCGCCCGTCTTGAAAACACCAAAGCACGTGTAGCGCCTATTCTTTATATGGAAGGGGCATGCGGCGTACGTTTGAACGCCAACGATAATGTGGCACAAATTTTCAAAAACGGACGTGCTTCTATTTCCCTTGGCTATATCGGCATTCATGAAACCGTTAATGCTCTCTACAATCAAGGACACATTTTTGATGATGAACAATTACGAGAAAAAGGTATTGCGATTGTTCGCCACTTAAGCGCTACCGTAAAACAATGGCAAAAAGAAACCGGCTATGCCTTTAGCCTATACTCAACCCCGAGTGAAAACCTATGCGACCGCTTCTGTCGCCTTGATACGAAACAATTCGGTATTATTGAAGGCGTAACGGATAAGGGCTACTACACCAACAGCTATCACTTGGATGTAGAAAAAAAGGTCAACCCTTACGATAAACTTGATTTTGAAATGGCTTACCCTCCATTGGCAAGCGGCGGTTTTATTTGCTATGGGGAATACCCGAATATTCAACACAACCTGAAAGCACTCGAAGACGTGTGGGATTACAGTTATGACCGCGTGCCTTATTATGGAACCAATACACCTATTGACGAATGCTACGAATGTGGTTTTACCGGCGAGTTTGAATGCACCAGTAAAGGCTTCGTCTGCCCGAAATGCGGCAATCACGATAGCGCAAAAGTTTCCGTTACCCGCCGCGTGTGCGGTTACCTAGGCAGTCCTGATGCCCGCCCATTCAATGCAGGTAAACAAGAAGAAGTAAAACGCCGAGTAAAACATCTTTAACGGAAAAAGTGCGGTTAATTTACCGCATTATGTAACACTCACACAAAGAGAGACGCAGGGCAGCGCAACTTGTTGCCCACCATTGAAATTCTCCATTTTAAATCGGTGGGCAAAAATTTGCCCACCCTACAATGATTTATACAAGCTACATAATATCGTTAATTTTAACCGCACTTTTGATTATTCTTTTCTCAATAAAAATATGCCCTGTTCCGATAGATTTACATAGGCTTGTTTGAGATTTGCATTGAAATCTTCCGGTTTGCAGTTGATGAGTAGCTCTTTGCCGGCCCAAGTCGCAACCACTTCCCAATGATTGCCCATATAAACCGCACTTTTTATATCGCAACATTGCACTTCCGCCCCCTCATCAGCCAAGAAAACAGATTCAGGACGAATTCCGACTAAACATTCGCCGTCCGCCAAATTGAATTGTTCTGCCTTAGAGAGTGGAAATTGATAACCGTTAATATCCACTATGCCATTTTGTAATTTTCCATCAAAAATACTGGATTCCCCCATAAAATTCGCCAAAAATAAAGAATTAGGACGAAGATAAAGTTCTTTTGCCGGTGCTTTTTGCATAATTTTACCTTTGTGCATTACAATGACTTCGTCCGATACGGCAAAGGCTTCCGTTTGATCATGTGTAACATATAAAGACGTAATACCTAGCCGTTGTTGTAATTCACGAATTTTTTCCCGCATTGAACGGCGAAGATTGGCATCTAAGTTACTTAAGGGTTCATCAAACAAGAGAACTTTGGGTTTCAACACTAATGCCCGAGCCAAGGCTACTCGTTGTTGCTGTCCACCGGAAATTTGATCCACAAAGCGATCTTCAAAACCAGCCAAATCCACCAATTCTAACGCTTCTTTTACTCTTTGTTGTCGCTCTTCCTTGCCTACCCCTTGCATTTTCAAGCCGTAGCCGACATTATCCCCAATGCTCATATGCGGGAACAGTGCGTAGGATTGGAACACAATACAAATATCACGGTTTTGAATAGACGATTTTGTAACGTCCTCTCCGTCAATAAAAATTTCACCGGATGTCGGGGTTTCTAACCCTGCAACCAAACGTAAAACCGTTGTCTTCCCACAGCCTGAAGGTCCTAGTAAGGTCACCATTGTGCCACGCTTAATGGTTAAATCTAAATTATCGATCACCACCGCTTTGCCGAAAGCCTTGGTGATATTTTTTAATACTAAGAAATCATTACTACTCATAATTTTACCTGCCGCTTAACGAATTAATTCATTTTCTTTGCTTTAGAACGGGAAATACGTGTATCGCCTACAATCCAGTCGAAAAATAAAATAATCGCCATCATTACCACAATCAACAGTGAACCATAGGCAATAGCGATACCGTATTCACCGTCTTCAACACGATTTAAAATATATGCCGTTGCCACACGTGTATCCGCCGTCACCAAGAAAATAATTGCACTTACGGTTGTCATCGCACGAACGAAACTGGTAACCAGCGCAGAAAGCAATGCCGGTTTCAACAATGGCAATACAATATACCAAAGGGTTTTCCACGAATTACCTTTTAGAGAAAGAGAGGCTTCATCTAAGGATTTATCCAATTGTCCCAACCCTGCGATAGCCGCACGCATACCAATCGGCAGATCACGCATTACCATTGAAATAATCACAATAATACCCGTGCCGGTAATATAAAGCGGCGCATTGTTAAAGGCTAAAATATAGGAAACGCCTGCTACTGTTCCCGGTACGGCAAAGCAAAGCATTGTTAAAAACTCAAGGGATTTTTTACCTTGAAAATCTTTACGTACCACGATATAGGCAATCAATAACCCGAAGAATGCCGTCAATGGTGCGGCGATACCGGCATAAATCAAGGTATTGATGAGTGACGGCCACGCACCGCTGCTAAAATCTTGACCGAATAACATCTTGTAGTTTTTCAATGTCAGCGTGTAATCTACTCCCCAGTTCACAGTGAAACTACCGTAGAAAATGCTGCCGTAAAGGGCAATATTAAATACCATCCACAAGCCAAGCATTGCGATAATGGTATATTTCAAACCGGTAGGTAAATCTTGTACGTCCCCGCGATAAGATTTTCCGGAAACCGTTACATAAGAGCGGTTACCAATCCAAATATATTGAATAATAAAAATCGCTAATGAGAAGATTAACAACATTGAACCCAAAGTGCTCGCCGAGGCATAATCCAATTGCGATCCTGCAATATAAAAATAGATTTGCGTTGCAATCACATCAAAGCTGCCACCCAACACCAGCGGGTTACTAAAATCTGCAAGAGATTGGATAAATACGATTAAGAATGAATTTGCCAATGCCGGACGGAGCAAGGGAAAAATAATGTTATAGAAAGTTTGATAGCGATTTGCCCGTAGCGTGTAAGAGGCTTCTTCAATAGAGGGGTGAACGGATTTCAACGCGCCGTCTAAAATCATAAAAGAAACCGGGGTCAATGCGAGGATCTGTGCAATCGCAATACCGTTAAAACCATAAAGCCAGTTGTAATTAGTAAACCCTAAATGCGTGCTCAACAACTCCGTCACATAGCCGGAACGCCCTAGCATTAAAGTCACCCCCAAGCCGACAACAAACGGTGGTGTTACGATGGGTAAAATGGAGAAAATTTTACCGATAAAAGCGGTTCTACGCGCAATACGTGTGGTGTAAAGAGCAAATGCTAAACCGAATACCGTGGAAACAAGCCCGACAAATCCCGATAACAGAAGTGAATTACTAATCACACGCACAATGTAGTTTTGCGTTAAAATACGCATCACCTGTTGTGGTGCAAAGGTGTCGCCGTCATAAAACATTGATACAAAAATCGCCAACGTCGGATATACGATAAAAAAGAAGATCAGCAAAATAATACAAAGCAAGGAAGCAATAATAAATTTATCTCCTTGCATCACTTTCAGTTTCGCCAATGAAAGGGTCGCCAATGCCGTATAACCGATGAGCAATACCATGACGGCATAGCCCATACTGATTTTGTATAATGTCGCACTGACAAACATAAATAAGACGGAAAGTGCGGTTAAAAATAGCTCCGTTTTTGCCTGTTGTAACCTTGATAATTTAAGAAACGGCAATACGCCGTACGCAATAACGGGCAAAAACCACGACCAAGTAAGATCCAAAGAAGCCCATCCCATCGCCTCAAAATACTCATCGGCGGTACTATCAAATAAGCCGTAATCCAGTGCGTGAGAAGGCAGAAACAAAAACGCCAACAAAGATAAAATAATCCAAAAGTTGGCAGAATGTAGAATGGAAAGTTTTTTTGCGTTCATACAACCTCGCAGAAGGTAAAAAGATGAAACAGCAGATAATCTACCGTTTCATTATTGATATCGTTATTTAGCCAACTTCACTTCTTGTACCCATTTTTCAATCAAGTATTTGCGTTGTTCCGTTGCACCGTATTTTTCAAAATTATAATTGATTAAATTAAGTTTGTTAGGCTCAAAAGCACTCGGCGATTGCTCCGCAGCCGTATTCGTTAAGGTTTGTAAAGAATCACCTTGTTTCCAAGCCAATTCCTGACCTTCTTTAGATAACGCCCAATCTACGAACAATTTTGCATTATCCATATTACGAGCTCCTTTTAGAATACTCACACCGCCTAATTCATATCCCGTTCCCTCACAAGGCACCACTAATTCCAGTGGCGCTCCCTGACGTTTTTCAAGCGCATAATCATGTAAGAAACCGATACCGACAACCGCCTCGCCACGCGCTGCATTACGGGATGGTGTAATTCCTGATTTGGTGTATTGTGAAACATTCGGATGCAACGCTTTCAAAAATTCAAAGGCCTGATTTTCACCCCAAAGTTGAACAAAAGTCGCCAACGCAGTGTAGGCTGTGCCGGCACTTTGCGGATCAGCCACTTGCACTTCACCTTTTAAACGGGGATCGGTTAAATCTTTCCAGCATTTCGGTACTTCTTTAATCCCTAATTTTGCCAAACGTTCGGTATTCACCCCAAAACCTAAAATCCCCATATAAATAGCGGAAACATAATGACCTTTCGTTTTTGCCGGATCACGGAAACGTTCAACAATTTCATCAATATGCTTGGATTTATAGGGTTCCACTAAACCGAGTTCCGCAGCTTGAGCTTGAGGATCGAACGTGCCGCCGAACCATACATCCGCTTGCGGATTATTTTTTTCCGCTTCCACCTTCGCAAAAGTACTCCCTGAACCATTACGAATGAAAGAGGTTTTTACATCATATTTTTCGCCGAAAGCCTTTGTTGTCGTTTCGCACAAAATATTCGTAGCACTACAATATACAACCAAACGACCTTTTGCATTTGTTGCTGCGGATACACTTAAACCCGCCGCTAAAAGTGCGGTTGAAACAGAAAGAGAAATTTTATTGAACTTCATAGTAAACACTCCATTGTACTAAAGCGCTAAAATCTTATTCGAAAACAAAAAATAATACCGTGATGATTCTCACAGTTTTGAAATTTAACCGAAAAAATAAAGGTGAAATCAACCGCACTTTTCTTTATAATTCGGGAAATTATTCTCATCTTTCAAATTATATTTATGCCAGATTCATCTTGTATTATTATCGCCGTTACCGGTGCCTCCGCCTCAGGAAAAAGTTCCATCGCCTCCACCGTTCACAGAGAACTTTGCCACGAATTAGGTTGCCAGCAAATCGGTATTATCGCCGAAGATAGCTATTATAAAGATCAAAGTCATTTGGCGATGACCGAACGAGAGAAAACCAACTATGATCATCCTAATTCAATGGATCGTGATTTACTTATCCGGCATTTAAAAGATTTAAAAGCCGGTAAGGCCGTTGATATTCCGGTTTACAGCTATGTGGAACACACCCGTACAGACGAAACCACACACTTTACGCCAAAACGTATTGTAATCTTGGAAGGCATTTTATTACTGACAGACGAACGTGTCCGCCAATTGAGTGATATTTCGGTCTTTGTGGATACGCCACTGGATATTTGTTTTATCCGCCGCCTACAACGTGATATGGAAGAACGCGGTCGTTCACTCCAATCCGTTATCGATCAATATCGTGCGACAGTCCGTCCGATGTTCTTACAATTTATTGAGCCGTCTAAACAATATGCCGATATTGTTATTCCACGCGGTGGAAAAAACCGCATTGCGATTAATATGCTGAAAGCTCAAATTCTTCATTTATTGAATCAAAAATAGGAGAAGTTATGCGTCTTTGTGATACCGATATTGAACGCTATTTGGATGATGGCATTATTTCTTTAACTCCTCGTCCTGATAATGACAAAATCAACGGCGCAACAATTGACGTGCGTTTAGGTAATTCTTTCCGTGTATTTCGTGAACATTCTGCCCCGTACATTGATCTAAGCGGCCCGAAAGAAGAAGTTTCCGCACAGTTAGAATCCGTGATGAGTGATGAAATCATCATTCCGGATAATGAAGCATTTTTCTTACACCCCGGTGTATTGGCATTGGCAACAACCCTTGAATCGGTAAAATTACCGGCAAATATTATCGGTTGGTTAGACGGGCGTTCTTCCCTTGCCCGCTTGGGGTTAATGGTTCACGTTACCGCACACCGCATTGATCCGGGTTGGGAAGGAAAAATCGTATTGGAATTTTATAATTCCGGAAAACTCCCTTTGGCACTACGCCCGAATATGGTGATTGGCGCACTCAGTTTTGAAGTGTTAAGCGGTACCGCTGCCCGTCCTTATAACAGCCGTAAAGACGCCAAATATAAAAATCAACAAAATGCGGTGGCAAGCCGTATTGATGAGGATAAATAAATGAAAAAGATCGCAATAAGCCTGCTGTTCGTGCCGATTGCGATCTTCGCATTTCTTTACGTTCAGCTACAACAAGCCAAAACTCAGTTGAGCGAACAATTTAAGCAAAGAGACGTAAAAGTTAAATCCCTTGATTTAAGTCTTATTCCCCAACCGACCTTGTCTATTGAGCAGCTCAATTATCATCGTATTTCGTTAAAACGAATTAAAGCTCAACTCGCCTTGTTACCTTTAATTTACGGTGAAGCAAAATTGCAACAACTTACTATTGAGCAAGCCTCATCGGGGGAAAATACGCTTAATTCCGCCAAAATCACAATGCATTTTTCAGATTTGTCGGTAAAAAATTTATTATCAAAAAATATTCTCTTTAGCGGTTCAAACGTTGTTTCCGTCAAACTTGAAAAACCGATTTACGGTTTGGCTCAAAAATTTGATCTTGCGTTCAATAAGGCCAGTATCAAACTTCGCCCAAATACAGAATCACTGATTCAATTTGATGGCGCTACATTAAATCAACAGCCGTTAGGCTATATTGAAATTCATGCGGCGCTTTCTAAACCGCAAAAAGCGGCTGTTGCCTATATAAAACCTGCCTGTACAACAGATTGCCTTGCAGTACTAAAATTTAACGCATTTGCCGAAGAAAGTGCGGTCAATTTTTCCGGTAAAAATTTCCCTCTGGCACAATTACTTACATTGTTAAATTTCCCCAATATCATTACGGGAACAGCAGATTTTAATATTCGGCTCGCCTTTGAAAAAGCAAACTTAACGAAAAGTAAATTTGATTTTAATGCACGGGATGGAGAGCTTTTAGGGATAAACTTATTGCAACTTGCCTCACAATACTTTCCGATTAACTACAATGATGAATTATTGGAAGGAAAACGGGCGAACACGCCTTATCAACAGGTCGAAGCTTCGTTCTCACTAGACAAAAGCTTGCTGAATATTGATAAATTTAACCTAAAAACGACCGCACTTTTAGGTGCAGGTCGTGGTGCGATTGATTTACATACGATGCAATGCGATGTCAATCTCTCACTTTCGGCAACCAATCCCAAATACAAGGATTTAAAACTCCCTATTCGTTTTTTTGATAGTTGTTATTCACCGCAATATAAATTGGAAATAACCAAAGATTTTCGGAAACAGTTGAAGAATCTCATTAAAGAGAAGTTAAAATAATGTCGTTTTATCATCAAGCTGAAAAAATCCAAACTTGGCGCGTAATGGTTATTGCTTGCGCCGCTTTTATCTTTAACACGACTGAATTTGTCCCTGTGGCTTTGCTCACAGATATTGCAGAAAGTTTCAATATGCCGCCTTCTGAAACCGGTTTGATGATGACGGTTTATGCTTGGACAGTGCTTATCATGTCTCTACCGGCAATACTTGCGACGGGTAAGATGGAACGGAAAAGTTTACTTATCAAGTTGTTTGTGATTTTCATTATAGGTCATATCCTTTCCGTTATCGCTTGGAATTTTCAGGTACTGCTTATCGCTCGAATGTGCATTGCCTTGGCGCATGCCGTATTTTGGTCAATCACCGCTTCTCTTATTATGCGAATTGCACCTAAAAATAAAAAAACGCAAGCATTAGGTATGCTTGCCATCGGTACCTCACTTGCGACGATTTTAGGCTTACCCCTCGGTCGTTTAGTCGGGCAATTTGTCGGTTGGAAAATAACTTTTATTATTATCGCCGTACTGGCATTAATCACAATGTTTCTCATTATTCGTTTATTGCCGAATATTCCAAGTAAAAATGCCGGTTCCCTATCCAGCCTCCCGCTATTGGCGAAACGTCCATTATTAATTGGGCTTTATATGACAACAGTAACTGTCGTTGCGGCACATTTTACCGCTTACACTTATATTGAACCTTTTATGATTCAAATTGGAGAACTCAATCCTAATCTTGCGACATTCATTCTCTTAATTTTTGGTATATCAGGTATTACTGCAAGCCTGCTTTTCAATCGTCTATACCGTTTTAGCCCGATAAAATTTATTATCACCGCAATAGGATTATTATCAATTTCACTTGCCCTTTTACTCAGTTCATCTCATTATGCGTTAACGATGTTTATACTCGCCTTTATTTGGGGAATCGGCATTTCCTGCATTGCCCTTGCATTACAAATGCAGGTTTTGCAGCTCGCACCGGATGCAACCGATGTGGCAACAGCGATTTATTCCGGTATCTTCAATGCAGGTATCGGTGCAGGTGCATTATTCGGTGGTCAAATGATGCATTATGTCGGCTTAAAATATATTGGTTTTAGCGGAGCTACGCTTGGTATTATCGGTTTATTGATTTTTATCTTTTTCCAGCTTCACTATCGTCCACAAAAAACTTAAAAAATGACCGCACTTTGATCTGCTCCTTGATTTGTTGGTTTGGATGTACAACTTTTGGGGAGCAGATCAAAGTGCGGTCATTTTTATCCTAATTTCTATTTAATCAATATTAAAACAAGCGATTAATTTTCCATCAGGGAAAGGCTCAAGTATCGGTTTTTCCGCACGACATTGATCCGTTGCTTTCCAACAACGCGGATTAAATGCACAGCCTTTGGGCGGATTAATCGGGCTTGGTAGTTCACCGGTCAATTTAATGCGCTCTCGGCGTAAATTTGTCGAAAGGCGCGGTGTAGCAGAAAGTAAGGCTTGTGTATAAGGATGTTGCGGATTGGTAAAAATTTGCTCTGCTGTGCCTTTTTCTACACAACGACCGAGATACATCACCATCACTTCATCAGCAATATGCTCAACGACTGAAAGATCGTGTGAGATAAAAACATAGGAAAGCCCGAGTTTATCTTGCAAATCCATCATCAAATTTAACACTTGGGCACGTACCGATACATCCAGCGCAGACACCGGCTCATCAGCCACCACAATATCAGGCTCTAACATTAAACTGCGTGCAATCGCAATGCGTTGGCGTTGTCCTCCGGAAAACATATGCGGATAACGCTCATAAAATTCTTCTCTCAGCCCGACTTTCGCCATCATTGAAAGCACTTTTTCTTTACGTTCTTTGGCGGAAAGTTTGGTATTAATAATTAAAGGTTCTTCTAAAATAGAACCGATTTTCTTACGTGGATTTAATGAAGCGTAAGGATTTTGAAACACAATTTGAATTTTCTTACGACGTAATGCTTTTGTCTCCGCATCATTTTCCAAGAAGTTACGTCCTTGATAATACAACTCACCTTCCGTAGGATTTTCAATCATTGTGAGCAAACGCCCAAGTGTTGATTTCCCACAGCCTGACTCCCCCACTACAGCAAGGGTCTTTCCTCGTTCCAGTTGAAAAGATACACCATCCAATGCCTTAACTTGTTGCGTTTTTGCCAATAAACCTTTTTTCACCGGATAATATTTCTTTAAGTTAAAAGCGCTTAATAGCGGCATATTTGGCAATGACGTATTTTCTTTAATTTCATTCGACATTGCTTATACTCCTTGATATTCCACAGGTTCGCCTTGAGCATTAAGTGGTGTATGGCACTTCACTTTTCGATTTCCTATATGATGTAAATCGGGCTCTATTTTACGACAATGCTCCGTCACATAAGGACAACGCGGATTTAATAGACAGCCCGTTGGGCGATCATATTTCCCCGGCACGACACCTTGCAAAGACTGTAAACGGGATTTTCCTTCGGAAAATTCAGGCAAAGAACGAAGCAAGGCTTGAGTGTAAGGGTGTTTCGGTTCACGGAAAATATCTTCTGCAAGCCCCTCTTCCACCACTTGCCCCGCATACATTACTATAATGCGATGTGCCGCTTCTGCTACCAGTGCTAAATCGTGGGTAATAAGAATCAGCGACATACATTCTTTTTTTTGTAGGTCGAGTAATAAATCTACAATTTGGGCTTGGATAGTAACGTCTAAAGCTGTAGTCGGTTCATCAGCAATCAATAATTTAGGTTTACAGGCAATCGCCATTGCAATCATAATGCGCTGGCTCATTCCGCCGGAAAGTTGGTGCGGATATACATCAATGCGTGATTCAGGATCTGGAATCCCCACTAGGCGTAGTAATTCCAAGGTTCGTTCACGTCTTGCTTTTTTCGTGCCGCCTTCATGGGTTTTCAGCGCTTCCATAATTTGAAAACCAACCGTATAAGCGGGGTTCAAACTTGTCATGGGATCTTGGAAGATCATTGCCATATCCGCCCCGATAAGCGTCCGTTTTTCTTTATCGTCGAGCGTTAATAAATCTTTATCTTCAAATACCAATGATTCGGCTAATACCCGCCCCGGATAATCAATCAATCCCATAATAGCAAGGGAACTGACGGATTTACCTGAGCCGGATTCTCCCACAATTCCTAACACTTCACCTTGCTCAACTTGATAACTAATACGATCTACCGCTTTAAACGGCGTATTTTTATCGCCAAAGTGAACAGAAAGTTCTTTTACCTCTAATAATGCCATTCCGTCCCCTCTTATTGTTTAAGTTTTGGATCAAGTGCATCACGTAAGCCATCACCCATTAAATTAAAGGCGAGCACTAAAGATAAAATGACCAATCCGGGAATAGTGACTAGCCAGTTCGCCGCTTGCATAAAACTACGTGCCTCGGAAAGCATTGTCCCGAGTTCCGGCGTTGGTGGCTTCGCTCCAATACCAAGAAAACCTAAGGTCGCTAATTCTAAAATTGCGTTAGAAATTCCCATCGTCATTTGCACGATTAACGGTGCCAAGCAGTTTGGTAAAATAACAATGAACATTAAACGTAAAACACCGGCACCGGCGACTTTCGATGAAACGACATAATCACGATTTTTCTCATTCATCACCGCCGCTCGCGTTAAACGCACATAGCTAGGCGTTGACACTACGGCAATCGCAAGTGTCGCATTCACTAAGGAAGGCTCAAGGATAGAGACGACGACAATCGTGAGCAATAAATTTGGAATGGCAAGCATAATATCAATCAGACGCACAATTACCGTATCCAATAGACCGCCATAATACCCAGCCACTAAGCCAAGAGACGTCCCCAACGCACAAGAAAGCAACACAATCACAAAGCCGGCAAATACAGAAATGCGCGTACCGTAAATAATACGAGAAAGAATATCTCGGCCAATATCATCTGTTCCCAGTAAATAAGCGGAATTGCCGCCTTCGTACCAAGCCGGCGGTAATAATAACGCAGCACGGTTTTGTTCCGCCGGATCAAAGGGTGCAATATAAGGTGCAAAAATGCTGATTAATGCAACAATAAGAATAAATGTAAAACCGATTAATGCACCACGATTTTGTTTAAAATAAAACCAAAATTCCTGTAAAGGAGTTCTTGGTGCTAACATTAAAGTTGTGTCAGTCATCATTCCTCCCCTATTTAATGACGAATACGCGGATTCACCACACCATAAAGTAAATCAATGGTTAGGTTTACCACAATAATAATGGTGGCAATAATTAATACCGAACCTTGTAAAACGGGATAATCACGTGCGTGAATCGCATCAATAATCCATTTACCGATGCCCGGCCAAGAAAAAATCGTTTCCGTTAATACCGCACCGGAAAGCAATTGCCCGACAATCAAGCCCACTACCGTTACTACCGGAATAAGGGCATTGCGTAAAGCATGTACGATCACAATACGGGGATAACTCAAGCCCTTTGCTTTGGCAGTGCGAATATAATCTTCGCCCAATACTTCCAACATGGCGGAACGTGTCATTCGGGTGATAATGGCAAGAGGAATCGTACCTAACACGATCGCAGGTAAAATTAAGGATTTTACGGCATTTGTAAATGCTCCCGGTACACCGGAAAGCCAAGTATCAATAAGCATAAAACCCGTTGGCGTATCAATCCAAAAATCATTTTCCAAACGACCGCCCTGCGGTAAATCAAACCAAGGAGAAACATATAAGATAAGAATCAACCCCCACCAAAAAATAGGCATAGAATAGCCGGTAAGGGAAGCGGCAGTTACCGTATGAGAAATCCAACTGTCTTTTTTTACTGCAGCAATCATACCCAAAATAACACCACCTACTAATGACCACAATAAAGCAAAAAACGCTAATTCGGCAGTAGCGGGAAAAAGCGTAAAAAATTCGCTAAGCACAGGCTGATGAGTTCGGAAAGATTCGCCGAAATCTCCTTGGATCACGTTACCAATATAGTTGAAATACTGTTGATACAAAGGCAAATCCAAACCTAATTGGTGCATCATTTGTTGATGAACTTCAGGCGTTAACCCCCGCTCCCCCATCATAATTTCCACCGGATCACCGGGGATAAAATGCACAAGGGCAAAGGTGACAAAAGTAATGGCGATAAAGGTTGGGATCACCATTAAAATCCGTTTGAAGATAAATTTAAACATTAAATCACTCAACGACAAAGGAAAAGTGCGGTCACAAAATCTTTAGATTTTGAACGTTGGCTTGCCAACTATGCCGTAAGACATAACAATCTATCAATGCGATTGTGTATAATTTTCACCGCACTTTTAATAAATAAAACAAAGCGATAATCAAAAATAAAAGACGCTTGGATTCTACCGCACTTTTTCCAATTTTGCCAAATGTGCGATTAACCACTTAATACCTTGTGCTTGGAAAGCAATTTGTAAACGCGTGTTATTGTCGCTACCTTCAATATTGATAACAGTCCCTAAACCGAACTTTTCATGTCTTACTTTTTGCCCCATTTTCCAACCGTTTTCATTCCCTGTTGAATGCGATAGCGTACCCACTTTGGCTAAATTCATCGCACGGGTAACGGTTCCTCGTAAACGAATTTCTTGAATGCAATCTTTCGGTAATTCCGCAATAAAACGTGAAGGCAAATGGCGCTCTTCTTTAGCATATAATCGGCGGCTTTCCGCATAAGAAATCGTGAGTTTTTGTTTTGCCCGTGTAATGCCAACATAAGCTAAACGACGTTCTTCTTCCAAACGTCCCGGTTCTTCAAAGGAACGAAAACTTGGAAACAAACCTTCTTCCACGCCAATCATAAATACACGAGGAAACTCTAAGCCTTTTGCTGAATGCAGGGTCATCATTTCCACACAGGCTTGATGAGGAGAAGCCTGTTCTTCACCGGCTTCAAGAGAAGCATGTGTTAGAAATGCCGTCAGATCTGTCATTTCTTCTGCGTCATCCGGTTTTATAAACTCACGGGTTGCCGTTACCAATTCTTCCAAATTTTCAATCCGTACTTCGCCCTTTTCGCCTTTTTCCTGCTTATACATATCATACAAGCCGGAATGTTTAATCACAAAATCAGTTTGCGCAAATAACGGCATTTCTTCGGTATCGATCTGTAAAGAATTAATAAGTTCTTGGAAACGTAATAATGCAGTGGAAGCACGCCCTGTCAGCATATTTTCTTGTGTAGCGATTTGTATCGCCTGCCATAGGGTTATTTGCCGTTCACGGGTTAAATTTCTTAATATGTCCAATGTGCGGGTGCCGATACCTCGTGGCGGTGTATTAATCACCCGTTCAAAGGCCGCATCATCTTGACGGTTATTGATCAAACGTAAGTAAGCCAGAGCATCCTTAATTTCTTGCCGTTCAAAAAATCGCATTCCGCCGTAAATACGATAGGGAATTTGGCAACGAATCAGGGCTTCCTCAATGACACGCGATTGGCTGTTGCTACGATATAACACGGCGCAATCATCTAACCTGCCGCCATTTTCTGTCCAATCTTGAATTTGTGAAGCGACAAATTTTGCCTCATCCAATTCATTAAAGGCAGCATAAATCCCCACAGGATCGCCCTTTTCTCCATTCGTCCACAAATTTTTGCCAAGACGATCTGCATTGTTAGAAATTAATTCATTTGCACTGTTCAGAATATTTGCCGTCGAGCGGTAATTTTGTTCAAGGCGAATGGTCTCGGCTTTAAAATCTTTTAGAAATTTCTGGATATTCTCAACTTGCGCCCCACGCCAACCGTAAATAGATTGATCGTCATCGCCTACAATCATTATTTTGCCGGTTTCCCCTGCGAGGATTTTAATCCATTTATACTGAATTTTATTGGTGTCTTGAAATTCATCCACCAAAATATGTTGAAAGCGTTGTTGGTAACGTTGCAAAATCAACGGTTTTTTATCAAATAATTCATAAGCTCGAATCAAAAGCTCGGCAAAATCCACCAAACCCGCTCGATCACAGGTATCTTGATAAATTTGATAAATTTTAATCCACTCACGTTCTTGCCGATCATTGAAATCTTCAATTTCGTGAGGGCGTAAACCTTCGTCTTTCTTGTTGTTGATATACCAACAGGCTTGCTTCGGCGGAAAGGCTTTTTCATCAAAATTATGTAATTTAAGCAAACGTTTTACTAAACGAACCTGATCTTCCGAATCCAAAATTTGGAAATCTTGCGGCAATCCTACATCCAAGTGGTGAGCGCGTAACAGACGATGTGCAATACTATGGAACGTGCCAATCCACATACCAAATAAATTGGATTGCGAATGTTTGGCTAACGTATCTTGAATACGATGGCGCATTTCTGCGGCGGCTTTATTGGTAAACGTGACCGCCATAATACTGCCTTCAGAAATATTTTCTACGGCAATCAGCCACGCAATTCGGTGAGTCAGCACACGGGTTTTACCACTCCCCGCCCCCGCCAAAACCAAATAATTGCCAAGAGGCGCTGCTACCGCCTCTCGCTGTTTATCGTTTAAGCCGTCAAGTAATTCGGAAATATCCATTTTTCTATTTTTATCTGTGTAAATTTACAGGGGATTATAGTTTGATTTTATCAATTAGACAATGCCGAATTATTCCTACTATTTACAATTTGAATCTCCTCACTTAGTATTAAAAATTATTTATATTTAATTTATAGAAGTATAGAAGACCTAAAATGACCCCTTTAAAAACAACGTTAAAACTAACCGCACTTTGTTCCCTACTAGGGATTATTTCTCCTCAATCTGCACTTGCTCAAGGTAAACTCTCGGTTTATTGCAGCGTACAAAACACCGTTTGTGAAAAAGTCACCCAAGCTTTCGCAAAAAAATATGATGTTGAAACACAATTTATTCGCCAAAGTACGGGAACGGCGTTAGGCAAAATTAAAGCGGAAAAAGACAACCCACAAGCAGATATTTGGTATGGTGGAACTATTGAGCCGCATTTTCAGGCGGCGGAGTTAGGCTTATTCGAATCCTATCGTTCACCTCTACAAAAAGATATTCTTCCGGCATTTCAAAAACTGACGGAACAGAGAGGAGAATTTACGTCCGTTATCTATTTAATGGAATTAGGAATGGGCATTAATGTTGAAAATTTACGCAAAAAAAATCTACCGCTCCCACAATGTTTTAGTGATTTAATTAAACCCGTGTATAAAGATCAAATTCAATATCCTGATCCTCGCGTATCCGGCACGGGTTATTCTTTTTTAACCACTATGGTTCAACTTTTAGGAGAAAAAGAGGCATTTGATTATTTCAAAAAATTAAATGCTAATGTAATTCAACATAGCAAAACAGGAATGGCGAGCAAGCGGGTAGCTACGGGTGAAGTTGGTATCGATATCGGTTTTTTACACGGTTATGTGCGTGAAAAAGAATATGGTGCGCCATTAGAAATCGTCTTGCCTTGTGAAAAAGCGGGCTATACGTTAGGTGGGGCAAGTATTATTAAAAATGCGCGTAATTTAGGCAATGCCAAATTATTTATGGATTTTTTACTTAGCCCGGAAGCCCAAGAAATCCCTTGGCGTGAATATGATGCTTATCAACGTCCGACAAATAAGTACGCCAAAACCGCTCCTAATACGAATGAGTTAAATCAAGAAAAATTATTAGATATTGATTTTAGCCGTTTTGGTTCAGATAAAGAAAGCAAGCGTTTGATTGAGCGTTGGGTTGAAATAACTAAGTAATCAATTAAGCTTCAACATATTTAATTTTAATGTCTAATACTTATCATGGGTTGGAGGTGTTAGGTTTCGTAGGGTGGGCAACAAGTTGCCTACCCTACTTTTCTTTTCCGGATTTCATACAAGAGCTACATAATTCCGAAAAAACACCTAAAATTTTAACCGCACTTTTCCGCAGTAAATATTGCCTTTCCCTTCCCTTGCAAACCCGATTAACGTTAAATTGTGCGCCTCTGCCATCTTCACCGCTAAGTTTGTTGCGGCGGAAATTGCAACTAACATTTCAACACCGCAAGAGATTGCCTTTTGTACCATTTCATAACTTGCCCGGCTTGAAACCAACAAAAATCCCTGCGGTTTACCCGTATTCGCATACCAACCGAGCAATTTATCCAATGCAACATGACGCCCAACATCTTCACGAATAGCAAGCATATTGCCACGCAAATCAAAAAATGCGGCGGCATGCGTTGCGCCCGTTTGGTTTCCTAATATTTGATTTTTTTGCAAAGCGGAAAAGCAATCGTCCAATAAATTAATATCAAACTCAAAAGTGCGGTCTAATTTTGGAAAGTTTTTATAAACCTGATTTAGCTGTTCTGTTCCGCAAATACCGCAGCCGGTACGCCCGGTAAGGTTACGGCGATGTGCTTTCAATGCCATAAATTTTCGGCTGGAAAGCTCAATTTGAACTTCAATGCCGTTGCAGACGTTCACCACATCAATGCCATAAATATCGCTCGGCTTATCAATAATGCCTTCCGTTAATGAAAATCCCAAAGCGAAATCTTCCAAATCTTTCGGCGAGCACATCATAACGGCGTGAGATATACCGTTATAAACCAATGAAACCGGCATTTCAACAGCTAGGCTATCCGTTTTTGTTTGTAAAAGTGCGGTTGGTTTTTCTGTTGTTTTTACTTTTTTAAAAAAGCTAATCTTTTGTTCAGCAAGCCAGTTCATTTTTATCTTTCCATTAAACTTTATATAACAAAAATATTACAATTTTTATATATTCTGTGATCGGGATCATATATTTTGCCGGATATAATGCATTTTGATTATGGATTTATCCATAAAAAATCGGTATCCTACAAAACCCTAAATTGATGTTTTTCTATACGCGATTTAGTCAGTTTTGTGTTTTATTTTAACGAAACCAACCGAATTATCCAGACGAATTTCTTACTATCTATATCTAGACAACCTTGTTGTTGAAAGGAGTGATTATGCAGGTCTCAAGAAGAAAATTCTTTAAGATCTGTGCAGGTGGTATGGCAGGAACTTCCGCTGCAATGCTAGGTTTTGCCCCGGCAAGCGCATTGGCGGCACCGCGTGAATACAAATTATTACGCGCTTATGAATCCCGCAACACTTGTACATATTGTGCCGTTAGCTGCGGTATGTTGTTATACAGTACAGGAAAACCTTCCGATTCATTAAGTAGCCACACCGGCACAAATACCCGTTCTAAATTATTTCACCTTGAAGGTGATCCCGATCATCCTGTGAGCCGCGGCGCACTTTGTCCTAAAGGTGCAGGTGCGCTTGATTATGTGAATAGCGAGAGCCGCTCACTTTATCCTCAATATCGTGCTCCCGGTTCCGATAAATGGGAACGCCTTTCTTGGAAAGAAGCTATCAAACGCATCGCCCGTTTAATGAAAGATGACCGAGATGCCAACTTTATTGAAACCGATGCAAAAGGCAATACCGTAAATCGTTGGGCAACAACCGGAATTATGACCGCCTCTGCAATGAGCAACGAAGCCGCATTACTCACGCAAAAGTGGATTCGAATGCTCGGTATGGTGCCGGTATGTAACCAAGCGAATACTTGACACGGACCAACGGTAGCAAGTCTTGCTCCATCATTTGGTCGCGGTGCGATGACAAATAACTGGGTTGATATCAAAAACGCCGATTTAATTATCGTTCAAGGCGGTAATCCTGCCGAGGCACACCCAGTCGGCTTCCGTTGGGCGATTGAAGCGAAGAAAAACGGTGCAAAAATCATCGTTGTAGATCCGCGCTTTAACCGTACCGCATCAGTGGCAGATCTACATGCGCCGATTCGTTCCGGTTCTGATATTGCTTTCTTAATGGGGGTGATTCGTTACCTGTTGGAAACGAATCAAATTCAGCACGAATATGTGAAACACTACACTAATGCGTCATTTTTGGTAAACGAAGGCTTTAAATTCGAAGACGGTTTATTCTCCGGTTACGATGCGGAAAAACGGAGCTATGATAAATCAAACTGGAATTATCAATTCGATGAAAACGGCAATGCCAAACGTGATATGACACTCCAAGATCCGCGTTGTGTTATTAATGTATTAAAAGAACACGTTTCCCGCTATACGCCGGAAATGGTTGAACGTATTACGGGGGTAAAACAAAAACTCTTCTTACAAATTTGTGAGGAAATCGGTAAAACTTCCGCGCCGAACAAAACAATGACGCACTTATATGCGTTAGGCTTTACGGAGCACACAATCGGTACGCAAAATATTCGTTCTATGGCGATGATTCAGTTACTTTTAGGTAACATGGGTATGCCGGGCGGCGGTATTAATGCACTTCGGGGACATTCAAACGTTCAAGGTACAACGGATATGGGCTTGTTGCCGACCTCCTTACCGGGGTATATGCGTTTACCGAACGATAAGGATACCTCCTACGAGCAATATATTAATGCGATTACGCCAAAAGATATTGTGCCGGGACAAATTAATTATTACCGTAACACATCAAAATTCTTCGTGAGTATGATGAAAACCTTCTATGGTGATAATGCAACCAAAGAAAACGGTTGGGGATTTAATTTCTTACCGAAAACAGATCGTTTATATGATCCGATTACTCATGTGAAATTAATGAATGACGGTCAATTACACGGCTGGATTTTACAAGGCTTTAACGTATTAAACTCATTACCGAACAAAAATAAAACCCTTGCCGGTATGAGCAAACTAAAATACCTCATTGTGCTGGATCCGCTTCAAACGGAAAGCTCCGAGTTTTGGAAAAACTTTGGTGAATCAAATAATGTAAATTCTTCTGAAATTCAAACTGAGGTATTCCGTTTACCAACAACCTGTTTCGCAGAAGAAGACGGTTCAATTGCTAATTCCGGTCGTTGGGCGCAATGGCATTGGAAAGGTTGTGATCAACCGGGTGAAGCATTACCTGATGTCGACATTCTTTCTATGATTCGTGAAGAAATGCACGAGCTTTATAAAAAAGAAGGCGGTCGTGGTATCGAGTCTTTTGAAGCAATGACGTGGAATTATGCCCAACCTCACTCACCGAGTGCGGAAGAATTGGCAAAAGAATTAAACGGTTATGCTCTTGCTGATCTTTATGACCAGAACGGTAACTTAATGTACAAAAAAGGACAATTGCTTAACGGCTTTGCTCACCTGCGTGATGACGGAACAACCACATCAGGTAACTGGTTATACGTCGGTCAATGGACTGAAAAAGGTAACCAAACGGCAAACCGTGATAATTCCGACCCTTCAGGTTTAGGCTGTACACTCGGTTGGGGATTTGCATGGCCGGCAAACCGTCGCGTGCTTTATAGCCGTGCCTCATTAGATATTAACGGAAATCCTTGGGATAAACACCGTCAATTAATTAAATGGAATGGTAAAAACTGGAACTGGCACGATGTCGCCGACTATGGTACACAACCACCGGGTTCGGATGCCGGCCCGTTTATTATGTCTGCCGAAGGGGTGGGACGTTTATTTGCCGTAGATAAAATCAATAACGGTCCAATGCCTGAGCATTACGAACCGATTGAAAGTCCGATTGATTCCAATCCGCTTCATCCGAATGTGGTGTCAGATCCGACGGTTCGAATCTACAAAGAAGACCGCGAATTTATCGGTTCAAATAAAGAGTATCCGTTTGTCGCAACAACTTATCGCTTAACCGAGCATTTCCACAGTTGGACTGCACAATCGGCCGTGAATATCATCGCTCAACCACAACAATTTGTGGAAATCGGTGAAAAATTAGCGACAGAAAAAGGCATTCAAAAAGGTGATATGGTAAAAATCACATCAAAACGTGGTTATATCAAAGCCGTGGCAGTCGTAACCAAACGATTGAAAGCCTTAGAAATCGACGGTAAAACCGTTCACCATGTAGGTATTCCTATTCACTGGAATATGAAAGCCTTAAATGGCAAAGGAAATCGTGGATTCTCTACGAATACCTTGACGCCGTCCTGGGGGGAAGCGAATACACAAACACCGGAATATAAAACATTCTTGGTGAACATTGAGAAAGCGGAGGCATAATATGCGAGCAATGGATGTACAATCTCAAGATATTATTAAGATCTCTGCGACCTCAGGTTTAACACCGGCACCTCAAGCGCGGGATCATAAAGTCGAAGTTGCCAAACTCATTGATGTTTCTACCTGTATCGGTTGTAAGGCCTGTCAGGTGGGTTGCTCGGAGTGGAATGACATCCGCTCCGATGTCAATGCACAATGTGTGGGCATTTATGACAACCCTGTCGATCTGAATGCAAAAGCCTGGACGGTGATGCGTTTTAACGAAGTGGAAGAAAACGATCGTTTGGAATGGTTGATCCGTAAAGACGGCTGTATGCATTGCTCGGAACCGGGCTGCCTAAAAGCCTGCCCTGCACCGGGTGCGATTATTCAATACAAAAACGGTATTGTGGATTTTCAATCCGACAAATGTATCGGATGCGGTTACTGTATCGCCGGCTGTCCGTTCAATATTCCAAGAATGAACCCTGAAGATAATCGCGTTTACAAATGTACCCTTTGTGTCGATCGTGTTTCCGTGGGACAAGAACCGGCTTGCGTCAAAACTTGCCCGACCGGTGCGATTCGTTTCGGTTCGAAAGAGGAAATGAAAATCTACGCAGAGAAACGTATCGAAGATCTTAAATCTCGCGGCTATGAAAACGCAGGTCTTTATGATCCGCCTGGCGTAGGCGGTACACACGTGATGTATGTGTTGCACCACGCCGATAAACCGGAACTTTACAGCGGCTTACCGAAAGAGCCTCATATTGATATGAGTATCACCTTATGGAAAGACATATTAAAACCGGTTGCAGCCGTTGCAATGGGCGGTTTGGCACTCGCTGAAATCGGCCACTATTTGACGGTAGGTCCGAACGTAGAAACGGATGTGGAAGATCACCACGAAAAATTTGAAGAGAAAGATGAACAAGAGGGCAAAAAAGATGAGTAAATTTGAAATTACGAACGATACCCGCATCGTTCGCCATCGTATCCCTGCACGTTTAAGCCACTGGTTTTTGGTAATCAGCTTTTTCTTAACGATGTTTACCGGGATTGCTTTCTTTTTTCCTGATTTTTCGTGGTTAACGGAAATTCTCGGTACACCGCAATTGGCACGAGCCATTCATCCTTTCACCGGGATTTTAATGTTTATTGCCTTTATTTTCTTATGCTCGTTATATTGGCATCACAACATTCCGGAAAAAAACGACATTCGTTGGATGAAAGGGATTTTTGAAGTATTAAAAGGGAACGAGCACGCCGTTGCGGATAACGGTAAATATAACCTAGGTCAAAAAATGTTGTTTTGGACATTGATCCTCGCAATGTTTACCTTGTTAATTAGCGGTATCATTATGTGGCGTCAGTATTTTTCCCACTATTTCTCAATCCCGGTATTGAGAATCGCCATTCTTCTTCACTCAGCCAGTGCTTTTATGCTATTTACCGGCATTTTAGTACACATTTATATGGCGTTTTGGGTGAAGGGTTCAATCCGCGGTATTGTTGAAGGCTGGGTAACCGTCCGTTGGGCGAAAAAACACCACCCTAGATGGTACCGAAAAGAAGTTCTACCGGAACTTAAAAAAGACATTGAACGTGAAGAAAAAGGTGAAAAAACCAAAGCGCTATTTAAAAGCATTTCGGAATAAACGCCAAATCCAACTCAAAAGTGCGGTTAAAAATGACCGCACTTTTTCTTATAAACTACGGATAAAAACATTATGAGCATCAAAATCCTATCAGAAGCCGAGATCAAAGAACAGAAAAAAAATGCTTACGAAACCCCGGCAATCCTATTTGCCAACCCTAAAAATCTCTATCAGCGCCGAGCAAAACGCTTACGCGACTTAGCCAAAGATCATCCCATGGCGGATTATCTCTTATTTGTCGCAGAAATCGTAGAAAGCCAACTGGCTACGCTTGAAAAAAATCCGTTGCCCAAACAAACATTTGAACAGTTAAATGGAATCGAACCGCTTAATGCTAAAAATTTCAAACGCAATGGTATTTGGCGTGGTTATTTAAGCGAAATTCTATATGAAATAAAACCTAAAGCGAATGAACAGGTTGCTGCGACGATTGAATCTCTGGAAAAAGCAGGAAGTTCAGAATTAGAAGAAATGGCAAGTCAATTGCTGACGGAAGAATTGAATTTAGTGAGCAGTGATAAAGCCGTATTTATTTGGGCGGCACTTTCCCTTTATTGGTTACAACTGGCCCAACAAATTCCACACGCAAGCCGCTTGGAAAATAGTGAAAATATTCACTACTGCCCTGTTTGCGGTTCTGCACCGGTTGCCAGTATGGTTCATATCGGTACATCACAAGGCTTGCGCTATTTGCACTGTGCCTTATGTGAAAGCGAGTGGAACCTCGTGCGCGCCCAATGTACCAATTGCAATGGTCACGATAAATTGGAATTATGGTCATTAAATGAAAAATTAGCCCTTATCCGAGCCGAAACCTGCGGTAGCTGCGAGAGTTATTTGAAAATGATGTTCCAAGAAAAAGATCCGAATGTCGAAGCAGTGGCAGATGACTTAGCCTCCATTTTCTTAGATGTAGAAATGGAGGAAAAAGGCTTTGCCCGTAGCGGACTTAATCCGTTTATTTTCCCTTCTCAAGATGCCTAAAAAAACGGTCGTTATTCATTCAATAACGACCGCTCTTTTCCTTTTTCGCTATAAATAACAGGCCATAACAACGGCATTTTCCCGTTTACCATCGGGCAACGGATAATAATTTTTGCGAATATCGACTTCGTTAAAACCTTGTTTTTCATATAACTGACGTGCCGGGTTAGATTCTCTAACCTCAAGCCATAAAGTTTGAATCCCCTTTTCCTTTAATCTTTCCATTAAATCGGTTAATAGACCTTTCCCAAAACCATTCCCTTGATAAGCAGGCTCTAGCGCAATATTAAACAAAGTTGCTTCATCCAATACCATCCGGCAAATAGTAAAACCGATAATTCGGTTATTTTTCACCAATTTGAGATTCAGATAATGTTCGCCTTGATTATTTTTTAACGTCCCTAACGACCAAGGAACAAGGTGTGCTTGTTGTTCGATCTCATACAAGCGATCAAAATCATTTTCTTCAACGGTAAGAATCCGAATCATATTATTGAACCTGTTGAATCTGCTGCCAAAGCTCACGTTTGGCAATAGGTGAAGTTTGAAAATTTACATAATCAGGCGAACGATACACTCGCTCGGCATTAAGACAATAAGGTAAAGTGCGGTCGATTTTTTCGGTATTTTCAGCCAGTAGCCAATAACGAACGGAATGATTTAATTCAAGGTGCTGAATTTGATCGTAATTTAAGCAAAGGCAATCTTCTTTCTTTAATTCAAGGCTAAGCAGCACATCTTCAAATAAAGGCTGTCGGCTTAAACTTTCATCCGATACCACAATGAATCGAATATGTGCGGCAACAACAATACCCACCGCCCCCTGTAGCACTTCGGGACGGTGTAATTGCCATTGGGTAAGACCCATTTCTTTTAAAAGAAGATTGCGTCTATCCATCATCACTTACTAACGGGATATTGCATCAAAGGGATAATTTATTAGCCCTTTCACAATGGATTTTTCTTCTGCATCCGTTGGTTTTTGTTGGTAAGTTTTAAGGCTACGGAATGAAAGAATATTTTTGTCTTTATTCACAATGGCAATAAAGCGTTGGAAATCCTTACCGTTACACGCATAGTAAGGTGTGCCGCCACTGCTGAAAGGTTGCAAATCGCACACTTTTTTATTGTCGTCTAAATATCGAGCGGTTAATACGGATTCATAGGAGAGATCTTTAAGGTAGAAGGTCTCACTGGTGATTATTTTACGATTTGTACGATCCACACTGGCGGCTAAGCTAAGAAAACGAGGAATTTCAGACTTCACTGCTCTTGTTTGCTTCACGTATTTTTCACCATTAAATTCAATTTCACTGCCGTTTGCCTTCACTCGTTCAAACTGCGCATCTAACTTTTTGAACATTTCAAGTTGCTCCGGTGTCACTTCAATTTTAGAAGGGGCTTGAGATTGCCCTTGTATTTGCTCAATTAACTGACAACCTGATAACAATGATGCTATCGTTGCAACGAATACGATTTTTTTCATAAAAACTACCTTACAATAAATGGGTAAAACCCACTAAATAAATATTCTATTTACGCTATCTTTGCTAGAATAGCGCGTAATTTTAAACCAATACTTCACAGGATTCAAAGCGTGATTTCTCTTGAAAGCGAAGTTTTAGAACGCCACCTTCCCCTTTTCCACAATAAATCGGTTCTGCTTGCCGGCGGAATTAATGATCAATTTCCACAAAAACTCACCCGATATTGCCGCTCCGTTCAAGTTTGGAGCTGTTATTTTGACTATGCCCGAACACAAAGTGCGGTCGATTTTTCCGTTGAATTTCAAGGTAAGGCGGATCTTATCGTCTATTATTGGACGAAAAACAAACAAGAAGTTCAATTTCAATTAATGCAACTGCTCGCTAATGCCTCGGAAGGGCAAGAGATGCTCATTATCGGTGAAAACCGATGTGGCGTGCGTTCCGTAGAAAAAATATTGTCTGCATTCGGTGATATTGCCAAAATTGATTCGGCACGCCGTTGCGGTTTGTATCACTTTTCTTTGAAAAAACGACCGCACTTTGATCTCAATACTTTTTGGAAAACCTATCAATCACCACAACTTGATAATTTAATAATCCATAGTTTACCCGGCGTATTCAGTGCGAATGAACTAGATGTCGGAACCGCACTTTTACTTTCCACCATCAACACTCATATTAAAGGCGATGTTCTTGATCTTGGCTGCGGCGCCGGTGCGATTGGCTCGATGATCAAAAAAATGAATCCGAAAGCCAATATCACGATGACGGATATTCACGCAATGGCATTGGAATCTTCCCGTAAAACCCTAGCAGAGAATCAGTTGGAAGCCCGTGTTTTTGCCAGCGATGTGTTCTCCGATATTAACGGAAAATTTAATCTCATTATTTCTAATCCGCCGTTCCACGATGGTATTGATACCGCCTATCGTGCGGTGAAAGAACTCATTACTCAAGCCAAATGGCATTTAAACGCAGGCGGAGAACTCCGTATTGTGGCAAACGCCTTTTTGCCTTACCCTGATTTATTGCAGCAATATTTCGGTAAATTTGATGTGTTGGCACAAACCACAAAATTCAAAGTTTATTCAGTAACAAACTAGGAGAATCAAATGAAAGTAACCAGTTCTGCCATTAAAAATGGAATGTTTGAAGACAAATACGGCAAACGCGGCTCGCAATTTAGCCCAAATGGTATGCCGACCTACTCCATTCCTTTTGATATTACCGATGCGCCCGAAGGCACAAAATCCTTCGCAGTCGTACTGGAAGATAAAGATGCCATTACCGCAAGCGGCTTTGTTTGGATTCACTGGCTAATTGCTAACCTCGAACGCACAAGCGTACGGGAAAATGAGAGCCAAACCGCCACCGATTATGTACAAGGTGCAAATTCTTGGGCAAGCGTTTTAGGAAAATTCGAAGTAAGCGAAGCCTCCGCTTATGGCGGAATGGCACCACCGAATTGCCAGCACCGTTATGAATTAATCGTTTACGCCCTTGACACCAAACTTGATCTCAACGCCGGTTTCCGTTTCAATGATCTGCATTTTGCTATGCAAGGACATATTTTAGCTCAAGCCGTAGTGATGGGAACTTATGATGTTTAAAATATTGCTCTAAACTGAAAGGCACAACAGGCAAAACGATTGATAAAAAGCGGCTTAAACTTTATAGAACCGGCATTATGTCGCTGCTACACAAAGAGAATTTTATCTCCAAATTAAATATCGGATACAAAATTCTCTTTTTTCGACTGATACATAATAATGTTTAATTCACCTTAATAAGCCAACAATTATGAATTTGCTTATTACGTTCAAAATCTAAGGGCAAAGTTTTGTGAGAAATTTCAACCGCACTTAAGCCCAATTCTTCCAATGCGGCAAAATCCATTTTGAATCCCCGTTTATTGTTGGAAAACACGATCGTTCCGTCTGCCCGCAAAATACGTTTTAAATTACGCATTAGTTTTATGTGATCACGTTGTACATCCCAGCTTTCTTCCATACGTTTGGAATTGGAAAAGGTGGGCGGATCGACAAAAATTAAATCAAACTGACGATCACATTTTTCCAGCCATTGTAAACAATCCGCTTGAATCAATTTATGTGCTTTACCTTCCAGATCATTCAAAATGAGGTTTTGTTCCGCCCAGTTGAGATAGGTGTTCGACATATCAACCGTTGTGGTTGATTTCGCCCCGCCTAATGCGGCGTGAACGGTTGCCGAACCGGTGTAAGCAAACAGATTTAAAAAATCCTTACCTTTCGCCAACTCGCCTACCATTTTTCTAGTGAGCCTGTGATCCAAAAACAGCCCCGTGTCCAAATAATCCGTCAGATTCACCCAAAGCTGTGCGCCATACTCATTCACATAGAAATACTCTCCTTTATTTGCGAGTTTTTCGTATTGGTTCGTTCCTTTTTGCTTTTGGCGAACTTTTAAAATTAATTTATTCGTCTCCACATTCGTTACCTGCAATGTGGCGGTAACGGCATCCAATAAACGCTGACGGGCTTTATGTTCATCAATATTTTTCGGCGCGGCATATTCTTGCACGACAATATGATCACCATAACGATCCACCGCCAAATTATATTCCGGCAAATCGGCGTCATACAAACGGTAAGCGTCTAAACCTTGCTGCTTCGCCCATTTTTCAATTTTCTTGATATTTTTCTGTAAACGATTGGCAAAATCTACCGCAACCTCTAAAGTGCGGTTAAATTCAAGGGCGTTTTCGACCGCATTTTCCTCTCTTTTACGTGCTGAAATCTGATAATTTTTCTGCACACAATCAAGCGGACCGTTTTTCGCTTTGAACTGGCGGGTCGCACGCATTCGTAAGCAATCAAGCAACGTAGCTTCACTGCTGAAAATAGAGGCGTTCCAACCGCTAAATTGTTTTTTCAAACGTTGCCCAAAAACAGAATAAAGGGCAATCAATGCAGGTGTCGTGCCTAAACGTTCGCCATAAGGCGGATTACAAATCACCGTTCCCAGTTCATTAGGCATCGGGTTTTCTAGTGCTGCAACATCCCCCTGTTGCCATTTAATTAAATGAGCAACCCCGGCATTTTGAGCGTTTCGTTGCGCCTTTTTCAAAACACGATGATCAAGATCGAAACCATAAAAGTGCGGTCGAATTTTCCTTTGTTTTTCTTGCGCTGTGCTAATCGCTTCCTCTTTTACTTTTTCCCAAGCAGCTTGGTTATGCCCTTTCCAAAAATCAAAGCCCCAATGTAAACGGTGTAATTGTGGAGCGATTTTCGACTCCATTTGTGCCGCTTCAATTAACAATGTTCCGGAACCGCACATTGGATCGACCAACGGCGTTCCCTGTTGCCACCCCGAACGCAAAATAATTGCGGCAGCCAAGGTTTCCCGCAATGGCGCTTGACCGGTCTCCTCACGATAACCACGCATATGTAAGGCTTCGCCGCTCAAATCCAAGGAAATCACCAATTCTTCACGGTTTAAATAAGCGTGAATACGCACATCAGGCTGCATTTTATCAACACTTGGGCGTGCTTTTCCTTGGCGTTCAAAGTAATCTACAATGCCGTCTTTCACTCGCATTGCACCAAATTGAGTATGACGAATGTCTTGATTCGTGCCGTTAAAATCCACAAAAAACGTCACTCGTTCATCAAATTGAGCCAACCAATTAAAGCCCGAAACCGCCGCATAAAGATCCAAATCACTGTAAATTTTGGTTTCGATTAAAGGTAATAAAATACGTGAAGCCAAACGCGACCAAAGTAATGTGCGATAAAGGGTTTCATCATCTGCATGAAAATGCACGCCGCCTTGCACAACTTTTGCATCTTGCGCGCCAAGTTCGGTCAGCTCAACTTTTAGCAGTTCCTCAAAGCCACGTGATGTGGTGGCAAATAATTGTTTCATTGAAATTCTCGGTAGGAAAAAATTGGGCGGATTATAGCACAAGTTTAAATCGGCTTCAGTGAAGATAAAGTGCAACCAGCCATTCGGCGGAAATATCAATTTGCATAAAAATAGCGGGATATCCCGCTATTTCATAAATTTTATTTACTCAAACATTGTGCATAGCTGTCTGCTGTTGCCTGTAAGAAGTTTACATAGGCATTTTCGCCGAGCTGCACGCCATCACCTATCGGATCTAATCGTCCGACATTGACTTTTGTACTTTGGGCAAGGGATTCGATCACTTTTGGTGTGAATTGAGGTTCTGCAAATAAGCAGTTTACACGATGTTCCTCAATTTCTTCTTTAATGTGAGCAATAGTTTTCGCCCCCGGTGCAACCAGCGGGTTAATGGTGAAATAGCCGGTTTGTTTCAAGCCGTATGTGTCATTAAAGTAGCCGTAAGCATCGTGAAATACGAAAAACCCTTTATCCGCAAATGGTGCAAGTTGAGCCTTAATTTTATCGCTCCGGGCGTCTAAAGTGCGGTTGAAATTATCAAGATTTTTAGCGATAAGTTCTTTCTTATCAGGAAATTGTGTTGTGAGTTTATTCGCTACTTTTTGCGCGACAATTCGACTAATCGCCGGAGAATACCAAACGTGCCAGTTAGTCGTTAGCTCTTCGTGATTATCATGGTCGTGATTATGTGATTCTTTATGTTCATTCTGATGAGTATGTTTATGATTATGCTCTCCCTCTTCGTGCAAATGTTCGTGATGAGCTTTGCCAAGTAATGATTCAACACCTTCAAGATCGGCGATGGTAATCACTTTTTTACGATCAATTTGATTGATCGGTTTGTTCAAAAATGAATCCACATCTTCACCAACCCACAGCACTAAATCCGCCGATTTTACTTTTTGAATATCGGATAATTTTAAGCTGTAATCATGTGGGGAAGCACCGGGTGGAACAAGCACTTGTGTGTCGGTAACGCCATTCGCAATCGAAGAAGCAATAAAGCCGAGCGGTTTAACGGATGCCAATACATCAGCATTGGCAAACATCGGAAGGGCTAAAAGTGCGGTTGAAATTGCGCTAATTTTTAATGATATTTTCATTTTGTCTCCTTTAGTTATTAATAATAATTCTCAAATAGGCGGTAAATCCTACCTTTTTTAAAGTAAATTGCAATCATTTTATACAAAAAAAAAGCAACTTTCGTTGCCTTTATGTAACTATTTATTTTTTCAGTAATTTATCAACGACACGAGAAACCGCAAAAAAGCCAAAGGTTGCGGTTATCATTGTTGCCGCACCAAATCCGTTTGCACAATTCATCGTAGCAGAAACGGCACAACCTTCCCCCATTTTAGGAAAAATCAGCGGTTGAGTGGAAAATACCGCCTCTACGCCGAACTTACGCTGTGGGTTTTGGGTAAAATTAAAATTCTTACGCAAAACCGACCGCACTTTGGCGAGCAAAGGATCTTGAATGGTTTTGCTCAAATCAGCAATTTGAATTTGAGCAGGATCCGTTTGTCCCCCTGCGCCTCCTACGGTGATAATTTTGATTTTATTCTGTTTACAATAGGCGATCATTGCCGCTTTGGTTTTCACATTATCAATGGCATCAATCACATAATCATAACCACGACTGAGATAGTCCGCTTGATTATCCGGTGAAATAAAATCATCAATGATATTGACGATACATTCCGGATTAATCAATTTCACACGTTCTGCCATCACTTCCGTTTTGAGTTTACCGATATTGCCGCTTAATGCCGGTAGTTGGCGGTTGATATTGGTCACGCAAATATCATCCATATCAATCAATGTGATCCGCCCAATGCCGGAACGAGCCAAGGCTTCCACCACCCATGAGCCCACACCGCCAATACCAACCACACAAATATGCGCTTGGCGAAGTCGGTTCAGACCTTCAGGCGTATAAAGCCGTCCGATACCGCCGAAACGCTGTTCGTAGTTGTCAACTCTCGCCATTAATTCAGCACCCAAACGCGCCCATAATGTTTTGAAAGACCGGCAATATGCCCGGCTTGATCACCAATACCACGATATAAATCAAAGTGGTGTCCGTTTACGGCGCCTCCTACATCCAGTGCTACCATTAAATGTAATCTATGTGAGCCTTTCCACTTTCCATCATTATCAATATCCGGTACTTCAACCAACAAAACAGAGCCTGATGGGATCAAATTACGATCCGAAGCCACTGCAGCCATTGGCACTAACGGCACGCCGGCAGACCCTTTTACTTTTCCGCTCGGATCATTTTTGAAGAATACATAAGATGGATTACGCTCTAGTAAACTCTGCACTCGTGACGGATTCGCGCTTCCCCAGTCACGAATAGCTTGAATAGACATTTTTTCTTTCGGAATTTCACCGTCTTCAACAAGTAAACGCCCTACCGCTTGATATTTAAAACCGTTTTGTCCCGCATAGGCAAAATAATTCAAATTGCCATTACCGAAATCAACATAACCGCTTCCTTGGACGCCAAGTAAGAAGTTATCAAGCATTGAATCACTATAAGCAAGCTCTAAACCTTTCCCTTCCAATGCGCCCGCATAGATTTGCGCACGAGAAAAACGTTTATTTGCCGGCATCGCATAAATAGGATGTTGGAATTTCCCTTGCGGAGAACGGCGTGCATGAATGACCGGCGAATAATACCCCGTCATCAGCACGTTTTGATAACCATCAAACCCTTTCATAATTTGTGGAGAAATGCCATATTGCGCCAACTCACTCATATTCGCACCGGAAAGCACCCAATTCGTAATTTTAGAATAGTTGTTATAAAAACGATCAGAAAGTCTGCTTGAATAGTTCTTTATGTTAGAAAGTTGCGTTAAAAAATCGCCCTGATTAACAACCGCACTTTGGTTTTCTACGAAAGAAACGGGAGATAAAATACTTTGTTGATAGCTACGCCCGCCATATTTTGCACCAAATTTTTGGGGATCATCGCCTGTTGGAGTAAGAATAGATGAACCGGCTTTGTTCGACGAAGTGCCACAAGCAGCCAAAATTGAAGTCGCCGCTAAAACCAAAAACATTTTGAAACCGAGATTATTACAAAATTTCATTCCTTTATTCCTAAATAAAATGAAGAGTTACAAAAGCGCATACGCTATCAAAAAATACTCAAAACCTCTAGCATTATTTCCTTATAACGTTTAATTTATGTGCGTTTTGTTCATTTTGTTGACAAATGAAAAGCAAAATTTTGTTTAATACTTGCAAAATTTTTTTAAGCAGGTATATTGTGCGCCATCAGACGCGGGGTGGAGCAGCTTGGTAGCTCGTCGGGCTCATAACCCGAAGGCCGTCGGTTCAAATCCGGCCCCCGCAACCAAATTCTAAAGCATCGATTCTTATCGGTGCTTTTTCTTTATCCGGCATATTAAGCATTTCCCTTAGTGGAAAATGCTTTTTTCTTATTTAATTGAAATATGTACGGTAATTTCTTCTCTATCGTGATACAGCTGTTTCGCTTGAATATCAAAACGAAGATTATTTTTCGCTAATTTATCCGATAACATATCCAAACATTGCATAACCTCTTGATAACGTTTTTTCATCGGCAATTTTAAATTAAAAATCGTCTCTCGACACCAGCCGTTGATTAGCCATTTTCCTATTAAATTGGCAATTCGGTTCGGCTGTTCCACCATATCACACACAAGCCAATCAATGCGTTTTCGCTTTGGCGGCTGAAATTTAAATCCGTCTTCCGCACAATGTTCAATTCGCCCGGTATCATGCAGGCTTGCAGCCATTTTGCCATGATCCACCGCATACACAAACAAGCCTCGTTTAACCAATTGATAAGTCCAGCCGCCGGGACAGGCACCAAGATCAACCGCCGTCATATTTTCATTTAGGCGTTTACTTTCATCTTTACGCGGAATAAAAGTTAAAATCGCTTCTTCTAATTTAAGCGTAGAACGGCTTGGTGCTTCCGATGGGAACTTCAAACGGGGAATGCCCATAAAATGTTCGGAATGATTATGCGTGTAAGAATAGCCGACATAGCAACAGTTCGGTTTCACAAAAAAACAATGTAAAAATTGACCGCACTTTTGTGTCGATTTTGCGGCAAGCCAGCCCTGCTTTTTCAGCGTTTGACGCAAAGGTACGGTTAATTTTCGACAAAATGTGGAAAGCGATTTTGATTCGTTGGTATCTGCCGTTTCAACAAAAAGTTCGGTGGATTGTTTAAAATCCACTTGGTGCGATAACTGTTCAAACGCAGCAATAATCGGGCTAATTCGATCCGTTGGATCTAAATTTTCCAATAAATCGGATACTACCAGCATTTGACGGGCAAAGATCAGTCGGTTAAAAGGAATTTTGCGCGCGAGGCGATCCGCTTCATCGGGTTGATAGCATTCAAAAATCACATAACCTGAATTTTCTTGTACTCTTGCAAAACCAAATATGCCTAACGCTGCCGCACGATCGGTAATTTCAGCTGCAACTTCTTTTTCAAATCCTAAACGACAATATAGCGCTAATTTATTCATTTTCTTCTTTTTTTATTGCCGTAATAATCCAACGGCGAAATGCTTGAATTTGTTCATCATCAAGGCGATCAAGTTGATTCACCACATAAAAAGATTTTGGATCCGGTAAATCCGTTTCCAACACAATTTGTAATGCGCCCTGCTCAATCTCTTGTAGCGCAAGTAAACGATTGGCAAGAACAATACCTTGCCCGTGAATTGCCGCCTGTAATGCCATAAAAGTATGGCTAAATAATGGACCTTGCTGAATATTTAATTCATCCAATGCCAGATAATCCGCCATTGTACGCCAATTATCACGGGTATGGGTATGAATCAGTATATGATGTTTTAAATCCTCTTTGCTGCGAATCGGATTCTTAGCCAATAATTCCGGCGAAGCCAAAATCAGCAAACTTTCTTTTCCCAAGCGATCAACCTGCAAATTTTGCCAATCTCCTTTGCCATAATAAATAGCAAGATCAATCTCCTTATTCAGCAATCCCTCATCTTGATCAACCCCTTTTAGGCGCACTTCAACCTCGGGGTGAAGCCGATTAAACTCACTCAAATGAGGAACAAGCCACTGAATACCAAAAGTTTGCGGTACGCTAATGGCTAAATGCGGATCGTTTTTTAACGTTAATAATCGATCTGTCGCTTCGTTTAATTTACGCAGAATTTTATTAATATCTGCGAAGTAGATTTTGCCGAACTCCGTTAATTCTAAAGAACGATTTTTACGTTTAAATAATTCTACGCTTAAAAAATCTTCTAATAATTTAATTTGGTGACTCACTGCTGCCTGTGTAACAAAAAGCTCATCAGCCGCTTTTGTGAAGCTTAAATGTCGTGCGGCAGATTCAAAAGATTTCAGTGAATTCAAGGGAGGCAAACGTTTATACATAATTCTTCCCAAATGTAATTTTTTCATCTATAATACATAGGATTTCATTCGGATTAGTTTTTCTAATCTGTCAAATAAGAAAACATCATTTGTTCTTGTTTTCTCTACTCCCTATAATGCCCTCATACTTAACTGTTGGTAATTCCTTACTAGTTAATGAGTTTCGGACTTAAGTATGATGTTGTGTTTGCATATAGTTCGGGAAACCGAACTTGAGTAACAATAAGTTACTCGTTTACTTCCTGTATATTTAGACCTTTTTGGTTAAACGCTGCTCTTTTTGGGCAGCGTTTTTTTTTGGCTTGATCTTAACACATCCTCTTTTTCTTTTCCGCTTTAACTTTCAAAACTTTTGAATAACTGCTGTTTTTTTAGGAAATCACAAAAAATTTCCTCTTTAAGGTTTTAATGCTTCAAATAATGGTGTAGATTAAATCTAATTTTTATAGAACATTGTATTTAAAAGGAAGCAAGATGAAAGATTTAGATTGGAATAACCTCGGTTTTAGTTATATAAAAACAGACTATCGTTTTATCGCCCATTGGAAAGAAGGCAAATGGGATGAAGGCAAGCTCACTACTGACAACACTCTGCATATTCACGAAGGCTCAACCGCCCTTCATTATGGGCAACAATGTTTTGAAGGTTTAAAAGCCTATCGCTGTAAAGATGGTTCTATCAACTTATTCCGTCCGGATCAAAATGCCAAACGTATGCAACGTACTTCTGATCGTCTTTTAATGCCACAAGTGCCTACCGAATTATTCATACGCGCTTGTAAGGAAGTGGTAAAAGCCAACGAAGAATGGTTAGGGCCCTATGGCTCCGGCGCGACCTTATATTTACGTCCGTTCTTAATCGGTGTCGGTGAAAATATCGGGGTCAAAACCGCACCTGAATTTATTTTCTCAGTATTTTGTTGTCCGGTTGGTGCTTATTTCAAAGGCGGACTTGCCCCTTCTAACTTTATTACAACCGAATACGACCGCGCAGCACCAATGGGAACAGGTGGCGTAAAAGTAGGCGGTAACTATGCGGCAAGTCTTCTTCCGCACGAATTAGCCGCAGAACAAGGCACGCCGGAACGTAAATTTGCCGATGCCATTTACCTTGATCCGAAAACCCATACTAAAATTGAAGAAGTGGGTGCCGCAAATTTCTTCGGTATCACCAAAGATAACAAATTTATCACACCGGCATCCGAATCTATTTTACCAAGTATCACAAAATACTCTTTACTTCATATTGCCAAAACACGTTTAGGAATGGAAGCGATTGAGGGAGACGTATATATCGATCAGCTCGATCAATTTGCAGAAGCCGGCGCATGCGGTACTGCGGCAGTCATCACTCCGGTTGGAGGTATTCAGCACAAAGGCAACTTCCACGTGTTTTATTCCGAAACCGAAGTAGGCCCGATCACCCGCAGACTTTATAATGAACTAACCGGTATTCAATTCGGTGATATTGCCCCCCCGGAAGGTTGGATTGTTAAAGTAGAATAATTTTTAAGTACTAAAAAGTGCGGTTAAAATTGACCGCACTTTTTTCTTTCCCCTTTTAAATTCATTTATTCCATTTCATTATAAATAATTCATTTCAATTCTTTCCCGATACGAAAAATTTTCCCTACTATTAGTGATACGAAAACGATTACTTCAACAAATAACACAATGAATTGGGATTACATCGTTGCTGCATTACCACGTTTTTTTGAGGCAACACTAATGACACTTGCCCTCTCTTTTTGGGGAATTTTGCTATCGCTTATTATTGGCATAATCTGTGCCGTGGTTACGACCTACAAAGTAAAATCACTAAATTGGCCGGTGAAAAGTTATATTGAGCTTTCACGCAATACTCCATTGCTGATCCAAGTCTTTTTCCTTTATTTCGGTCTTTCCAAAATCGGCATCAAATTAGACGGCTTTACCTGCGGTATTATCGGATTGGGTTTTCTCGGCGGAAGTTATATGTCGGAAGCTATTCGCGGCGGATTAGAAGCGGTATCGAAAGGTCAGATTGAATCAGCACTCAGCCTCGGTTTAACGCCATTTCAAGCATTTCGTTATATCATTTTTCCACAGGCTTTTGCCATTGCCATACCTGCTATTGGGGCGAATTGTTTATTTTTAATAAAAGAAACCTCCATTATCAGTGCGATTGCAGTGGCTGAGTTAATGTTTATGGCAAAAGAAATCATTGGTATGGACTACAAAACAAATGAAGCTCTCTTTTTATTAATGGTCTTTTATCTGATTATTTTATTGCCAATCTCAATTTTCATTCGTTATTTAGAAGTACATACGCGGAGAGCAAAATATGGGGCTTGAACTACTCTTCCAAGGCAATAATTTAACGCGCTTATTCAATGGATTATGGATTACCGCAGAAATCGCATTTATCTCGGTTTTCTTCGCCTGCATTCTAGGTATATTTTTGGGTATCGTGATGACATCAAAAAAGCGCAGCACAAGCGCAGTGTGCCGCTTTTATTTGGAATTTGTACGCATTATGCCCCTACTGGTTCTACTCTTTATTGCTTATTTCGGTTTCGCAAAATGGTTCGATGTTCATTTGGATAATGTTACCGTCTGCATTGTTGTGTTTATCTTTTGGGGAACGGCGGAAATGGGCGATCTTGTACGCGGCGCATTAACGTCTATTGAAAAACACCAAATCGAATCAGCTTATGCGTTAGGGCTTACCCCGTTTCAAACATTCATTTACATTCTGTTACCGCAAAGTTTAAAACGCATCACGCCAAGCACCATTAACTTATTTACTCGTATGGTAAAAACGAGTTCGCTTGCAATGTTAATCGGCGTAGTCGAAGTGATTAAAGTCGGTCAGCAAATTATCGAACATTCGCTTTTTAGCAATCAATCGGCAGCATTATGGGTTTATGGCATCATTTTCTTTCTCTATTTTATGATTTGCTACCCGCTTTCGTTATTTTCCCGTTATCTGGAAACACGTTGGGAAAGTTAAAAATAAGGAATTTCAAATGTCATTATTAGAAATAAAAAATCTCGTTAAAAACTATGGCGATATAGAAGCCTTAAAAGGTATTAATCTATCCGTAGAGAAGGGTGAAGTTGTCGTGATTTTAGGGCCTTCAGGCTGTGGAAAAAGCACGTTACTTCGCACCATAAACGGCTTAGAACCCATAAAGAGCGGTCAATTATTATTACAAAATGTCGGTGAACTCGGAAAAGATATTTCATGGATAAAAGCACGTCAACACATTGGTATGGTTTTTCAAAGTTATGAATTATTCGCTCATTTATCCGTCATTGACAACATTTTACTCGGTCCGCTAAAAGTGCAAAAACGTGACCGTGCCGAAGCCGAAAAACAAGCGGATGAACTCTTAAAACGGGTAGGGTTGCTTGATCGGAAAAATGCTTACCCACGAGAACTTTCAGGAGGGCAAAAACAGCGTATCGCTATCGTTCGCACGCTTTGTATGAATCCTGAAATTATTTTGTTTGATGAAGTTACCGCCGCACTCGATCCTGAAATGGTACGTGAAGTATTAGACGTTATCCTTGGGCTTGCTAAAGAAGGAATGACAATGCTTATCGTCACCCATGAAATGAGTTTTGCCCGCCAAGTGGCGAATCGCATTGTATTTATGGATAAAAGGCAAATTATCGAACAGTCAAAACCGGAAGATTTCTTCACGAATCCAACCACAGATCGTGCGAAAACTTTCTTAAATATCCTAAATTACGAACCGAGAGGTACAAACTATGAAGAAAACATTTAAAAATTTAACCGCACTTTTAACAACCGCAGTTCTAGCTCTCAGCCTTGCAGCCTGTGATAACAAAGAGCAAAACCAAGCATCACAACAAACTTCTACCATTGAACAACTAAAACAAGCCGGTAAAGTGCGTATCGGCGTGTTCAGTGATAAACCGCCGTTCGGCTACGTGGATGCACAAGGTAAAAGCCAGGGTTTTGATGTGGAAATCGGTAAAGCGATCACTAAAGATCTTTTAGGTGATGAAAATAAAGTAGAATTTGTTTTGGTAGATGCGGCAAATCGCACGGAATATTTACTTTCCAAAAAAGTGGATATTATTCTAGCAAATTTCACTGTAACACCGGCTCGCAAAGAAGTAGTTGATTTCGCCAATCCTTATATGAAAGTTGCGCTTGGTGTCGTTTCCCAAAATGGTTCGGTCATCACTGATCTTGAACAATTAAAAGATAAAACCTTAATTGTAGATAAAGGTACGACTGCGGATATTTTCTTCACCAAAAACTATCCGAATATCAAATTATTGAAGTTTGAACAAAATACCGAAACCTTTGAAGCCTTGCGTGATGGCAGAGGGGATGCCCTTTCTAATGACAACACTTTCCTATTTGCTTGGGCTAAACAAAATCCGGGCTATACGGTGGGCATTAAAAACTTTGGCGATCAAGATGTGATTGCACCTGCTGTTCGCAAAGATGCGCCGGATTTACTTAACTGGTTAAATACCGAAATTGAAAAACTTTCAAAAGAAGGGGTATTGAAACAGGCTTATGAAAAAACCTTGCTGCCTGTTTATGGCGATAGTGTGAGCGAAAGTGATATTTTAGTAGAATATAAATAATTTCATGAAAAAATTAAGGGCAAGTGAAAACTTGCCCTTTTTTAATGAGAACCTTAAATCAGCGTCTCTGCTAATTTTTTGGCGCCTTTGAAATCCACTTTTCCACTCCCAAGTAGTGGAATTTCATCCACCAAGAACACTTGGCTTGGAAGCATAATGGGCGGCACGTTTAGGGATTTAATAAGAGCGTTGATTTTCTCAAGACTCAGTGCAGATTTCACAAGCAAGACGATACTTTCACCTTTTTTCTCATCATTCACCGCAACGGCTACAAACTGATGTTCATCATTTAACACTTGTGCAATATTTTCTTCCACACTACCAAGGCTTATCATTTCCCCTCCGATTTTGGCAAAACGAGAGTAACGATCCACAATGGTGATAAAACCGTTTTCATCAATATGGCCTTTATCACCCGTTTTGTAATAACGCACGCCATCAATTTCGGTAATCACATCATCTGTTTTGGCTTGATCATTCAAGTAACCTTTCATCACTTGCCCGCCACCAATCAAAATTAAGCCGTCTTCACCTACATTCAATTCTTCTAAGCTATTCGGATCGACAATTTTAATGATCGTGCCAGGTAATGGCATACCCACTGATCCTGCTTTATTAAAAGTAAATTCTTTCAAACTGTCCGGATCTAAAATATTCGGCATATTCACACTCGCCACCGGTGCCGTTTCCGTTGCCCCATAGCCTTCGTAAATTTCTAAACCAAATTTCAAACGAAAGGCTTCTTTTACATCGTTTTTCAATTTTTCCGCACCGGCAATTACCATACGTACGCTTTGTAGCATCAATGGATGTAACTTTTTATTGCGGACATATAAACGGAAGAAGGTTGAAGTTCCAAATATAATACTCACATTGTGACGGGCGCACATTTTCCCCACTTCCGCCCCATCAGTCGGATCCGTCACACTCACGATTTTAATCCCCTCACAAAGCGGCATTAGCGTTGTTACCGTCAAGCCAAAGGAGTGAAAAATCGGCAATGAATTTAAAATCACGTCATCTTCTTGGAAATTGAGCAATTCACTCACTTGTTTAATATTCGTGAGTAAATTTTTATGGCTCAATTCAATGCCTTTCGGTTCTCCTTCACTTCCGCTACTGAATAAAATCGTTGCGGTATCATTTAAACGAACATCTGCAAAATACATCAATTTAATCCACCAACTCGGAGCAAAAAACGCCGTTAAAAATGACCGCACTTTGTCGCCTTTGGTTAAAGCTTTAGTGAGTTCTTCCACCAAAACCGTTTTCCCTGCAAGCACCTCATCAAAAGCAAAACCTTTGGCATTCAGTTTGTTCAAGAATTTTTCTGCGGTAATTACCTGATTAATATTTGCTTTTGCAAGGGCTTTCGCCATCACTTCCGGGCTTAAGGTGTAATTTAAATTTACCGGTATTTTACCCATCATCATTAACATCATATTCACGATAGCGCCCACGGCAGAGCTTGGTAACAATACGCCTACGTTTTTCTCATCTCCCAACACCTGTTTAAATTGCTTGCTAAACATCAGCACCGCTGCAATAAATTTCAAGTTATTGAGGCTCATACCTTGTCCGTCAACAATACAATCTTTAAATAAGTTAGATTTCGCATTGTTTAACCAGTGATGCATTAACGGTTTCCGTTTTTCCATCACTTTTTCCCAAACGGAGAATGAAAGTTCCAACACTTTTTGTTTCATTGCTGCGGCATCAATAAATCCCTGAATCGGTTTACCGAATGCAACTAGAATTTCACGCTTACCTTGCCTTTTCGTGAGATTTTTATAGAAACTGTCGGCACGTGAGAAACTACTTCCCCATAAACCACGCAAGTAAAAAGGGACGGTCGTTACGTTATCTAAATCTTTTAATACGTGTTCAAACCCTTTCTTAAATTCATTAATCTGACCGTTATAACTAATATGTCCTTCAGGAAATAACGCAACCACTTCCCCGCGAGCTAAATATTCCCGAATCCTGTCAATAGACTCACGGCTTGAACCGGCACCGATAGGAATCACACGGAAAATACGCAAAAACCAAGTGAGATACCATTTGTTATAAATCGGACGGAACATCACAAATTTAATCGCACGTGGGCTGGCTGCTTGTAATACCATCCAATCAATCCAGCTAATGTGATTACCCAGCATCAATACACCACCGCTTTGCGGCAGATTTTTTAAGCCGTCCACATGAAAACGATAGTTGGTTTTAAGCAAAGGTAACAGCAATAAACGCACAAATAAATGCGGGAGTTGCCACATTGCATAGAAACTTCCAAGTAAACAAACAATTGAGATTGTCAGAAAAATTGCGGTTGTCGAAAGATTAAGCTGCACAAATGCAATGCTTAAACACAAAAAAATCACCATAAAAATATTTTGGATAAAATTATTACCCGCCATAATTTTTCCGCTGATTTTCTCAGGTACAAAATATTGGATCGTTGCATTTAACGGTACGATGAATAACCCGCCAAAAAAGCCAAATCCGAATGAACACAATACCAAAGAAAAATTTGTCGTGACTAAAGTTAAGCCAAATAATGAAATAAAGATCCCTAACGCACCTACAGGCACAATGCCGAGTTCAATATGTAAACGAGAAACCCGCCCTGCAAGATAAGAACCTACAATCAACCCTAGACCGCTTACCGCAAGAATTGCCTGAATGATCACCGCGTTATCCGCTTGGAATAAAGCCTTATAATGTGCCGGGAATGCCGCTACAATCACTTGTGAAACGCCCCAAAACAGGCTTAAACCAATAATGCTTAACCAAATATTTTTATCATTACGCAAAATATGGAAATTGTCTTTTAAATAGCTGAAAGAAAGGTACTTTTTCATTGAAAAAGATTCAGCTTCTTCCGTTTCTTGTGGAAAGTAAGGAATTTTGAAGGCAAAAAACGCTTCGAGTAAACTAAACCCAACCAAAGCTAAACCAATCGGCCATACGCTTTGCAATACCCTATTCGGATCGACTGACGGTACATAATAACCTTCAAAGAAAATCGAGAAAGCAAAAGAACTAAATAAAATAGCGACAATCGTTAAGGCTTGGATAACACCATTGGCAAAACCGATATTTTCCGTACCGACAATCGATTTAATAATGCTATATTTAGCCGGAGAATAAACCGCACTTTGTGCCGCTAAAATCAGTGTGAGCGCAAAGGCAAGGTAAAATTGCCCTATTAGGTAACTAAATAAAATCGCAACCGAAATCCCTATGGCTGCCAAACTACTCCAACGAATGATTCGAGTTCGGCGAAATTTATCGTTAATAAATGCCGAAGGTGAAAAAAGAAAAATAAACGGTAATAAAATCATTGCATTGATTAGTGCCGTGAGTATCACCAAAGCATTGCCTTCAAAGCTTTTCAAAAGCACGTTTTGAATAGTAATTTTATGGGCTAAATCTACGCTCGCATTTAAAAATGCAATCGCTAAATAGGGTAAAAAACCTGCGTATTTCAAGCGTTTCATTTTGCGTTCTCCATTTGATAAACCTTTAATGTTTGCATATTTAAGACGTAAGGTTTCAGCACCAGTAACAAATCAAAAAGGTGTTTTAAGGTTTCATCTTTCCGATCACTTTCTTTTAATGCGGATAAAGTCAACGCCACCTCTTTTTGCGCCAGCGTTTTTGCTGTTTGTAGATAGTTTCTCACCATTTCACGCTCTGTTTTATTACAACGACAAAGAATTGCTAAAATATCCCGTTCTTTTGCTGTAAAAATCCCGTCTCTTGGATTGATCAATCCTTCCTCAACCATTGTTTGCAGCTCTGTTTCAGAAATAGAAAATTCTTGGCAAAGTGATTCGGACGAAAAGGTTTCATTTTCTGCGCTCATAATAATCCCAATCGATGAAATCAAACTTTCATAGGGTTTTTGCCAATCAAAATCAGGTTGAGAGAATAGTTGTTTAATTTGGGAAATGCTCGCATTAAAGTTGGTTTGCAAATATTTAATAAATGCCAACAAACTTACACAGCAATCATCATAGAGATGGAAATTCGGTTTATCTTTTAAAGGCTCAGGCAATAATCCTTCCTTCACATAGTACAACACGGTAGATTTTGGTGTTTGGGTCAATTTCACCAAGTCGTTCATTTTTAACATAAGCATCCGCCCTCTTTAAATTAAGATGAGCATATTTTACATTTCAAAAACAAAAAGTAAATAGTATTGCTTTACAGTTTTTACACCATAGATAAAAAAACGGTCAAATTTGACCGCTCTTAGTGTTATCTTTCGTTATGAATTTCCAAATTCGTTGAATCCTTTTCACGCTTTTTCTTTGCCGAATCATTACGTTGAAAAGCAATGTTATCAAGATATTCCGGTGTAATATCGCCTGTAATATATTCCCCTGTGAAAACGGAGCAATCAAAGCCTTGAATAGTCGGGTTTTCTTGCTGCACCGATTCGGTGAGCGCACTGAGATCTTGGAAAATAAGTTTATCTACGCCAATTAATTTAGCAATTTCATTCACATTTCGACCATGAGCAATGAGTTCATTCTTCGTTGGCATATCAATTCCGTATACATTCGGATAACGAATCTCCGGTGCGGCTGAGGCAAAATAAATTTTCTTCGCCCCGGCAGCTCGTGCCATTTCTACAATTTGTTCTGAAGTCGTGCCTCGTACGATAGAATCGTCCACCAGCAAGACATTTTTACCTTTAAATTCGGCTCTAATGGTATTCAATTTGCGGCGAACGGAACTAATACGCTGTGCTTGCCCCGGCATAATGAAGGTTCGTCCCACATAACGATTTTTAACAAAGCCTTGGCGATAAGGTTTGTTAAGCACACTGGCGATTTGCAATGCAATATCCGTTGAGGTTTCCGGTACGGGAATAACAACATCAATGTTATCCAATTCATCTTGCCATTCGCGGGCGATTTTTTGCCCTAAACGCTCTCCCATATGAACCCGTGCCGCATAAACGGAAACGCCGTCCATAATGGAATCCGGACGGGCAAAATAGACGTATTCAAAAATACAAGGATTTAAGACCGCACTTTCTGCACATTGCTGCGCATAAAGTTTGCCGTCAAATGTTACATAAACGGCTTCTCCCGGTGCGACATCTCTTACGAAATCAAAACCTGCAACATCCAACGCCACCGTTTCGGAAGCAAACATATAATCGGTTTTGCCGTTTTCATCACGTTTACCCAATACGAGAGGACGTATACCGAACGGATCCCGAAATGCGACCATACCATGCCCGATAATCATTGCCAAACAGGCATACGCACCACGCACATCTTTATGGGTTTTGCTTACGGCATAGAAAATATCTTGAGGATCAAGATGATCTTGTGGAATGTTATCCAGGTGATTAGCAAAAATGTTTAACAGTAATTCGGAATCTGAATTGGTGTTGACGTGGCGTCGTGCGGTTTTAAACATTTTTTCCTTTAATTCAGCGGAATTGGTTAAGTTACCGTTATGCACCAAAGTAACCCCGTAAGGCGAATTTACATAAAAAGGTTGCGCTTCCGATACGCTTGAACTGCCTGCGGTGGGATAACGTACGTGCCCCATTCCCGCATTACCTTGTAAACGCAACATATGTTCTTGTCTAAAAATATCACTCACTAAACCATTGGCTTTCCGCAAGCGAAAACGATTTTCGTCATCCACAGTGACAATTCCTGCGGCATCCTGCCCTCGATGTTGTAATAACGTTAATGCTGCATAAATAGATTCATTAACCGGACTTTGGCTAACTATGCCGACAATACCACACATTTCATGATCCTTATTGATTAAGTGTTGAATTTAAGAAACTGGAACTCTCTTGAAGCTGTTGGAAAAACCATTCGATGATAAAGCCGAAGTGTGGAATCAATTTTGACGTTTTCCACCAATCGGATTGTTCAAAATTCGTAAAGGTATCCAAGAAAAATAAGATTGCGGCAACAATTAATACACCGCGCAATAAACCGAATGCCGCACCCAATACACGATCAGTGCCGCTTAACCCTGTTTTATCTACTAATTGGGCGATAACAAAGTTCACGATCCCCCCCACAATAAGTGTGAGAATAAACAAAATACCAATTGCCGTGCCGTTACGCACATATAGGGAGTCAATTTGAGTTAAATAAGTCGCAAGATAAGGATAAAATTGACTTGCCACGATAAAGGCGACAACCCAGCTGGCAAGTGATAGCACTTCGCGTACAAAGCCACGTAACAAACTGACAAGAATAGAAAAAGCGATAATGCCAATAATAATGTAATCGATCATTAAAAAATCTCTCAATAAAAAAGAGCCGCATAAAGCAGCCGGGGTATTCTACAAAAATAAAGCAAAAAAGAAAACGTTTGCGTAAACTAAATTTCTTGCCAGAATGTGCGATCCAATCGCAGCTCCGCTTTCTTCAATACTTCCGCTAAATGTTGATATGTCGGTTTACCCTGTACGATTGGTAAGGGTTCATGAATTTCTTTTAGATATTCGCAAATATCGTAAAACCAAGCCTCACTTTGTACTCCTAAAGGCGATATTGCCCGCCTCCCCAGCCAATATAGACCTTGAAAAGGAATAAGCAAGGCAAAAAGTGCGGTCAAAACCGCAATAGAAAATGCCACCACATCCTGCTTTGCATAAAGTTGCTGCCACACCACGGCAAATACCGCAATTAACGGCATCGCTTTTTGTGCAAAGCGTGTAACCTTTATAATTCGATTTTCAGGAAAAATCATCCCTAACTTCAACGCTTTCGGCCAAGTATCAAGATAAATTTGACCTTTTTTAAAAATAGAAAAAACAGACATAAAATGCTCCCAAAAAAACCGCGCTTATCATACTCTTGTTCATCAAAAGTTTCTATCTCATTAAATTGACTAAAATTTATCCTCTTTTAATTGTGGTTTGATTTTTCTTTAACAAGTGAATTTATTTTATCGCGTAAAAGGTGTATTCTATGCCTCACTTATTCAGTTTGTTCGCCGAGTTCATTAACTGCGAACGAATTTCTATTAACTTTAATCTTACAATAGGTTTCTTATGTCAAAACTTGTTCTTATCCTTAACTGTGGTAGCTCATCACTAAAATTCTCAATCCTTGATCCTATTTCAGGCGATGAAAAATTATCGGGTTTAGCCGAAGCGTTCTATTTGCCGGAAGCCCGTATTAAATGGAAATTGCACGGCGAAAAAGGACAAGCTGACTTAGGTGCGGGTGCTGCTCACACAGAAGCATTAAACTTCATTGTTGAAAATATTTTTACTAAAGATCCTGAATTACAAAATAGTATTTCTGCTATTGGTCATCGTGTTGTTCACGGCGGTGAAAAATTCACAAAATCAGTGCTTATCACCGATGAAGTCTTAAAAGGAATTGAAGATGCAATTCAATTTGCCCCGTTACACAACCCTGCTCACTTAATCGGTATTCGCGAAGCATTCAAATTATTCCCGGCGTTAAAAGATAAAAATGTTGCTGTATTTGATACCGCTTTCCATCAAACAATGCCTGAAGAAGCTTTCTTATACGCGTTGCCGTATTCGCTTTATAAAGAACATGGCGTTCGTCGCTATGGCGCACACGGAACCAGCCATTATTATGTAAGCCGTGAAGCGGCAAAACGCTTAAACATAGCGGAAGATAAAGTAAATGTGATTACTTGTCATTTAGGTAACGGCGGTTCTATTTCTGCGATTCGCCATGGTGAATGTATTGATACGTCAATGGGTTTAACTCCGTTAGAAGGTTTGGTTATGGGTACGCGTTCCGGTGATATCGACCCGGCAATTATGTTCTATATGCATAAAACTTTAGGTATGTCCGTAGATGAAATCGAAACTACATTAACCAAAAAATCCGGTCTTTTAGGCTTGACTGAAGTGACCAGTGACTGCCGTTATGCGGAAGACAACTACGATACAGAAGTACCGGCAAAACGTGCCTTAGACGTATATTGCTACCGTTTGGCAAAATACATCGGTTCTTATATGGCGGTTATCGGTGAACGTTTAGATGCTATCGTATTTACCGGCGGTATCGGTGAAAACTCTGCACATGTGCGTGAGATCACATTAAATCACTTAAAACTTTTCGGTTATCAAATTGATGAAGAGCGCAATCTTGCCGCACGTTTCGGTAATGAAGGCGTCATCACTAAAGAGGGTTCTCCGATTGCAATGGTACTCCCAACCAACGAAGAATTAGTGATCGCACAAGATACAGCGAAACTTTGTTTCTAATTTCATAAACAAACTGCCGAAGTGTTCGGCAGTTTTTCTTTTCATCACTCAATCTATTAAGGTTTATTATGTCCCGTACAATTATCCTTATCCCTGTTAGTGCCGGCGTGGGCTTAACCAGTGTAAGTCTTGGTCTCATTCAATCGCTTGAACAAAAAGGCGCAAAAGTCGGTTTTATGAAACCTATTTCTCAACCTAATTCCGGTGAAGATCGATTGGATCGCACAACCTCTATCGTTCGCTCCAGCACTACACTTGAAACGGCTGAGCCGTTTATGTTAAGCGTGGCGGAATCATTAATCGGTCAGAATCAATCTGACGTGTTGTTAGAAAAAATTGTTGAAAATCATCAACAACTTTCTAAGAACAACGAAATCATCATCGTTGAAGGCTTAATCCCAACCCGTAAACACGGTTATGCAAACAGCATTAACTATGAAATTGCACAGGCATTGGATGCGGAAATCGTTTTAGTTGCCGCCCCTTCAACAGAAACCTCCGCGGAATTAAAAGAACGTGTGGAAGCAGCGGCTTCATTATTTGGCGGTAAACATAACCCTAATCTCTTAGGTGTTGTCGTCAATAAATTCAACGCACCTATTGATGAATCAGGTCGTACCCGCCCGGATTTAACGGAAATTTTTGATTCTTTCCAACACAGCCATAACAGTGAGGCTGAATTAAACAAGTTGTTTGCAAATAGTGCAATTAAGCTACTTGCCTGTGTACCATGGTCTGCGGATCTCATCGCAACCCGAGCGATCGATTTGGTAAAACATCTCGGTGCAACAATTATTAATGAAGGCGATATCAACCGCCGTATCCGCGGTATCACTTTCTGTGCGAGAAGTTTACCAAATATGGTAGAACACTTCCGTGCCGGTAGTTTATTAGTGGTTTCGGCAGATCGCCCTGATGCGATTGTGGCGGCAGCTTTGGCAGCCTCAAACGGTGTTGAAATCGGTGGTATGCTCTTAACCGGCGGCTATAAAATTGATGCACAAATCAATAAACTTTGCCAACACGTATTTGAAACGACTAAATTGCCAATCTTCCGTATTGAGGGCAATACATGGCAAACCGCATTAAATCTGCAAAGTTTCAACCTTGAAGTGCCGGTTGATGATAAAGAACGTATCGAAAATATTAAAGACTATATGAGCCAACAATTCGATACACAATTTATTGACGGTCTAGTTGCAGCTTCGACACGCTTACGCCGTTTATCGCCACCGGCGTTCCGTTTCCAATTAACCGAATTAGCCCGTGCAGCGAAAAAACGTATCGTGTTACCTGAAGGTGATGAACCTCGTACAATCAAAGCCGCCGTGCTTTGTGCGGAACGTGGTATTGCCGAATGTGTCTTATTAGCCGATCCTGCTTCCGTTCAACGTGTTGCCGAAGCACAAGGCGTTCAATTAGGCAAAGGTATCACCATCATCAATCCTGCTGATGTACGTGAAAACTATGTCGATCGTTTAGTTGAACTCCGTAAAGCAAAAGGAATGACTGAAGCGGCTGCACGTGAACAATTGGAAGATACGGTCGTGCTTGGTACGATGATGTTAGAGGCAAATGAAGTGGACGGTTTAGTATCCGGCGCAGTTCACACCACTGCCAATACGATCCGCCCACCAATGCAAATTATCAAAACTGCGCCGGGTAGTTCAATTGTTTCTTCTATCTTCTTTATGTTGCTACCGGATCAAGTTCTTGTATATGGCGACTGTGCGGTAAATCCGGATCCGACCGCAGAACAATTAGCAGAAATCGCAATTCAATCTGCCGATTCTGCAAAAGCATTCGGTATTGATCCGAAAGTTGCGATGATCTCTTACTCAACCGGTACATCAGGTAGCGGTGCGGATGTAGAAAAAGTTAAAGAAGCGACACGTATCGCAAAAGAAAAACGCCCGGATTTATTAATTGATGGTCCTTTACAATACGATGCAGCCGTAATGGAAGACGTTGCCCGTTCTAAAGCACCTAACTCCCCTGTGGCAGGTAAAGCAACCGTATTCGTATTCCCTGATTTAAACACCGGTAACACCACTTATAAAGCGGTTCAACGTTCTGCCGATTTAGTGTCTATCGGCCCAATGTTACAAGGTATGCGTAAACCGGTTAACGATTTATCCCGTGGTGCGTTGGTCGATGATATTGTGTACACTATTGCATTAACGGCAATTCAAGCGACACAAGCATAATTTAAAACTCATACGAAAATGACCGCACTTTTTGAAGTGCGGTCATTTTTTATGGTAATTTTTAAGATTCGATTGATTTCAATAATGTTAAAAGTTGTAGCCCAATCTCTCTGCGCCAGCCAACTAATAAATCCGGTAACTTATCTTGCGGTTCATTGTGCAGCCAAACCCACTTTATAAGATCTTCTAAACTTCGTTTGCTTGCTAAAATCTCTAATGTTAAACCTTGAGGAGTTAGTTCATAGGCTTTTTCTTGCAACAAACGAATTGCTTTTTTATAACGAGGATCATCCACCACACGCACAATACGCTTAGGATAATCATAAGGAGAAACCCTGCGTGTCTGTGCTAAAAGTTGTAAAATTTTTTTACCACGCACGCGTACTTCGTTATTAGTCAACCCCATTTCAAGCATTTCCGATGTATTACGAGGATTATATTTTGCCACTTTCCATAAATGCTCGGACTTCACAACATAAGACAGTGCCAAATCACGTGCTATTGCCACCTCTTGTCGCCATTGAGCAAGAATTTTCAAACGTGCAAGTTCTAACGGATTCAGTTTCCAAGCATTCGGAATATCCAAATAAGCTTTGTCGGCATCATTTCTTTGTAATTTATTGGCTTTTGCTAAAGCTAATTCGCAATCGGAATGTACCGCCTCCTCCCAAGGAGTTTCTGCCAGTTCTTTCTGTAAACAATGATAAAGCGGTAATAAATACCAGACATCACCGGCGGCGTAATGCAGTTGTGTTTCTGATAAAGGACGCTTGATCCAATTTGTTCTCGTTGCGCCTTTATCCACCTCAACATTTAAATATTGCAACGCCAATTTTGCTAAGCCTACCGAATTTCCCAGACCAAGAAAACGCGCCATAATTTGCGTATCAATCATAGGGCGAGGTAATTGATCAAACTCTTGTAAAAAAACCAATAAATCTTCGCTGCAAGAATGAAGAATTTTCAATACGTTAGAATCAACCAATAATTCTACAAAAGGTGAAAAATCAGTGATACTTAAGGGATCTATAAGGGAAATACGTTCACCATCATAAAGTTGAATAAGCCCGAGTTTTGGGAAATAGGTCGAAACACGTACAAATTCAGTGTCTAAAGCGACCGCACTTTGTTGACGAGCTAAACAGCAAGTTTCCGCCAGTGCTTGGTCTGTCGTGATCAGTGAAAAGCGCGGTTGATTTTGACTTTCTTTTATCATGCTATTATCTCTTAAATTAAAGAACAAAAATGGGACATCGCTATCCCATTATTTAATGATAGGTTTAATGAGCCGACCGCTTAGCCATTTCTTCATCGCGTAATACACGGCGTAAAATTTTACCTACATTTGTTTTCGGCAGTTCATCACGAAATTCGATTTCTTTTGGTACTTTATAGCCGGTTAAATGCTGACGGCAATGTTGACGAAGTTCATCACGCGTCAAACTTTCATCTTTTTTCACAACAAAGATCTTAATTGTTTCACCGGAAACCTCGTTTGGCATACCGATTGCAACCGCTTCCGCCACTTTATAATTAAGCATGACCACATCTTCAATTTCATTAGGATAAACGTTAAAACCGGAAACCAAAATCATATCTTTTTTGCGATCCACGATGCGTAGGCTATAAGATTCATCCATAATGACGATATCGCCCGTCGCCATCCAACCGTCTTTCAAAACTTCACCGGTCGCTTCAGGACGTTGCCAATAGCCCTGCATCACCTGCTCGCCTTTTACCCATAATTCGCCCGGCTCGCCGATTTGCGCTTCAGTGCCATCATCTTTAATAATCTTAATATCCGTATTCGGCACAGGCACACCGATGGTGCCGTTATGCTTGACAACATTTATCGGACAGGCAGCAATCAGAGGGGAACATTCCGTCATACCATAACCTTCGATAATATTACAGCCGGTCAAATCATGCCAACGAGTCGCAACCGATTGTTGAATCGCCATTCCACCACCGACAGAAAGTTTTAATGCGGAAAAATCCACTTCTTTGAAATTTTCATTATTCAATAAAGCATTAAATAACGTATTAACACCGGTAATTGCCTCAAATCGATATTTTTTCAACTCTTTCACAAAGCCATCAATATCACGTGGATTCGTAATTAAAACGGCTGTTACGCCAAGTTCAAGAAAAAGCAAACAGTTCACCGTTAAAGCGAAAACGTGGTAAAGCGGTAGGGCAAGAATAGCAGAACGCATTCTTGAATGATCCCCAATAAAAGGTTCGGCAATCCATTTGGCTTGGAAAACATTAGTAATAATATTGCCATGAGAAAGCATTGCGCCTTTAGCTACCCCGGTTGTCCCCCCCGTATATTGCAAAAATGCCAAGTCGTTACGTGAAACTTCAGGACGAACATATTGACGATATTTACCAATACTTAGCACTTCACGAAAGGTAACGGCATGCGGTAATTTATACTTAGGTACTAATTTTTTAATGTATTTCACTACAAAATTAACCAAAGTACGTTTGCCAAAAGACAGTTGATCGCCCATTCGGGTTAAAATAACGTGTTTAACATTCGTATTGAACACGATTTTTTCAAGTGTCGAAGCAAAATTAGAGACCACGATAATGGCTACCGCACCACTATCTTGTAATTGATGTTCAAGCTCCCGTGGGGTATAAAGCGGATTAACATTCACCGCTATCAGCCCGGCACGTAAAATACCAAAAAGTGCGATAGGATATTGCAATAAATTCGGCATCATTAATGCAACACGATCACCACGTTTCAAGTTAAATTCATTCTGCAAATAAGCGGCAAAAGCACGGCTGCGTTCTTCTAGTTTACGAAAAGTGAGGATTTGTCCCATATTGATATATGCCGGACGATCGGGATGTTCACGCACCGCTTTGTCAAACATATCTAAAATTGATTCATATTTTGACGTATCCAGAACATTGTCCACACCTTCCGGATAATTTTGAAACCAAATTTTTTCCATTTGTTAGCCTTGTTATGTTGGAAAATCAGCAGCAGATTCTATCATTTAATTCAAATAATAGCGAATTTCAGGCTTATCATACCAACGATTGCGCCATCTCCAGAATCCCCAATCGTCCCATTCATCCACCGGATAATAATAGGTTTTTGTTAGCCGCCAAAGACGATAGTTTTCAGTTTGAATAACAGGATAAATATACTCAGCCCGCTCAATTTTGCCCTGTACTTTTCCTGATAATTTACCACCCAATGTGATATAACGATCTTTAAGATTTTCAGGATCAATAAACCCATCAAAATAAGCGATAAAACCTCCGTCAGATTGAGCTTCAATTAAAGGCTGGGCCGAATAATTAGAAACCGGTAAGCTTAACACTTCAATCTTCGTTTTATTCGGTAGAATTTCAGATTGAATAATTTTTCCGCCTAAACGCACCGTTTTACAACGGCAATCTAAGTCTTGAGAGGAAATCTCCTTATAACTTGTAATAGAAAATTGTTCCTTCTCTAATCCTTGGGGTGGGGTAACGCAACCAATCAATAAAAATGAAAGTGCGGTCAAAAATAACAATATTTTTCCTTTCATTTTGATTCTCCTCTTTGTATAAAAATCATTCTCTCCCCGGAAGTTTCTTCCATGTCACTTCATTACGTAAATAAGTCGGTTCGATTTCTAAAGCGGAAATAGTATTCTGTTGTAACCAATCTATCCTTGCTAACTCCAACATATACAAAGCATTTGGCAATTCAATATCACTCCCGAACAATTGTTTTTCCGTAAATTGGGAATACGCATTCCAGCCGGTGCCGACTTTAAAAATGGTTTCATCTGTTAATTGAGCAATCGCTCGCTCCGGTGTGCAAACCTGTTCGGCAACCACTTCCTGCCATTGAAAAAATTCCCCGAAATCCGACCGCACTTTTTCTAACCTCAACTGAGAAAAATAAACTTCATTCATTCTTGCATCAATCGATGCGGCAACATTTTCTACATGATGTAATTCAAAAGCGGCTTGAGCCATAACGGTTAAATTGGAAATAGGGATCAGCGGTAAATCCGCACCAAAGGCTAAACCTTGCGCAATCCCCGCCCCGACACGTACCCCCGTAAAACTACCGGGACCACGACCAAAAGCCAGTGCATCCACCTGATTGAGCCGAATGCCGGAATTTATCAAAATTTCATCAATCATCGGCAAAATACGTTTCGTATGGGTACGTTGTGCCAATTCATTCAAATGTGTTTTTTCACCATTATGTAGTAAGGCAACGGAACAAGCCTCCGTTGAAGTATCTAACGCCAGTAAAGTTAAATTTGTCATTTATTTTCTCAATTATTTATTTTGTAAGAATTGTATCACTTTGTTGAGATCGCGAGTACGTTTGGAGCCAGGTAAACTTTTTAAAAACGTTTCGCCATAATTTCTCATCACAAGGCGATTATCACAAATAATCACGACCCCGCGATCAGTCACATCACGAATAAGCCGACCGACACCTTGTTTTAGTGCGATTACGGCTTCCGGAATTTGAATATCATTAAATGGATCACCGCCCTGCAAACGACAATCTTCAATACGTGCTTTCAGTAAAGGGTCATCCGGTGCGGTAAAAGGCAGCTTATCAATAATGACGAGTGAAAGCGCATCGCCGCGTACGTCCACGCCTTCCCAAAAACTTGAAGTCGCCACCAATACGCTATGAGATTCTTGCGTAAATTGTTCTAATAATTTTCCTTTTGAAGTTTCACCTTGCAAAAGAATAGATAATTCACTCTTTTCTCTAAAATATTCGGCTAAACCACGCATCATAGAATAAGAAGTGCAGAGAACAAAACATCGTCCTTGATTTGCTTCAATCACAGGTAGAAGCATTTCGCCAAGTGATTTTAGGGTATAACTCTGATTGGTATTTGGCAAATAACGAGGTACACAAAGTAGGGATTGCTCAGAATAATTAAAAGGGCTCTGTAAAATTTTCTGCATTGCCTCTTTAATACCAAGGCGTTGGCAGAAATGATTAAAACTTCCTCCCACTTCAAGTGTCGCCGAGGTAAAAATCCAAGCAGCCTCTTTCGTTGATAATTGTTCCCCAAATTTATCCGCAACGGTCAATGGGGTAATGTGCAAGCCGAATTGACGCCCATTCGCTTCAAACCAGTAACAATAACCGACAATATTGGTATCCGCCAAGCGTTTTAATTGGGCTTTAATTGACTCTACACGCTCAAAAATACTATCAAGCGTTTGTGAACGACCGAGCACCAATTTAATCACTTCAGAAAGAAAATCAATTTTTTCTCGTAACAATTCAAAGGCTTTTTTAACCGCACTTTGAGAGTACAATTCTCGCCAATTTCCCCTCACACTACTCCCTGCCCCTAATAAAAGACGAAAATCTTGCGTTACTTTTAATAAAGTGTCGGAAGTCACTCCAAGTTGTTGTAGATTTTTTAATTCCGTGCGGTAAACAATATTAATATCTTTACATAAATCAAAGAGTTGGCGGGATGTAAGGGATTGACCGAAATATTGGCTGGCAATATCCGGCAACTGATGGGCTTCATCAAAAATAATCACTTCGGCGTTAGGAATCAATTCACCGAAACCGCTTTCTTTCACCGCCATATCCGCAAAGAATAAGTGATGATTAGCAACCACAAGATCTGCATTTAGTGCTTTTTTACGGGCATTTGCCACATAACATTCGCTATAATTAGGGCAATCCGTTCCTAAACAACTCTCCGCCGTGCTGGTAAGTTGCGGAATAATAGGGCTATCTTCGGCTAATTCAATACATTCGGTAAAATCACCGGTTTTCGTACTATTATTCCATTTACGTATTTTACTTAAATCAGCCAAAACAGATTTATCGCCAAGCACGCCTTGGGCAATAACTTGATCTAAGCGTTCTAGACAAAGATAATTTGCACGCCCCTTTAATAAAGCAATTTTACCGGAGAATTCGAGCGCTTTTTTAATTGCCGGTAAATCTCGATTAAATAATTGATCTTGAAGATTTTTAGAGCCCGTAGAAATGATGGTTTTCTTACCGAATACCAATGCAGGTGCAAGATAAGCAAAAGTTTTTCCCGTGCCGGTTCCGGCTTCTACAACCAAAGTGGATTTCTGTGCAATCGTTTCACTCACGGCCAATGCCATTTCCAGCTGTTCTGCACGTGGTCGAAAACCTTTGATAGCCCGACTCAACGCCCCCTTATTGGAAAATATCACACTAATCTCATTTTGCATTTTGGCTTAATATTGAAACTAAAAACGGGTAAAAGTGTAACAAATTCTAGGGGACTATTGAATAAAACAACAGTAAAAAGCACAAAAATTATATACCATCGCTCAAGATGATTGTTATGCCTTACAGCATCGTTGGCGGAGCCAATGTTCAAAATCTAAAGATTTTGTGACCGCACTTTTTGTATTTGCGGTACTATGTATCAGTTGCACAAAGAGAATTTTATATCCAATATTTAATTTGGGTAGGGTGCGTTAAGCTTTGCGTAACGCACCGTTTCATCATTAAGCCCTCAACTGACGCGTTACGGCTTCCCCTAACGATATCCTACGATGCTTTGCGCAAGAGCTACATAATACTTTACTTTTGAAATGGTTATTCCTCTGTATTTTGCGCTGAAAAACGCTCAATTCTTGCGCCTAAACAACGAAGCTTTTCTTCAATATGTTCATAGCCGCGATCAATATGATAAATACGATCAACGATGGTTTCACCCGTTGCGATACAGCCTGCAAGCACTAAACTGATAGAAGCCCGTAAATCCGTTGCCATCACTTCCGCACCGGAAAGCTGTTCAACGCCGTGACAAACTGCGGTGTTGCCTTCGATTTCCGCTTTACCGCCCATACGAATAAGCTCCGGAATATGCATAAACCGATTTTCAAAAATGGTTTCTGTGATGATACTTGTTCCTTTCGCCACCATATTTAATAAGGTAAATTGCGCTTGCATATCCGTTGGAAAGCCCGGGTGTGGAGCGGTACGAATGTTTACGGCTTTCGGACGATTGCCGAACATATCCAAAGTGATGGTATTTTCCGTTACATCCACTTGCGCTCCGGCTTCCCGTAATTTATCAATTACGGCATCCAGCGTGTCTGCTTTGGTGTTTTTACAAACCACCCGCCCGCCTGAAATAGCACCGGCGATTAAGAATGTGCCGGTCTCAATACGATCGGGAACAATGCTATGCTCACATCCGGTTAAACGTTCTACCCCTTCAATCGTAATATGATCCGAACCCGCACCACTGATTTTCGCCCCCATTTTGTTGAGAAAATCGGCGGTATCGACAATTTCCGGCTCACGTGCCGCATTTTCAATAACAGTTGTACCCTTTGCAAGGGTTGCCGCCATCATAATGGATAAAGTTGCGCCTACGCTCACTTTTTCCATTACAATACGTGTTCCCTGTAAGCGATCTACCACTTGTGCTTTTACATAGCCTTCTTCAAGCATAATATCCGCACCCATTTTTTCAAGGCCGCTAATATGTAAATCTACCGGGCGTGCGCCAATTGAACAGCCCCCCGGTAAAGATACTTGACCTTGGTGGAAACGTGCGACTAACGGAGCTAATGCCCAAATTGAAGCGCGCATCGTTTTGACTAAATCATAAGGCGCAATAAAATGATCAATTTTTGATGCATTTAGCAATACTGCCCCCGTCTCGTCACGTTCTGCCACTACACCTAATTTACGCAAAATTTTAAGGGTAGTTTCGATATCTTTAAGTTCCGGTACGTTTGTAAGTTTCACCGGCTCAGTGGCTAAGATTGCGGCAAAAAGAATAGGGAGCGCCGCATTTTTAGCACCTGAAATCGTTACAGTACCGCTTAAACGCGACTGACCGCCATAGACACGAAATTTTTCCATAAGAGAAATCCTAATTTAACTGACTTGATGTAAAAGACGATCCCTTTTCCACTTTTCGGTGGTGTAGGTTTTGATGGTTAATGCGTGAATCTCACCGGTGCCGAAATAAGGCATAAGCGGAGCATAAACGGTTTGTTGCTGTTTTAATTTTGACAAGGCGGCAATTTCATCGCTCACGACTATCACACCGAAATGAGCATTCTCACCCTGAGCATAGACTTCATCAACATTTAAAGATTCTTTTAAAATTCGTTCGATTTCTTGCAGTTCCATTCGGATTTCCGTTTTAATGATGATCAATAAAAGCTGCGATCCAATCAGATAAATTGACTAAATCCGCAAGCGTTAATAATTGTTGAGGAGGGTTAACTAAGCGCACTTTTTTATTAGGTAGTCGTTGGCTGCTATGTAAAAAATCACAAAGTAAGGCAAAACCTGCAGAGTCAATTCTTTTGATGCCGCTTAAATCCCATTCGATAATCGGTTGATTTAACTTAGCCTCAGACAAAAAAGAAGCACGTTGTTGCCATAAGGGTAACAACGTGTTACGAGATAGCTCCCCACAAAATCGGAGCGCTATCTTATCATTATTTTGAATTAAATCCCAATTTAACATAGTCATGAGATTATTTTAAGGTGACAGGTTGGGCTGCCGACTTTTGAATTTGTGCGGTTAATGCCTCAATACCTTGCTGGCGTAAAATACCGCTCCATTCGTTTTGTTTGGTAACCACCATACTCACGCCCTCAGCCACCATATCATAGGCTTGCCATTCACCGGTTTTGCTATTTTTACGCCATTTGAAATCTAATTTAATCGGTGCAGCGCCGCCGGTTTGAATGATATTCACACGAATACTCACCAAATTCTTATCGCCCACATCTTTTGCCGGCTCAATTTGAATATTTTGGTTACTATACGCGGTTAAGACTTGCGCATAAGCCTGTTCAATAAAATCACCAAAGGCTTTGAAAAATTTTTCACGCTGTTCCGGTGTCGTTGATTTGAAATGTGAACCCAATACTAAAGATCCGGCATAATTCACTTGCACATAAGGTAGTAGATCATTACGAACAATAGTACGCAAATAATTTGGGTTTTGTTTAATTTTAGCCTGATTATTTTTAATGTCGACAAACAATTTATCCGATGCTTGCTGCATTAAAACATAAGGGCTGGTTTGCGCCGTAGCAGTACGCGTAACAAAAAGTGCGGCCATTACAAAAGTAAAAACGGCAAACCATTTTTTAAACCGAGTAATTTTCATCCTAAATCTCCTAAACGTAGCGTTGTTATTATTTTACTTCAGGCGTTGCATGTTCTGCATTTCCTTCAGATTTTTTATCGCCATAGAGGAATTGACCGATCAGGTCTTCCAACACCATAGCTGATTTTGTATCTTGAATCTGGCTTCCCTCTTTTAGCATTGCGGTTTCACCATCATCAAACCCCATACTTAATGCGATATATTGCTCGCCTAATAATCCCGAAGTTTTAATCGATAAAGAACTATTTTCCGGGATTTCGTTATATTCCTCGTTAATGGCGATATTGACCTTCGGTAAATAGGTTTTCTCATCTAACGAAATACCGCTTACCCGACCAATCACCACACCGCCCACCTTAAGTGGCGCACGGACTTTTAGTCCGCCGATATTATCAAAAGTTGCAGTCACGGTATAAGATTTATTTTCACCAAAACCTTGTACATTTGCCACACGTAAGCCTAAAAAAACCAACGCGCCAATGCCAAGTAATAAAAATAAGCCCACCCAAAATTCATATTTCATCGTTTGTCGCATAAAAATACCCTTTTTAACCGGCCCCAAACATAATAGCTGTTAAGATAAAATCTAACCCGAGTACCACCAAGGAGGCGTGAACTACAGTTCTGGTTGTGGCTTGACTGATACCTTCTGATGTCGGTATACAATCATAGCCGTTGAATAACGCAATCCATACTACCGCAATAGCGAAGAATACGCTTTTAATAAATCCGTTAAGAATGTCATAGCTCCAGCTTACCGCATTTTGCATAACCGACCAAAAGCTACCGGCATCCACACCTTTCCAATCTACCCCTACAAGAGAGCCCCCCCAAATACCAATGGCAATAAAGATAATGGAAAGAATCGGCATTGCGATGATCCCCGCCCAAAATCTGGGCGCAATCACTCGGCGAAGCGGATCAACCGCCATCATTTCTAGACTTGAAAGCTGTTCCGTCGCTTTCATTAAGCCGATTTCGGCAGTAAGCGCAGAACCCGCCCGACCGGCGAATAAAAGTGCGGTTACAACCGGACCTAATTCCCTCAAAAGCGAAAGCGCCACAAGTTGCCCAAGACTGGTTTCGGCAGAAAAATCCACCAATACCACATAACCTTGTAAACCTAGCACCATACCGATAAATAAACCGGAAAGCATCACAATGAGTAAGGATTGTACGCCTAAAACATACAGTTGCTTAACTAGCAGAGGGAAATGTTTACGAACTTGCGGTTTCCCTAGCAATGCACCGAATAACATAAACCCCGCACGCCCTAAGGCACGGAAAAAACGGATTACAGTACTGCCGAGGGAAGAAATCATATGAACTATCATTGAAATAATTCCTCCGCATAATTATTCGCCGGATAATGGAATTTCACCGGACCGTCCGCTTCCCCTTTCAAGAATTGCAACACTTGCGGATCCTTACTTTCAAGTAATTGCTCGGAAGTCCCCTCTGCAATAACGTGTTTATCCGCAATAATATAAGCATAGTCGGCAATACTTAATACTTCCTGCACATCATGGGAAACCACTATAGACGTGAGGTTCAAGGCTTCATTCAAACGTTTAATCAAACTGACGATAACCCCCATACTAATGGGATCCTGTCCTGTAAAAGGCTCATCAAACATAATTAAATCAGGATCTAATGCAATCGCACGCGCCAATGCGGCACGGCGCGCCATACCGCCTGAAAGTTCGGACGGCATTAATTTTGCCGCGCCACGCAACCCCACCGCTTCCAATTTCATTAGCACAATTTGGCGAATCAGACTTTCCGGTAAACGGGTATGTTCACGAATAGGAAATGCCACGTTATCAAACGTGGAAATATCCGTAAAAAGCGCACCGGATTGAAATAACATTCCCATACGTTTACGCACTTCATAAAGCTCACGATTGGAAAGACGACAAATATCTTTATCGTCAAACCGAATTTCCCCCTGTTCCGGGTGTAATTGCCCGCCGATTAACTTTAGTAGCGTGGTTTTCCCGATCCCTGACGGCCCCATAATGGCCGTAATTTTGCCCTTTTGGACTTTTAGATTCAGGTTATCGTAAATCACCCGCTCACCCCGTTTAAAGGTCAGGTTTTTGACTTCAATTAGATTTTGCTTCATTAAAATCTCATTTCTGTTAAATGATTTAAAAAAACCACTAATAATATCAATATGATGATGAGTAACCCCATCAATAAAGTGCGGTCGTTTTGACTATTGTTTTTGTGAAAGGTTCATCTTACGGTGAACAACCCCCATAATACCGCGCAACACTAAAAACAATAACATCAAACCATAAAGCGGCAGATTACCAAGCACCGAATAAGGCGTTTTGCCTTCGGTCGGCGCAATTTTGCGGGTTAATGTCGTTTCCACAAACTGAGGCGCTTGCGCCAAAATCTGCCCTTTTTCCCCAATAAACACGGTGATCCCCGTGTTAGTTGCACGAACCAAAGGCTTGCCTAATTCCAAAGCCCGCATTCTTGCCATTTGTAAATGCTGCCAAGGCCCAATAGAATCCCCAAACCACGCATCATTAGAAATGGTAAGTAAATAATCCGAGTCTTTTTTCAGATTTTCACGCACTTGCTCACCAAAAATAATTTCGTAGCAAATAGCCGGTGAAAAAGCACGATGCTTAGCCAACAAAGAAGGCTGTATCGCCTCACCGCTTTGGAAAGCGGACATCGGCAAATTAAAAACGGAATTTAACGGGCGCAATAAATTTTCTAACGGCACGTATTCGCCAAAAGGCACAAGATGGTGCTTGGCATAACGATTCACAGTATCTAATTGATAAGGAAAATCAGGGTTCCCTGCGGTCACAATCGAATTAAGCAACTTACCGGATTTATCATCCTGATACACCGTCCCCACCATAATTTCAGTTTTTGTTTCCCTTGCCGAACGATCAAGAGTTTCAAAAAACGGCACTATCGCATTTTCAAGGGTCGGCAAAGCCGATTCCGGCAGAATAATCAGATCGGTTTTCCCTAAATTTTCAGCAATTAATTTCTGATAAATTTCTAATGTGGAATAAAAATAAGCAGGATCCCATTTCAAATTCTGTTCAATATTCCCCTGCACTAAAGTAATAGAAATGGCTTTATCATCCACTGATTTCACAAAATCAATACGTGATGAATATGCGCTTAATCCCCCCACAACCGCTAACAACAAGAGATTTGTGAGCATCAACTTCATATTTTTTGCGCGAAATAAAGCAAAAACAGCATTAAAAATAACCGCACTTGCCCATACGACAAAAAAGGTTAAACCCGTTACACCAAAAATCGGGGCGATCCCTGAAAACGGGCCGTCGATTTGTGTATAACCGAACTGCAACCAAGGAAAACCGGTAAAAATCCAACCTCGTAGGAGCTCGGTAAATGTCCAAATGACGGCAAAAATGACCGCACTTTGAACTTGAAAACGCTTCACAATATAGGTGAAAAGCATTGGGTAAAGGGCAAGATAAGCGGAAAGTAACCCCACCAATAAATAACTTAACCCTAAAGATGCCCCGCCAAATTGATGAATGCTGACATTCAACCAATTTACACCAAAGCAGAAAAAAGCCATAGACCATAAAAATGAGCCTAAAAGTGCGGTCGATTTCTTCGGTGTTTTCGCCACATAAAGTAAACCGATAACGGATATATACGCCAATCCCCAATAATCAAAGGGAGAAAAAGCATAAACGCCGAGAACACCGGAAATGATGGCAATAAGATAAACAGAATATTTCTTCATAAAAAATGAGGGGCGTATGCCTACGCCCTTTGATGTATCAATTTAAAAATAAACGTATGTAAATACGCACGATAAAAACGGAGAAAACAGATTATGCCGTTTTTTCTTCCGCAGCTTCCATCTCCGATAAACGCTCATCCGGTACGGTAACGCGAAGCTGAATTAAGCGGCGACTATCTGCGGAAGTTACTTTAAATTGCAGATTTTCTAAAGTAATTTCTTCACCGCGTTTCGGCAAATAACCGAAAGCCTGCATCACTAAACCGCCGATCGTATCCACTTCTTCATCATCAAAACGGGTGTTGAATTGAGCGTTAAAATCATCAATATCGGTTAACGCACGCACCGCATAGGTATGACGTGAAAGCTGGCGAATATCGGCGATTTCTTCTTCATCAAATTCATCTTCAATATCACCCACAATTTGTTCCAAAATATCTTCAATCGTCACCAACCCGGATACCGCCCCAAATTCATCGACCACAATCGCCATATGAAAACGCTCCGAACGGAAATCTTTCAACATTCTATCGACACGTTTACTCTCCGGCACGATTACCGCCGGGCGTAAAAGTTTCGATAAATCAAATTCTTCCGCATCTTCACGCAAAAATTTCAGTAAATCTTTCGCATGCAAAATACCGGCGATGTTATCACGATCATCCGAATCGGCAATAACAGGGAAACGTGAATGCGCCGATTCGATAATCGTATTTAGACAGACACTTAAATCTTCTTGCTCTTCAATAAAAACAATTTGAGAACGTGGGATCATAATATCACGCACACGAAGCTCGGCAATTTCCATCACGCCTTCAATCATTTCACGAGTGTTTTGATCGATGAGATCATTTTGTTCGGAATCACGAATCACCTCGACAAGCTCTTCACGATTTTTTAGTTCGCCTTGAAAAAAGCGACTAAATAAAGATTGGAAAAAAGGTTTTTTAATACCTTCTGATTGAGTTGAGTTTTGCTGTTCTTCGTTCATATTCGTCTTAGCAGTCTATTTTCATTTCCACAAGAGAACCGTTATTCTACAAGCTAAGTGATATAAAAGTAAGCTAAATTTGCAGAAGTGCGGTAAAAAACACCGATATTATGTAGCACTTACACAAAACGGAGCAGGGTGTGCCAGCCAAAGGTGTAACGCATCGTTAACCCTAAGTTCGGTGCGTTACGGCCAGCCTGACGCCCCTACATTTGAATCAAAAACTGCCTTTTGTGCAAGTGATGCGCAACACCGAAAAACACATTCATTTTTTACCGCATTTTTCTTATAAGAACTTAAACTCCGTCCACTGATAATATCGTTCTCCGGCTTTTTGAATGCCGCCGTAATTTTGCCATTCGGGATGATTCGGCGTATCCGGCAGGCATTGGGTTTCTAATGCGATACCTGAAAAATCGCCGTACTGTTCACCGTTTCGTGTTGGTGTACCGGCAAGATAATTTCCGGTGTAAACCTGTAATGCCGCCTGAGAGGTACGTACTTCTAAACTTAAATCACCCTTTGGTGAAACAAGCAATACGCACGGTTTTTGCCAAGCTTTATTGACAATGAAGGAATGATCGTATCCCTTTACAATCTGTTGCTCGTCCTGTAAAAAATCCCGCTTGATCGGTTTTGCAATACGAAAATCAAAACTTGTCCCCACCACGTGTTTTAGCGGGGAGTTAGGGATACCTTCGCTATCTACCGGTAAATAGAAATCGGCATTTAAGCGTAGGCTGTGATTACGTACATCGGAGCCTTGTTCGGCATTTTCTAAATTAAAATAAGCATGATTGGTGAGATTTAAAGCGGTATCTTTATCGCTTACGCCTTCATATTCGATTTTTACGCTATTTTCCTCCGTGAGACTGTATGTCGCCGCCACTTCTACATTACCGGGAAAGCCTTGATCGCCGTCAGCGGAAAACAGAGAAAAACGTACGAAATTTTCACCGCACTTTTCAATCGCCCAACGTCGTTTGCCAAAACCTTCACCGCCATGCAGTTGGTGTTTCCCTTGATTTGCTGCAAGATGAATTTTCTCCCCTTTTAATTCAAATTGCGCATTGGCAATACGATTTGCATAACGCCCCACACTTGCACCTAAATAGGCTTGCTGGACGGGATAATCTTCGATTTTACAGCCCAGCAATACTTCTCGTAATCCGCCGTTCACCGGTATTTGGCAAGAAAGCCAAGTCGCTCCCCAATCCATCAATTTGATGCACATTCCTTTTTGATTTTGTAAGGTTATAACTTGGTACGGCGCACCATCAGGTGCATTGAAAACTGTTTTTTCAATCATCATTTTCCCTTAAATCACACGCACACCTTGCGATGCGGTACAGACATAAAATGTTTCCTTTAATCCTGTCGTTTTTTCATAATTTTCGGCGATAATCTTACGTACGGATTCGACTTGAGAATGTGACGTAAGCGCAACGATACAACCGCCGAAACCGCCCCCAGTCATCCGAACACCGCCGTTTTTTCCAATAATGAGCCGAGCAAGCTCAACAAGGTAATCGATCTGCGGGACGGTAATTTCAAAATCATCACGCATTGAATCGTGCGATTGCCCCATTAATTCGCCTAAGCGGGTTAAATCATTATTTTTTAAAGCTTGTACTGCATCCAGTACACGTTGATTTTCCGTCACAACATGGCGTGCGCGCTTTGCCACGAAAGGATCAAGTGCGGTCAATTCCGCTTCCTTTTCTTTAAATTGCGCCACGGATACATCACGCAAGGCTTTTACGCCGAAAAATTCGGCTGCCCGTTCACATTGTCGGCGGCGGGTATTGTATTCTCCCGTCACTAAATCATGGGGAACATTGGAATTAACGATAATGACGGCCACATCATTCGGCACGGGGGTCGGTAGGGTTTCAAGGCTACGGCAATCAATCATTAACAGATGATCTTTTTGTCCGAGTGCCGAAATAAGCTGATCCATATTGCCACAATTTGCGCCTACAAATTGGTTTTCGGCTTTTTGACCGTTAAGGGCGATATCCGTATGAGAAAGCGGTAAATTCCCTAATTGCTGACAAAACTTTCCGACTGCCACTTCCAAGGCGGCGGATGAACTCAATCCCGATGAAAGCGGCACGTTACCGGAAATTACAAGATTTGCACCTTGTTTAAAATCAGGGCAACGTTCTTGAATAAATTTCACCACACCACGCACGTAATTTGCCCATTTATGGGGACTTTTTTCGATCTTGCCATCAAGAGAAAACTCATCGGCTTCCTGAAGATCCGCCGCATAAACTGTCCAACGATGATCATCGCGTTTTATGCCGCTAACAGCCGTACCAAAATTAATGGCACAGGGCATCACAAAGCCATCATTATAATCGGTATGTTCACCAATGATATTGACTCGCCCCGGGGCATAAGTCGTTAATGTTGGTTGAATTTTGAATTTTTGAGTGAAGATTTGTTGAGCTTGTTGGATTGGCGTCATATTATTTTCCTTACGAAATGCTTCGCATAATGAATGCTTTTCGATAAAATGTCGTTTCTTTCTTTGAGGAAATAGGCTATATCAATTGGTTTTCCCCAAAGGAACATTGCTAACCGTGGGCTATTTATTCTCCCGCTTCCCTACGAACAAAAGCCTCTTTTTCCTTATAATGAACCTCAGGCAAACTTCTCAATCTTTCCGCGGCCTGCTCCGCCGTCAAATCCCGCTGGCTTTCACCAAGCATTTCATACCCTACCATAAATTTACGTACGGTTGCAGAACGTAATAGAGGCGGATAGAAATGAGCGTGAAGTTGCCAATGTTCATTATCTTCATTATTAAATGGTGCAGCGTGAAAGCCCATTGAGTAAGGGAATGAGGTTTCAAATAAATTGTCGTATTTCGTTGTCAGTTTCTTCAGCATCAGGGCTAAATCTTTTGCTTGCGCATCGGTGAGTTCCGTCAAACGTTTTACGTGGGTCTTTGGAAGCAACAAGGTTTCAAAAGGCCATACAGCCCAATAAGGCACAAGCGCAACCCAATGTTCGGTTTCCACAACAATACGTTCTTTTAGTGCCAATTCACGTTTTACGTAATCCACTAACATGACAGAACCCTGTTTATTCAGATAATCACGCTGCGTGCGATCTTCACGGGTGACTTCATTTGGTAAAAAACTATTCGCCCAGATTTGACCGTGCGGGTGCGGATTAGAACAGCCCATCACCGCCCCTTTATTCTCAAAAATTTGCACCCAAGGGTATTTTTGTCCGAGTTCAAGAATCTGTTCTTGCCAAACTTTAATCACCTCTTCAATTTCAAGTGCGGTCAATAATGGCAGTGTTTTGCTGTGATCCGGCGAGAAACAAATGACGCGGCTTTCGCCACGGGCTTGTGAAGATTGAAAAAGGGGATCATTGGATTTTTCAGGTTCCGGTGTATTTTCAAGCAATGCGGAAAAATCATTTTTAAACACATAAGGTTTGTGATAATCAGGATTCGGTTCACTGGTAATGCGTTTATTACGGGGGCAAAGATAACAATCGGGATCATAGCTTGGTTTTTGCTCTTCACTCGTTTTTTCTTGCTGACCTTGCCATGGGCGTTTAGCACGATGCGGCGAAACCAATACCCATTGATCAATTAGAGGATTATAGCGGCGATGCGGATGATCTGTCGGTTCAAATATTTCGCTCATTTAAAGCTCCTTTATCATTGTAAACGGTTACATAAAATAATATTCATAAGATAGCAAATTAGAAAAAATAAACCGTGATCTATATCACAAAATAAAAATATAGCCGAATTTTTTTGTGATCTCGGTTACAAATAAAAAAGTAAGCGTTTCCAATTTTATTGAAAAATCGTTATGATAACATCATAGCCACTGAATAAATGAGCCTATTGTTATGAGTACTATCCATGATGTTGCCGAACTTGCCAATGTTTCTGTCGCCACAGTATCCCGCGTTTTACATAATCACACTTCCGTCAGCCCCAAAACACGTATTGCCGTTCAAAATGCGATTGCCCAATTAAGTTATCAACCCAATGCAAATGCACAAGCGCTTGCCATACAAAATACCGATACTATCGGCGTTGTCGTCACAGATGTAACCGATACTTTTTTTGCCATTCTTGTTAAAGCCGTAGATAAGGTGGCGGAGCTGCATAATAAAAGTATTTTAATCGGTATAGGATACCATCACGCAGAAAAGGAACGTGAGGCTATCAATACCTTACTGCGTAAACGTTGTAGTTGTTTAGTCGTCCATTCTAAAGCGCTTTCTGATGAAGAATTAATCGGTTACTTAGAAAAAGTACAGGGTATGGTTATTATTAATCGGGTTATCAAAGGATATGAAAATCGCTGCGTGAGTTTAGATAATCAAAAAGGAACTTACCTTGCCACGGAAATGCTTATTCGCTATGGGCATAAAAAAATTGCGTATATCGGCTCGGATCATGCTATTTCTGACGAAGCGGAACGTAAAATCGGCTATCTTAAGGCATTAAAAGCGCATAATTATCCTATCGTTGAACATGCCATCACCCATAATTCGCCCGACTTTGAGGGCGGCGAACAGGCTATGATCGATTTACTCAGTTACAACAAGGACTTAACGGCAGTTGTCGCATATAACGACTCTATGGCGGCGGGGGCAATTTCCGTATTAAATGAAAACAATATCAATGTACCAAGTCAATTTTCCATTATTGGCTTTGATGATATGCCAATTGCACGCTATCTCATTCCAAAATTAACAACAATTCGCTATCCTATTGATTTAATGGCAACTTATGCCGCTAATTTGGCCTTAAGCTTAGTTGATGAAAACATTCTTCCGCCGGCAATAATCCAATTTAATCCTACATTAGTACGTCGCTTTTCTGTCGAATCTATTGATTAAATTGTGATGAAGGTCACAAATTTTAATATTTTTTGTAATCGTTTCCATTTATGTGAGTTTGATCACAGATTAAAGCATACTTGTTAAGTATAATCCCTTGCGAGTTGTGGTAATGAGCAACAAGTTTAATTAACATCAACCTTCCCATAGGAGCGTTTTATGAAAAGAACAGTACTAAGTGCGGTCGCATTAGCAGTAGGTTTAGGCGCAGCGACAGCAAGCAATGCGGCTGATACCCGTATCGGTGTAACCATTTACAAATATGACGATAATTTTATGTCATTAATGCGTAAAGAAATTAAGAAAGAAGCCGAAGCATTAAAAGGCATCGAATTGTTAATGAACGATTCCCAAAACGCACAGTCCATTCAAAACGACCAAGTTGACGTATTACTTTCAAAAGGCGTAAAAACCCTCGCAATCAACTTAGTTGACCCGGCAGCCGCACCAACGATTATCGGTAAAGCAAAATCAGATAATGTTCCTGTCGTTTTCTTTAATAAAGATCCGGGGGCGAAAGCAATTTCCTCTTATGATAACGCTTACTATGTAGGAACTGATCCGAAAGAATCAGGCTTAATTCAAGGTGATTTAATTGCCAAACAATGGAAAGCAATGCCTGCATTGGATTTGAATAAAGACGGTAAAATTCAGTATGTGCTCTTAAAAGGCGAACCCGGTCACCCTGATGCCGAGGCCCGTACCAAATACGTAATTGAACAATTAAATGCACAAGGGATTCAAACCGAACAACTCTTCATTGATACCGGTATGTGGGATGCTGCAATGGCAAAAGATAAAGTCGATGCATGGTTATCCAGTTCTAAAGCCAATAGCATTGAAGTTATCATTTCAAACAATGACGGTATGGCAATGGGCGCACTTGAAGCAACAAAAGCACATGGTAAAAAATTACCAATCTTCGGTGTAGATGCGTTACCCGAAGCACTACAACTTATCAAGAAAGGCGATATTGCAGGTACCGTATTAAATGATGGCGTAAACCAAGGTAAAGCAGTTGTTCAACTTGCAAATAATCTTTCTCAAGGAAAACCGGCAACCGAAGGTACTAAATGGGAATTAAAAGATCGTGTTGTACGTATTCCTTATGTAGGAATAGATAAGGACAATTTGACCGAGTTCTTAAAATAAAAATTAATGTTGTAATCTTTAGGGGAGTGCCCAACAGCCTCCCCTATTTCAAATGAGGTTGGATATGACAGCTCAAAATTCAAGTCAAGGCAGCCAAGTGCTGCTTACTATGACGAATGTCTGCAAGTCCTTTCCCGGTGTAAAAGCCTTAGATAACGCAAACTTAACTGTCCGCTCGCACTCAGTCCACGCGTTAATGGGAGAAAATGGTGCGGGAAAATCCACATTATTAAAATGCTTGTTTGGCATTTACGCCAAAGATGAAGGCGAAATTCTTTTTCTTGATAAGCCCGTGAACTTTAAAACCTCAAAAGAAGCCCTAGAAAATGGGATTTCAATGGTTCACCAAGAACTTAATTTAGTACGTCAAACCAGTGTAATGGATAATCTGTGGCTAGGTCGTTATCCGCTTAAAGGACCTTTTGTTGATCACACAAAAATGTACCGTGATACCAAAGCAATTTTTGATGAATTGGACATTGATATCGATCCAAAAGAAAAAGTCGCTAAACTCTCCGTATCACAAATGCAGATGATTGAAATTGCAAAAGCATTTTCATATAACGCCAAAATCGTCATTATGGACGAGCCCACCTCTTCACTTTCGGAAAAAGAGGTAGAGCATCTATTTAAAATTATTCAAAAATTAAAAGATCGCGGTTGCGGCATCATTTATATTTCTCACAAAATGGACGAAATCTTTAAAATTTGTGATGAAATTACTATTCTTCGAGACGGAAAATGGATCAATACCGTACCGGTCAAAAGTTCTACAATGGAACAAATCGTTGCCATGATGGTAGGTCGTGAATTAACGCAGCGTTTCCCGGAAAAAACAAACGTACCGAAAGAGGTAATTTTGGAAGTTGAACACCTTACAGCGGTAAATCAACCCTCTATCCAAGATGTTTCCTTTGAATTGCGTAAAGGGGAAATTCTAGGCATTGCCGGACTTGTAGGTGCAAAACGAACCGATATCGTGGAAGCCATTTTCGGTGTACGCGAACTCCAAAAGGGGACGATTAAATTACATGGAAAAACAGTAAAAAATCGAACCGCACTTGAAGCGATTAATAATGGTTTTGCCTTAGTCACCGAAGAGCGACGTTCCACAGGAATCTATTCAAATTTAAGTATTGAATTCAATTCTTTGATTTCGAATATGAAATCCTATCTCAATCCTTTTGGGCTACTGAACAATAAAAAAATGCGCAGTGATACTCAATGGGTAATTGATGCGATGAATGTAAAAACCCCATCTCACAAAACTGCAATAGGTTCTCTTTCCGGAGGAAACCAACAAAAAGTGATTATTGGTCGTTGGTTATTAACTCAACCTGAAATTCTGATGCTTGATGAACCAACCAGAGGCATCGACATTGGTGCAAAATTTGAGATTTATCAGCTTATTCAAGAACTCGCTAAAAAAGATAAAGGAATCATTATAATTTCATCAGAAATGCCTGAATTATTAGGAATAACAGATCGAATTTTAGTCATGAGTAACGGAAAACTAGCCGGTGTTGTGGAAACCGCAAAAACCTCTCAAGAAGAAATTTTGCAATTAGCCGCAAAATATTTATAAAAACACAAGGAACAGATATTATGAGTGCCTTAGAAAAAAATAAATCCTTTGATTTCTTAAAACAAAATGCTATTTATTTTGTGCTGTTGATTCTGCTCGGCATCATCATTGCACAAGATCCAACCTTCTTAAACTTGATGAATTTCAGTAATATTTTAACCCAATCTTCCGTGCGTTTAATTATAGCTCTCGGAGTCGCGGGCTTAATCGTTACGCAGGGAACGGACTTATCTGCCGGTCGTCAGGTGGGTCTAGCGGCTGTGATCTCCGCAACAATGTTACAAGCCGTTGATAATGTTAACCGTGTCTTCCCTGATTTAGGTCAAATTCCGATTCCTGTGGTTATACTTGTTGTTTGTGCAATCGGTGGATTAATCGGTTTATTTAACGGTTTAGTGGTTGCTTATCTCAATGTCACGCCATTTATTGCCACTATGGGAACCATGATCATCGTTTATGGTGCAAATTCTCTCTACTATGATGCGGTGGGAGGTTCTCCAATCGCCGGTTTCAGTGAAGAATTTTCAACCTTTGCTCAAGGTTTCTTCCGATTCGGTTCGTTCAAACTCTCTTACATCACTATTTATGCGGCTATCGCCACCTTCTTTATGTGGATATTATGGAATAAAACCCGCTTCGGTAAGAATGTTTTTGCGATTGGGGGAAATCCGGAAGCGGCTAAAGTTTCAGGTGTAAACGTCGCCAAAAACCTTGCGCTTATTTATATGATCTCAGGTATCTTCTATGCATTCGGAGGAATGTTGGAAGCCGGTCGTATCGGTAGCGCCACCAACAACCTAGGTTTTATGTATGAAATGGACGCTATTGCAGCTTGTGTAGTGGGCGGTGTCTCTTTTGCAGGTGGCGTAGGAACTATCATCGGTGTAGTAACAGGGGTATTAATCTTTACCGTGATTAACTACGGTTTAACCTATATCGGTGTGAACCCTTACTGGCAATACATCATTAAAGGTAGCATTATTATTCTTGCTGTTGCGATAGATTCTCTGAAATACGCGAAGAAAAAATAAGGCATAGTGAACAAAAATAAAAACTTGATAAAAACAAACCGCACTTTATGTGCGGTTTGTTTTTAGAGATAAAAATAAACTATTTCTTGTTACCAGTAACGATGATGATAGCCACGATAATAACCAAATCCGACACTTGGCATAACCACAACCGGTGCAGATTGACGATATCGCACTTTAGGGCGGGAATCACTCGCATTTACTTTTATCGGATCATCAATATCTCTTGCGGCGTTTGCTTTCTGTTCTGCGGTTACCGTATTTCCGCTCGCAACGCGGGCCTGATACTCTTGAACTGTTTTCATATCATAAACGCCATTATCTTGTTGATGTTGCGTTGAACCGCAAGCAACAAGAAACACTATAGGAAATATAATCAATAATTTTTTCATTTTTTACCCGGTTTACAAATTGTTTTATCCAAAAACGCTTTACTTATATCAATTTTATCCTTAACGGTTTGCTCTATTTTTCCTTCTTCCCGTTTACGAATTTTTTTCTCTAATTGAGCATTGTTAATTACATAAACAGGGGCATACCTCAAATTTGTCGAATTTTTTTCTTTATAGATTGAAGCACCTGTAATTCCACCATAATACTGACTCTTATCCCCACGATTGACATAATTGCTAGTCGTATTCGTAAAATCCACACCATAGTTGCCTTCAAAGCCATCACATATCCCTGCGTTAGAAACAAAAACACTATGAGAAGAAAATTCCTCATTCACAACATAAACCGAAAACTCAATGCTACCGGCTAATTTTTTAGTATCTTGGAGTGAGTTCTCCGGTTCTAAAGTTTCTTGGGTTTTAGAATCAACATAGCGGACTAAATTTCCAACCTCTTCTGTTTCTCTATCTGTTTGTGATGTGTTTGCAAAAGTTGAAAAAGAAAAAGTCGATAAAGTAGAAAAAAACAAAAGGGAAATATTTATTTTCTTACGGCAACTCATACGTATAATCCTTTTATTACCACTAGTTCTATTAAGTTTTATAAATACTTCCCTTTCTTAAAAGAAAGATACCTCATTAGAGTTAAATCTTCAACAAATAAATATCAATAACGATATTATTCACGAAATAACCTCACCCATTTCTCAATATATTTTTTTAAATTAAATACTCGTCAATTCTACAGCATTATTATCAGGGTGTATGATATATGTCCTTACCTACATAACGAAATTCGTTTTGTGCAACGACTGCGTAATATTGCAATTCTAAATAGTTCTTTCATGTCAAATTAACGTTGAAAAGGGTTTAGTTTGATGCGACAAAATTTTAAATCCAAACTATTACAATATTATTTCAATATTAATTTTTCTGAGGCGTGATACTTTTTGATTTTTCCTGCTCCTGCGTTTCCAAAGCATCACGGGCTGCACGAATACTCTTTTCAATCAATGGGATACGCTTATCGTCTTTTGGCATTAAGCGTAACATCATCGCCCAAGTTACAGCCGCCATTTTGTAATCTTCCGTTTCAAAATAACGGAAAGCCAGTAAACTGAGCGCTTCAATATTGGTATGATCTTTACGAATGACTTCACGCAGTAAATCGCTTCCTTTTAACTTATCTGTCGTATCCTCAGAAAACATCAATACGCGTGCATAACCAAGTTTATATTCTGAATTTTCAGGATCAAGCTTATGTGCTTTTTGATAACTATCAAAGGCTAAACGCGCATCACCTAAATTCATTCCGATTTGACCAAGTAGCCACCACTTTTTAGCATCGGTTGAATTTTTCTGTAAATCGATGCGAAGTGCGGTAGAAAATTGTTGCATTTCCACATCAGAAAGCGGATTCGTCTCTTCTTCTTTCATTCGTTCATAAAAATACGGCAATTTTGCATAAGTTTGTTCAAGCATAGATTCCGCCCGCCAAGCTCCAACCATAAAGTAAGCAGTACCGGCAATAATCCCTAAGGCAAGCAAGCCGGAAACAAACCAAATTTTCCCATAGGATTTTTCGGATTGGGTAGCGGTTTCTTGCAGATACGGCACATCATCCAATAAAGTTTTTTGCAGCTCTTGTTTTAGTTGGGCGGCATTTTCCACTAAACCTTGCGAATCATCCAGATCAATTTCTTGTAAACGTGAAAAATATAATGCCTTGTTTAATTCGTCACGCTTTTGTTCATCTTTAGTCTTAAATCGGCGCAATAAAGGATAAAAACAAATTAATGCCACCATCAAAGTGATTGTGATCAGGCTTAATACAAAATACATTCTATTTATCCTTTTGATTTAATAATTCCGCTAAACGAGCCTTATCTTCCTCTGTTAAAACAGTGTCGGATTTGACCGCACTTTGGACTTTCGGTTTGCGTTTTAATAAGAAAATCACACCAAATACGATTAAAAATAACGGCGCAATCCATAGAATGAGCGTGGCAGCCGTTATCGGCGGGTCATAGGTTACAAAATTGCCGTAACGCGCCACCATATAATCTACCACCTCATTTTTCGATTTGCCTTCCTGCAACAATTCAAATACTTTGCTGCGCATATCTACTGCGATTGTCGCATTAGAATCCGCAATATTATTGTTTTGACATTGAGGACAACGCAGTGATTGTGTGAGTTGATGATAATCACTTTCTTGTTGCGACGAAGCAAAATTTAATGCATCAATCGCACAAAATGCAACTGAGCTAAACAAAAGTGCGGTCAAAAAAATACCTAATTTTCTCATTATTCTTGCCCTGCCAATTTGTCATAAATCGGTTTCAAGGTTTGCATCCATACTTTTTCGTTGACATCACCGGCTAAACGATAATGAATCACACCCGAGCCATCAACAATAAAAGTTTCCGGTGCGCCATACACACCTAAATCAAGCCCTAAAGCACCTTTTTCGTCCTTCAACACCACTTGATACGGATTTCCTAAATCTTTCAACCATTTCACGGCTTTTGCACTATCATCTTTATAATTCAGACCGATTATCGTCACCCCTTGCTGTGCCAGTTTATTTAGATATTGATGTTCCGCATAACAAGTCGGACACCAAGTCGCCCACACATTCAGCAAAATCGGTTTTCCTTGTTGAAACAGTTCTTTACCGTAAGTTTTATTTTCAAAAAGTTCCGTTAAACTTTTAACCGGCACAGGTTTACCCATTAATGCCGATTCCAATGCTTTTATATCTTCCCCTTGTGCATTACGATTAAGCTGCACAAGAAACATCATCGACACTGCCAAAAAGAGAACAAGAGGAATGAGTAATTTCTTTTTCATTTTTTACCGCACTTTACGACTTGTTGTAGAACGTGGATATTTAAAAACCCACACATAAATCCAAAATATGATGATTAAAACCTTATTTCGCTCACCTGCGTTATTTTTTCAAAAATGAATTAAAGCGATAACGTCTGTCAAACATACACAATAATCCGCCTAATGCCATAAATAACCCGCCGATCCAAATCCATCGGATAAAAGGTTTATAGTACAAACGCAATGCCCAAGAATCATCATCAAGTTTTTCCCCAAGCGCTACATAAAGATCACGTGTGAAACCGCCGTCAATTGCTGCCTCTGTCATAGACATACGGCTTACCGTATAAAAACGCTTTTCCGCAAATAAAACCGCTTCAGGTTTGCCATTTTTGCTAATATCAATTTGCGCCTTACCGCCGATATAGTTTGGGCCATTAGCATCACTTACACCGGTAAACTTGAACTCATAATGACCGATTTGCGCACTGTCGCCCACTTTCATACGTACATCTCGCTCTACGCTAAAGTTTTGACTAAAGGCAATGCCCCATATCGTCATTGCTACCCCCAAATGCGCAAGCAACATTCCCCAATGAGAACGGGAAAGTTTGCGTACACCAATGAAGAATGATTCACGATAGGTTGCCCGTTGTTGTAATTCATACAATGCCAATAAAACGATAATAACAGTCATCATTGAGCCAAGCATAGCACTGACGGTGATTTTATCTTGCAAGAAATAAGGTAACGCAAAACCTGCAACCGACATAACAATCAGACTTATTATTACCGGCAGACGGATAGCGGAGAATTGATCCCGTCGCCATTTCACTAGCGGTCCAATACCGAGTAACAATGCAAATGGCGTCATAATAATCAAAAACATTTGATCAAAGAACGGCGCACCGATTGAGATCGTTCCCAAACCTAACTGTTTATGTACAAGCGGTAATAATGTCCCCAAAAATACGACGCAAAGTGCGGTCATTAATAGGATATTATTGAGTAACAACATACTTTCGCGAGAATAGCGTTCCGCATTATCGAGCGAACGAATTTGGCTACCTTTGTAAGCATACAACGCAAGTGATCCCCCGATGACAACGATTAAATAAGCCAAAATATATAGCCCACGTGTAGGATCAGAAGCAAAAGCGTGTACCGAAACCAAAATACCTGAGCGAACCAAAAACGTACCAAGCAAGCAAAGGGAAAAAGCCAAAATCGCAAGCAATACGGTCCAAGCTTTAAAAGAAGCCCGTTTTTCCGTTACGGAAAGCGAGTGAATCAGTGCCGTACCGGCCAGCCAGGGCATAAACGAGGAATTTTCCACCGGATCCCAGAACCACCAGCCTCCCCAACCGAGCTCGTAATATGCCCACCAAGATCCAAGCACAATCCCTAGTGTTAAAAATACCCAAGCGGCAAGTGTCCAAGGGCGAGACCAGCGTGCCCAAGCGGAATCCAATTTACCGGTCATTAAGGAAGCAATCGCAAAGGCAAACGCGACAGAAAAACCCACATAGCCCATATAAAGCAAAGGGGGATGGAAAATTAAGCCGACATCCTGCAGCATCGGATTAAGTTCCTTACCATCAACAGGGAAATTAGGAAAAGTGCGGGTAAAGGGGTTTGAAGTAAACAGCACGAACAAGACAAAACCCACGCTAATAATGCCCATAATACCAAGTACACGGGCTACCGCTTCTTGTGGTAAATGCTTACTGAATAACGCCACCGCGGCAGACCATAAGGTAAGCAACCAAATCCAAAGTAATAAAGAACCTTCGTGTGATCCCCAAACGGCTGAAAGACGATAGTAAATCGGCAACGTGCTGTTAGAATTATTCACCACATATTGCACACTAAAGTCATTTACGGCAAACAAATAAAATAATGCGACAAAGGCGATAGTGAGCGTAACAAATAATCCGTAAGTCATCGGGCGCGCTAACGCCATCAATTGCACATTACTTTTTTCCGCTCCCCACAGAGGAAAAATAGCCAGCATTAAAGAAACGGCTAAACTCAACGCGAGTGCGTAATTTCCTAATTCAGCAATCATTTCCCGCCTTCTTGTTTTTCTTGACGATCACGGTTGCTTTCACCCTTTAAATCCGAAGCCTCAACGCCCATAGGTTTATGCACTTTCTGCATCTTTTCATCTAACTCAGGCGGCACATAATTTTCATCATGCTTTGCCAATACTTCCGTTGCCGTTAATACTGTCGGTTCTGTCAGCACCCCCTGCGCTACAATACCTTGTCCTTCACGGAAAAGATCCGGCAAAATACCTTCATATTCCACGCTAATCGCAGGCCCGATATCGTTCAAATCAAACCGCACTTTTAGACTTTTCGGATCACGAACGACCGATCCCTCCACAACCATACCGCCCACGCGGATACGTTGCCCCACTTCCGGTTTTTGGTTCGGATTGTTATCTTTACCCTGAATCACTTCTGACGGCGTATAGAACAAGTCAATATTTTGACGCAACGCATACAACATCAAACCGCTTGCAATAGCAATGCCAAGCACAACGAAAACAACTAATTTAAGTCTTGATTTACGTCTCGGATTCATAGGGTGTTCTCCTTATCGGTTTGTTGTAAACGGGCTTCGCGTTGCACTTCACGCAGGACATTTTGTAATACCTGCTTGCGTTGTTTCACACTTTGTACAATCAGCACAACAATCGACACAAAGCTAACCGCATAAGACAGCCAGACATAAAATCCGTAGCCACCCATATTGAAAAAATCACTCCAAGTTTGAAAAAACATCATCGCTTCCTCATTTCCCTCTAAAAAATACCAATCCTGCTACTTACGTCCACAATAAAATTCTGACTACTTCAATTCTTTCGCCAATTCTTTTACCCATGGTCTTTTCGCATCTTCTTTTAATAACTCCACACGATAACGCACCAAAGTAAGCCAAATATAGAGTGTTAAAAAACCGAAAATACATAAAACTAACGGTATCAGCATTGGCGTGGCGATAGACGGCTTTTCTAATTTTGTGATACTTGCCCCCTGATGAAGGGTGTTCCACCATTCCACTGAAAAGTGAATAATCGGCAAAATAACCACGGTAGTAATACATAAAATCCCCGCAGCCTTTGCGCCGACTGTTCTGTCAGAAAAGGCGGAATAAAGCGCAAGAATACCAAGATATAAGAAAAATAGGATCAATTCCGCGGTTAAACGGGCATCCCACACCCACCAAGTTCCCCACATAGGTTTGCCCCAAATAGCACCGGTAACGAGGGCTAAAAAAGTAAATAATGCACCAACGGGTGCCATCGCAATCATTGCCAAGTGAGCTTGTTTAATTTGCCACACCAACGCCACCACTGCCGCGATCGCCATAGAACCATATACTCCCATCGACCAAATCGCCGATGGCACGTGTACATACATAATTCGGAAACTATTGCCCTGTTGATAATCAGCAGGTGCAAAAGCCAAGCCCCATACGACCCCAACCCCAAGTAACAACAAACTAAGGAATGCAAATAACGGACTCAATTTTCCACAAATGCGATATTGAGTTTCCGGCTTCGCATAAGGATGTAACCACTTCCACATAAAAAGATCCTTAAAAAAATCAAAAGAAAAATAACCGCACTTTCGTGCTATTTGCCTATCAATTATCTAAACTAATACGCAACGCCGCCGCCACAGCAAAAGGCGAAAGCGTTATCGCAGCAACCATCATCGCCCCTAAAATCGCAAGTTGCCCATTGTAAGGAACATTCAAACTTGCCGCTTCCAATACGGAGGAAGCAAAAATCAACACGGGAATAAATAAAGGCACGATAAGCAAACTTAACAATACACCGCCTTTACGCAAGCCCACAGTTAGAGCGACACCAATGGCACCGATACAACTTAATATCGGTGTACCTAATAATAAAGTCAGCACCAATGCCCACCAAATATTCACCTCAAGGGAAAGCAGCAACGCGGCGATAGGGGAAAGTAAAATCAATGGCAAGCCGGTTAAAAGCCAGTGTGCCGTTACTTTTGCCAATGCCGTTAATGCTAAAGGCTGGGAGACCAGCATTAATTGTTCAAGCGAGCCATCAATAAAATCATCACGGAAAAGACGCTCAAAAGAAAGCAAGGCTGAAAGTAACGCAGCGACCCAGGCTATCCCCGGCGCAATACGGGAAAGTAATTTAGGATCGGGCCCAATAACCAAAGGAAACAGCGTAATCACAATTAAAAAGAACCATAGCGGATTTAAAATTTCAGCCCGCTTGCGCATTGCAATTTGTAATTCCCGTTTAATAATTTCAAGGAAAATCATCCACCGTTCCTTTCTATATGCTTTTGTAATGGGCTAAATTCAGTTTCTTTAACGCCAAGCTCGGTATATCTTGATGACTGGTCAGTAACACGATACCGTCTTGTTCAACGTGCTTTTCAAAAAGTGCGGTCAAAATACCGATCCCTTTTTTATCAATCGCAGTAAAAGGTTCATCCAGAATCCACAAAGGAGCTCGAGAAAGCCATAAACGCGCTAAAGCGATACGTCTTTGTTGACCGGCTGAAAGCTGCGCTGTAGGTAAATCCTCACGTCCTAGTAGTCCCACTTTTTCTAATACGTTCCAAAGTACATCATCGCCTTGTTCCGCTTGGTTAATACGTTGATAAAATTGTAAATTTTCCCAAGCCGAAAGTTCCGGTTTCACACCGGCAAGATGCCCTAAATAAAGCAAATCTTGGTGATAAATTTCCCGTTGCTTAGAAATCAGCTCAGAATCCCACCGCACTTCACCCGCCGATTGCTCCGCAAGCCCTGCCAAAATACGCAATAAACTCGTTTTCCCAATGCCGTTGTACCCTTCGATTTGTACAAAATCACCGCTGCTGAAATCGTATGAAAGCTCCCGAAAAAGCAAGCGCTCGCCCCGTCGGCAAGCAAGATTCTTAACAGATAAGGTATGAAAGTTAAACATAGGGAAATCATCACGTTAAATTTGGCGATATTCTACCACAAGGGAAAAATTTGACGAGATTCAGACAAACAAAACAGATAACTCTTTAGAAGTAGATTATAGGGTTTATTGATTTAGAACAATCTTTCCCAAAAGCTCCAATATTGACAGAATAAAAAAACATTTAATGATCTAAATCAAATTTTCTGCTATTATTTACACACTTTTGGTTAGATTTTATCTGTTTAAAATCAAATTAGCCAAAATAGTCAAAACGAAAACTTATTTTATAGAAGGAACGAATTATGGCTTACTCTCTACCTGAATTAGGTTATGCTTACGATGCATTAGAACCGTATTTTGATGCGCAAACGATGGAAATTCACCACAGTAAACATCACCAAACATACGTAAATAACGCAAACGCAGCATTGGAAGGCTTAACACCTGAATTTTTAGAAATGTGTGCGGGACAATTAATCTCAAACCTTGATAAATTACCGACTGAAAAACGTACCGCATTACGTAACAACGCCGGTGGTCATGCAAACCATAGCTTATTTTGGAAATCCTTGAAAAAAGGCACAACCTTGCAGGGCTCATTAAAAGATACGATCGTGCGTGATTTCGGTTCTGTTGAGGCGTTCCAAGCTGAATTTGAAAAAGCGGCGGCAACCCGTTTTGGTTCCGGTTGGGCTTGGTTAGTATTAAGCAAAGAAGGAAAATTAGCGGTTGTTTCTACCGCAAATCAAGATAACCCGTTAATGGGGAAAGATGTCGCCGGCTGCGAAGGTTTCCCACTTCTCGGTTTAGACGTTTGGGAACACGCTTACTATTTAAAATTCCAAAACCGCCGTCCGGACTACATTAAAGAATTTTGGAATGTCGTAAACTGGGATTATGTTGCCGAACGTTTTGAAAAGAAAACGGCAGATTGCAACTGCGCAAAATAAATTGTAAAACATAAAAAGTGCGGTCGATTTTGACCGTATTTTTTATATCCAACGTCTTACTTTTGACTTATATCGGCGATAATCTTCACCGAATTGCTTTTCCAAATAGGCTTCTTCTTGAGAAATTTGAAATCGATTCATTAGAAAAACAAAACAGTACACTACTTTTGTAAAAAATCCCCTAAGGCGAACCTTAGGGGATTCGGTTTTGTTACTAAATGTCAGTGAACAAATTAGATGATTTGGATACCTTGTTGGATATACACTGCCTCATCATTCACATCACCGGCTGCTGTACGATAGGTATATTTATCATAAGTCACGCCATCATGTACCACATCGGATTCTGTTTTTTCCCAGAAATTCCAATTAGATTTAATAGCGCCACCACCATCTTTAAATTTAGTACCATTAATGTATTTACCATTGTCACCAAAGTCAACGGTATCATTTGTACCACCTTTAATATAGACTGCTTTTGTGGTGTCATTCTGCTGAGTGAAATAATCATTACTCACGCCGATAGTTTGAGCAGTTGGAGCTGTTAAATCAATAACTTCAAAGTTCAACACATTCTGTAAGCTAACTTTGCCATCAGACTTCGTTAAAACTAAGGTATCGTTACCGTCCCCACCATCGAGTCTTCCCCAAGCAGCCCCAGTCTCAATACGATCACCCATGATAGCGACATCATCCCCGTTACCCAGTTTCACTTCTTGTCGTGCGAGTAACCCACTAACAGAGAATACATCATTGCCATCTCCCATATCAATCGTACCGCTTGAAGGAGCCTTTGTACCGATAGATTTGGCAATAAATACATCATTTCCATTACCGAAAGTAATATCATTTTTGTCATATACTGCGCCAACTTCCATATAGTTATCACCGTTACCAAAACTAATCGTTTTGCTTCCGGCAAAATCTTTATTAACATCGGCACGCAAGACATCGTTGCCATCGCCATAACTAATATCTAACCCCGCGGCTTGTACAGTGGTACCGCTAAAGTTAACGATATTATTTCCTTCACCCATTCTAATATTATAGTTACCAATAACGAATGTGCCTGCAAATGAGATCTTGTCATTACCTTCTCCCATATCAAAATAACCCTCTGCAGCAGTTCCCATTGATTGAGTTGTACCACGCACTTGGATATGGTCATCACCAGCACCCATTTCAATTTTTACTGTTCCCCCAACATAGGTACCACGACCAACAGAGCCATTACCGAGGCCCATTCCACCGAAGTTATCTAAACCAACGATAAGCGTATCATTACCGTTTGTAGATGCAAATGTTCCCGGATTATCTGCAACAAGAGAAGCTGATTGTCCTCCTACATTAGGTCCTAGCCCTGTAACGAGAGGATCATCAAAATTATTACCTGCAGGATTCAAACCTTTCTCTAATGTGTAATCGTTAAACAAGTTTCTAACAGCATTGACCTTCGTTTCAGAAACATTACCCGCCGCATCAATAACTTGAAGTGTAATACTACCGTTTACTTTACGATTCCAGTTAGCTAAATCAAGGGTATAAGTACCATCCCCATTATCGACTACATCTTTCAAGTCAGATTCACCGGCACCAGTTTGGTATTTATATTTAATGGTAGCACCAACCTCAGAAACTCCATCAGCTTGAAGGATCATCTGATTAGTATCTGAGTTCAACTCTTTAACATCCATTGCTTCAACAATCGTATCTAAACGGTAAGTGAAATCTTTGCTGGAAAGATCAACACCGTTTTGATCTTCAACAAGCACTTTATAACGATATATCGCATTCGTTGTTTCAGATTGCGGAGTTGTTGGTTTAAGAGTGTACTCAAGGCCATTATTTGACAACTGGGCTGTCAAATCTTCAACTGAAGATTCGTTTCCATCTACAATAGTGTAGCGTAACACTTTAACTGCTTGACCACCTTTAAGTGCCTTATCAAGAGTGAAATGTAATTCTGCACTTGGATCATTTGTTAACCCTGTACCACGGCTAATTGCCTTCGTTGCATCCGTATCAGCCATACTATCAATACGACCAACGTATTTTGAAGTATCTGTATAAAACTCTGATACATCAGCATCATCAGGTAAATTATCTTGAAGATAAATATCTGTAACAACAGGCGCAGCATCAACAATATCCGTATCTGAATAATCAGTTCCATCCACATTGACTGCTGCTTTTACTTCATAAGCTACATCAAATTTTGGATTATTATATGTAGTAGTCACTTCTGTTACTTCATCTTCACCACTACCTGTCACCGTTGTTGTGACTGTAGTTGTTGGTACATTAATAGACCAAGTACCATCAGCCTTAACTTTTGCCGTGCCACTAAAATAGGTTTCTCCGTTAGCTGTAATTGTAACCGAAACATCAGTATCAGCCGGAACGTTTTGCGATGTACCGCTAATTACGAAACCTTTAGTAACTACCCCATTTTCATTACTAATTTCAGTTGTAGTAATATTACTTGGCAAGAACTGTGCATAACCATCTGTACCTTCTATAGCCTGAGCTTGACCCGCAATATTATCAATATCGATAGAAGGAGCTTTTGAAGCTGTAGAAGTATCATTTACAGTAACTTCGTTACCTTCAACACCACCTACCGTTAATTTACCTTTTTCAGTACCTTCCGTTGAGGAATCTTCTTTCGCTTTCGTTGTGATAGTAAATTCTTTCACGCCTGCCGGTACGGTAATTGTGCCGGTTGCCGGATCGTAAGTCACACCATTGCTGAAAGTCGGGGTTTCAAAGTCATCTTTACCAAACTCACCTTGTGCCGGAGTATCTTTACCAATTACAAGCGGTAGTGTGCCGCCATTGTTGTTGGTCAGTTTCACTGTGGTTGTTACTTCTTGACCTTCATTTACTGTCGCAGGGCTACTTACTACACCATCTCCATTCGTATTATCTACCGAAGGTGGTGTTGTGTCTGTTTTGGTCGTGTCTTTACCTGTTTCGGTATTACCTTTTTCGTCTGTACCTGTTGCTGTAACTTCCTGATTGTCTTTGATTGCCTCAGGGTCAATTGTGATTTTACCTGTTGCCGAATCAAGTGTTACGCCCCTTGGTAATGTTGTACCATCTTCAAATTTCCACACATCACCATCTTTTACAATACTCACTTTTTGTGGTTGATCGTTTTCATCATTAAACGGTACTTCTACTTTCGTATTGTCCGAACCTGGTGTTACCGTTAAACCGCCATTGTCTTCCGCTTTCACTGTTGGGGCATCTGCTGTGGTATCCGGTACCGTTGGATCTGCTGAAGTATCATTAACTGTTACTTCGTTACCTTCAACTCCACCTACCGTTAATTTACCTTTTTCAGTACCTTCCGTTGAGGAATCTTCTTTCGCTTTCGTTGTGATGGTAAATTCTTTCACGCCTGCCGGTACGGTAATTGTGCCGGTTGCCGGATCGTAAGTCACACCATTGCTGAAAGTCGGGGTTTCAAAGTCATCTTTACCAAACTCACCTTGTGCCGGAGTATCTTTACCAATTACAAGCGGTAGTGTGCCGCCATTGTTGTTGGTCAGTTTCACTGTGGTTGTTACTTCTTGACCTTCATTTACTGTCGCAGGGCTACTTACTACACCATCTCCATTCGTATTATCTACCGAAGGTGGTGTTGTGTCTGCTTTGGTCGTGTCTTTACCTGTTTCGGTATTACCTTTTTCGTCTGTACCTGTTGCTGCAACTTCCTGATTGTCTTTGATTGCCTCAGGGTAAATTGTGATTTTACCTGTTGCCGAATCAAGTTCTACGCCCGTTGGTAATGTTGTACCGTCTTCAACTTTCCACACATCACCATCTTTTACAATACTCACTTTTTGTGGTTGATCGTTTTCATCATTAAACGGTACTTCTACTTTCGTATTGTCCGAACCTGGTGTTACCGTTAAACCACCATTGTCCTCCGCTTTCACTGTTGGTGCGTCTGCTGTGGTGTCTGTATTAGGATTTACACCCGCATTCACTGTATCTTTCGACTCATTACCCGCCGGATCTTTCGCAATCGCTGTCACTTCCGAAGCATCTTTCACTTCTGTTGCCGGAATCGTGACTTTACCCGTAGCCGGATCAACCGCAACATTCGCCGGTTTATCATCTGATGTCCAGTTGCCTTGGTCATCTTTCTTCACGGTAAACTCTTTTTCCGTACCCGTAGTTTCATCGATGTATTTAATGGTAACCGGATTCTCATCTTTCGGCTCTACCGTGACCGAACCATCCGCTTGTGCTTCCGCATCCGGGGCTGTCGGAGCGGTTTGATCGACCTTGAATGGAACTTCCGCACTTTCTTTGCCGGATTGTCCGTCCGGAGTCGTCACTTTCGCTGTAACTTTATAATCGCCGTCCACTGAAACCGCAGTTGTTGGAATAGTAACGGTTACTTTACCTGCCGCTTCTTCCGTATCCGTCACAACGTGAGAAACATCTTCGGTTGTACCGTCCGGTTTCGTTACCGTTACTGTAACCGTATCTCCTGCTTTGGTGTTCTTCGGTAAAGCCACTTCCGCCGGTACACCGCCATCAGACTCCGCTTCATCTTTGTTGATGAAACCGTCTGCCGCTTCCGGTACCGTTACTTTCGGTGCGCCTTTTTCTGTGGTGTTGTCGTTGTCATCATCATCCGCATCACCGTCTCCGTCTACATCACCCGGTATGCGTGGCGTGGTTGGGTTGTTGCCTGCGTTCTTAGGATCAGCATCCGCTTGATTTCCTTTTTCATCAGTACCTTTAGCATTGATTTCCGAGCCGTCTTTCACTTTATCCGCAGGAATTGTGAAGGTGTCATCATTGTTAATCACCACATTTGGATCAGCCGATGTCCAATTACCGTTGTTGTCTTTCGTGACTGTCGCCGTTTTCTCGTTACCGTCTTCGTCAGTATATTTAATCTCAACTTTGGTGTTGTCCGCACCCGGTTTTACTTTTACCGAGCCGTTATTTTCCGGTGTTAATACCGGCTTATCCGCACTGGTATCCTGCGGTTGTGGCTGAGGTTGTGGTTGTGGCTCAATACTTGGATCTGATTTAGCCTTATCACTGACTTTAGCTTTATTTCCGGCATCGTCCGTCCCTTCTGCAATAACTGTTGAACCGTCTTTCACTTTATCTGCCGGAATCGTAAAAGTGTCGTCATTAACAATTACATTCGGATCATCCGATGTCCAATTACCCTTGCTGTCTTTCGTGACTGTCGCCGTTTTTTCGTTACCGTCTTCGTCAGTATATTTAATCTCAACTTTCGTATTATCCGCACCCGGTTTTACTTTTACCGAGCCGTTATTTTCCGGTGTTAATTTCGGACTATCCGCTGCGGTGTCCGTATTCACATTATTATTGTTGTTATTGCTACCACTTCCGCCACTATCATGTGCTGCAATCGCAATGCCTGCTGCAAGTGGTACTAATGCTAATAACCACCATGGGTTAAACGCCCAAAATGCGCTGCCTAAGTCTTCACCACCCAAGGCTTGTGGGGCGGCAACTTGTTCCGCCAACATACTCACCGCATCGGATTTTAAACCCGATTCCGGTACATAAGCATAGATACCTCCGTTTTCGTGTTGGCCGACAACTAAGTTTGAGGTTTCTTCGCTGTTTTCATCTCCATAATAATTTTTGATGATGATATCTTCGCTCATATCGCCGTCTTCTAAGAAAAGTTTTAGATCTTTTCCTTCACGTTTGGCGATGATATTTTGTGGGGCTAACCCTGTTTGATCGTTAATTAATTGGTAATTTGATTTCTCTCTCGCTTCGATAATCAGTGCTTCACCTCGGTTAATTTCGTGGCTGGCAATCACTTTTTTTGCACTTAATACTTTTAATGTAGTTGACATAAGTTATCCTCTCTTCAATTATTTTTCACCGTAAACGGTAATTTCTACACGGCGGTTAGGTAAATTACATTGATTTTTTGCCGCACCGGTTAAGGCGGAACAATTCGTGACCACCGGCTCTTTCTTACCGAAACCGATAGCTTTGACCGGTGCGGTAATCCCCGCTTGTTGTAACTGTTGTTTTACGCTATTTGCGCGTTTTTCAGATAGGGTTTGGTTGTAGCTGTCCGAACCGAGATTATCGGTGTGACCGCCCACCACAATGTGAGAAACTTTTAAGGTTTTTACCTGCGCCATAAAGTTTTCTAATTTTTCTCTGCCCGCCGGAAGAATGTCTTTGTAACCGAATTTGTTGAAAGCAAATAATGCGTTGCTATCTACCGCTATCGCTGCAATCACGACCGGAGGTTGGCAGTTGTTTGCACTCGGAACACGTGATAAGGTTTGGTTTTCTTTCGGTAAGTTGGCGATTTCTTGCTCGGCAACTGACGGCTCTACTCGCGCTAAATAAGGTTGGCCGTTCGCACCTTGAGACACTTTCACATAAGCAATGTCGCCCACCGGTAAGGTGTAGCTTGCCCCTTGGGTTCGATTTCCGAATTGTTGATTTGAGCTAAGGGAGGTACTGAATAAATGTTTATCCGCACAAACAGCGACGGCACTGTATGCATTCGGAAGCAGTGAAGCTTGATAATCGCCATCAACATAGATATTGGTTGCGCCACCTTGGGCATCATCTTGACGATAAAAAACCGCTAAGGCTTGATTTTCACCGAGTTGGGTTTCTAATTTCGTTTGGCTAAAATTATGCCATAGTTCTAAAGGTTGATTCGCATCACGGGCACAACCGCTTAACGCAAGCACAACCCCGACTCCTAACAATGTTTTTTTCATACGTAGTCCTTTTTTATGATTTAATTTGATACTCACTTCCTTTTGCCAAATGGCGACCGATATCGCCAAATCGCACGGAAGGTTCGTACAAGGCGCTGATAAATTTCAGTAACTTGAGTTTAATAAAAAAACAAAAAACCCAAGGCTGACGGTTTTTAATAAATAAAAACCGTCAGCCTTGGGTTTTGCCGATAGGAAGAAAAATTTACGCTATGACAGTATGCTGTGCTGTGCTTATCAGTGTATGTTTCATATTCTTAAAATAAAAGCTCTTTTTATGTAACCAGTAAATAAAAACACCTTTTTAATCTTTTTAATAAAAAGCAGTGAACATAGCCAATCCGACAATAATAAAAACTCACCTAAATATACTGAAAAAGAAAGAATAAGGTACTAACCCAGATAGACTACCAAATATAACCATAAATAGCCAATTAAAAATTGAACTTTTATGAGAATTTGTGATAGACCTACCAAAAAGAAAGCAATCCATAATACGTTACCTTTTTAATCATTAGAACTTTATTATTTTGTCTTTGCTTTTACATTCGGAAGATCTATCACCGAACCTTCAAAGCCATTAACCCCAAATAACGAGTAATTACAAAATCTAAAAGTGCGGTCGATTTTGACCGTATTTTTTATATCCAACGTCTTACTTTTGACTTATATCGGCGATAATCTTCGCCGAATTGCTTTTCCAAATAAGCTTCTTCTTGAGAAATTTGAAATCGGTTCATTAGAAAAACAAAAACAGCGACACCTGTCCAAGCCAATAAATTTCCCAACCATAACGCCCAGCCGGATAACATCAGTAATAAACTCAAATACATAGGATTACGACTAACCCGAAAAATACCGGAAGTGACAAGAATTGTCGTTTTGTCTAATTGTTGCGGATCAATATTTGCTTTGTGTCGATAAAATTGCCAAACACTTGCGATAGCAATAGAGCCGGAAAGCAAAATAAAAATTGAAATGAGGAATAGATAACGGGGATATTGTCCGATTAACGGTAAAAAATACATAACTGTGCCGATAAAAACACAAAGAATCGGAGGAGAAAAGGGAAATAAGATGCGCATAAAAAATCAACGCCCTTTCGGGCGTCTTCATTAAAGATTATTGAGTTTCATTTGAGCGGCTTGACGTTCTAATGCGCTCCCTGTTTGGAGTGCCTGCTCAAAGCTGTTTTTAGCTCCGGTATTATCACCTTTGGCTAATTGAATATCACCGGTCAATAACGCTTTACGGGCGGTAAAACCGGCTGTTTTAACTTGATTCAACGCAGATAATGCGCTATCTAATTGACCTAGTTGAAACTGTACCGCGCCTAAACGTAATGCGGTAAGTGAAGTTAAGAGTTCATCTTGAGACTGAGTTAAAGCTTGCTGTAATGCGGCTTCAGCCCGAGCAAAATCTTGTTTAGCAACGGCATTTTTCGCTTCGTCAAGCAAAGCAAATACGGCATAGCTGGTTTTGCTGTTTGCTTGAACAAATTCCGCCAATTTTGCTTTTTGTACCGCAGGATCTTGCTCTGCCGCATAAACTAAAGCGTCATATCCGGCAGAAGCTTCCGCTATTTGGTTTGCCTGATGAGACTGCCAATAACGCCAACCAAACATACCGCCAATACCCAAAATAAAGGCAACAATAATCGTTTTACCGTTTTCTTTCCACCACTCTTTTAATTGGTTAATCTCTTGTTCTTCTTCAATAGAATATGCCATTTTATTTTCCTTTATAAACTAAAATTGAGACCGAATATAATCGATCACCTGTGTGTACTCAAGTGTTTGCTGCTCCGTTCCACCATGTAAGTGTTTTACGACTACTTGGTTATTTTGAATTTCACTTTCACCAATAACCAAAGCTAATACCGCACCTGATTTATCCGCACGTTTAAATTGTTTTTTAAAGTTACCGCCGGAACAATGTAACATTGTCCGCAAATGCGGTAATGCCGAGCGTACTTTTTCGGCGAGTTGAAATGCCGCCAAAGTAGTACCTTCACCCTGATAAACAACATAAATATCAACCGCACTTTTCACCGGAATATTGCTATTCACTTCTTGAACCAAAAGCACCAAACGCTCTAATCCCATAGCAAAACCAACCCCCGGTGCTGCATGACCGCCAAGTTGTTCAACCAAACCGTCATAGCGTCCGCCGCCACATACAGTACCTTGTGCGCCCAATGCAGAGGTTACCCATTCAAACACCGTTTTATTGTAGTAATCTAATCCTCGTACAAGTTTCGGATTAATCTCATATCGAATACCTACCGCATCCAGTAACGAACATAATTGAGCAAAATGTTCGCGACTTTCATCATCTAAATAATCAAGTAATTTAGGTGCGTTATCCAATACATTCTGCAATTCTTGGTTTTTGGTATCCAGAATACGCAGAGGATTTTTTACTAAACGCTCTTTTTCTTCCTCACTCATTAGATTTCGGTGATTTTCTAAGAATGTAACTAACGCCGAACGATAATTCGCCCGTGCTTCTAGCGAACCGATAGAATTTAGTTGTAAAGAAACATGTTGCTCGATACCTAACGCTTTCCAGAGACGAGCGGTTAAAATGATCAATTCCGCATCAATTTCCGGATTTGCAATGCCGAAAACTTCTACGCCGGCTTGATGAAATTGGCGATAACGCCCTTTTTGCGGTCGTTCGTGGCGAAACATCGGTCCCATATACCACAAACGTTGTTCATTATTATAAATCCAGCCATGTTCAATCGCTGCGCGTACACAACCTGCCGTACCTTCCGGACGAAGAGTCAACTGTTCATCATTATCCCAAAAGGTATACATTTCCTTTGATACGACATCCGTTACTTCACCGATAGCACGAGCAAATAACGGCGTGCTTTCCACAATCGGCATACGCACTTCAGAGTAGCCATAGCTGCCCAATACTTCACGTACTTGTGTTTCAACCCATTGCCATAATGGCGTTTCAGTTGGTGAGCAATCGTTCATACCACGAATTGCTTGAATTATTTTTGCCACTTGTTTTCCTTAAATAATACGATTTTTCGGATCCTGTAGTGCCACTTTCGCACGGATCTTCGCTTCTAATTGATTAATGATATCCTCGTTATCAAAACGTTCTTTTTGGCGCTCACCATCGACATAGTAACCACTTTTTTTGTTACCGCCGGTAACGCCCAGATCAGAAATCAAGGCTTCTCCCGGTCCATTTACGACACAGCCGATAATTGATACATCCATTGGCGTAATAATGTCTTCAAGACGTTGTTCCAGCGCATTTACCGTACCAATTACATCAAATTCCTGACGGGAACAGGTCGGGCAAGCAATAAAATTGATACCACGAGAACGAATTCGCAGAGATTTTAAAATATCAAAACCGACTTTAATTTCTTCCACCGGATCTGCGGCAAGCGAAACACGTAGCGTGTCTCCAATACCCTCTGCAAGCAACATACCCAGACCTATCGCAGATTTAACGGCTCCCGCCCGCGCACCACCGGCCTCAGTGATACCTAAATGCAACGGCTGCTTAATCGATTTTGCGAGTAAACGGTAAGACTCAACAGCAAGGAATACATCAGAGGCTTTCACACTGACTTTAAATTGATCAAAATTAAGGCGATCTAAAATTTCCACGTGTCGCAGTGCGGATTCCAATAAGGCTTGTGGTGTCGGTTCACCATATTTTTCTTGAAGATCTTTTTCTAAAGAACCGGCATTCACACCGATACGAATCGGAATATTTTTATCACGTGCGCAATCCACCACGGCTCGAATACGATCCTCACGCCCAATATTCCCCGGATTAATACGCAAACAATCGACACCATACTCTGCGACTTTTAGTGCAATACGGTAGTCAAAATGAATATCCGCCACAAGCGGAATATTCACTTGTTGTTTAATAACTTTAAATGCTTCCGCCGCATCCATCGTGGGTACAGAAACACGCACAATATCCGCACCAACACGCTCTAAAGATTTAATTTGAGCGACCGTTGCTTCAACATCTGTTGTACGGGTATTCGTCATAGACTGTACGGCAATCGGCGCATCTCCACCAATCGGCACATTTCCTACATAAATTTTTGTCGATTCACGACGCTTAATGGTCGGTTGAAAAGCAGACATATCCTTCCTTATTAAGGTTGTGAAAGTTTAAATTTTGCAATTCGTCCATCGATTTTCAATGGATAATTCTCACCTTTATAAGTAATGCGAACATTACCGGGTGCGCCTACAATCAAAGAAAATTCATCACCGTTAAATGTTAGCACTTCACCCTGTTTATATTCTTTTTGTGCAAGCACTTTACGGTTTTTATCTTTAACGCTTAGCCAGCTGGTATTTTTTAATATTTCTACCACCAAATCACCCTGTGCCGTCGGTGGAGCCAAAGAAATACTCGGATTTTCAACCGCACTTTGAGTATCAGACACAACCTCTTCATTTGCGTTCGATTCCCTTTCAGATTCTTTAAACGTCATTGATTTTGGCAATGGATTTTCCGACTGAACTAACGGAGTTCGAGCCGCCTTTTCCACTTTGATTTCAGTATTTGTCGAAACCTCTGCAGTCGGAATATTTATTGATGATTCCGCTGTTTGAGCTGATTGCGGCACTGAAATTTCAACGGATTGAGCTGATAAATTTTCAGATTTCTCCTTGTTTGCCTCGGTGTCAGATACATAATTTTGGACTAAAGTATCACGCTCTTCATTGGATTTCTGATAATTTTGCCACCACCATAGTCCCGTCATACTTAAGGCCACAAGAAGCACTAATGCCGTTAAATACCCTACCCAACGACCGTGTGAAGAATATTGGTTCGCAGAACGTCTAACACGTGCATTTTTTCCTAAATCGTTTTTCTCCGTTTCACCAACAGAAAGATCCGCCCACAAACTTTCCGGTAAACGTAAAAATTTTCCATAATTACGCACATAGCCCTTCATAAAAGTTGCCGGAACATTTTTTTGGATAAATTCATTATTTTCGATTTGCGCTAAGATGGCTGGACGTAAGGCGATTTGTTTAGAAACATCTTCAAGAGAGAGATTAAGAGACTCACGCGCTTGACGAAATTTTTCACCAAGCGTCATTTCTCGATCACTTTGCACTTCAATGGGTTCAACTGGCATATTCATAAAATATTAAGTTATGAGACATATTAAGGGCTGAATTTTAAAGTCCAAAGCCCATTTTGGCAACGTTTTATTTGATTTGATTCAGTTTTTCCGCACGATATTCATCGATCTGCCGTAATTTATCGACAGCTTGTTGATAAATATCCTTTTGGTTGAATGCTCGTGCGCAAAGCGCCAGATTTTCATAAGTATCGGCTTGGTGATAATAACGAGGTGAGGATAATGCCTGTTCAAAGGCTTGACGGGCTTGTTCAAATTCTCCCTGCCCACATAAAAAGGCACCGAAATTATTATAGGTTTCGCCTTGTTTATCATTAAGTTTTATTGCTTGAAGATAAGATTCCCGCGCGGAGATTACATCACCTTGTAGCTGATAGAAATGTGCAAATGCAGAATGCACAAGAGAGTAATTTTTATCATGTTCCAAGGCCTTATCCAAATTCTGTTTAGCTTGAGGAAAATTGTTGTGATGCAGATAACCTAAGGCTAATTCCACGCGAGCTTTTGCCGCTTGCTGTTTATTGAAATCATCAGAGGAAGAAGTTTGAGAAACACAGGCTGAAAAAATAAGAGGAAAAATGACCGCACTTAAGTATTGAATAAAGAAGGGTTTCATTTTTCCTCCGATAACAAAATGAACGATTAATTAACTTGTGTAATCCCAATATTCTGCCCAAACTGACGCTTCATCGCCGTACGTTTAGTTCGGTCAATAACATCCCCTGCAAGCTGACCGCAAGCGGCATCAATATCATCACCGCGAGTTTTACGAACAATCACGGTAAAACCGTACTCCATCAATGTTTTTTGAAAGCGATCAATGCGTGTATTGGAACTTTTCGCATAAGGTGCCTGCGGGAACGGGTTCCATGGAATTAAGTTAATTTTACAAGGGGTGTTTTTTAATACTTCCGCAAGCTGATGTGCATGCTCTACGCCGTCATTGATATGATCCAGCATCACATATTCAATCGTTACTTTTCCGTGATTTGCATTAGAGACACTTAAATAGCGGTTCACAGAATCAATTAGACTTTTAATGTTATATTTTTTATTAATCGGCACAATTTCATCGCGTAACCGATCATTCGGCGCATGGAGCGAAATAGCCAATGCCACATCGATCATTTTACTCAAATTATCCAATGCCGGCACAACGCCTGATGTAGAAAGCGTCACACGACGTTTAGATAATCCGTATGCGAAATCATCCAACATAATTTCCATTGCAGGCACCACATTCGCCACATTTAACAACGGTTCTCCCATTCCCATCATCACCACATTGGTAATAGGACGCACTCCGGTTACTCCAAAATTACCAATAATTTTTGAAGCCCGCCACACTTGCCCGATAATCTCAGAAACAGTCAAATTACGATTAAAACCTTGTTGGGCGGTAGAGCAGAAAGTACAGGCAAGTGCGCAACCCACTTGTGAAGAAACACATAGCGTGGCACGATCCGCCTCAGGAATATAGACGGTTTCGACCTGTTGCTCTCCTACTTGCATAGCCCATTTGATCGTGCCATCGGCAGAGCGTTGTTCTACGGCGACTTCCGGTGCTTTAATTTCAGCCACCGTTTTTAATTTTTCACGTAATTTTTTGTTAATATTCGTCATATTGTCGAAATTATCTTCGCCAAAATGATAAATCCATTTTACCAATTGATCGGCTCGGAACGGTTTCTCGCCTAATTCCTGAAAAAATTCACGCATCTGCCGGCGTGTTAAATCCATTAAATTGATTTTTTTCGTTTCGATTTGTTCTAACATAAAGCCTCGTTGCTACACATTACGGCAATGGAAATTGTGGTATTTTTCCACAACAAAAAAGCCTGATATAAAATGAGCAGCGATTTTACAGATTTACCAATCGATAAGCTAGCAGATTTCCAAAACAAAGCGATTTTTGACCGCACTTTTTGGGAGCCGGATCGCAAAAATAAGCCATATTTCCAGTAAAAGTGCGGTAGAATACGAGGTCTTTTTATTTATCGGTGTTAGCAATGTTAAAGAAACTCTTTCCAATTTTATTTTTTATCCCCACTTTTACAATAGCGCAATCCTATGTCGTTTATGATTTTACGCGGAATAAAGTGTTGGAAAGTCGCACTCCCGATTATGTTCAGCCCATCGCCTCCGTCACAAAATTAATGACGGCGAATGTGTTTTTGGAACATAACAAAAATCCTCGCTGTACCGCCTCGATTACGGATGATGATTATGATTACATTAAAGGCACACATACAAAATTACCCAAATATACGCCTATTTCATGTCATGAATTATTAAAAGCAATGCTTGTTCATTCCGATAACTATGCCGCACACGCGCTTGCCCGCTCGGCCGGAATGAGCCGTTTACAATTCATTCAAAAAATGAACGAAAAAGCTCGTGAATTGGGTATGCATTCAACGCGTTTCACTGATAGCTCCGGGCTCTCCGATAGCAATATTTCAAGCGTGATGGATTTAGTGAAACTTGCTAAATATTCTATGCATAAACCGCAAATTAAAAACCTTTCTAATATGCCAAGCGCTTATATTCAAGCGGGGGCTCGCAACGTATTCGTGAGAAATACCAATAAACTGGTGCGCGAAGAAGTGTTTGATGCGGCAATTAATAAAACCGGCTATATTCGCGAATCGGGCTATAACTTAGTCTTTATCAATAAACATCCTTGCCGAAATTCCACCATCGGCGTGATAAGCTTAAATAATCGCTCCTCTCAATATCGTACGAATTTCACAAAAGGAAAATTAGAAAAGTACGGTTGCATTGCCGGCCGTAGCCTTCACAACTTCACCGCTGATGAAGCACAATATGAAGAAGGTTATGATGAGGAAGGTTTGACAAATCTGATTGAACAACTTTCGAAATAGCTGGATTCCGGTTTTGCCGCCGGTATTTTTACGTTCTAAACATATCCGGTATTATGTATCAGTTGTACAAAGGGCTTTAATATTTCTTGGGGTAGCAACCCTGTCTATCAATTTATCAATAAATTTCATTACGGTGCATCACGGCTTAGCCTAACGCCACCCTACAATTTTTTGTGTAAGTGCTACATAATACTGAAAATATCAACCGTTTTGTCTGTTTAAATCCCTTCAAAAATAGCCGATAATGTTTAATCTTATCGGCTGTTTTCTTATTAATTTTTTGGTGTTTTAGGTGTCGTGATAAACACTCTTTGATTTTCAGGGTTATAGAGATATTTAGCTGCTAATTTCACCTCATCAAGCGTAATACTTTCCACAATCGGTTTAATTTCCGTTAAATATTGAGGAGTATGGAAGCGGTTTTCACTGTAAATCAATCGTTCTAACCAAGCTTCGGGAGATTGTTGCCCGCTTTCCTCGGTTTGATAAAAATAACTTTTTGCGGTTTCAAATTCTTCCGCTGTAATACTATTTGGTAAATCAATTAATACCTGTTTGGCAATTTTAATCAATTTATCCGTTATTTCCGGGTTCGAGGAAAAAGTCAAAGTGGTTTGTATGCGATTCGTCTCCGCTTGCAGACGGCTTTTAAATCGTTTGCTATAAATACCTAATGTCTCATCCCGCATTTTTTTACTTAATTTTTCAGAAGCAATACTACTTGCAAATTCAATCACTAACGCTTTTTTAGCATCCCAATTGTCTTGGGTAAACCACGAGATATAGACGTTATCCTTTGGTTCCGGATTCATTGCAAATTTTTCTTTAGCTTGACCTGCTTGCACTTTCAAAGGTTCGGTTTCGATAGTTTTTCCCCTTTCGATAGCGGCTAAATTCTGCGCTAAAAATGACCGCACTTTACTTTCTTCCATATCGTTCATAATGAAGTAAGTTACAGGTACCATAGAAAGTGCCTGCCACTGTTGCATAAGTTCCGTTTCGGTTAATACTTCAATTTGTTTTATTGTTGGTTGAGAATTGAGCGGATGTCCGTAAACAAACGTTTCCCAGGCTAAATTACGTTTAAATTCATCAGAACGGGATTGTAGCTCAATACGCCAGATAGCTTCTCTTTTAGTTTTTTCAAATTCTTCTTTGATTGTTGTTTCTTTTTGCTGAGCATAGTAAAAACGGAGTAAATCGGCGAATTTATCATTCTCAACAGTGCTTAAAATATTCAATTTGTCAAAACTTTGGCGAATAATAAGAGGAATATGATTATTTTCTTTCCATTCTAGCATTTGATTACGCTTCCAATTTAAAGGCGCGTTATTACCAATAAGTTGTATTGCTAATTTCCCTTTCCAATCTTGAAGAATCGAGGCATTTGATCCCACTTGATTTTGAGCGACAAAATAGCTTTTATTTTTTGCAATAGGCGATTTTAGCCAAACGACAATATCTCCGTTAGAAAGTGTCCAACGTACCGTATTTTGTTCAGGAAAACGTTGTTCTTTCACAATACTTCCCTGCTCTTTTAGCGGGGCAAAGGTCATTTTTTCTTTTGCACTTTCCGTTGGAACATTAAAACTGCCCTGCTTTGCCATTTGCCGCCATTGTTTTACTTCGGCAAGTTCAATCGGCGGAATCTCAATATTTAACGGAGGCATATATTGCAAAATTTGATCCGAGGCATTTAACCAATATTGAATACGTTGATTAACTTCGCTCAAACTAATTTTATCTATTCCGTCTTTTGTCATTTTTTCAATCTGAGCTTGGCTATAATAGTTTTTCTCATTAAGCAATGTGCTGATCATGGTTTGAACCCAATCTTCAAAAGTGAAATTTTGTTGGTTCGCTTTATCATTTTTTTGTTGAGATAATATTTTTTCCTTCTGTTTATCTAATTCAGATTGCGTAATCGGATAATGTTTCAATCGTTCGGATTGTTCAATCATATAGTTTGCACCGATACGATGCGATTGTTTCTCAACATTAGCCGTAAAAATCAAGGCGGAGGTTATTTTTCCTACGGGAATTTTACGTACCGACAAGGAGGATAAATCTGACGGCATTTGATTTTTTTCTTCTCTAAAACGTTGATTTAAACTATTTACCGCCAGTTGATCGATAAGACGTTGTTTAAAACCTATTTCCGTTTGTTCTTGGCTTATATGATCATCAAATCGCCATAAATAGCTCACTTGACTGTTATTATTTTGCGGATCACTAAGGCGATCAACTTTAATTCGTTCAATTAATTTAGGTTCATAATAATGTTTATCTCGAATCGGAAGTTGCTTTTTCGGAAGATCGGAAAAATGAGCTTTAATCAACTTTTCAACTTCATTAACCTGAATATCTCCCACAAGCAGTAATTGCATATTATTGGGTACATACCAGGTTTGGTAATACTGCTGTAATTCTGCCACCGGCATTGTGTTAATGCTCTTTTGAGAACCAATCACCGTTCGATTTTCATAGCGGGAACCAAAACGTTGAGATGTTTGTCGTTGTTCAAAAAGCCGTCTTCTGGCACTATCTCTTGTTCGCCATTCCTCTAAAATTATTTTACGTTCATTCTCCCAATCCGAAGCATTGACTTGTGCTTTAAAAAGCATTTGTTTTACTACCTCTAACGTTTGCGTTAGGCTAAAATGTTTTGGCGGCATATAAATATAAGTGGTGTTTTCCTGATTCGTAAAGGCATTATAATTTTTACCCCTTAACCAACCTTGTTGATGAAGATAAGGCATAATTCCTTTAACATAAGATTCCGTAGCGCGGAATGCCATATGCTCAACCATATGAGCCACACCGCTTTGGGCAGGTGCTTCATCAATCGCACCGGCATAAACCCGCATAATAACATCCACACGCCGAGGCTGAGAATGAAGAGGTAAAATGGTATAACGCAATCCGTTTTCCAATTGTCCTTGTATCGGCATAGATGTGCCGGCAGCTGCGATTGTCGAGAATAAAAATAATAAAACATAAAATATATTACGCAAAATAATACTCCGTAAAATAAAGAAAAAATGACGTTAGGTAACAATATACCTAACGTGATTTTTTAATTAATCAATGCGTTTAGATTACCAATGATAAGCAACACCTAGCCAGAACTGGCGTCCTAATTCATAGCCTGTTGAGCTTTGGTTTTCCGTTCCCCCCAAATATTGTGAATTCGGGCTGCTTGTCGCTACACGGCTATTAAAGACATTAAGCACATCAAGGTTCACTTCTATTTTTTGCTCACGAATCGGTAACGACCAAAGCAAATGCCAATCCAGCGTTGCTTTTCCGCTATACTTTTTCGAGCGATAGTCATAAACCGCACCGCTGTAATCGCCACAGGCTTGAGGTTGGCTTGAGTTCGCACATTGGGCTACATCATAACGATGATACGCCTTATAACCGGTTTTATAGTTAAGGACATGTGTCCATTTTAAATTCCAATCCGGAAAATCGGTTTGAAATTCAATAAAGCCTTCCCAAGGTTGATTAAAGTTAAACGGTGGAAGTTCATTTACGGAAGCGTAGCGTTTTCCTTCGAAAAGATAATATCTTCCGTTGAAAGATGCCGGATCAAAAACTAAACTTTCATCATAGTTACCGTGATAATTCACATTTCTATGCTGGTAGCGCAAGCCAAAGCGATAATTCATTGATAATTTATTCAATTTATAGGCTTTGTTATTTTGGAAACTAAGAGTAAAAGTATTGGTTTTTCCTTTGCCATCATTCGTCATTTTCTTCGGTGCTTTATTTTTAGGATCTTGTTCGGCAGGGACAAATTGTCGCTCACTTTTACGATGAACCCAGTTAAATGCAAGTCTGTGATCCGCCAAAATATAATTAAATCCGAGATTATATTCATCACTATACGGTGTTTTTAAATCACGGCTATTTTCCCAAGAGGCAAAGTTCTTCGCACAATCGCCTAATACCCATTCATCATTGGCACGATGACGTTTATGACTTTCTCGAGGGCAAGGAATTGTTGAACGCAACGCATAAGCCAACATATTGTTGGCAAAATAACGATTATATCCCCCGGTAATATTGAAGCTATCGTCATTTAATACGTTAATGTTAAAAGCAAAACGAGGGGCAATGTTAAGATTTTTCAAAAAGCTGTCGTAATTAACGTTTACGCCCGGCACTAACTTAATACGCTGCCAGTGAATTTCATCGGAAAAATAAAGGTTGTAGTTATTGAGATTCACTTTGGCATTAAATGCCGGATAGTAAGTCATACTATTTTGGAATTGCTCGTTTGGAATACAATCCACACAGTCTTGACCTTGTCCAACCCTTACTTTCTTCGCCTCTCCTCTTGATGTTGACATATAACGTACCGCGTGAGGACGTTCCGATTTAGCGGAGGCAAAATCCATTTGCCAACCTAAGAATAATTTGTGTTGGGTTGTTACCCAATTTAATCGTTCGGACTCATAATCCTGTTTTATCGTCCAAGTATTCATTTGGGAGGAAAGTTCGCCAATACCGCCTTCACGCTTAAAATCACATTTCCCGGTTTTTATATTGATATAACTACACCATTGTGTTCCGCTATTTGGTAATACCCCTTCCCCAAACCAGTTGTAATAATTATACCCTGCATCGTGGGCTATTTTGTTACGGTTATGCTGATATGCAATCGTTGTTTTTAACGCCCCCCAATCACCTGCATATTGTGATTCTATATTAGCGCGCCAACCACCGCCTTTGCTCACATAACGTCCATTTTTAACATTATCGTTGTAATACACGTTTTTGTGAGGAGAATATAAGAATGTCGCCAATAACTTGTGCTGATCATTTGCTTGATAGCTCCCTTTTAGTAAAAAAGTTTCGGCTAAACGACGTTCTTTTTCCCAACGATTTAACCCTCGATGATATTCAGGCATTTTTGATTGCGTGCGGTTATAGCTGAACAATATTCCCGCCTTATCATTAATAGGTTGATTTAAGGTAAAATCAAAAATATGTTTCGTAAATTTCGGTTGAACATTACTTTCTGCATAAGCGTTATCAAATTCTTCCCGCTCTTTATCGTTTAGTTGAAAGGAGGTCCAACTATCACGAGTTGTACGATAACTCATCGAACCGCTTGCTTTTGATGGCTCAGGATCTTTAATTTCAGCATCAACCACACCACCGGTAAAACGAGCGTATTTTGCCGGCACGTTGCTATCATAAACCGTAACATTTCTTAATAGACGGCTGTTTATGTGGAAAGATTCCGGTGAGCCGGGGGCAATATACATAGAAGTCGGCTGGGTAAAATCTTCCTCCGATTTATATCCGCCGTTGGCAGAACCCGGGTTAAGAATATCGCTGTTTGATAAACCGTCAATTAAATAGCTATTGTTATAGTAGGCTTCACCATGAAAGCTGATTAAATCGGGAGCAATTTCACCTGCTTGTCTTGAGTTATTCGTTGTACCGCTAAACTGTACGGCAGGATTATTTTTGAGTAATTCCGAAATATTGCCATTTCTTGCAGGAGTCCGAGCAATATCCTCTGCCGAAAGCGTTTTTAAACCTGATGAAGTAGGTGCTGCACTTGCAACCACAGAGATCGTGTCTAATTGGGTATCCGATGTCGTATTAGTTGCATTGGTTATTGAGGTAAAAAAGAGAGAGGAAATAAAAGTAGCAATTTGTGTTTTTTTCATCATAAATTGTCGTTCCTAAAGTATAAATAATAAGTATTATCTTTTACAGAATACTAAAATATGAATAAAAAAACCGAGGGTTAGATCACAAATTTAAAAATAAAAAGAAAAAAGAGGAGAAATATCTCCTCATTATAGAAACGTCTTACCTCATAATGATTCGCTATGAATACGTTAATGCCCAACGTCCATCGCTATAAAGCTGTAAATATTGCTTATGATGACAAACTAAGGTCGAACGATGGCCTACACTGATGACAATACTCTGCGGCAGCTCTTTTTTCAGAAGAAGATACATTTGTTCTTCCAAATATTCGTCAAGCGCCGATGTTGACTCATCAAGGAAAATCACTGTCGGTCGATGCAGTAGTATACGTGCAAAAGCAACCCTTTGCTGTTCCCCAAGAGACAAAATGCTCATCCAATTATTTTCTTGTTCCAGTTTCTCAACAAGATGTTCTAATCGAACCTTACGTAAAATGGAAGTGAGTTTACCCATATCTGCCTCTTCCGGTACAACATTCGGGTAATACAAACAATCAATTAATCGCCCCTGTGGTAAATACGGTTTTTGTGCAATAAATAACACATTATCAATAGGGAGAAAAATTTTTCCCTCAGAATGTCGCCATAGACCGGAAATTGCCCGTAATAATGTTGTTTTTCCCGAACCTGAGATGCCCTGAACCAGCAAAGAATCGCCTTCAAATAGATTAATATTGAAATTTTTTACCAGAATTTCCCCTTCCGGCGTTTTCACCGTGAGATCTTCAAAAATAACCCTATTTCCTACTGCCTGCTGAATATCAACATCATATCGTGCTTTATCCGCCGCTTGATAAAAATCACTCAAGCGTTCTAACACGGCACGATAACCGGCAAAATCATCATAAATATTACGGAAAAAGGAAAGAGACGTTTGCACACGTCTAAAGGCTTGTGCCGTCTGCATCAACTCACCTAACTGAATTTGCTTTTCAAAAAAACGGGTAGCTTGAATCAAAAACGGAAAAATCACAGATGTTTGTGTAACCGCAAGGTTAAAGCCGTTAAATTTTAACGTTCGATATACGATTTGCCACACATTATCGATCACATTATTAAATTGAGCAATTAATTGATTCTTTTCGACTTTTTCCCCTTTAAAAAAAGCGATACTTTCAGCATATTCTTTTATCCGAACCAAAGAATAACGATAATTTGCATTTAATCTTTCATTATTGAAATTAAGATTAATCAAAGGTTTACCGATTTGAAAAGCAAACGCCGTACTCACCAGTACATAAATAAAAACTAAAAAAACCATCGCGTGAGGCAAGGTAAAATCACCGATTGACATTGGCCCTGATAATCCCCATAAAATTATCGTAAAGGAAACCATTGAGGTGACCGCTTTAATTAATCCTAAAGATAGACTTAAAGAGTTTGTCACATAAGCGGAAATATCCTGTTGAATACGTTGATCAGGATTATCGATTCTTTTGTCCGCATAATACATTTTATAATATGCTTGGTGGCTGAACCATTTATCCAAACCGACTTCATTTGCCCATTTTCGCCAGTGAATGGTAAATGCTTTCTGCACATAATAAATCAATAACGCATTCGCAATATGCACGCTCGCCAACACCGAAAATACAATAATTTGCGTCCAAAATTCCGCCGCATCCAAATGCTGTAAAGCATTGTATAACGCTTTGTTCCATTCAGATAATAGAATATCAATTCGAACGGTGACTAAACTAAAAAATAATACGGTAAAAAAGTAAGCAAGCGGCTTAATACTCCGTTTAACGGAAAAATAATCGGCACTTAACAACCAAAACTGTTGTCCCCATTTAGTCGTTTTAATGAGTATCGCAGAGATAATCGGGCAGACAATCAAAATGATTCCCATCACATTGATTATCCAATAGAAAGAATTTAAAAATTCTTGTATCCAATTCATTTTGTTTCCTTATGGATAAATAGAATAAATTATTGTTGTGCCAAAGTTTAACACTAAAATATCAATTGAGAATTAATCGTAATAAAAAACAAGCTATTTGGGTAAAATTCCGTGATTACTCCCTTAACGATTGCGCTTCAAATTCACGCTCAGTCATTTTGCGCTTTCAAAAACGGCAATAACGAAATTGCAATACCTGCGGCACAAAAAGCGATAAAAACGAAAAAGCCACGCCAATGAAAATACTGCATAACTAATGCGAGAGGATAGCCGGCAATCGCAGCACCAAGATAAGCAAATAGCCCGATAAATCCGGTTGCGACTCCGGGTGTTTTTTTATGGGAGCACTCGGCAGCGGCCATACCAATTAACATTTGAGGGCCGAAAATAAAAAATCCTACGATAAAAAATAAGGTAACTTGTAGAATGTAATTTTCTTTCGGTAACAACCATAATGCGGTAATAGAAAGGAAAATGCCGATTGCAAAAATCAATGCCATTGGTCCGCGGTTACTGGAAAATAAACGATCCGATCCCCAGCCGGCGACCAGCGATCCTAAAATCCCCCCAACTTCAAATACCGCTAATGCACTATTCGCCGACACGAGGTCATAATGATGTTTTTCGGTGAGATAAATGTTTCCCCAATCATTAATTGCGGTACGTACGATATACACCAATGTATAACTCAATGCGAGCAACCAAATATATTTATTCAGAAAAACATAATGACGTAGTATTTTTCGCCAACTTAGATAAGGGGCAACCTTTTCCTGAGTGAGTTCTAATTTATCATCACGCCAATGACCGACACTCGGTAATCCCATTGATTCCGGCGTATTGCGTAATCGCCATAACAAAAAGAGACCGATAAAAATCGCTAAACCACCGACAATCACAAAACCATCACGCCAACTACAATGCAATATTACATAACCAATCACTAAAGGGGTAAGCGCCCCGCCCACATTGTGTGCCGTATTCCAAATCGACCACCAACGCCCACGTTCGTTACGTGAATACCAAGTGGTCAGCAATTTTGAACAAGCAGGCCAGCCCCACCCTTGAAACCAAGCGTTCGCCACCCAAAGTGCGGTGAAAAACAATACGGAATCGGATAACCCGAAAAAAATATTCATGATCCCTGTCATCATCAAACCGATAGCCATAAAATAACGTGGGTTGGCTTTATCGGAAAAAATACCGGAGAAAAACTTGGAAAAGCCGTATGTAATATAAAACAATGTCGCCATCAACCCAATATCGCTTTTATCAACACCAAGCACGGTGATCATTTCCGGTACGGCGAAATTAAAGCTTTTACGTGTAAGATAAAAACCGGCATAACCAAGATACATTGCAAACATCAAATGTACTCGCCAATAGCCATAAGTGCGGTCGATTTCCGGGGTAAATTTGCTCATTTTTAAATCCTAGGCAAAGTAATCTTAATACAAGTACCGTGTTGATGCGGTGATGTCGTGCGCTCACGGGAAATCAATTGAAACGTCCCGCATAAAATATCAACCCGCTCTTGCATACCTTTCAAGCCAAAACCGTATTTTACGGAATCAGGCTGAAAGCCATTGCCGTTATCTTCAATCCATAGGTAGATCTTTTCTTGTATTTTGATTGAAATCTTCACCTTATCGGCATAAGCGTATTTCACAATATTGTTTAACCCTTCTTGGCATAGACGATAAAGGGTGATTTCTTCAATATGATTCAGTTGAACATTCTCTTCATTTTCCCAAAAAAGTGCGGTCGAAATACCGTGAGTTTTTAAATCCAGTTCTAAAAATAGGTTTTGGATCGCTTGATGTAATGATAAATCATCTAACATTTTCGGGCGAAGACGATTGAGTAAGCCTTTTGTCGTGTCATAAATATTAAGCGAAAGCTGCTCAATGGTATGGCTGACTTTTTCTATTTTTTGCGATTGTTCAAGGCGTTTCATAATAGAAGCTTGAGTACGAATTGCCGTGATGTTTTGTCCGATTTCATCATGTAATTCACGTGAAATTTGTTGGCGGATCGCTTCTTCCGTATTGATGAGTTTACGGGTTAAATCACGATTTCTCGTCAGTTCCGAAGTTAAATTTCGGTTTAAATCACGTTGATATTGAACCGCAAGCCCTAAAAAAATCCCCGTGATGGTTTGTGCTGAAATGGATAGAAATAAATCCGTTAATTCGCCTCGAGAAAAATGTCCGATTGAAGCGATTAACGTAATGCTATTAAGCAGCGTGCCCAAAATCGCCCCTTGCCAACCGTAATAATAGGCAAGCAGGATAATCGGAATAGAAAGGAAAAATAAAGCAAAGCGGTGAAATTCTTCCGGCGTATAGATCTGAATAAAAATATTAATTAAAAACAATAAGATATAAATCAAAATATGTTTTGTGCGTAAAGAAATCGGTTTATGCGCCAATTTTGCCGTGAGTGGAATCCAATGACGTTTAAATAAATATTCATTTCCTAAAAAACAAACGGGAACAATCAACAGCATACCGGTTAAGGCAGTGAGAAAAGTGTAGAAAAAAGGCTGCGATAGCGCCATGCCAATCAATCCATTGAATACACTCACCCCTAGTGCCAATACACCTTGCACGGCAAGTTTTCGTCTTTCATTACCTTGATAATATTCGCGCATAATGGCGGTAATGGGTAAGCTACAAACACTTAGAATTATCGCCGAAAAATAATCCTCTTCCGGTGAGGCATACATAAGCAATGCGAATACGCAAACTTCCGCTCCATAGCTAACAAACCAAAATATTTTCGGGGTATGTAGATTAATCCCCAAACGCAGGGCAAAAGGCAAAAATAGTAATGCCAATAAAGCATTACCTAGCAAATAATCTGAAATCGCCCACATTGCAAAGTAGGCGCAAAACATCATTATTCCCCCGCAAAGGTAAGCGATAAGAGACTTCATTGCTAATGATATTGATGAAATAGATTTGTCAATTCAACATTATTTTTCACATCTAATTTGCTCATAATATTGGCACGATGGGCATGAATCGTTTTAAAACTTACGCCTAATTTTTCCCCGACTTCTTTTACTTCAAGTCCCTGACTTAGCAACTCACAAATTTGCAATTCACGTTTGGTTAATTGCTCCAACGGATTATGATTGCGGTTCGAGACTAATTTCGCCATTAATTCCGGCATTAAATACACACCACCGGCGTTCACCGTTCTCACGGCTTGAATTAATTCATCAGGGCTACAACGTTTACTTAAATAACCTTTTGCCCCAAGTTCCAACGCTTTTCTAACGATCATTTCACTGTCATTCACGCTAAGCATAATGCAATGAATACCAGAAGGCAGGCTTTTTAATAATTCCAATCCGCTTTCATCAGGCATTGAAATATCAATAATACAAACATCGGCTTTCGTACCCGGTAGATTTTGACGGGTTTCTTTTGCAGAACCGAACTCACCGACCACTTCTATATCCGATTCCAGTGAAAGGAGTTGTGCAAATCCTGATCGCACGATGATATGATCATCAATAACAGCTACCTTTATCATTGTAACGTTCCTCTTTTTAAGGAGGCGAATTGTAGCATTTGGAAAAAGTGCGGTAAAAACTTTTTCAGTTTCGACCGCACTTTTTTAGCCAATTTCGTCATCCAAATTTTTTCTGAGCGACTCCTTTAAAAGTTGGACTAATCCCCAACCTATTATAAGAAGTATTTTTTAGAAAAACGCAATGAAACCTTACCCCCCAACCGAAATATCCACTTCAAGCTGCTCCCCGAACCGCAACGGTTAACTTAAGCGGGCGGTTTCAAGGCAGACCATTGTTTGATATGCCGTTTCGCTCATTGCACTTGTTGGCTTGTGCCACGGGTTCCAGAGTACCAATTCGCCGGCGTGATGATGTTCAAGGCGGATTTGGCGTTGAAATTGGTGGTCGATAATGTGGTTGGTTTGGCGGCTCATCGGGTCAATGCAGTAAATGTAATCGACATTTTCGCCAATCGTGCGGCGGCTTGGCACGCTTTCCTGCTGTCCGGTCAGGCTGTTAAAGCATTGAGTCGGCAGCAGTTCGATTTCCGTTTGGGCAATGTCGCCAAGGTTAAAATAGCTATGCAGAGCAACCTGTGCCGCTTGCCGTCCGTAATGGGTAAAGGTTAGGCGGCATTTGTCGCTAAAGGTCATCGTCATTTTTGCTTCGATAATGACTTGCTCGTCAAACAACGCGAAAACCAACCGCACTTTTTCTGCTTCGATCCGATAGTCGTCCAGCTGCCATAGGCGTAACCTTGCCGTACCGTGTGCTGGCTGTTGGCTTGAGCCAAATCACGGATAACAAATCGGCACGCCGCCACGAATTGCCGTGCCTAATTTAAACGGTTCGATTTCACTTAGCCAAAACAGATCACGATTTTCCCCTTTCGGCTGCCAGCTTAATAGTTGAGCCCCTTGCAGAGCGATTTTTGCCGTGCCGATAGAATGGGATAAATGCAGCACGGGAATATCGTTGTAATGATAAAGCTCCAGTTCGTGGGCAAGCGTAATGACTTTTTTAATGTTCATTGGATTTAACTCCTTGAATTTGTTGACACATTTGTTGCATATAAGGGGCGGTTTGGCGGAAAAAATAACGGTAAGATTGGCATAAATAGTTATGTTTTTCCGTTTCATTTTCAAGCGGCACAAAGCGATGTTTCGGGCAACCGCCGTAGCATAACGGTTTAAATTCGCATTGGCGGCAATGAGCGTCCAACGCTGCTTTTTGTTCGCCGAATTGTTGCTGTTGGGGCGATTGAACAATCTCCGCCAGCGGTTGATGATTTAAATTACCCAGTCGGTAATCGGGATAGACATAATGATCGCAGGCATACACATCGCCATTGGCTTCCACCACCAAGGATTTTCCGCAAACGGGCTGATAAATGCAGCTGCTTGATGGGTAGCCCAGCCATTGCCCGAGCAGGTTATCAAATTCCAGCACAAAAATCCGCCCGACATCTTCCTGATACCATTGTTGAAACACATCAAATAAAAACTGCCCGTAGCCGTTTTGCGGCACGGAAAAATCGGTTACGTGATTGCCGATCCGCTCCACGACCGGAATAAACTGCATAAAGGTTGAACCTAGTTTTTTTAAGGCAAGATAGGTTTCTTTGCCCTTTTGCCAATTCTGTGCATTTACCACCGTGAGCGTATTAAAATCCACCTGATATTGCTGCAATAATGCCATTGCCCGCACTGCTTTTTCAAAGGTCGGGTTGCCGTTGGCGGTAATGCGATAGCGGTTATGCACCGCACTTAAACCGTCAATGGATAAGCCGATTAAAAATTGATGTTGCTTGAAAAATGCCGCCCATTGTGCGTTTAAGGCAATGCCGTTGGTTTGAAAGGCGTTGCTGATGAGTTTGCCTTTGGCAAATTCTTGCTGAAAATCGACCGCTCTTTTGAAGAAATCCAGCCCCAATAATGTCGGCTCGCCGCCTTGCCAGACAAATTCCACCCGATTGCCCGGCTGGGATTGTATGTAGTTTTTAATATAATTTTTCAGGGTATCGGGCGACATAAAGGGCGTTTTTTCGCCGAAATAGAGGGATTTTTCCAGATAAAAACAGTATTCGCACTGAATATTGCAATGGAAGCTGCTTGGCTTTGCCATTAGGCGAAAATCGGGACGGGGGGTAAAAAAGGACATTGGTTATTTTCCCCGTTGCTGTTGGGGGAAGAGATCGGTAAACAAGCCTTTTTGTTTTAGCTCTTTGCCAATGCGAATGGCGGTTTCTGTTTCGCAGCCTGCATATTCGGCGATTTCACGGTAAGTCCAATTATAATAAGGGAAATTGGTGGTTAAAAAATAAAGGCTATCGATCACACGATCAAGGGTGCGTAAATAGGCACTTTTCGCCAATCGCTGCTCCGCTTCGCGTAATTCTTTCGCCAAGGTTTGCAATAAAAATCGGCTTAATTCATTATTGTGCAGGAAAAATTGCTCGATATTATCCGGCTTGATTTGAGTTAATTCGGCATCAATCAACACTTTCGCATTGCAATGATAGTGCTGATCGTCCTGCCCGAATAACGTGCGGAAGCCGAAATAATCCCCTTGGCAATAAAGCCGCACCAAACTTTCTTTGCCGTTATCCAAGGTGTGATACAGCCCGACCAGCCCGGCGTTGAGATAATAAAAAACGTGGGCGGTCTCCCCCTGATTATAAATTGACGTGCCTTTTTTCATTTGGTGCAAATGATTAAGACGGCAATGGGTCAGGTTGTTCGGCAAAAGGTAAGGGGCAGTCATCATCAATAATCCTGTTAAGTCAAAAGTGCGGTCGAAATTTAAGATATTTTTCAGCATTATAAATAATCACAAATGCACAAAAATAATATTTTGTGCATTTGTCTCATCGCTTAAATCTCATTGATAATACGATATACCCAATTCTCCAGCGGATCATTTAATTTTTTCATTTCCTGCCGCATTTCTTCCAGCATTTCCTGTTTAATCGCCCGATAACGTTCGTCATAAAACAGGTTGTGCATTTCTTGCGGATCTTGGCGGATGTCGTAGAGTTCGCATAGATCGGTGGCGTTGAACACCAATTTATAATCCTTACGCCGCCACATTCGTTGCTCAAAATAGACAAAATGACCGGCAAGCTGCCCTAATATGCCTTTGCGGTTATTTGCCCGATTTTCACGCACAATCGGTAACAGGCTTTCGCCTTCAAAGGCTTGCGGGATCGGCTGCTTGGCGATGTCGTAAACCGTTGATGTTAAATCGTGCAGATAGACCAGATTGTCATCTTGTTTATTCACCCGTGTGGCTTGCGGATCTCGAACGATCAAAGGGATATTGTAGGTGGTGTCGAACATAAATTCGCCTTTTTCAATCATTCGATGAGCCCCCATTGCATCGCCGTGATCGGCGGTGGCGACAATAAAGGTTTGTTCATCAATGCCTTTTTCCGCCAGATAATCCAGCAATTCGCCAATGGCATCATCAATTAAGCTGATGTAGCCCCAGAACTTCGTGATCACTTCTTTCCAGCGTGCTTCATCGGCTTCCCACATTCCCCACATTTTTGAAATGGTGCGGAAATGCCCCGGTTTGTTCTCAAGCGGTTTAAAAAAGCTTTCGTCCAGTACCACGTCTTCGGGATTGTACATTGAATAGTAAGGCTCCGGCACAATGCACGGGGTATGCGGCCCCCAGAAGTTGATCCAAGTGAAAAACGGCTTATCTTCCGCTAGGGATTGATCGATATATTTTTTCGCTTCATCAATAATAAAATAAGGAATGGTTTGCTCTTTTGTGCCGGATAGCAAACCGCATAATTCCTGCACCCGTAAATGCGGATTGTCGCCAAAATAGGCACGGCTGACTTCAGGAATCTCGTAGCCTTTTTCAAGCAGCCATTCGTGGTAACGGTTGGAATGGGTCGGCGGTTGGTTAAACACCAAATTTTTATACACGCCGCTGCCCGGATAGCCGTAGCCGTCAAAATTATGCCCTTTGATGTCATAATCTTCCGGTACGGATTTTGTGCCAACGTGCCATTTTCCCACTACATAACAGTTATAGCCGTCCAGTTTGGCGATATTCGGGGCTTGGCGGCTGATTTCGCCCGTGCCGCCTTTTTCGCCGTTTTTGATAATACCATGGGAAGACGGCATTAAGCCGGTAAACAAGGACGTGCGTGCCGGCCCGCACACTGAAGCCGGCGTAAACGCATTATTGAAGCGGATGCCCTGCTCGGCAAGGCGATCCAGATTAGGTGTTTTGACGATATGATGCCCATATGTGCCGAGCATATCCTTACGAACCTGATCCAACAGAATATACATTATATTCATTATTTAGCCCCTTTTTTTGCCATTAATACCACCAACAGTTGCAACACGGCATAAATGCCTAAAATGAGCAACGGCTGACCGCTTGCAGAAGCAAGCCCTAGCGGAGAAAGTAAAATATGCAATGCGATTAAGCCTAGCACTAAGGAAGCCACGGTCATCGGGGCATAACGCCACGGGGTGAGATCCACGCCGTCTTTGTTCTCTTTGCTTTCTTGGTAAGGTTCACGTTTTAGGAACTGCCCTAGCACTAACATCACCACCACATCAAACACAAACAATGCCGCCATTACATACACGAAATTCACTTTAACATTAAATACCCAAACGATAGAGAAATAAAGCACAACGTGTAATAACAAGGCAATGCGGGCGGCAAGTCCGGACACGGTTTTGTTAAACAAGCCCACGGCGAAAAGTGCGACAATCGGAATGTTCACAAAGCCGGCAAAGCGTTTGGTTAATAGGAAAATGCCGTCTGTGCCGAACATTAACAACGGCCCGATGATCATTGTTAATACCGCCATTACCGCTGACACTTTTTTCGCGTGGCGGATCAATTCCTGTTCGGAGAAAGTTTTTTTGCTGATCGACGGCAATAAATCTTTGCAGTAAATGGTTGCCGCTGAATTTAAGAAAGAGTTAAAGGTACTTAAAATTGCCCCGAATAGTGCGGCAATAAAGAAGCCTTGTAAAAAGGTTGGCAATACACGGTTTACCAAGGTCGGATATGACGCGTCCATCGGCTCTACGCTGTCGCCTAAAATATGGAAACTTAATAAGCCGGGTAAGTTTAAGATAATCGGTAAGGTTAATAGGAAGAGTGCTGCAATTAAAATCCCTTTTTGACCCGCTTGTAAATCTCTCGCCCCCAAGGCACGTTGCACAATGGCTTGGTTGGTGGTCCAATAGAAGAAATTGACGATTAAAATACCGGTAAACATCGCCTGCCAAGGCACTGCATCATCAGCGCCGCCAATGGCGTTAAATTTTTCAATATGGTTATTGCCGATAATGCTTAACCCTTCGCTAAAGCTGCCGTTGCCGAGATAAATCAAGGCAAAAATCGGCACAAGCAACGCTCCGATGACTAAAATCACGGCGTTGATCGTATCGGATACCGCCACCGCTTTTAAGCCGCCGAATACCGCATACGCCGCCCCGACAATGCCGATTGCCACCACCGTATAAACAATGGATTCGGCATAGGTCAGCCCGAACACCGTTTCCAGATTGAAAATCTTATTGAAGGCGATCGCACCGGTATAAAGTGCGGTCGGAATCACGATAAAAAGATAGAACACCAAAAATAGAGCCGACATTATCAGCCGTGTTTGGCGGTCAAAGCGATTTTCAAAAAATTCCGGAATGGTGGTGTAGCCGTTTTTAATGTATTTCGGCAACAGATAGAGAGCCAAAAAACACAACGGAATGACCGATTGCACCGTCCACGCAATAATCGAAAAATTGCCCTTATAAGAGACGGCATTCACGCCGATAAGCTGCTCCGTGGATAACGAAGTCAGCACCATTGAGCAGCCGATTACCAAGCCACCCAAGCCTCGACCGGCTAAGAAATACCCCTTGGATGTGCTTAAATCATCATCTTTGGTTTTCTGCCACGAAATAAACCCCACAATGCCCGTTACGAGCAAAAAACTGACGATAGTCATCAACATTTTGTTATCCTCGCTTGAAATGAATACGGCTTTAGCATAATGCAACGAAAAATAAACAATTATGACCATTATCATAAATGCAATGTGCTCAAGATCACAAAATTGACATTATTTTTCATTCGATATGAGCAGGATCATAAACCCAATGCTGCCCCACAACCGATAATGTGCCAAAACGGAAAGCAAATAGAGAGTAAATGATGAGCCTTTCGCTAATTTTGATTTTAATTTTGTGCGGTGTGATGACCAATATAATGTCCGCCGTATTTGGCATTGGCGGCGGTGTGTTAATGGTGCCGCTACTCTATACCCTATTCCCCGATTTCCCTTTACCAATGGTTGCCGCCACCTCCCTGACGATTGTTATCGGTTCGGCATTGATTAACCTTATCTATTTTTACAAACAGCATATTCCGATCAATGTCAAATCGGTATTGTGCTGGTCAATCGCAATGATCATCGGTGTGCAAATTGGCTTTGAAAGCAGCTTTTATGTGCCTGATCTCGCTATAATCAGCCTTTTTATCGGCACATTAAGCCTTTTAGCATTCAAAACCCTGTCTCGCTCCCAAGCCGCCAAACCCCATTCGGCAAACGGCAATGACCTGATTAAAGGAATGGGATTATGCCTGCTCGGCGGCTCGATTGCGGGAATGACCGGCATTGGCGGCGGCTCAATTATGGCACCGCTTATCAGCCAATTAAACAGCGTTCAGCCCCGCCAAATCGCCCCTTACACCAACACAATGATGATCCTAGGCGGCACAGGCAGTCTCTACGGCTATCTCGCCAAAACCCCACCCTTTTATTTGCCAAACAGTTGGCAAATCGGCTATGTGAATTTCGCCATTGTCGCCATTGTGGTTTGCAGCACAATGATCACCGGCTTTTTCTCAATGAAACTCCGCCGATGCTTACCTCCGGTTCTTACGCAAAAACTACTCGGCGGAATCTTGCTTTTCATCGCCGTTTATACCTTGGGGGTTTATTGGGTGAGGGGGTGATTATGGCTAATGTAATTCCCTGCTAAAATAACACAACTCCATAGTAGAATATTTCAACAAAACCAAGAGAAAACGATAACAAAACAAATGAGTGAATCTCAAATCATTACGGTACCGAAAGAAGCGAAAGCAGGTATGATGGTTAAAATGCAATGAATACCGGAAGGCAGGCTTTTTAATAATTCCAATCCGCTTTCATCAGGCATTGAAATATCAATAATACAAACATCGGCTTTCGTACCCGGTAGATTTTGACGGGTTTCTTTTGCAGAACCGAACTCGCCGACCACCTCTATATCCGATTCCAGTGAAAGGAGTTGCGCAAATCCTGATCGCACGATGATATGATCATCAATAACAGCTACCTTTATCATTGTAACATTCCTCTTTTTAAGGGGGCGAATTGTAGCATTTGGAAAAAGTGCGGTAAAAACTTTTTCAGTTTCGACCGCACTTTGGCTTTATGAGTAAATTGACTTTTGATTATTTTTTCTGTGCTTCAAGTTTTTTCAAATGACGGATTTTACGTTCTTCCGCTATCGCAACAAAAGCAAGCAATATCATACAAAGGATCGCTGAGGCATCAAGCGCTGCAAAAGTCCCTTCCCAACCGGTTAAACCAAAGATTGGCGTACCATCGGCAATCATACCCAAGCCTAATTTTGCAAAACTGTCACCAATTAAATAAGCAAACGTACCTTTCACTCCATCGGCGACCGCAATCGCTTTTTTCGGTACAAAGCCGACTGCCGCCACACCGATTAATAATTGCGGCCCGAAAACTAAGAAACCGAGAACAAATAAAGTTACCAAATACATCGTTTCATTGTTTGCGTGTTGATAAAAACCAATCGTGAAAGTGATTAAAATCAATGCCACACAAGCCAATAACGCACGGCGACCATTTGCTAAGTCAGATAAATATCCCCATAAAAACGTACCGACAAGCGCGCCGACTTCAAATAAGGCGAAACCTGAAATCGCCGCATCTTTTGAAAAGCCAAGTTCTTGATAAGCATAAACCGGAGACCATTGGTCAACGCCGATACGCACGATATAAAGAAAAATATTTGCAAAACAAAGTAACCAAATCACTTTATTTTTCAATACGTATTGAACAAAAATTTGTTTTTTAGTGAGTTGATTTTTTTCTGCGTCTTTGTCTTCTTCAGAAATTTCCTCACCAAATAATTCTTCCGCTTTACCTAAGCCGTATGCTTCCGGCGAATCGCTTCCATAACGTAAACCGATGAAACCGATAATTAACGCAATAATAGACGGGAACACGAACATTCCGATTACGTGTCCGTTAAAGAATACATTTGCACCAAATAATGCCACGCCGGCAGCCGCCGCACCGCCCACATTGTGAGAAAGATTCCAAAACCCTAAGAATGTGCCGCGTTTTTTACGCGGTGTCCATTTGGTTATCGTGGAATAACTTGAAGAACCGCCGGTACTTTGAAAGAAACCACTTAGTGCATAGAATGCGACCATTAAGAAAATCGCAATGCTACTACCGCCCATACTTGCGCTAAAACCAAGCATACAAAGTGCGGAAAGGATCAACATAAACGGCACGAATTGCTTTGTATTTTTACCGTCCGCATAATAAGAGACGATGGTTTTCCCCAACCCATAGGTGATTGAGAAACCAAGACCAATCATACCTAGTTGCGTTTTGGTTAAGCCGTAAGTTTCAATCATATCGTTTTGAGCGATATTAAAGTTTTTACGTACCAAATACATCGCCATATAGCCGAAAAATACAACCAAATAAGATTGCATGAAGGGTTTAAACCACATTTTACGACGTTCTTCGACCGGTAAATCAAGCGTCGGTTTTCTCACTTCATTTAAAAAATTAAGCATAAGATAAACTCCAAGTTAAATAATTGCACGCATATTAGATCGGAATTCATTCTTACTCTTGCGAATGCAACTCGGAAAACCTAGGAATAATTCCTAGAATGCCTAATTTTCTTATAAAAATGTGATGTAGCTCACAATTTTATATAAAAAGAGCGGTCAAAATTGACCGCTCTTTTTCTTCACTTTCTTGTTACATCACCACCACATCAAACTGTTCTTGATTATAAAACGGCTCCGTTTTCACCTGAACCCGTTTTCCGATGAACATTTCAACCTCCGGAAGCAGCCCGTGGGATTCTTCATTAATCAAATATTCTGCGACAGCCGGTGATGCATACACCACAAATTGTTCACTGCTGAACAAATGATATACACGAATAATTTCACGCATAATTTCATAACATACGGTTTCTACCGTTTTTATGCGACCACGACCACGGCAAGCAGGACATTCATCACATAACACGCGCTCCAAACTTTCACGGGTACGTTTACGCGTCATTTCCACCAAACCTAGTTGGGTAAAACCGTTCACGCTGGTTTTTATGCGATCTTTTGAAAGCGCATCCTGTAGAGACTCCAAAACACGATTCTGATGATCTTCCAACTGCATATCAATAAAATCAATGATAATTATCCCACCAAGATTGCGTAGTTGAAGTTGTTGCGCAATCGCTTTCGTGGCTTCAATATTCGTATTGAAAATGGTTTCTTCCAAATTTCGGTGTCCGACAAATGCCCCGGTATTAATGTCAATTGTGGTCATTGCTTCCGTTTGTTCAATAATGAGATAACCGCCGGATTTTAAATTTACGCGTTTATCCAGTGCTTGTTGAATGCCATTTTCAACGCCATATACATCAAAGAGCGGTTGATTCCCGGAATAAAGAACCAGTTTATCACTCAATTCAGGCATAAATTCATCGGTAAATTCCTTTACTTCGTTGAAACAAAGTTTGGAATCTATACGAATTTTTTCTAATGTTGTACCGATAAAATCACGCAAAATACGTTGTGGCAAAGCCGGTTCGCCATAAATTTTCGAACGGGTCGGATACTTCGTTTTTCGTTCCAACACTTTACGCCATAAACGCTTGAGAAATTCCGCATCTTGACGAAGTTCCTCTTCACTCGCACCTTCTGTTGCAGTACGAACGATAAATCCGCCCAGTTCATCACAAAAAGGTTCAACCAAAGCCTTTAAGCGTGCCCGTTCATCTTCGCTCTCAATACGCTGAGATACGCCCACATGGCTATTCTCCGGCATAAAAACAAGATAACGGGACGGCAGTGTAATATCAGTGGTTAAGCGCGCTCCTTTCGTACCAAGCGGATCTTTTACTACTTGTACCACGATATCTTGTCCTTCACGAACCAGCTCAGAAATACTTTTTACTTTGAATTGTTTTTGTTCGTTTTCGTCCACACATTCCGTATGAGACACAATGTCGGATGCATGCAAAAACGCAGCTTTTTCCAAGCCGATATCCACAAATGCAGATTGCATACCGGGTAATACACGTGTCACCCTACCTTTATAAATATTTCCCACAATGCCGCATTTGGCTCGGCGTTCAATATGTACTTCTTTTAATACACCCATTTCCACCAATGCTATTCGGGTTTCATTCGGTGTAACGTTCATTAATAATTCTACCGCATCCATTTTGTTGTCTCTGTATCTCCTTTTTTAAGGAATAGAATAATAGACTTAAATAAGATAAAATGCGAGCTTTCTCAAATTTTCGATACTTTTTTTGGGGTTATATTGATGTTTGTTTTTGACCCGACACTGATCACATTCACGATTTATATTATCGGGATGTTGCTTATCGGTGTGCTTGCTTATCATTACACAAATAATTTATCCGATTACATTTTAGGCGGTCGCCGTTTAGGCAGTTTTGTCACGGCAATGTCAGCCGGTGCATCCGATATGTCGGGCTGGTTACTAATGGGCTTACCCGGTGCCGTGTATTTATCCGGTTTAGTAGAAGGCTGGATTGCCATCGGATTAATACTCGGTGCTTATTTTAACTGGCTTCTTGTTTCAGGCAGATTACGTGTTTATACCGAATTTAATCATAATGCGCTAACATTGCCGGAATATTTTCATCACCGCTTCGGGGCTTCGCATCAATTGCTGAAAATGCTGTCTGCGACAATTATTTTAGTTTTCTTCACCATTTACTGTGCCTCGGGTGTCGTTGCCGGAGCAAAACTTTTCCAAAATCTTTTTTCGGTGGAATATTCAACCACACTTTGGTTTGGCGCAGCGGCAACCATTGCTTACACATTTATCGGAGGTTTCTTGGCGGTAAGTTGGACGGATACCATTCAAGCCACATTGATGATCTTCGCGTTGATCCTCACCCCTGTTTTCGTTCTAATCAGTATCGGGGATACGACACAATTTTCGGCAATATTAGACCAAGCGGAAATGGCGGCAAATAAGGATTTTACCGATCTATTTACCTCAACAACCCCGCTAGGTTTATTAAGTCTTGCTGCGTGGGGGTTAGGTTATTTCGGTCAACCGCACATACTCGCACGTTTTATGGCGGCTTATTCGGTAAAATCCCTTATAAAAGCACGTCGTATCGGTATAACTTGGATGATACTTTGCCTTGGTGGGGCAATTGGTATCGGGTTCTTCGCCATTCCTTATTTCTTCGCCAATCCAAGCGTTGCCGGCACGGTGAATCACGAATCCGAGCAAGTATTTATCGAATTGGCAAAATTATTATTTAATCCGTGGATTGCCGGTATTTTACTTTCTGCGATTTTAGCTGCGGTAATGAGTACGCTAAGCGCGCAATTATTAATTTCCTCCAGCTCTGTAACGGAAGATTTTTATAAAGGTTTTATTCGACCTAAAGCCTCGGAAAAAGAACTCGTTTGGTTAGGGCGATTAATGGTGTTGGTAATTGCCCTCATTGCGATTTGGATAGCCCAAGATGAAAACAGCAAAGTATTAAAACTCGTTGAGTTTGCTTGGGCGGGGTTCGGCAGTGCATTCGGGCCGGTTGTCCTCTTTTCGCTCTTTTGGAAACGTATGACCGCTTCAGGCGCAATGGCGGGAATGCTGGTCGGCGCAATCACCGTTTTCTCATGGAAAGCCATTATTCCGGTGGAAAGCGACTGGTTTAAAATCTATGAAATGATCCCGGGATTTTTATTTAGCAGCTTATCCATTCTTATCGTTTCACTCGTTTCCACCGAACCGCCACAAGCTGTGATTGAAACCTTCAATAAAGCGGAAAAAGCTTATAAGGAAGCCAAATGATTGATTTTCGCCCTTTTTATCAAAAAATTGCCATAGGTCCGCTTTCCCATTGGTTGGAAACGCTCCCTCTTCAATTAAAAGAATGGGAAAAACAAACGCACGGCGATTATGCCAAATGGTCAAAAGTTGTGGATTTTCTGCCTGATTTACAGGCTGACAGGATCGATTTAAAAAACGCGGTAAAATCCGACCGCACTTTGCCTCTTTCCGAAGGTGAAAAACAGCGAATTATTCATCATTTGAAACAACTTATGCCATGGCGAAAAGGTCCTTATCATTTATTTGATATTCATCTGGATTGTGAATGGCGTTCTGATTTTAAATGGGATCGCGTTCTTCCCCATCTCGCGCCGTTAAAAGATCGTGTTATTTTAGATGTCGGTTGCGGCAGCGGCTATCATATGTGGCGTATGGTCGGTGAAGGTGCAAAAACGGTGGTAGGAATCGATCCGACAGAACTTTTCCTTTGCCAATTTGAGGCGGTTCGTAAGCTACTTAATCATGATCGCCGGGCAAATCTCATTCCTTTAGGTATCGAACAAATGCAACCGCTCGCCGCCTTTGATACGGTGTTCTCTATGGGAGTGCTTTACCATCGAAAATCCCCCTTGGATCATTTGACACAATTAAAAAATCAGCTGAAAAAAGGCGGGGAATTAGTGCTGGAAACCCTCGTGGTGAATGGCGATACAAATACGGTTCTTGTTCCGACAGATCGCTACGCAAAAATGAAAAACGTCTATTTTATTCCATCTGTGCCGGCATTAATAAACTGGCTAGAAAAAGTCGGTTTTAGCAACGTGCGCTGTGTTGACGTGGCTGCCACGACACTTGAAGAACAACGCAAAACCGATTGGTTAGAAAATGAAAGCCTAATTGATTTCTTAGATCCGAATGATCACAGTAAAACCATTGAGGGCTATCAAGCTCCGACAAGAGCGGTAATCTTAGCGAATAAATAACATTTAAGGCAAATATTCAGGGCTTGGATATGTAGCGTTCAGCCGTTTCTCGAATACCCAATTGGTCGTTAAGTCTCGTTTTGACGATGTTTAATTTAAGTGCCGTTGAATTTTCCCCATAAAAATCCGCACCTTAATCTGTCGGGTCGATTGCCCAACTTTTGGGGTGCAGACCAAAGTGCGGTTAAATTTTTTCGTGTTTTTTTAGATTAAAGTTTCACGACTTTCGCTTGCTTAATCATATTATCTGCGACTTCTAAAATCGTAATTTGCAAACCTTCGATTTCGCAAACCGTGCCTTCATCGGGAATCTCTTCTAAATGTTCAAGAATCAAACCGTTAAAAGTTCGGGCATCTTCCGTGTCTAGTTCCCAACCGAACATCTTGTTGAGATCACGTAGATTTGCCGAGCCATCAATAATCATTGAACCGTCAGATTGTTGCGTAACTTCTTCATCAATGGTTGGCGCGGTGGAAGTCGTAAACTCACCCACAATTTCTTCCAAAATGTCTTCTAACGTCACCAAACCTTTGATGTCACCGTATTCATCCACCACTAAGCCGATACGTTCTTTATTGGCTCGGAAATTCGCAAGCTGAGTTTTTAACGGTGTACCTTCCGGAATAAAATACACTTCATCCGCAGCTCGAATTAATGTTTCCTTAGTAAATTCATTTTTTTCCAATAATAAACGGAATGCTTCACGCACACGCAAGATACCGAGTACTTGTTCATCAAGGCTGCCTTTATAAAGCACCACTCGGTTGTGAGCGGCGTGATTAAGCTGGCGCATAATTGCTTTCCAATCATCATCAATATCAATACCGCCGATTTCATTGCGTGGAACCATAATATCATCTACCGTCACCGTCTCCATATCAAGAATGGAAAGCAACATTTGCGGGTGCTGTTCATCCGGTGTGGCTTCTCCGGCTTCTGTCACAATGCTTCTTAATTCTTCACGGCTAATCACTTGTTTTTGCATATCCGGCTTTAAACCGACAAGGCGCATAAGTAATTTGGTAAAAATATTCATTAGCCACACGATCGGATAAAAAACTTTTAACAAAATCGTCAAAATATGGCTTGAAAACAAACTCACTTTTTCCGGATGCATTGCCGCAACGGTTTTCGGAAAGATTTCGGAAAATACTAACATAATAAAGGTAAGTAGCCCTGTTGCGATCGCTACACCGACATCACCATATAAGCGCATACCGATCATGGTTGCAATGGCGGAAGCACTAATATTCACAAGGTTATTAAAAATAAGGATAAAACTTAGCAAGGTATCGGGGTTTTCAAGCAATTTTTCGGCTTTTTTCGCACCTTTATTACCTTGTTCGGAAAGAAAACGTAAGCGATATTTATTAAGAGAAAGCAACCCTGTTTCTGAACCGGAAAAATAGGCAGAGAGAACTAAACAAATGATGAGAGTAATAAATAAACTACTAAGGGGGATACTATCCAAGGGGAAATCCTTTTGTTGATTAATCATAACCCGTAGGACACTTTTAATATTTGTGCCTGAAACCTTGTTTCAATCACTCTACGGAACATTGAGTGTCAGCAATTGATAACGGCATCTCCGCTACAATATAAAATCATCTGACGATAAAGGCGAACATATCGGTTCGCCCTTATTTTAAATTAATCGACTGCCGAAATAAGCAATCGTGAGTAAGATAATACCTGAAATAGCGTAAATAATCATCCTTTTTCCGCGCCAGCCGAATTTCCAATGCCCCAAAAGCGCTATTCCAAACACAAGCCAGGCTAAAAACGAAAAGACGCCTTTGTGAATATTTTCCACGGTTAACGCATTCATAGAATAATAAACGCCTGAAATTAATGTTAAAGTCAGCAGCAACTCCCCTGTTGCAAATAAATGGGCAAAATGACGTTCCACTGTCATTAATGAAGGCATCACAGCCGAAAAGGCGGTTTTTTTGGCTTTGAGACTGCGATCAATCCAAGCTATCTGAATCGCATAAAGGGTTGCGATGACACAAACGGAATACGTAAAAATCGACAAACCAATGTGAAATAACATCGCCGAATCTTGATTTAACAAGCGGATAAGATGGCTTGGCATAAATGTCGCCAAAATGAGATTAAGAACGGAGAAAGAAAATACAATCGGCAATAAAAACCAAATCGAATTAACGACCAACATTGCCAATACCGCCAACGCCGCAATGCTCACACTCATCAATGAACTGATTTCTACAAGGGTAAAGGTGTGTAATTGCGCCAGTTCCCGCAACGAAGGATAAAGACTTGCCGCGTGAAAAATAATGCCCGTAAGTGCGGTCAAAAAAAACGGCATTTTTCTCGGACGGTATTGCGCTTTATCTGCGGAATTAAGCAACGGCAGAATCATTAAAACGCTCGCTAAATAAAAAAGTATCGAAAAAACAGCAAACCACATAATTTACTCTCGCTTATTAGGAATAATTCGTATTTTACCGTTCTCATCGAGGATTCGCTATAAATTTATTTGAAATGATGAAAAACGCCCAAAATTCGGTATAATCACAGCAATTTTTTGGATAAAAAACAGGATATATTATGTTTGGGAATCTCTCCGATCGCCTCTCAAAAACACTACGCAATATTACAGGCAAAGGGCGCCTGACTGAAGAAAACATTAAAGAGACACTGCGTGAAGTGCGTATGGCATTATTGGAAGCGGATGTGGCATTGCCGGTGGTTCGTGAATTTATCGCTAAAGTGAAAGAAAGTGCGCTTGGTGAAGAAGTCAATAAAAGTTTAACGCCGGGACAAGAGTTCTTAAAAATTGTTCAGCGTGAGCTTGAAAAAGCCATGGGAGAATCCAACGAAAGTTTAAATCTTGCCACCCAACCGCCGGCGGTAATCCTAATGGCAGGTTTACAAGGGGCAGGTAAAACGACCAGCGTTGGAAAGCTCGCCAAATTCTTACGCGAACGTCATAAAAAGAAAGTATTGGTCGTATCGGCTGACGTATATCGCCCTGCTGCTATCAAACAACTTGAAACCTTGGCACAGTCCGTAGGCGTCGATTTTTTCCCGTCTGATGTAAAACAAAATCCGGTAGATATTGCCAAAGCAGCCCTTGCCGATGCAAAACTTAAATTCTACGATGTACTCATTGTGGATACTGCCGGTCGCTTACACGTTGATAGCGAAATGATGGAGGAAATTAAACAAATCCATACGGCATTGAACCCGATTGAAACACTATTCACCGTGGATGCTATGACAGGTCAAGATGCGGCAAACACCGCCAAAGCCTTCAATGAAGCCTTGCCATTAACCGGAGTTATTCTAACCAAAGTAGATGGTGATGCACGTGGCGGAGCGGCGTTATCGATTCGTCAAATTACCGGTAAGCCGATCAAATTTTTAGGGGTTGGCGAAAAAACCGAAGCCCTAGAACCATTCCATCCGGATCGTGTAGCTTCCCGTATTCTTGGTATGGGTGATGTGCTGTCGCTTATCGAAGATCTTGAGCGTTCCGTTGATCGCGAAAAAGCGGAAAAAATCGCGCAAAAATTCAAAAAAGGGGACACTTTCACCTTAGATGATTTCCGCGAACAGCTTGTCGAAATGAAAAAAATGGGCGGAATGATGTCTATGTTGGAAAAACTACCCGGCGCAAAAAATTTACCGGATCACGTAAAAAATCAAGTAGATGACAAAATGTTCATAAAAATGGAAGCCATCATAAATTCTATGACGCTAAAAGAGCGTGCCAATCCTGACATCATTAAAGGCTCTCGCCGCCGCCGCATTGCATTAGGTTCCGGCACACAAGTGCAAGATGTAAACAAATTACTCAAACAATTTGATGAAATGCAAAGAATGATGAAAAAAATGCGCAAAGGCGGTATGTCAAAAATGATGCGTGGAATGCAAGGTCTAATGGGCGGCGGTATGGGCGGTCTCGGCAAGCTAGGGGGAATGTTTAAACGCTAAAAACAATAAAGTGCGGTTGGAAAAATTAAAGTTTTTTCGGCATTATGTAGCAGTTGCACAAACCATTGTAGGGGGCGTTAGGCGAAGCTGCAACTCACCGACAGATGAAATGGTATATTACTCCTACGGCTAACGAACCCTACTCCCGATAAAGATTGGAAATAAAATTCTCTTTGTGCAACTGCTACATAATAATGAGTTTTTTAACCGCACTTTTTACTATAGCCAGACAAAAGCTATAGTAAAGCTTTCTTTCATAAAGACGGCTTTAGTTGGCAATAAAAAAGCACCTATTAGGTGCTTTTTTGATTCTTATTTCTTACTGGAGTGTAATCCTTTTTTCTCTAATCCACGGTAGATTAATTGCTGTTGTACGATAGTGATTAAGTTAGATACTAACCAATAAAGCACTAGCCCTGCCGGGAACCAAAGGAAGAAAAACATAAAGATCAACGGCATAAAATTCATCACTTTTTGTTGCATCGGATCAGCCACCGGTGTCGGCGACATTTTTTGCAACAAGTACATAGAAATCCCCATTAAGATTGGCAGAATATAATACGGATCTTGTGCGGATAAATCTTGAATCCAACCAAAGAACGGGGCGTGACGAAGTTCCACCGCTTCCATAAACGTCCAATATAATGCGATGAAAATTGGCATTTGAAGAAGAATAGGCAGACAACCGCCTAACGGATTTACTTTTTCTTCTTTATAAAGTTTCATCATTTCTTGGCTCATACGTTGACGATCATCACCGAAACGTTCACGCATTTCCTGCATTTTCGGTTGCAACATACGCATTTTCGCCATAGAAGTATATTGTGCTTTAGTCAATGGATATAAAATAGCCTTCACCACAATAGTCACACAGATAATCGCCAAGCCCCAGTTAGACACGATACTTTGAATAAAGGTCAATAGCCAGAATAATGGCTTCGCAATAAACCAAGCCCAGCCATAATCAACGGTTAAGTCCAAGTGATTTGCCACTTTTGCCATTTCGTTCTGAAGTTTCGGTCCTGTCCATAAAGTGCTGGAAATGGTTTCTTGTGCGCCGGACGGAATTGTCACGATTGAACCACGATAACCGATGGAAGCAACATTATTTTTGCTATCGGTAATGGTATAAAATTGATTATCGACATCTTGATTCGGAATCCATGCAGACACAAAATAGTGCTGTAACACAGCTACCCAACCAGCCTTGGTATTAATTGAAAGATTTGCATCTTTCATATCGGAGAAACTGTATTTTTTGTAATTGGTTTCGGAGGAAGAATAGGCTCCGCCGGTATAAGTCGGCATAGCTACGTTACCGGAGCTTTCTACAAGCGTATGTTTTAACTGACCATAAGGCTCAACTTCAATCGCTTCGCCACTTTGGTTATTGATTTTGTAATCCACGCCCACATCATAGCTGCCACGTTTTAAAACAAATACTTTTTGATAGCTTACACCGTCTTTTTCAAAAACTAACGGCACAGAAAGCGAATCCTGACCTTCCGCCAGTTTAAAACTATCGCCTTCAATTTGATATTGCGCACGAGCTGATTTTGTATCAATACCGTTTTTACCAATCAAACCGCTTTGTGCAATATATACGTGTTCCGGAGAATCTTTTAACAGCACAAAAGGCGTCTTAGAATCTAATTCCGCATCATATTTTAATAATTCGGAACTCACCACATCACCACCCAATGTATCCACTTTCAAGCGGAAAACATCATTTTCTAAAGTAATAAGGCGGCCTTTAATTTGTGAATCCGTCGCAATTTGACCGGATGAAGAAGAACTTGCAGGGACATCTGAAGTCATTGAAACCGTTTGTTCAGCTACCGGCGGGGGAGGATTTTTATCCATTTGCCATTGCTGATAAACAAGGAAAGAAATAAAAATTAGTGCTAACACTAATAGGCTACGTCTTGAGTCCATTATTTTTTCTCATCGTTATTATTAATCTTCGGCGGAACGGGATCGAATCCACCGGCGTTCAAAGGGTGACATTTTAATACACGTTTTAATGTAAGCCAACCACCTTTTAACGCACCGTGCGTTTTTAATGCCTCAATGCCATAACACGAACAACTTGGTACAAATCGACAACGGGGACCGATTAGAGGACTAATGGTAACCTGATAAACACGAATTAAGCCAATTAAGATTTTTGCGCCAAACGAACGTGTCGCATCCATAATTTTTCCAGTGTCTGATAAAACGTTGCATTATCAAGCTTGCCAATTCCCCCCTTTGCCACAAAAACAAAATCGTAAGCAGGAAGACGATGTTGCGATAAACGAAAACTTTCCCGCACCAAACGCTTTATTCTATTGCGATCATGTGCACGTTTTAAATGTTTTTTGGCAACGGTCAGACCCAAGCGGGGATGCTCAAGATTATTTCTTCGGGCTAGAATAGTGATTTCAGGAGTGCTGGCTCGAAACGGCTGTTCGAAGACATATTTGAATTGGGAGGGAGCTAACAAACGTAACTCCCTAGAAAAGTTTAGCTTAACCACTAACTACAGCGATTATACAGATAAACTTTTACGACCTTTAGCACGACGACGAGCTAAAACTTGACGGCCGTTTTTTGTTGCCATACGAGCGCGGAAACCGTGAGTACGGCTACGTTTTAATACAGAAGGTTGAAATGTACGTTTCATTGTAATCTACCTAAGTCAGAAATGTTTTAGTGTTTTGAATCCAAAACAAGAGTTATAAAAATAGAGCGCGATTTTACTTATAAATCGGGCTTACGTCAAACAAAGAAATGGATTTTCGTAAAACGAATTTCCATTCCTTTAAAAATCGGGGCGATTATACGGATTTCAGACAAAATCTCAAGTTTAAAAATCTATAAGCTATACTTTCTCAGTATCTATTTCATTATGCTAAAAAAAAGGATGGTTAAACATTACCATCCTTAATTTTTCTTCATTCTTTGACCTAATATTTTGAACCTAATATCTTACCGGTTGCTTCCGATGCTCTTACGCTGGCTTCTGCTTTAGCTCTCATCACAGCACTATCTTTTGCTGAAGTAGCTACATCACCTGCCATTGATTTTAACTCAGCACAGCCACCCAATATACACATAGATACAAAAAGTACTCCATAAAAAAGATTTTTTCGTTTCATATAAACCTCTAATTACTAATGAAATAAGAAAAGATATTGTTTAAATCAAATTTAAACCAATTCAGTTTAAAATAAACCAAAATAGTTTTCAATGATTTTTTTGATTGAATCATAATTTCAAGCATGGAAATCAAAACAGAACGCGAACAATTTAGTGAACGTTTGAGACTTGCACTAAATTCGGCTTATCCAAAAGGCTATAAAACAAGCCAAATAGCAATAAAATTTAATCTTCAGCACCCCAATGAACCGGTTACACAGCAAGCCGTTCATAAATGGCTGAATGGATTGGCTATTCCCTCTAAAGATAAATTACAAACCTTAGCAAATTGGTTAAACATTAGCCCCGAATGGTTAAGATATGGACTCGAAGAACAAGAATACGATGTCGATGAAATACTATCGAACCTCATAAAAGGCTTATCTAAAAAACAAAAAAAGCTTCTTATATCTGTGATTACGGAGTTCAAATAATCCCCTGTCAACCCTATTTTTTTAGATTTTCTTTCGTATTTATTGTAAAATTGTACCCAATTTTGTACCGCACTTTGACATGCTTCAGATAACGGATAGAAGCATATTACAAGCAAAAATAACTAAGGATAATTTATCGTGAGCCTTTCCAATCTTTGGCAAGATTGCCTTTCTCAATTACAAGATCAAGTTTCCGCCACCGATTTAAGTACTTGGCTACGCCCTTTACAGGCAGATATTATCTCTAACGATCAAATTATCCTTTATGCGTCCAATATGTTTGTAAAAGGATGGGTTGAAACCCATTATTTAGCGCAAATTCATCAAATTTGCCAAGCGCTTGCGCAAAACCCCAATTTACAGATTATCTTAAAAGAAGGGGTGAAACCTACGCCTAAATCGGCACCGATTTCCCCAACAATGCCTCAGTTATCGGAAAGTGCGGTCAGTTTTGAGCCTAAAATTGAAAAAGCGGTGAAATTTGAATCCCATCTCAACACCAAGCATTTATTTGAAAACTTTGTCGAAGGTAAATCAAACCAACTTGCGCGTGCCGTAGGGCAGAAACTGGCACAAGCACCGGGTGAAGCCGCCGCAAACCCGTTCTTTCTGTATGGAGGAACAGGATTAGGTAAAACTCACTTATTGCATGCCATCGGTAATGGTATTTTAGCGAATAAACCCAATGCGCGCGTTCTTTATATTCACGCGAACAATTTTATGCAGCATATGGTAAAGGCGATGCGCGATAACAATATGGAACAATTTAAAAAGTTCTACCGTTCCTTAGATGCATTACTTGTGGACGACATTCAATTCTTTGCTGAAAAAGAAAAAACCCAAGAAGAGTTTTTCCATATTTTCAATAACTTATTTGAAACCGGTCGACAAATTATTTTAACCTCTGATCGCTATCCCAAAGAAATTGAAAAAATTGAAGAACGTCTAAAATCACGTTTCGGTTGGGGCTTAACCACTGCCATTGAGCCGCCTGATTTAGAAACACGTGTTGCTATTTTGTTGAAAAAAGCCGAAGAACATCAAATGTATTTACCGGAAGAAGTGGCATTTTTCATTGCACAGCGCTTACGCACCAATGTACGTGAACTTGAAGGTGCGCTCAATCGTGTAAAAGCAATGCAAGACTTTAGAGGCGGTGAAATCAATATTGATTTTGTGCGTGAAACCTTAAAAGACATTCTCGCTTTGCAAGAACGTTTGGTTACCATTGACAACATTCAAAAAACCGTGGCGGAATACTATCGAATCAAAGTATCGGATTTAAAATCCAAAAGTCGCCAACGTTCTGTTACACGTCCACGCCAAATCGCAATGGCACTCGCCAAAGAACTGACAAACCGCAGTTTGCCGGAAATCGGACGGGCATTTGATCGGGATCACACCACCGTTCTCAACGCTTGCCGTGAAGTTCCCAAATTCCGTGAAAAAGATAACAGTATTCAAGAAGATTGGGCGAATTTAATTCGAACCTTATCTGCATAAGGAGCTATCATGCAATTTAGTATTTCAAGAGAAAATCTATTAAAACCTTTACAGCAAGTTTGTGGCGTATTAAGCGGCCGCCCGAATATTCCTGTGTTAAACAACGTATTACTCCATATTGAAGATAATCGATTAACGATCACCGGTACGGATTTAGAAGTAGAACTTTCCAGTCAAACACAGCTTTCTTCGTCCTCCGATAATGGTACTTTCACTATTCCGGCAAAAAAATTCCTTGATATTTGCCGCACTTTATCGGACGAATTTGAAATTACCGTTACCTTTGAAGAAGATAGGGCAATTATACAATCCGGAAGAAGCAAATTTAACCTCACAACCCTACCCGCAGAGGAATATCCTAATTTAACCGATTGGCAATCGGAAGTGGATTTTGCCTTACCGCAAAATACATTACGCCGTTTGATAGAAGCCACCCAATTTTCTATGGCTAACCAAGATGCACGTTATTTCTTAAACGGTATGAAATTTGAAACGGAAGGCAACTTACTTCGCACCGTGGCGACCGATGGGCATCGCCTTGCCGTTTGCACGATCCCGTTAGAGCAAGAATTACAAAATCACGCCGTCATCTTGCCACGTAAAGGGGTCTTAGAGCTAAACCGCCTGTTGGAAAGTAGTGACGAACCTGCACGTTTGCAAATTGGCACAAATAACCTCCGTATTCACCTTAATCACATTGTTTTTACATCAAAGCTCATCGATGGTCGCTTCCCTGATTATCGCCGCGTGCTACCACGTAATGCGACAAAAATCGTGGAAGGTAATTGGGAATCTTTAAAGCAAGCTTTTGTTCGTGCTTCAATTCTTTCTAATGAACGGGTACGTAGCGTTCGCTTAAATTTAAGTGAAAACCAACTCAAAATAACCGCCTCTAACCCGGAACACGAAGTTGCGGAAGAGATTGTCGATGTCGCCTACTCCGGTGAGGAATTAGAAGTGGGTTTCAACGTCACTTATATTTTGGATGTATTAAACGCACTAAAATGCCAACTAGTACGTATTCGCTTAACGGATGCCTCATCAAGCTGCTTAATTGAAAATTGTGAAGATAGCAGCAGCGAATATGTCATAATGCCAATGCGTCTGTAAGATGGCCATTACCCGCTTATCTGTTGAAAAATTTAGAAATCTAAATGCCGTGGATCTGGAATTGGATCACGGCTTTAACTTTTTGGTGGGAAACAACGGTAGCGGAAAAACCAGCTTACTTGAAGCGATTTTTTATTTAGGTCACGGACGTTCTTTTAAAAGTGCGGTCACAAATCGTATTATTTCTTATGATGAACCTCACTTTACGCTTTTCGGACAAATACAAGAAGGGCAACACCAATGGTCAGTCGGATTACAGAAGCCACGACAAGGAAATACCCTCGTAAAAATCAATGGTGAAGACGGCAATAAAATCGCTGATCTTGCTCACTTGCTCCCTATGCAACTTATCACTCCGGAAGGTTTAACGCTATTAAACGGCGGCCCAAGTTATCGCCGAGCTTTTCTAGATTGGGGACTATTTCACCATCATCTCCACTTCCATTCCGCTTGGGGCAACCTCAATCGTTTGTTAAAACAACGAAATGCAGCCCTGAATCAGTTTCAACCTTATGAAGCGATAAAAGTGTGGGATATTGAATTGGCAAAACTCGCACATCAAGTCAGTGATTGGCGAGCCGAATATGCCGAAGCATTACGCCCTGAAATAGAACAAACCTGTCGATTATTTTTACCGGAGTTAGAAATTAACGTAAATTTTCATCAAGGTTGGGATAAAAATACCGAATATGGCGATTTGCTTCTCCAAAATTTTGAGCGTGATAAATCCTTAGGTTATACCTTTTCCGGTCCTCAAAAGGCCGATTTTCGTTTTAAAGCCAATGGATTACCGGTAGAAGATGTGCTTTCACGCGGTCAATTAAAATTGCTAATGTGCGCCTTACGCCTTGCTCAAGGGGAGCATTTAATGAAAGAAAAACAGCGTTCCTGCATTTTCTTAATTGATGATTTCGCTTCCGAGTTGGATCAATTCAAACGCGCCCTGCTTGCAGAACGCTTACAGCAAAGTAATTCACAAGTGTTTGTAACAGCCATTACCCAAAGACAACTAAAAGAAATGCAAGTGAAAACATCGGGATTGTTTGAGGTGAAAGAGGGTGTAATTACGCCATTAGCGAAATTAAAATAATCGAAAAATTGACCGCACTTTCTACAACAAAACCGCCTAGAAAATTCAAGGCGGTTTTATTTCAATAATTTTAAACACTAATCTTCATATTCTTCCAACCATTTTAGCAAAATGGCTTCAAGAATTGCTTCATTAGATTTCTGCGGATCATCATCAAAATCGTCTAATTCGCAAATCCATTGATGTAAATCCGTAAAACGAACCGTTTTCGGATCAAGTTCCGGATTACGATCGTATAATTCTTCTGCGATTAGTTGGGCATCAGTCCACTTCATTAATGTGCCGCCTCATTTGCATGATTAAGATTATATTTTGGAATTTCCACGACCAGATCTTCATCTCCGACAACACATTGACAAGAAAGGCGACTGTCCATTTCTAAGCCCCAAGCCTTATCCAGCATATCTTCTTCTTGATCACTGGTTTCATTTAAGGAGTCAAAACCTTCGCGGATAATGACGTGGCAAGTCGTACAGGCGCAAGAGCCGTCACAAGCGTGATGAATTTCTACTCCGGCATTGTGTGCCACTTCAAGTAGGTTATCGCCGGCGGCGGCATCCACCACCATACCTTCCGGACAAAATTCATCATTCGGTAAAAAAATAACTTTTGGCATAATACTTTCCTCAAAATAATTTAAAATTTATACGCAATCGTTTTAAACGATTGCTATGTCTAACGACACTGTTGGCAAAGCCAACGTTCAAAATCTAACGATTTTGTGACCGCACTTTACGGTTTCTCAATTTCTGCGACATTCTTACCGCTAAGGGCTTTATTAATTGACGCATTCATTCTGCGTGCCGCAAATTCCTGTGTCGCCACGTCCAATGCTTTAATCCCTTGTGCAATCGCATCACGATCCGCACCTTGTTTTACATCAATGAGCTGCTTTAATATGGCCTCGATCTGATGAAATTCTTCCGTGCTAAGCAATTCCGCACCATCGGCTTGCAAGGCGGCAATAACACTTTCAATCACTCTTTCGGCTTCTACACGCTGTTCTGCGAGTTCACGCGCTTGTAAATCTTCTTGAGCATTATCAAAAGAAGATTTAATCATTGCCGTCACTTCTTCATCCGTCAAACCGTAAGAAGGTTTAATTTGAATAGAAGCCTGCACTTTGGTCGATTTTTCCATTGCCGTAACACTTAGCAAGCCGTCAGCATCCACTTGATAAGTCACACGGATATGTGCCGCGCCGGCTGCCATCGGCGGAATGCCACGTAAAGTAAAACGACCTAAAGAACGACAGTCCTCAACAAGCTCCCGTTCACCTTGCACTACATGAACGGTCATCGCGGTTTGCCCGTCTTTGAAAGTGGTGAATTCTTGCGCTCGGGCAACGGGAATTGTGGTATTACGCGGAATAATTTTTTCCACTAATCCGCCCATCGTTTCAATGCCTAAAGACAGTGGCACGACATCAAGCAATAACATATCTGCTTCCGTTTTATTGCCCACCAAAATATCCGCCTGAATCGCCGCCCCAAGCGCAACCACTTTATCCGGGTCAATAGAAGTCAATGGTGTTTTACCAAAAAACTCGCCTACCTGTTCACGAACATAAGGTACACGTGTTGAACCGCCGACCATTACGACTTCCTGCACTTCATCAGCTTCCACATTGGCATCTTTTAAAGCACGGCGACAAGTCAGTAATGAGCGTTTAACAAGCCCGTAAATTAATTCATTAAATTGGTCACGCGTAATCTCAACTGAAAAATCCAGCCAAGAAATGACCGCACTTTGCGCATTACTCAGAGCAATTTTAGCTTGATTTGCAAGGGTTAGAAGCTCACGCTGTTGATTCGCATTTTGTGCTTGACATTGAGTTTGCTGCGACACCCAACCCGCAATTAAATGATCGAAATCATCACCGCCTAATGCGGTATCACCGGCAGTTGCCAAAACTTCAAATACGCCTTTGGATAGACGCAAAATAGAAATATCAAACGTGCCGCCACCTAAATCATATACGGCAATTACCCCTTCTTGTCCGCTATCTAAACCATAAGCGACAGCGGCTGCCGTGGGTTCATTCAATAAGCGTAATACATTTAAACCGGCTAAACGTGCGGCGTCTTTGGTGCTTTGACGCTGTGCATCATCGAAATACGCCGGTACGGTGATCACCACACCGGAAAGTTCCCCCCCTAAACGCTGCTCGGCAATATGATTTAAACGCGCAAGAATATCGGCAGAGACTTCTATTGGGCTTTTTTGCCCCTGAGCCGTCACTATTAAGGGTAAGCCGTTTTCACTTGCTTTAAATTCATAAGGGAGCGATGGATAACGGGTTCGTACATCGGCAAGACTACGACCGATTAAACGTTTTACCGAAATAATCGTATTCTGAGGATCGGAAGAAGCATGCTTGAAGGCATCTACCCCAACCTGTTTTTCATTTTCGCCGTTCGCCGTTTTACCGTAATACACGACTGAAGGCGTAAGGCTTCGCTCCCGCTCATCATTTAAGATTGTCGCTTGACCGCTGCGCACTGCCGCTACCAAAGAATTTGTTGTCCCTAAATCGATCCCGACCGCCAAACGATGTTGATGCGGTGCAGCAGTTTGCCCCGGTTCTGCAATTTGTAATAATGCCATAATATTTCTTTTCTATTTCTTCATTAATTATGCGACAGAATACGCCATCTCAAATTTTTCTTTCTCTGCAAAGGCGGCTTTATAATGGGTTTCGATATTCACTTCACGTTTTTGTCGTTGGTCAATTAGCGTATTTTTATCTTCCGCTAAATCAGGCATAAACACAAAAATCTGATTACCATCTAATTGTTTCACATCCTCTTGCCAACCTTGCCAAAATAGTCCTTGATAGAAAGCCTCAAGATCACCGTTTAATACCCAAGACAAAAATTCCGTATAGGTGAAATTTAAGTTATGCCAACTTAAATCTTTCGGTGAAAAATAGTAAATTTTTCCAAGATGTTCACCTAATGAACCGCCATTTAATGCAAAATAGCCACCGATGACATCGTCTGCAACCAATAAATATTTTGGTTTTTCGCCTGATTCAGTGAAAGACTTACTAAAATTCCAATCCATTAAGCCGCGAGGCAATTTAAAACTACCGGAACCTAAAATTCGCAACCATCCATAATGAATCAAAATGCCACCGGTTTCATAAATCACCGCCCCCATTGGCGATGAAGTCGGCATTTGCATAGTGAAAAGCTCACGCCCGGCACTGGATTGATCTTTTTTGATGACCAGACAATCATTCCGCGCCAACTCAATCCATTGGGAAAGTGTTGGCCATGCGGAACGTTCAGAATCGGTTAGTTGTTCGAGAGTTTGCATAATTTATAGACTATATCGTTAAAAAATACGGGAAATTTTAACCGCACTTTAAAGCTCAAAAAAACGCTCTTCTATGCGTTCGATTTCTTCTGTTAGTTTACGTATAAAGCGTAATTTATCACATATTTGCGCCGCCAATTGCCATTGTTGCATTTGGAGATTTTCAGAAAGTGCGGTTAATAATTTCTGCGTTTCTAATTTGATTTCTTTTGCAAAAGCAGCTAACGCCCGCTCATTTTTTTGCATTTCAAATTCTTCTAATTGTTCCCGCCATTGTAACTGTTGCATTAAAAACGCCACATCTTGCGTGCTTTTTTGCTCAAGATCTTGCTGATTTCCGGTATTCAGCGCAATTATCGCTTCAGCACGCAAAATCGGATCTTTTAACGTTTTTAAGGCATCATTCACTTCAGTCGATTTCTGCATTGCAATACGTTGTTCTACCGCACTTGCAGAGGCAAAATTATCAGGGTGCAACGTCTTTTGCAGTTCCAGATAACGTGCATTTAAGGCTTGCATATCGAGTTGAAAATCAACGGGTAAATCAAAAATTTCAAAAGGATTGAACATGATATGTCACCTTAAACGTGAAAACTTTCACCGCAACCGCAAGATTCTTTAACGTTCGGATTATTATATTTAAAGCCTTCATTTAACCCTTCTTTTACATAATCCAACTCAATGCCATTAAGATAAACCAAGCTTTTGGGATCGACGATGATCTTTACACCATGTTGTTCAAACACTTGATCCTCATCATTCAGCACATCAACAAATTCCAAGACGTATGCTAAGCCCGAACAGCCTGAAGTTTTCACCCCCAGACGTAAGCCAATACCTTTACCGCGATTATCCAAAAAAGCTTTTACACGCTGTGCGGCTTTTTCTGTTAATGTAATGCTCATACTTCCCCTACGATCAGTAAAAGTGCGGTCATTTTTACCGCACTTTTTATTGTATTATTCGCCTTGTTTCGCTTTGTAATCCGCAATTGCCGCTTTGATTGCATCTTCCGCTAAAATGGAGCAATGCACTTTTACCGGCGGTAATTCTAATTCTTCGGCAATTTGGCTATTTTTGATTGCTCCCGCTTCTTCTAAGGATTTACCTTTTACCCATTCGGTAATCAACGAACTTGAAGCGATAGCGGATCCGCAACCGTAAGTCTTGAACTTCGCATCTTCGATAATGCCGCTATCGTTTACTTTGATTTGTAACTGCATTACGTCACCACAGGCCGGCGCACCCACCATTCCGGTACCGACAGAACTATCTTTTTTATCCAACGCTCCGACATTGCGCGGATTTTCATAATGATCAATTACTTTTTCACTATAAGCCATTTTAACTTTCCTTACTTAAATGATTGAAAAATGCTGCCGATAATACTCGGCAAATCGGCAGCAATGAAATTCCTAGTGCGCAGACCATTCAATGGTGCTGAGATCTACACCTTCTTTAAACATATCCCATAACGGAGACAACGCACGTAATTTTTCTACCGCACCTTTCATTAAGTTGATGGTGTAATCAATTTCTTCTTCAGTAGTATAACGACCGAGGGTGAAACGAATCGAACTGTGTGCCAATTCATCATTTAAGCCTAAAGCACGCAATACATAAGAAGGTTCAAGACTTGCTGATGTACAAGCCGAACCTGAAGAAACGGCGATATCACGCAGTGCCATCATCAAGGATTCACCTTCTACATAGTTAAAGCTGATGTTGAGATTGTTATCTAAACGATGTTCCATCGAACCGTTAACATAGGTTTCTTCAATGTCTTTTAAGCCGTTGTATAAACGATCACGAAGTGCCTTTAAACGTGGCATTTCGGTTGCCATTTCTTCTTTTGCAATGCGGTACGCTTCACCCATTCCTACAATTTGATGCACAGGCAATGTGCCGGAACGCATACCACGCTCATGGCCACCGCCATGGATGATCGCTTCCAAACGCACGCGCGGTTTACGGCGAACATATAACGCACCTATACCTTTTGGCCCATAAAGTTTATGGCTGGACATAGAAAGTAAATCTACCGGTAATTCCGCTAAATTAATGGCTACTTTGCCCACCGCCTGTGTTGCATCAACGTGAAAAATCGTTTTATTTGCACGACAAAGTTCACCGATGGCTTTAATGTCTTGTACCACGCCGATTTCATTATTAGCGTGCATAATCGATGCCACGATAGTATCCGGACGAAGTGCCGCTTTGAATTTTTCTAAATCGATTAAACCGTCGGACTCCGGTTCTAAATAAGTTACTTCAAAACCTTCTCGTTCTAACTGACGACAAGTATCAAGTACCGCTTTATGTTCGGTTTTACAAGTGATGATATGCTTACCTTTAGTTTGATAAAAATGCGCTGCGCCTTTAATCGCCAAGTTATCGGATTCCGTTGCACCTGATGTGAACACAATTTCTCGAGAATCCGCACCAATTAAATCGGCAATTTGATTACGTGCAATATCCACGGCTTCCTCTGCTTGCCAACCGAATTTATGGGAACGGGATGCCGGATTACCGAAGGTGCCGTCAATGGTTAAAAATTCCATCATTTTTTTCGCAACACGTTCGTCCACCGGGCAAGTTGCCGCATAATCCAAATAAATAGGTAATTTCATTTTCACTCCTAATAAACCATTAAAAATTTAACCGCACTTTTGTTATTCGTACAGCTACTTTCCTTTATTGATTCAATAAATTTTCAAAATCACTATGAGATTCAAGCCTGATATTACGTTTATTAACCAACTCTGCTAACGTAATCTCATTTAAAAAACTTTCAATACGGTTGCTTAATTCTTCCCAAAGCGCATGAGTTAAGCACTCCGTGCCATTCTGGCAATTACCACGCCCTAAACACTTAGTAACGTGAATATTTTCATTTACTGCCGAAATAACCATTCCGATAGAAATCTGATCACAAGATAAACCGAGTTTATAACCGCCACCCGGACCACGAACACTTGTTACTAAACCACATCGGCGTAATTTAGCAAAAAGTTGTTCTAAATAAGATAGTGAAATATTTTGGCGCTCAGAAATATCTGCAAGACTCACCGGCCCATTAATCGCATTTAATGCGATATCTAAAATCGCGGTTACTGCATAACGCCCTTTTGAGGTAAGTTTCATAAAGTTTCCTTAAAAAAGTTGCGCCAATGTTTACATATCAGACTAAAATAGTCAACTATCCATATTGGGCAAATTAAGTTGTTTTTCAACCGAACTTAGCATTCCGCGTAAAATATTCAGTTCGTTTTTTTCAACATTCGAACGCAAATATAAACGTCTTAATTTCTGCATAACGCCTTGATTTTTAATGAATCCAAGAGATTTATAAACCCGATCCGTATGTGCGAAAAAATATTCCATTTCTTGTGATGTCGCATAATGATGGTCGGTATTATTAATTTCACCAATCAAAGAAAACGGTATTACATTATTTTCTTTCGTTAATAATTCCATTCTTAATTCATAACAAATTAACTGGACTGCCATCGCCAAATTTAATGATGAATAATCAGGGTTTGCCGGAATCGTAAGGTGATAATGACATTTGAGCAATTCGTCATTATGTAACCCTACACGTTCGCGTCCGAAAACAATTGCAACATTTCCGTTATGAGCAGCGACTTTTTCGCTGCATTCTCGTGGTTCAATCAAAGTATTTTGCAGATGACGCAAACGTGCACTCGTACCAATCACTAATGAACAATCGGCGATTGCTTCATCAAAACTAGAAACGATGTGCGCGGCTCTCACAATATCTTCTGCGCCGGCAGAAAGTGCGATAGATTGCTCGTCTATCAATTTTGGTGAAACTAAATAGAGTTGGGAAAACCCCATAGTCTTCATCGCACGCGCAGCAGAACCAATATTCCCGCTGTGTGAAGTTTCCACAAGAACAACTCGGATATTCTCGAACATAAGTTTCATTATCTGACCTAAAATTGCGGGCATTCTATCATAATAGCCTTAATTTACGGTCAAGAATTTTCTTATTTTAAAAATAAAGATTATTTATTGATAATCGGACGGCGATAGAAAGAAATGAAATATTTGAATTTCAGACGATTACGTATTCAGCATACATCTATTGACCGAATAAACTAAGTTCAAAACAGATATTTTGAAATAAATACTAAGAACTACCGGACTTTAATAACTGAATCGCATGTTGGAAGTGCGTCGATAACCGCCACTAGAAAAACTGTTTAGAAAGAAGATTTGGAATGCTTACGAAATCTTACCGCCACTCTACCGCCAGTTTGGTCTAAGTGGTGGGTCGTGAAGGATTCGAACCTTCGACCAACGGATTAAAAGTCCGCTGCTCTACCGACTGAGCTAACGACCCAAGTATAGGATTTTAAAGGAGTTTTTTATAAAAACGGAATTTTATAAAATGGTGCCCGAAGCCAGACTTGAACTGGCACGCCTCGAAAGGCGAGGGACTTTCAATCCCCTACTGTGCAGGGTTAGAAAGCGGATTGAATTTGACCGCACTTTCCAAATGTGAAGGGGCGAAATGTGCATAACGCATTGTCATTTCAATAGTCGAATGCCCTAGAATTTCTTTCAACACCAAAATATTCCCACCGTTCATCATAAAGTGACTGGCGAAAGTATGGCGTAAAACGTGGGTTAGCTGTCCTTTCGGCAATTCAATTTCGGCACGAATTACCGCATTTTCAAAAGATTCATACGCATCTTTAAACAACCGCCCACGCTTTTTCGGCAACATTTCAAACAATTCTTGGCTAATCGGCACAGTGCGGTTTTTCTTTGATTTTGTGTTCGTGAAGGTGATTTTATATGGCATAACTTGTGATTGGGTCAGCGTTTCCGCCTCACTCCAACGTGCGCCGGTTGCCAAACAAACACGCACAATCAAGCCCAAATCAGGGTTGCGTGAATTGTCGCATTCAATAAGCAAGCGATAAATATCCCGCTCATATAAAAACGCCAGTTCAGTGTCACGTTCTTTAAACAGCCGAACACCCTCAAGCGGGTTTTCACCTTTCCATTTACGCAATGATTTCAGCTCATTAAACACCGCACGCAAATAAGCGTGTTCACGGTTTATCGTTGCCTCTTTCGGTGGTCGATTTTTATTGGCGGAAAATTCCCCATCAAGGCGACGTTTTCGATAGTCGGCAAACACCTCTGCGTTAAATTCATTGGCAGGCGGATCGCCCAAATGCGTACAAAGATTTTTCAGTTTTGCAAGCCGAGCTTCACCGTCCGAAAGGGTTTTACCGTGAACATCAAACCATTCTTGCACATAAAAACTTAATGCCGGCAAATCATCAGCTGCCAAAACTTGCACAGAATCAACCGCACTTTCTGTTTCTGCTTTGGCTTGATTATAAAAACAGAGCGCATCCCCTTTGGTTAAAAACCACTTACGTGAACGCTTACCGTTTACATAAACTTCCGCAAGCCATTTTCCGTTTTTTGTGTCTTTACGAACTGCCATTTAATAATTCTTGATATTTTTTCTCTATTTGTTGCAATAGCTCATTTATTAAAGCCCAATAGTTATCACTACTATTTTTTAATTTCTCTAGTGTTGATTCATCAATATATGGAAAACAATTAGTACTCTCACGGATAGAAAAAATAAAATCATTAATCCTATTAAGATCACTAAAACCAATTACATTACTTACAAAAAGACTATGTCTAAATATATTATTTATTCTATCAGTATCTAAAACTTCATTAATGTATTTATTTATCCTTTCAACGTTATCTAGGTTAAAATCTAATCTTTTATTTAATATTTCTTCGCACAGGTAACATGTGTTTATTAAACAATTTCTTATATACCTCAAATCTCTTCCTAACTCGCCATATAAATCATCAATTTTACTTATGATTGCATTATTATTCTGTATTTGTGCCTGATGTGCCGCCTTTTTAGCATAGTTAGCGGCTTTCCAAGTACCAATCAATACACCAATTGTACATAGTGCCATAATCCAGTCAGTAGCTTTTATTCCTTGAAAAGTACTAAATGAAAATGCAAAAGCAACTATCGCTATGGAAAATGAAATTAAGAATGGGGCAAAAAACCACCGAAGTGAATCTAAAATTGATTCATCATTAAGAAATTTTTTCAATATATCTAACACTATCATTCTTTTATAAATTGTCATTTATGGATAATCTTCCCCACCATTAGGATATTTACAACGGCGTAAACGGTTTAATGCCATCTTCCACCCTTTCAAAAAACCGTATTTTTGTAAGGCTAAAATAGCGTAGTTTGAACAACTGGGTTCAAAGCGACAAGCACCACGAATTTTTTGTGGTGCAAGCCGTTGATAACATAAAATGAATTGAATACTAAGCCAAACCATTAAACAGGTTTTCTAAACGTAATGACATAATAATTGACGGGGAAAGATTTCTGCCCAAATAAAGCCCCTAAACACCCCGGCTTCTCTTGTACGCCAATTTCATCAACACGCAAAAATTCCCAACCATTTTCAGCATATTGATTCACAATATCTTGTAAATAGTGTGCTGCTGCATTATGTTTGTCTTTCTTATTCACCTCAATATTCGGTGGAATTTGAACCATTTTGTAAGTGTAAGTCATAATATTTGCTCCTATCGGTTTAAAGCGTCATGTAATTCTTCAAAGCTATCGTATTTTTTCCCCTTATAAATAATTTCACTCATAAGGGAATAATCAAAAAATTTTCTTGTTTTATCTTTTGATGTTTCAGCGATCAAAACCCCAAAAGTACCCCATTCCGCATTAGCATCAAACTCAATATCAATTAACTTTACAGAATAAAATTTACTACCTGTTGATGTTTCATATTCAAATTTAACTAAATCTCCTTTTGAAACAGGCTTATTCTCTGCTTCTATTTCTTGTAACCTCTTATTTTGATTTTGTAACTCTTTTTTCTTTCTAAAATCTTTTTCAAAATTAAGAATTGGTTTTCTAAAAACAACCGTCAACAAAATAGTAACAAAAATATTAATACCTAATATCCAGTTACCAATTATTGTCCCTTCCATTTCAACAAATGAAGAAATAACAATATAAAATAGAAAAACAAGTAGAAAATAAAGACCAAAAGCATATTTAGCCAATATCATTGAAACACTAAAGAAGTTATTGATTTTTAATTCAATATCTAAAAGTTTTTGCTTAATCACAATTTACTATCTTCTACAAACTTTCTTAGAACGAGAAACAGAACCATCATTACAAATAAACTTACCACCGGAACAATGAGAAACGCCCCCTTTCTTACCGGAACAAGGTTCACGCCCACGTGCATCTGCCATATTTGCAACCATAAAAAATGCACTTGCAACTAAAACGCTTGAGATCAATTTTTTCATTACAATTTCTCCATCTTCAAAATCACCTTCCCCACCACATCAATATCCGAAAGCTCACATTCAAAACTGAATTTGCCGCCGTCAACACGGATTTTCCCTGCCGGCAACACGGTGATGTAACGGATAAGGTGAGAGTTTTCCACAATGACGAAATAATCGCCATCAACCAAGTTGCCATAATCGCTTGTGGCAAAATACGTTTTGTTGTCTTCCACAACGCAAAATACTTTGTCATAGCTTTCACGGCTATCTAAATTCGGTAAATACGGTAGGAAAAGGGGCTTATTATCAATAATGAACGCTTGCCCGTTTTCCACCCGTATCGCATTAAAATATTTTAAATCTGAACTTTTGTCCCAAATTGGTTCTTGTCCACACACTAAATAATTTAATCGTGCACCGGTTTCGATAGCGCAACGGATAATTAAATCAGCCGGAAAAAAATCACGCTTGCACCAAGTGCTAAATGTACCCACGGGAACATCAAGACGCACGCCCAGTTCTTTTCTTTTAGTTACGCCATAGGCTTTCATTAGTCGACTAATAGCAGCGCGTCCGCCCGAAAAATTCAAAGATTGATTTAACTGAATTTCCATTGCGTATTTCCTTTATTTATTTATATGAATATCCCCATTTCCGACTACATTATTTTCAGAACCGTTGATAGTTTGAGAAATAGAAACAGGTGAGTTTTTTAATCCGGTCATAAAGGCAATAGCTTCCAGTTTCTTTCGGTCATCAAGATCATTGAAAGCAATCAAGGCAAGTTTTTCGTGTGTAGTTAATTCGTTAACCTGCTGACCATGCAATAACCAATCAATACTTACATTAAATCTGTTTGAAACTAACAAGAGAGGTTCTAACGGTACTAAATTCCTTGTTTTCCACTTATTTACGCTAGGAGGTTGAATTCCAATAATGCTCGCTAATTCCTTGTCCGTATGCACATCACAAATTTTTTTCATACGCTCAATGATTTCATATGAATTTAAATCAAGTCTTTCTTTCATAAATTAACAATTTTAGTATTGAAAATTACCTAAAGGGAAATTAGAATATCCCAAAAGCTAATTATTGTAATTCAGAGTTATTAAGAATTACTAGATTATCACAACAGAGGAAATTTGACTATGCCTAAAATCCACACACAAACCAAAGAAGGGCGATTACAAATCGTATTAGAACCGGAGCTACTTCAAAAAGTGAAAGCACTGGCGAAAACGGAAGATCGGACAATTTCATCAATGGGACGCATATTGATTAACCAAGCACTTAACAGCAAGGAGAAAAATCAATGAGCACTATAAACATTAAATTACAGTGCGATGAACCTTTTATTACACGTAAGGAATATGCAAAGCGTTTAGATGTATCACTAGCAACGGTAAGCAATATGATCGATCAAGGTGTGCTTGTAAGCGTAAAGCTAAAGAAGTGGAATAAAGAGAAAAACAGGTATGAAACCGGACAGAACACAACCGTATTAATTGACCTGGTTGCAACGGCAATGAAAAGCATTAAACGACAACAAAACCGCACAAAGTGCGGCTGGTTTTCACATTCATTAAGTCATGGGGGAAAGCAATGACAGAAGAATTTAATCATCCAAACAAACAAGCTATTTATCGTCTGTTATCAATGTCTGCTCAACAGCGTTATGAGTTTTTGAAACCTCACGTAAACGTGCTAAACGCTCACGAAGAGCTGATTTACGAATGGTATTTAGTTCATCTGCTATTTGTAGATGGACTGAAGGCAAAAATGAATGAAATACGTCAATTAATTTATCCGCTCGCTCAATTCGACCTGATTTGTAATGACGCGAAAGCTGCATATTCAAATTTTCAATCAATGCTTGACGAGTTTGAGCAGGCAATACTCCGAAAGCACTATCAAGTATACGGATTAACTCCCGCAGATTATCTTCAAGCAATCGCCCCTCGGTTGGCAAAACTTGAGCAGGAATATCAGCTTGAACCGGCATATCAGCCGAAAGCCCAAGCACCCGCTCAAGACGATCAAGCCGTTGCGCCATCAGCTCAAGAGACTGTGCAATGTTAAGTTCATCAAATTTCATAGGGAAGAACTCCTAAAGCCAACACCGCACAAAGTGCGGTCAGTTTCAAACATAAATTTTAGTGATAAGGGGAAGACAATGACTAAAAGCAAATCATCATTCACATTCTTTGCACAAGAATATTGTGAAGAACACAATTTAACGCACCAAGAAATTCAACACAAAATCGCTATTCTACAATGTGACGTAAAACCCGTCCGAGATACTGCTCAAGCTCACGAGCAACTTCGGGAGATTTTTTCCCAATGGCGTCAAGTCTGTGAAAGCAGGCACGCTCATAAGTCCCAGCCAAATCCGGCTGTGAGCCAATTACTTCAAGAATTATCGCAAGCGCTTGTTCTTGATAAGCAAGCTGAATCTGAATTTGATCGAGCTGTGCTTGAATTGATAAAGGCTTATTTTCTTTCTGATCGCTCATCTTATGAACTCCTTAAATTAAGTAACCGTTTATTTAAATTGGGGCAAGCATACAACAAAAGCGGCAAATAACAAAGCGAGGGCGTGGCAATGTACGTTCAAGAAAGCAAAAGTCCGGTGGAGCAATGGTATGAAGAACAAGGCATACCCCGCCCCACCGCCAAAAACGGGGAAGACGTGTTGTACCAAATGGCGTTAAGCAAATATGAAGTAGAACGGGCGTTCAACGGCTTAACCCATAAACAAAGTGGCATACTCAAAGCCGTTGCCGATATTGAACCCGATGAAGATTACATCCGCCCAGATTTAACCGGCGACAAACTGTGGCACTACAACGATAAAGGCATAGATAAGTTAGTAAAAGGCTTAAAAGAAATGACGGGTATTCGCACCGCCTTTCCAAGAGCCTTACGCCGAGCCGATTTCTATCAGTTAGACCCATACACAAGGGGAAAAGAATGATAACACCAACACCGGAAACCTGTTTGGCAGCCAAAAGAAAATGGCTGCGTAAATTCGATAAATATCGCGAAAACTGGCTGCGATTGAAACGTAAAAATGAAGAAAATGCAGCTGATAGGGTTTATCAAAAAATGGTGACGGCATTAGAGTGCGCAAGCCATCTCCATAAAAAAGCCGAAGAATTGGCACATTAAGGAAAACACGATGAAAACACGAAAAATTATACAAATCGCTACCTCTGAATCAATGGTATACGACTCCACAATAAACGAAACAGAACGTTCAAATTCGATTCTTGCACTATGTAATGACGGCACATTGTGGTACCGAGACATATACATTTCAGGCTTAAACAAAAAAGGTTGGGAACAAATTGAAGATATTCCGCAACCTCAAGAATAAAGGAAAACATTATGCAAGAACATATCATTGATTTAACAAACCGCTATTGCCTTAAATTAAGTAACGGGAAATATGTGCTTTACGAAATCGACCTCAAGGATAACGGCACCTATGAACGCACAGGCGGAAAAGTATGTAACGATTTATTTTCCGCATTCAATAGCGTTACTTATTGCGAACTAAATCAAGAAGAGGTGACAAATATCACCGAGGTCATCAAACGATTAGAGGCAATACAGGCAGAAATAAAACGTATTGCTGAAATTCAACAGGCTTATGCCTAATCCTTTTTTTACCTGCAATCATTAATTAAATTCAACAATTGATATACATTTATGAAAACATTTAATTTAGAACAAGCATTACAAGGCAAACCAGTTCGTCTTGCTTGCGGAGCTGAAGCCTATATTTTTACAGATATCAGCAACCTTGCGCCAAATGATTATTTTCCGCTTATCGGCGGTTACGCCTATGAAGTGAACCTTAACGATGAACACTCTCGTGTTTCATTTATGGATCTGCGTTGGTCGAAAAAAGGCGAATTAAACAAAAATGAATGGGCTCATCTTTTCAACATCGTGGGTATGTGGGAAGAATAAACCATGCAAACGTGGCAACAACAACGAGACAGCAACATCGCCGCCCGTGAATCACACATGGCGGTGGTGTTGGCTGAACGTCATCAAGCGGCACAAAATGGGGCGAATTTCCCTCGTTTTTTGCCCTTTGATGATGCCGTTTATACGCCACATCAACTTGAATTATTTGCCACAAACCCGGTTGATTTTGAGTTTATTGAAAAGAAACTTGAAATCCTGCCACGCCAACGTCAGCGTGAATATTTCCGTAAACTCTACATTAAAGCCTATCGTTCCATCAAAGATGATGGTTCGATTGCTTTTGCTTTAGGTAACAAACAACGTAATTATGCCAATAACTATTTGCGTGAAGTGTTAGATGTGCGTTTGCAAAAGGTCTTTTCACAATACAATGTGAATGTGGATTTTTTGCAAACTTTCATCAATACGCCACAGTGGGTTTTATCGGTAAAAGATGAAATTCAACAAGCCGTGCAATTTTCCACGGTCACGCCAAGTGCAGAACTCTCAAAGCATTACAATGAATTGCACTACTCCGGCTTTCATTTAAAAGTGTATGGTGTCGCTCAAAAACAAAAGCACCTACCTTTCTATTTGCTCACTGAAAGCAAGTTAAAAAAGATGGCGTACCAAATCGCCGACTCATTTACAAAATTTCAGTTTGATTGCTCCCATTTTTTAAAAGACGGTATTGAAACCGACAATGAAGCCGATATTCAAGGTTATTTCCGACAGCTTTATCAATGGTGCGGTGAAATCGCACTTTCCGCCGGTTTTAAAATTCCCCATTGGGAAAAGTTAGAACACAGTAAACCAATTAAACCGGAAAACATTGAAAGCACCTTACTTCGTCTTACCTGCGAAAAATGGTGGTTCAGACAAATGCGCAGCACACAGCGCAAAATGATTGAACATATCGCCATTGCGTGCGGTGAGGTGCGTGCGAATGCGGCAACCTATATTTCTAACCAAGGTTTTCAAGAATGGCAGCTACAACAACGTAAGAACCACGACTATTTACGTGCAATGATTATTGAAAACATTGATGATCCTGCCGAACAAGCAGAATTATTCGATATTTTCCTTAAATCTTCGGCAAATCCTGCGTTGCGTAGAAACGAGATGATGGTGCGTTTGCGTGGTATGGAAGAATGGGCGGAAGAAAACAACAATGAAGCCATATTTTTAACCCTTACCGCACCTTCATCTTTTCACGCTTCCAACAGTAAAAGCGGAAGTAATAATAAAAAGTGGTCGGGCGCAAACCCACAAGAGACACAACGCTACTTAAATAAAGTGTGGCAACAGTTCCGGGCGTTACTCGCCAAACGCAATATCAAAATGTGCGGTATGCGAGTGGCAGAACCCCACAAAGATGCAACACCCCACTGGCACGCCTTATCCTATGTGCCGGCAGAACATAAAGCAGAAGTGATCCGACTCTTTAAAATGAAAGCCCTTGAACTGGACGGCAATGAAAAAGGCGCAGCAGAACACCGTTGCAAAGTGGAAGAATGCGATAAAACCAAAGGCAGTGCCACCGCCTACATCGCCAAATATATTGCCAAGAATATTGATGGTTTTGCCCTTGCCGGTGAAATGTCCGATGAAGATCCAACCCTTAGCCTACACGACAATGCCCTACGGGTTCGTGCCTGGGCGAGCCGTTGGGGAATTCGTCAGTTCCAATTCTATGGTGGCTCTTCTATTTCTGTTTGGCGTGAATTACGCCGTTTAGTCAGTGGTCAAGCCGATGATGAAATCATAGACAAAGCACAAGCGGCGGCAGGCGTTGCCGGTGATTATGCGGCGTATATGGAAATTCAAGGCGGTGCGTTGGCGAAACGTGCCGATCAACCGATTAAACTCAACTACGAAACCAAATCCGCCAATAAATACGGCGAACAGCGCAAATCTATTATTGGATTAGCAAACCGTTTCAGCCTTAAAACGGTGATTTCTCGCACTAAGCGATGGGCAATTAAAAAACGCCCGAAAGATTTTTCCGCAACCCAGGTTGAGCGCAGCGAAACCGCAAACAGCGGGCTTTGCCCGCCTTGGACTTGTGTCAATAACTGTAACCGCTCAAAAATCGAACAAAAAATAAAACAGTTATTGATCCCGATTTGCGCGCCATTAAATGAACAAAAATTAGACTATTTATTCCGCTACAAGCGGCTAATTATTGATAAATACACCGCCCTAGAATTGAAAGATGATGACGTGCAGTTAGTCAAACGCAATCAAAATATGATTGTGTCGCTTAGTCCTGTGCCAAGAAATATCCAAAAACTGAAAGCATTACATAAAAATCAACGAACCCAATAGGAGAAAAACCTCATGAACAAACGTAAACAAAAACAAATGCGCCGATTATTGGCGGCAAAACGCACAGAAAAGTGCGGTCAAAATTCCCTTCAAATTGAAATGAAAAAGTTACGGGCCAACGTTTGGGATCTTGCCGTCCAGTCGCAAGAAACCGCCAATCGTCTCAAAAGCCAAGGCGAAACATTGCGGCTATGTAACCGCTTTTTCGTAAAAGAAATTGCCAATCTTGAAAACCGGATCACAACTGATCGTATCGGTGATGTTTTGCTCGCCATCATAGGCGGAATGATTGGTGGTGCCATTGCGATGGTAACGTGGATTTTGTGTTTGATTTAAGGGGAAAATATGAACAAATCCAACACAAAAAAATCAGATAAAGACTTATGGGCGACACCTTGGTGGGTGTTTTATTATGCGGAACATTATTTTGGCATTAAATTTGATCTTGATGCCTGCGCAATGGAACACAACACAAAAGTCAAAAATTTCATCACACCGGAACAAAACACCCTCACCGCAACGTGGCAAGGGCGTTACGTTTGGATGAATCCGCCCTATTCAAACCCACTCCCCTTTGTACTGCGTGCTATTCATCAAAGCGTGCTACACAATAAAACGGTGGTAATGTTGCTTAATGTGGATGGTTCCACAAAATGGTTTGATATGTGCGTGCGTAATGCCAAAGAAATTGTTTATATCACTAATTCACGCATTCCGTTTATCAACAACGAAACAGGCGAAGAAACCGATCAAAACAACAAACCGCAAATGTTGGTGTTATTTGAACCCAAAGCCCCTTACGGCAGTTTGAAATCGTCTTATGTGTCGTTGCACGAAATGAAAGAAAAAGGCATAAAATAAACTAAATCAGCTTTAAATAAAAAAAGTGGGTATTATACACACAAAATAATTGACTAAGATTATAAAGTGGGTATAATACCCACTATTGAAAGACAGGACGGAGAAAAGGTGGACAGTAAAACGGCAATAAAAATGATAGAGGCGGACGGTTGGTATTTAGATAGAGTGAAAGGTAGTCATCATCAATACAAACATCCGACCAAATCGGGGACAGTAACAATTCCCCACCCTAGAAAAGACCTAGGGCATTTAGAAAAAAGTATTAAAAAGCAAGCGGGGCTATAAGCCCCCTTTAAAGAGAATAGGAGAACGAAATAATGTTATATCCAATTTGTATGGAAAAAGTCAGCGATGGTTATGTTGTTTCCGTTCCTGATGTACCCGGTTGTTTTTCTGCCGGTGATAATATGGAAGAAGCAATCCTAAATACAAAAGAAGCGATTGCCTTTCACATTGAAGGAATGTTAGAAGACGGTGAAGAATTGCCAAAATCAAAGCCCGCCGAGCAATATATTAATGATCCGGAATATCACGGATTTATTGTGACGGTTGTTGATGTCGATCTCGCTCATTTAATGGGGAAAGCGGAAAAAATTAATATTACGCTCCCGTCATTATTACTTCACCGTATCGATCAATTTGTCGCAACCCATCCGGAATATAAAAACAGAAGTAACTTTTTGGCACAATTAGCCACAAATAAGTTGCTCACCGCCTAAGAAAAAAGCCGCTATTCGCGGCTTTTTTCATCATCTAATATCTTCCTCAAATTGGCTTTATCATCTTCCGATAATTTGCCTAAAATTAATTCCAATAGTTTATCTTTTGTGAGGTTGCTACTGCGTGTGGTGTGGCTAAATTCCATATTCATCACAAAGCGGTGACCACATTGGGGATTTTTGCAGGAGCAATAATAACGGGTGAATTTACTGTGTATGCGTTCAGCCCTTTCAATCACCGATTTTGTATTGCAAACCGTGCAATAAATATCTGTTGTTCTTGCCATTTTCCCCAAAACCACAAAATTAATCAGTGTTTCTCATTATATAGATCACTGGTGTTTTGTATAGTATTTGATCGGAAATTTATTTTGTAAAATTTGGCTCACGGAACTTGATTTTTAATAAGTTTTTGATTTCAGGATCACGATTTATAGATTCCGCAATAATCTCTTGTAACGGTAGCACTTCATCATAGTGATAAACCTCACGATATTTCAACGGATCACCAAGCCCTGCCGTATTGGTCGGAATAATCCCACTTAAGCCCGCCGGGAATCGGTGGGCGGTCAGCACATCTTGCGCCGATATGTTTTTGATATTCGCAAATTCATCTTTTGTGCCGGTATCGCCAATCGGAATCACTTTCAAGCCGTCCGGGTGACCATTGGCAATATTCACAAACATTGATCGGAAGTTCCCCACCCCTTTTGATTCACCGATCTTTTTCGCAATCTCTTCTTCCATATCTTCTGTTAGGTCAGGGTCGGTCGAATACAAAATAAAACCCATGTGCGCCCCATTGCTAAAATAACGGCGGCGAAATACGGTGGCATCGGAATTTAACAAAGCCGATTGCAAACCGCCGACATAATCGGGCGATCCGTAAACTTGTTGCATAGGGTCATAAAGTTTAATAAAAATAATATCCCGTGCCTCATAACGATAAACTTCTTGCGCCGTATCATAGAGGGATTTTTTCATCAAATAAGAATAGCCTCCATCTTTACGCACACGTAAATACAAACCGGATAACGGCACAAGCCGCACCACTTGCCCAAAACCATTACGCACTTTTAGCAAGCCCACATCGCCAAACTGAATCAAATTCAAACAAAGCGCACGCATTTCCATTTTAGAGAGGGCTTTTCCGCCCTCATAGGTTGCACTCACCATATTTGCACGGCTATGTAAAATTCCGCCGTGCTGTGCGTTTTGGTGCGGCAATTTGGCTAAAACGTGGCGATTCACCGGGGGCAAATAGCACCTATAATTTTCATCAAACCCAACGCCCACATAATCCAATGCAGGCGAGGCGGTGATCTCATTCAATGAAAAAGTGCGGTCGTTTATCGGCGCAATTACAATTCCATTTTTATTTTCTTTTTTTGCCTTATTTTTCACTTAATACACTCCATCCACGGCGTTTGCGTGGTTTATCACTTAAGGATTTTTTGTTGATGGCATTACAAATCGCAAAAAACACATCGGCGTGTTGTGTTTTTACCGTTCGTTCCGCCGTAAACGTCATTGTGTTGCCTGATTTTGTCGATTGGTGCTTAATCATTAAAAAGCTAGGCACAATATCAATTTCTTTCTCGCTCCACTCAATTTGCCCGTGTTCAACCAAATCATGCACTTTTAGCACCATTCCCGTTTTGCTTTCAGGATTGTAAATAATGGCGGTTGCCGCACGGCGTGCAAATTCTTTCACCAGTTCATACACCCCATAGCCAACGCCCGTAGCATCAATACCTATGTAGGTCATATTGTATTTTTCATAAAGTTGCCGAATTTGATTGGCTTGATACACATAAGACAACCCGTTCCACTGGTAACGGGCTAAAATGCGGTATTTTTCGCCGGCAATGGCAGGCGGCGCAACGATCACAAAACTTGCACCATCACCACTATGTGCCGGGTCAAAACCGCCCCACACTTCACGATCACCGAAAGGGCGATCCGCTTTCGGGTCAAAATCCGTCCATTTCGCCGTATCTACGCCACATTTTAAAAGCTGCTTAATATTGAAAATCGAATCCGCATCATCAATCCACACGCACATATAAAGCTGGTTGAAAGCGTATTTGCTATAACGTTGTTTCAATTTTTCAATGTTGAATAAGATATCCGCACCGCCTTTTAGGGCATCTTCGATAGTGATTACATAACGCCATTGCCCATCAGGGCATAACCGCCCACCGTCACGCAATTCCGCAAAAGTCGGAAATAGCACATTTTTACGTTTAGGATCACCATCACGCCAATTATCACCGCTCCAAAAAGCGTAGGATTCGTGGAATTTTGAAGAGGGTGTGCTGAAATAGGTTTCCCGCCATTTGGCGTGCGTTGCCATGGCGGAAGCCACATCATTAAAACGTTGAAAATCACGGATCCACGCATATTCATCGCCGTAAACGTGGCCGCTATTACCTTGAGAGGTATTTTTATTGGTCGAAAGGAAATGCAACTCCGCCCCATTGCTTAAAATGATCGGATTACCGGTCAATTCTACGCCGAAGTATTCCCTCGCCATTTTCACAATATAGTTTTTAAAGATTTCCGCTTGCCGCTTACTGGCAGATAGGAAAATTTGATTATCACCGCTAAAAATCGCATCTTCCAACGCCTCAAAACTAAAATAATAGGTCGCCCCGATTTGGCGTGATTTCAAAATATTACGCACATCGTGGTGCTTGTTGGCACGAAGATGTTTTTGATAGTCAAATAAGGAATCAATAAACGGCTGACACATTTCGGGCGTAACCTCGGAAATATCATTTTTTACCCGTTTTTTCTTCTTGCGCTCATCACCATCACCACTATTGGCAAAAGTGCGTTTATCGGAAACATCATCAGAATTGACCGCACTTTTTGCCGACACTTTCGCAAATTGTGCCGCACGTTGCTTTTTATACTGAATATCTTTATCAATCAGGGCTTCAAGCTCCTTGATTTCCTGATCACTTTTATTCTCACGTTCCGTCAACGTGATAATGCGTAATGCGATCAATTCCTCAATACCGCTTTCGCTGATTAAGTTTCGCCAGTTGTATTTCTCCGCCCAATAATAAATCGGGCGTGTACTGTTTAATTTTAATTCCGCTGCAATTTCTTTCGGCGTGTATTTCTTCAAATAAAGAAATTTCGCCGCATAAATCACTTCGTCATCATAGCGTTTCGTTTTTCTTATTCTTAGCTTTGATTCCGTCATTTTTTATCTTGTTTTTGTTGTGTCGGGCGTATTGTGGCAACAAAAACAATAAAAATTGAATACCAAAATTCGGATATGTTCGGATATAAGGGAAAAACCGCCCATATCCGAACATATCCGAATTTTGCTGCGTGATTTTGTGAAAAAGATCGGAAAAAATGACCGCACTTGAAAAACATACCTTTTCCCAAGGTTGCAAAAAATGAATAAAAGCAAACTCAAAACCGATTTTATTTGCATTGCTACATCGGGCTACACCGTGGACGGTCGCCAAATTACCGCCAAAGAATTGCACGAAATGGCAGAAACCTATGATCCTGAATACTACACTGCCAATCTTTGGCCGGAACATCGCCGTTATTTTAATTGCGGTGAAGTTTTAGAAGTGAAAGCCGAAGAACAAGATAATGGTGAAGTGAAATTATTTGCCATTATTACCCCCAATCAGCAATTGCTTGATTTTAATCTTGCCGGTCAAAAGTTATTTACAAGTGTTGAAATTGCACAAAATTTCCGTAATTCCGGTAAAGCCTATCTATCCGGATTAGGCGTAACGGATAGCCCGGCATCGGTCGGCACGACCAAACTTGATTTTTTTAATCAAGAGAATGTGCAATGTGGCGAATTTATTAACATTAACTTTGCAGAGCCAAAAAACGAAGAAGAAAAAATGGCTCGTGGCTTTTTCAATGCACTCGCCAAATTCTTTTCATCTTCCGCCCAAACCACGGAAGAACCCACAAATCCCAATAACAACAATAAAAAAGAGGAAAAATCAATGGACGAAAAACAGTTCGCTCAATTACTTGATGCGGTAAATGGTTTAAGCCAAAAAATGGATAACCATTTTTCGGCAGAACAAGAAACCAAACCATCGCCCGAACCGAAAGCGGAAGAACAGAAGCCGGAACAAACGCAAAGTATTACTGCGGAACAGTTCAATCAGCTTTTAACCACGGTGCAAAATCTTGATAAAAAATTCAACGAATTAAGTCAAGAACAAACCACTGTGCCAAGCGGTGTGCCGGAAGAAACTCAAACTTTTAACGTGGCGGTATAACCTATGAAATTAGAAACTCAAAAAGTATTAAAACAATTTTTCTCACAAGTCGGGCATTACTACGGCGTAGATGCGGATCGTATTGAACAAGGGAAAGAATTTTCCATTGAGCCGAACAAAGAAATTCACTTATTGGACAACATTCAAAAACAAGCCGACTTTTTACAAAAAATCAACTATATGCACGTTGATGAAGTAAAAGGTCAATTAATCTTTGGTGCAACCGAAGGCATGATCACCGGACGTAAAAAAGAAGGTCGTTTTTACGGAAAAGTTGATCCTAGCGGATATAGCTACGAATGCGTGGATACCGATTCAGGTGTTTTAATCCCGTGGCCACGCTTAGATCAATGGGGCAGCCTTGCACCGCAATTCGCACAACGTTGGGCTGATTTCGTACAACGCCAAATCGCATTAGACGAATTAAAAATCGGTTTCTACGGTGAAAGTGTCGCCGAAAACACGAAAGATGCGGAAGGTAAAGATGTAAACAAAGGTTGGATTCAATTTGCCCGTGAAAATAAGCCGGAGCAAATTTTAACCCGTGGTAAAGCAGAAAACATTATCCGCATTTTTGGTGAAAGCGCCGACTACAAAAATTTAGATGAACTTGCCTACGACCTCAAACAAGGCTTACACGAACGCCACCGTGACGCAGGCGATCTTGTGTTCCTTGTCGGTGCGGATTTAGTCGCAAAAGAGGCAAGCCTTGTCTATCGTGGCAATAGTTTAATCGCAACAGAAAAAGCGGCATTAAACACCCACGATTTAATGAAAACCTTTGGCGGTATGCCGGCGATGATCGTGCCGAATATGCCGGGACGTGCAGCGATTGTGACAAGCTTGGATAACCTATCCATCTACACACAAAAAGGGTCTATTCGCCGTAGTTTCCGTGAAGACCAAGAGGCAAAAGGCATTAAAGACACCTATTACCGTAATCAGGCTTACGCCGTAGAAGATTTAGGTAAATTTGCCGCAGTCGAATTTAAAAACGTGAAATTGGAAAACGAAGAATAAGGAAAATCCAAAATGGGAATGCGAGACTTTCAACGCCAAATGCGGGCATTGGCAGAAATTAACCAAGCCAACGAAAACAATACACAACAAAGTACAGTTGTCGCACATGGCAATGATTACGCAGTGCTAGAAATTGCCTGCAAAAATGACGTAAACGCAATTCGCGCATTCCCGACACGTGCCGAAAAAAACGACTACAAGCGTGATCGCTTTTTGCCGAAGTGGTTACCTTTTGTTGAACAATATTTTGAACAAGGATCAATCTATCAAAATGATTATTTGGTTTATTGCATTGTGTATTTGTTTGACATTGCTGATTTTGACCGAGCCTTGTCATTGGCTGAAAAAGCAATTTTACAGAATCAGGCAATGCCGGAAGGTTGGCAAAGCACCTTACCGAACTTTGTCGCCGACCAAATCTACAACTGGACAGACAAAACCGCCGCAGCCGGTCAATCCGTGGAGCCATATTTTACACAAACTTTTAAAAACGTGGCGACCCGGTGGCAACTGCACGAAATCGTCACGGCAAAATGGCTAAAACTGGCAGCGGCATTACTCTTACGTAATCCACAAGGCAACGTACAGGCAAGCGGCATTGATGATGCCGAAACCCTGTTACTTGCGATTCAACTATGCAACCGAGCTTTCCAATTAAACCCGAAAGCCGGTGTAAAAAATATGATTGAACGTTGCACAATGCGTTTAAACGCATTGGCAAAAGCGGGTGAATATGATCCGCAAAGACTTCCCCAAGTGTCGGGCTTGAGTTTGGAACAACAACCAATTGATTTTGATCTTGTTGTCGAAAAACTCCTTGCCCGACCACTCGAAAACAACAACGGGGAAAACCATGTTTAACGGCAGAACGCAAGATTATGACGACACCGTCATCACCAATAGCGGTTTTTGGTGCGATGTATCCATTGAAGAATTTCAAAAACAACGTGCCATTCCCCTACAAATTCCCGTAGAGATGGTGAAAACCGCATTAATTGCGGCAATGCAAGGCGTAAATTTAGATTTGGCAGAAGTGGAAGAAAACTATCGCAAAAGTGCGGTCAATTCCGCACAAGAAATTTCAAGCCAAATCATTAACGGTGAAAACTACGCCGAAACCCTTTACAAAAAAGCGGTATTCGCTCGTGCGAAAGCAGAATTGTTACCCGAATTTAACACCCTTTCAGGGCGCGAAATTCATCAAAACCGTGAATACGTGACAGAGCAAAAAAGCCTATTGGCAGAGGCAACCCACGCCATCCGCACATTAAAAGGCAAAAGACGGGGATCAGTATGGCTACTGTAAAGAAAATGCGCTATCAGCAATTGACGGATTTTTTGCTCACTAAATTGCCGAAACGCTATCACAGCAATTTTTATAGTTGGATTGAAGAAGGCAAATTAATTAACGAAGGGCGACAAATTACCGACAACGGCATAGAGGTGTGTCATTTATCTTACAACGGTGTATTTCATTTTGAGGCATTACCCTTTAATGAAATTTCCCCGGCTTACTTGATGGCATTTATTCAAGTATGGGTAAACGAAAACGATCAAATGCGTGATCTATTAGGTGAAAATGAAATCCCTTTTGACCTAGACATAGTGGACGACAACACCGCAGATTTAATTTTTACCATTGCTTTTCGTGAACCGCTCACCGCAATACAAGATGAAAACGGTACATTAAAAATTGATGGTATGAATTACCGATTGGATGACATTGAAGTGTTCACCGCAGAATACATTGATATTGTGGCAGAAATTGAACAATGAAAATCTTAATGGGGTTAAAACCCAAAACCGTTGAGAAATTAAAACACACTTTATTGTATTTACGCCTTACTCCCCAAATGCGTAATCAAGTGATGCAGAAAGTGTTATGGCGACTAAAAGATAATTCAGAAAAAAATGTTAGCCGTCAACAATCACCAACCGGTAAACCTTGGGAACCAAGGAAGAAAAAATTAAAAGGTGGTGTGCGTGTAAATAAGATGCTCAAAAAGCGTGCTAGAACCCTGAATTCAAAAATAGAACAACAAGGCGAACGTGGGTTGCTTAATTACACGGATAAAAAAGGTGGAGAAATTGGAGCTATCCATCAATACGGTTTAGAAGTGCCGGTTGAACAAACAAAAAAGGATAAAAAAGCCTTAGCAAAATTACTTGCTCAAAATGATAAGCCGGCTACTCCACAACAAGCAAGACGATTAAGAGAACTCGGTTATAAAACCAGTAACGGCACAACAAAAAGCGGAAGAAAAAAATATAAAAAGGCTCGAATTAAAGATATCAAACAAGGTATGTCCCGAGGACAAGCAGGCTTAATAATTCGGATGATGGAAAAAAAACAAGGCATAAATATTAGACGTGGCTTAACTTCTTACAAAATGGCCAAACGCCCATTCTTAGACGAAGATAGCAAACGAAATGCCGACATTATTACAGATGAATTATTAAAAGGCTTTCAGAAAATGGGTTACCACTTACAACCATAAAAAAATAACCCCGAATGACTGCAATCATTCGAGGTTGTAAACCCCTTAACAGCGTTAACAAGCAAGGAGTATTTAATGTGGATCATTATATCCAACTACTAAAATTAATCAAGGAAACCATGATGCAATACGGCTTATTTAAAACAATATTTGGAATTGGAATGCTTGCCATCATGTGCCGACTTCCGGAAACGATAAACGCAATAGCGAACCTTGTTTCTTTATTAACACAACAATAAGAGGACAAAAAAATGTTCCCATCCGTACAAATTAACGCCCTTAATCAATTAAGCGGCGAATCAAAAGAAATTGAACGCCACGCACTTTTTGTGGGCGTGGGCGGAGTCAATGCCGGCAAATTGTTGGCAGTTACCCCCGATTCTGATTTCGACAAAGTATTCGGAGAAACCGAAACCGACTTAAAAAAACAAGTGCGTGCGGCAATGCTTAATGCCGGTCAAAATTGGTTTGCCCATGTTTATATCGCACAAGAAGAAGGTTATGACTTTGTGGAGTGTGTGAAAAAAGCCAATCAATCCGCCTCTTTTGAATATTGTGTCAATACGCATTATTTAGGTGTGGATAAAACCGCCGTAAATAAATTACAAGAATGTTATGCGGAATTGTTGGCTAAATTCGGTCGCCGTACTTTCTTTATTCAAGCGGTGCAAGGCATTAACCGAGATGAATCGGACGGTGAAAGCTGGGATCAATATGTGCAAAAACTCACCACTTTGCAACAAACAATCGTAGCCGATCACGTATGTTTAACTCCGTTGCTTTTCGGCAATGAGGCAGGCGTATTAGCCGGGCGTTTAGCCAATCGTGCGGTAACCGTGGCAGATAGCCCTGCACGTGTACAAACGGGCGCATTAATCAGCCTAGGCAGTGCAGAAAAACCATTAGACAAAGACGGCAATGAATTAACCATTGCGCATCTTAAATCCTTAGAAAGCGCACGCTATTCCGTGCCGATGTGGTATCCCGACTATGACGGCTATTACTGGGCGGACGGTCGCACACTGGACGTAGAGGGCGGTGATTATCAAGTGATTGAGAATGTACGGGTGGTTGACAAAGTGGCACGTAAAGTACGCTTGTTGGCGATTGCCAAAATAGCGGATCGTTCCTTTAATTCCACAACCTCAAGTACGGAATATCACAAAAGCTATTTTGCCAAACCGCTACGTGATATGAGCAAATCCGCAACCATCAACGGTAAAGATTTTCCGGGCGAATGTATGCCGCCGAAAGACGATGCCATCACCATTGTTTGGCACAGTAAAACCAAGGTAACGCTTTACATTAAAGTGCGCCCTTACGATTGCCCGAAAGAAATCACGGCAAACATTTTCTTAGATTTAGAAACCTTAGGAGATTAAAAAATGGAACGAATTAGCGGAATGAGTTTTGATTTCTATTTATTCGGTTTCCCGATTCACGCCGAATCAATCAGCCTTTCTATCTCGGATAACAGTGCCGTTGCATTAACACGTGGCATTCCGGACGGTTGGGTAAGCGGTGATGTATCGGCAGAAGGTGAAATTGAGCTTGACGAAAAAAACTTCAACAAAATTGCCACGGCGGCGGCCGCATCCGGTAGTTATCGCAGTATTCCGGAAACGGATTTCACTTTCTTTGCCATGCGGGGCGGTGTGCGTTCCAAAGTGGAAACTTTCGGCAATAAATTAATCTTAACCGATATTTTAAACATTGATCCGAAAGGCGGAGCGAAAACCACTAAGAAAATCAAATATTTCGTGACTAGCCCCGATTTTGTACGCATTAACGGCGTGCCGTATTTATCCGAAGAAGATACACGTGATCTTATCGGTTAACCCGATTTAGGCGACTGACCGTGCTGACGTATAACAATAATAAATCCAAGCAAGTGCGGTCGGTTTCCTAAATGTTTTAAAGGATTTTTTATGAACAGTAAATTGGATGGCGCAACCCCTTTTCTTGGTTCGCTTGTTGCCCTTATTTCGGGATTTACATTACACGAATGGGGCGCATTATTCGGGATTTTATTCGGGGCGATTTCCGTATGGATCGCTTACCGAAAATACAAAGAAGATGTTGCCATTCGCAAAGAAGAACTGGCTTACAAAATGTTAGTGGCAAGAATTGAAGCAAAAAGATTAGGGGTTAAAGATGAGTAAAAAATTTGGCGCAATGATTGTTTGTTCGGCACTGGCCGTAGCGGCAGCATTTTTCGCCCAACAAAATAACTTACCGGAACAACAAAAAAACCGTATCAGCCCCCAAATGCTCAATGAGTTGATCAATCTTGAAGGCTGCGTGCGTAATCCCTACAAATGCCCGGCAGATGTATGGACAAACGGTGTCGGCAATACCCACAACGTGGATAAAACCAAGATTTTAACCATTGACGAAATCGCCGCAGATTTACGGCACAACGTAAAGCAAGCCGAAAATTGCATTAATGCCGATTTCAACGGTAAGAAAATGAACCAAGGACAATATGATGCCATGGTGTCGTTAGCTTTTAATTTAGGTTGTAACGGTATCAAACGTTATTACAACAAAAAGCAAGGCGCAACCGTACCGACAACCATCTACCGAGCCGCCAAAGCCGAAAATTGGGAATTAATGTGCAACCGCATTCCCGATTTCAACAAAGCAGGCGGCAAAGTGTTGAAAGGCTTGCAACTTCGCCGAGCAAAAGAAAAAGCAATGTGTTTGGGGCAATAAATGAATTTTAAAACACTTTTAATCGGTTCTTTTTTCATTGTGTTTGTAGGCTGTCTCGGTTCTACCCTGCACTACAAAAAACAAGCGGAAACGACCGCACTTTTACTCAAACAAAGTGAAGAAAGCATTAGGCAAAATAAGGCAATGTTGCAACGGTATGAAAAGCAAAATACCGAACTCACCAAACAATTAAACCGAGCCAATAAACAAGCAGAACATCGCCGGCAACAACTTAAGGACGTGTTAAACAATGCAGAAAATAAAATTTGGACTGATGGGCGTGTGCCTTCCGATGTTGCTGGCGTGTTCAACCACCGCACCAACGGTAAACAATCCGCCGCTAATTTGCCCGCAAACCACCGAATGCCGGGCGTTACAAGTCAACATCCGCACCAACGGTGATTTAGCGGAAAGTTTAAATCAGGCATTAGATCGCCTGGATATTTGCACCACGGCTTACACTGCCGTAAATAAGTGCATCACCGATTTTAACAACCAAAACCAACCAGAAGGAAAATAAAAATGGAAAAAACACAAGCACAAACCCTACTTGAAAAACTCACCGGCAATCTTAAAGATTCTGTTGTTGTGAACATTGCCGGTGTGGATTTCACCTTTATTCGTGATAACAGTGCCTTTGATCAAATGATTAATGATATGGAATCAAACAACAAAGTCACCCCATTCAAAGATTATTTGTTGGCGATTGTTGCACGTGAGCAAAAAGAAGATTTATTAGAAATCATCAACGTACCGGGACTTGCAATGCAGGTTGCAGCCAAAGTCAATGAGGTCTTTGTGCCGCAAATTGAAGTTAACGTAAAAAACTAACCTTGCGTGTGGAAAGCATCGATCGCAATGGCTTATCACAAGCCATTGCCTTACGTATGCACTATTTACCACACGCCGACAACAGCGACTATAACCTCGCACGGGCAATATGGCTACATAAACAATATTTTGAACAACAGGCAAACGCCGTGGCAAGCGGCATTGCCAAAGTATTTTAAGGTTTAACAATGGCAATTCAGGGGCTTGAATACATCATCAGCTTAACCGATCAATTATCAGCACCACTCAAAGGGGTGATGAAAACTATTGATCAATTAGGTAAACGTGGTGAAGATGCGATGAAACGTATCGGAATCGGTGCGGCGGGTATCATTGCCACGGGTGCATCATTAAAGCATGCACTTGATCCTGCCATTGAATTTAGCCGTGCAATGAATGAAGTAAAAGCTACAGGTATGGGGGCGGAAGGATTAGCAGAAGTAGAGAAATTTGCCCTTGATTTTTCCTCTACCTTTGGCATTGCCTCAAATGAGGTTGTTTCATCAGTCAATGAAATTGCCCGTGCGATTGACGGCTTAACCGATAAGGAAATGATCGCATTTTCCGAAAGTGCAAATATTTTAGCCAAAGCAACCGGATCAAATACGGCACAAATGGGTTCTTATATTGCCACGATGTCAAACATCTTCCAAGATGAAATGAATCGCCTAGGTAAATCCGATTGGGTAAAACAAATGGCGGGGCAAGCCACCTTAACCGCCAATATGTTTAAATCTTCCGGTGAAAGTTTATCTGCAGCCTTTAGTAACCTTGGTTCAGCCGCTAAAAATGCGGGTGTTTCAATGGCGGAGCAATTTGCTATTTTGGGAAATACGCAGGGTATTATGGACGGTGCAAAATCCGGTACGGCGTATCGAGCCTTAATAGAAAATGCTATTAACAGCACCAAAATGCAGAAAAAATTAGGAATGACCTTTGTCGATCAAAAAGGTTTGCTATTACCCATCACCGAGATTATCGGAAAAATTAAAAAGAAATTCGGCAATTTAGGTCAAGCCGAATTGCAAGATAAATTAGCCTCTGCATTTGGTGTAGGTAGTTCTATCGCCAGTTTGCTATTAGACAAAACGGAGCAAATCACCGAACAAATTGACAAAATCGGCAAAATCAAAAACTTAGATGAAGCCTATGCCGTATCCAAAATCACTACCGATTCTTGGATGCGCCTTTCAAATATTTTGCAGAACATCAAAATTGCGATCGGTGGGCAGGTGTTGAAAAAGGTTGAACCATTTATGCAAAAAATCGCCGACTTAGGGCAATCTTTCCAAAAATGGTTATCAACCTACAAAAATATCGCCCGTTGGATTGGTTATGCCGTTGGCGCATTAATTGGTTTCACAGGGTTAACTGCCGCACTCACTTTAATGAGTGGTGTTATTTCAGCTATCGGAGTCGCATTTTCCTTTTTAGTAAGCCCTGTGATGTTAGTGATCGCAGCGGTGATTGCATTAGGCGTCATTATCTATAAAAACTACGACCGCTTTATGGAATTTATCGGCGGATTTATTACCGGTTTCAAATTGGCTGGCGTATCCTTTGAACCTTTATTTTCTGCTTTCTCGCTTGTTTGGGGGGCATTACAAAAAATCGGCGCAACAATTTGGCGCATCATGGGATTATTTAGCGGAGCTTCCGATTCAGCCTACACCTTTCAACAATTTGGAATAGATGTGGGGTATGCACTGGGAATGGTATTTAACATCATGCTTGGCGCCATTGAATTGATCGCTCACGGCTTTAATTTTATGGCAGATATATTTGCCATTACCACAAATGCGTTGATTGAAGGTTGGACGGCTATCACAACACTTTGGGATAGCGATAAACCGATCGAAAGTTTCTTAAATATTGCGAAGGCATTAGGCAATATTTTCAAAAATGCCTTTCGTGGGATTGTTAACTCATTTGTTGATTTACTCAATTTCATCATTCAAAAAGCCAATACCTTACCGAGTATTAATATTCCGTTGATCCCAAAATGGGAAGATTCGGCGTTACCACAAGGAAATGTTTCTGCATTAGGTGCATCTATCGGATCTCAAGCCTTGCAAATGCAAAATCAGATAGGTGCATTAAATACGGGTAAGCCTAAATTTGAATTGGGCGAACAAGTCAAACCACGGCTTACAAAAATGCCGAGTGGTTCAGTGACGAAAACACTGACACAAAATCAACAAACCACCAAAAATATTAATTACGGCGGTGTAACCATTAATACAAATAACGGTGAAAAAGTTTGGCAGGAATTACGCAACCGTGAGCAACTTGCAGCGGGGTGATAAATGGAAAAACACTATCTTGATCTCCTGATTATCGGCGAAGACATCACGTTGGATAGCGGCTATCAGCCGATGATTTGCGATAACCGTGCCTCTATCGCACAGGATATTAAGCACGCAATTTTAGAAAGTGGGCTTGCCACACAATTAATCGCAGAACGCTCACGCATTTTACGCCGAGACATTATTTTACAAATGGTGCTTTTAGTGGAAGAAGATGTGCGTTTGATCCCCGGCACGGTCTCCATTATTGAAGAAAAGTTAGGTCAACTATTCATCACCGCTGATACCTATGAATTTGGAAAATTAGACGAATTGGAGTTACGCCTCAATGAGTGAAGATTTTAAACAAATGTTAGCCGAAAGCGGCTTACCAACGGAAGAAACAGAAATCCGTCAAGAATTTGAACGTTTAACGGCACAAGAGAGCTTGATAACAAATACTTCAAGAATGTCCCCTTTTTGGCGTTTAATCACGGCGATTGCGGTGAAACCTGTGAAGTGGTTGACCGATCATTTAATTGCGGAAATTCTGCCGAATTTATTTGTGAAAACCGCCAAAGACGGTTGGTTACAAATTCAAGCATGGGCGGTAGGCTTAGATTTTAAAGCGGCAACCAAAGCCGAAGGTGTGATCCATTTCACCAAAGAAAGCGAAGTAACGGAACTCACCATCAAAGCCGGCACCATTGTTCAAACAGAACGCATTAATGATGTGATTTTCCGCCTTGTGGTAACACAAGACACCGTGATCCCGAAAGGCACATTGCGTGGCCCTGTTCCTGTTATTGCTGAAAATGCCGGTGCGAATTATAACCTCGCCGCCGGTTATTACCGTATTTTGCCTGAAGCAGTTTCCGGTGTAAGTGCGGTCGAAAATTTAGAAAATTGGCTGACATCACCGGGAGCGGATCGTGAAACCAATGATGAATTACGTGAACGTTACCGTACCCAATTTTCAAGCGTGGGACAACACCACATTGACAGTGTTTACAAAGGCATGATCGCCAAAGTTGCCGCCTTATCGGTGGATAGAATTTATTTCAAACACGATGCACCACGTGGCCCGGGTTCGGCAAACGCCTATTTGTTATTAGACACAGGCGTAACCAGTCAGCCGTTTATTGATAAAGTCAATCACTATGTGCGAGACGAACACAATCACGGCCACGGCGATGATTTACTGTGTTTTGCAATGCCGGAAACAAAGCACAATTTAACTTGCGCCATTTATTTTCACCCGTCAATTTTTGTCGGTGAGGTTAGAAAACAAGAAATTCTACAACAGGTTGAAAATATGATCCGTTGTGCATTTCGTGAGAATAACAATTACAAAGTGACAAAAACCTACCCTTTCAGCCGCTTTAGTTGGTCGAAATTGGGTGAGGAAATCCACGAACATATCAACGAAATTGCCTCGATCGTATGGGGACAAACCGACATAAAAAGCGATCTTTCCATTCCACGCATTCGGCAATTAACCGTGAGTGCGCAAAAATAAGGGGTTGAGATGAAAATAAAACTGCCCTTTTGGATGGATAAAGGCGAGCTAAACAAAATCGCCGTACTCTTTGGCAAATGGTGGGATTACGTACTAAGTGCGGTCAAATTTCCGTTCAATATTTTAGATGAAGAACATTGCAGTGAACGCATTCTTAATCTAATCGCCTATCAGCGAGATATTGAACGTTTTGAAGGTGAGCCGTTAGAACTCTTTCGTAAACGGGTGAAATATGCCTTTCTTAACGCCAAAGATGCAGGCAGTAAAGCGGGTTTTATCCGTATTTTTGAACGGCTAGGCATTGGCTATGTAGAAATTGAAGAACGTTTTGACGTAGAAAACTGGGATGTGATCAAAATCCGTTTAAGTGATTCACAACTAGCGAAAAAAACCGAGTTACTGAACTTGATTATTCGCAAATATGGCCGCACTTGTCGCCGCTATACCTTTGAAGTGATCACCAAAGAAACCGTTACTATTTACCACGGCGAATTTCACCACGATCACCAAAGTTTTTATGTGAAAGTGAATTAACCAATAACAATAATAAGAGGTTTAATTTATGGCAAGTTTAATTACGCCGCAATTCGAGCATTACATTGCCGAACAGACGATTGCACAAGGCAGTGTCGTGTTTGATGAATTTATTTTTGCCAATATTCCGGGCTTAAATGAAAACAATCTTGCACAGCATTTAACAATGCCGACCGCAGCGCAAATCGTACATCGCCAAGCCGTTTCACAAAGCGGTGTCATTAATGAAAATGCGGTGGTCTATTCTGTCACTATTGGCACCGAAGTTGGTGATTTTGATTTCAATTTTATCGGTTTAATCAATAAAAGCAAAAATCTGTTAGCAGTTGCCGTGCAAACCGAACCGGTGAAGAAAACACGTAATAAAAACACGCAGCAAGGTAACAGTATTACACGCAACATTCTTTTAGAATTTAGCGGTGCAAAAGCCCTAACCGGGATTAATGTATCTGCGGATACGTGGCAAATTGATTTTACTGTGCGCTTACATGGACTTGATGAAAAAATCCGTTTAACCAATCGTGATCTTTATGGCCGTGCGGTTTTCTTTGATGATGGATTTTTATTAACACGCAAAACGGGCAATCAATTCACCATTCAACCGGGTATCGCCTATGTTGAAGGTGTGCGAATGAATTTATCCGCACCGCATAATATCACGGTAAATAAGCTCCCCTGCTCTATTTACGCCGATGTGGTACATCATTGCACCGTAACGGGGGCGTATGAAACGGAAATACAATTTCTCACGCAATCAAAAGCTGATTATGTTGATACGGCAAATCGCCAACATTATGTACAAATTCTTGCGGATATTGATAGCCGAGGCAATGTCACCGATCGCCGTTTGCTCTCTCCGTTTTTAGGGATTACGCCAAAAGATTTAGACGAAACAACCGGAAATCACGCAGATAAAACCGGACATTCTCATAAATTGGCAAAAGCCAGTACAACCAAGGCGGGGATAGTACAACTTGATGACACCTGGGAATCAGACAGCCGAGAGAAAGCCCCAACTGCACGGGTGATTAAAGCCATCAAATCACTGATTGATAGCTTAACCCGAAGTCTTGGTAATTATATTCCTAATAGTAAAAAATCAAACAGTACTACGTCCGCATCAAGTGATACGATTGCCACATCGCAAGCGGTTAAAACCGCTAATGATAACGCCAATAGTCGCGTATCAAAATCCGGCGATACGATGACGGGGACGTTAGGATTTTCGGGGTCTACCAGAAGTTACCGTGTGAATAATCACGCATGGAGTAAGCCAATCAATTTTAACGGAGATGCCGTCATCGGGAACGAAGTTTGTGTGATTGCATTTAATAATAATGGGTCATTGCACTTAGGGGGGCGAGAAAATGAAGAATTTAATGCTCAACTAAATAAAGAACAATTATATGTGCGGGGTGACGTAAGGACAGGTCTGGGGAAATCTTTAAATGATACAGTATCCAAATCAGGCGATACGATGACCGGCGGACTTGTTGTAGAACACGCAACTGGTGCCGGTGCGTTTTCCGCCCAATATGGTGTCCACGCCCCTTTCTTCACCCATGTTGGTAATGCCAATGGTCGCAATAATTATTATCCATACGTTAAAGGGCGAGTAACAAATGGCGATGGTTGGGGAACTGCCTTTTCTTTAGGTTATGTAACCCCAGGAACGCGAAATCAATTTGGAACCGGTGTTATCCATCTTATTGAGGATAACGGTTATGAAAGATTATGGCAATTTACCCACGTCGGGGATTTTATATCTCCCAATGATGTAAAAACAGCAAGTGGTAAATCGCTCAATAACACCCATCAAATAAATCAAAGTTATGTACAAACAACCACCGAAAATTGGGGCGGTTTAATAATAGAACGCCCAAGCCGCAATGACAGGATGCTAATAGAAAGCGAAAATAATCACTTTCATTTCATTCGCCGCAACACACAGAACGGCAGTAATTATTATGTGATTTCAATGCCCGAAAAAAACGGCAAGGTAGCGTTGTTGGAAGATTTCACGCAAAGTTTTAGCGGCACTAACGGCTGGTGTAAATTGCCGAACGGCTTAATCTTGCAATGGGGCAAATCAAACGGTGGTTGGGTCAATTTTCCGATTGCATTTCCAAATGCGTGCTTTTCGGTTACCGGCACGCCGGGTGTCTATGGTAACTACGAACCCTATGTCATCAAAGATATATCCAACACTAAGTTTTATCATCAAGGTAAATACACGAGTGATGCCAATAACTCACACTGGATTGCTATCGGTCGATAACAGGAGATATGATTTATGTATTTTTTTGACGAAAACATCAATGCCTTTTTAGTTGATGGCATCCATCTTATACCGGAAGGCGCAATATCCGTATCAGATGATGAGTATGAGGATTTAATTACCAAACGCAGTTCAGGTTGTGTACTTTACGTAGAAAAAGGCAAAGTGAAAACCACAACGCCCCGACCATCGGAAGCGCATGAATGGGATGGTAAAACATGGAAAATTCCACCAGAGAAATTGACCTCACTTTTGGCGGAACGTAAAAAGGCATTATTACAACACATCGCAGACAAAACCGACCAATTCAAGGCGAGCTATCTCCAAGGCTATTCTCAAGCGGAAATCGACAGTTTTTACCGCCAAGAACGTGAGGCACGGGGCGAATTGCCGTTGATGTTGCTCACTGAATTATTTGAAGGGCGTGATGACCTTGAAAACATTGAACAACTGAAAAGCAAGGTGATCGAAAAAGCGGATTTATTCGCCATTATTATGGGGAAAATTTTTGCAATTAAACAAAATTTTGAGGCACATATCGAGCAGGCTCAAAATTTAGATGATTTAGAAAAAATTAACAAGGAGATTGAACAATGGCAAAAACTATAAAACAAAAATTAAAAAATTGGGGCTATAACGTGGCGATTGCTATCGATCAGCTATTTAATGCGTTCACAGGCGGTGGCGCAGATGAAACACTTTCAAGCCGTACCTATCGCCGTGCCGTGCTAAATCCCAAACCGAAAAAACGTTGGCGGGTGCTTTATCGTGTAATCAATGGATTGTTCCGTGATCCTAATCATTGTGAAACGGCATATCACAGCGAGTTAAACCGTAAACAATATCCGGCTGATTTTGAAACGAATTAAAAAGGTGGTTTTACCATGTGGCAACAACAAAAATTAAAGCTATCCCCACAGGCTAAAACAACATTACAGAACGCACAAAAGGGGATCATCTCCCCTTTTTCGTTATCGGTAAGTGGCACAAAGTTGGGGGTGCATAATTGGTCGCACGGCATCAAAGAAAAATCAAATCACTACTTATCACCGGAAAACGCCGTAAAAGCATTGGCGGCAAAATTGGTTGATTATAGCGATCCTAATCGTCCAAGAGGCGTGCAAGATGTTGTTGTCATTATGGTGACAAACAGCAATATCGATCAGTTTATTGCAGATTTAGAAAAGGTACGTGAACTCTTGCCCGAGCCAACATTTAAACAAGCTTTGGATTACGCTAAATCAAGCAAGGATTTACAAACAACTAAAATGATAAAAACCCCGACAATGTCAAATCCTGCCTTTTCAAATGGTGCGGATATTACGCCGGGTTCTGCCCGTACAATGCAAAGCATTTTACGCAATGCGACTGCCGCAGCCGTTGCCGCACAAACCAAAGACCCAATGACAGCGATTGAGGCATTAAAAGCAGCAAAAAAAGCCCGTGATCAACAAAATAACGAAAAAGTAGAAAAAATGCTAAATACCGTGGCGAATGTATATGCCTTTGCAACTTCTGATTATCTTGAAATCGCCGAAAGTAAAATAAAAATTAACGTGCCATCATCGGGCAATGTGTTTACCGCTTGCGTGATGTTTATCGGTTCGGATTTAACCAATATTAGAGGAATGTTACAAAATGCCTAGTTTATCACTGGTTGCACAACGTCAATCACCACAAACCGCACCTTCTGCAAACGTACCTAAACGCAATCCAAGCGTGCAACTGGCATTAAACGGCACGCCAATTTATTTGCACAATATCTTGATGACAGTATCGGTCAAACGTGAAGAAAAAGATATGAGCGGTCAAAAATCAAGTACGAAAAAATCTGACAAAGGCATAAAAGCCAAAGAATTACGTGTTACCGGTTTTATCCCCTATTCACGCAAAGAATGGCTTACCCAATTATTTAATTTTGCCGAATCGGAAGATAAAAAAGGCGAGCAGTCAAAATATCGTGTTTCCTGCACTGCCGCTGAAGCCGTGAATATGCGTGAAGTACAATTTAGTGATGAAGTCAGCGCAACCGAACAAAACGGGCAATTAGGTTGGGCGGTTGCTTTCACGTTGCGTGAAGTCAATTCCGTTGCCGAGAAGAAAGACCAACGCAAGAAAAAACCAAAAGCGAAAGCACAAGGTGAAAAAGCACCAACCGCACAAGCCACAAATAAAAGTGCGGTTGAAAATTCGGGTAAATCTGAACAACCAAAAGATGAAAGAAAAGGTATTGCGAAAGACATTGATGATTTCTTTGGGGGCATTGACGGATGAAAATAATTAAAACCTGCCTCATTGACGGCGAAGAATTAGAACTTGCCGATGAGCAAATTATTTTAGAATTGAATAATACCGGACGTGGCTTTGTCACCGTATTAACGGATAAAGATTGCGTTGGCAAAACCGCCGTATTTGAAATGGGTGAATACGATCACTATTACAAATGGTTTGACGGCGTTGTAGAACGTGAACAAAGTGCGGAAAACGGCTATAAAAAATTATTCATTCGTGAAAAAGTGGCAGTATTTGAAAAGCCGTTAAATTGTTCCCATCGCCACATTACGCTACGTGATCTATGTGCTTGGATTACAAGCCAAACACAAATACCGGTCAAAGTACCGCAAGCAGATTATGCCGATACGCCCATTTCATTATTCACCCATAATGGCAGCGGCTATCAGCTTTTAAGCAATATCGGGCGACAATACCAAATCCCCGATTATATGTGGCAACAATCGCCTGATGGTTCATTATTTGTCGGTTCACATAAAGATTCACGATGGGCGGGCAAGAACATTGAATTTGATGAAAGTATGACATTAACAAGCGGCAGTAATGATATGACGATTCCTATCACTGCCGCTATTCGACCGGGTGCAATGATCAATGGGAATAAAATTCAGAAAGTAGAATTACGTGGCGATGATTATGTGCTTTCTTGGGATAACTTAGATAAAGACGGCAAGCCGGAACAAAAAAGCCCGGAACGCCGCCAAATGGAAAAGACTTTCCCCGAACTGGCTGGCGGTTATCACTTGCCTAAATATGCCAAAGTGGTCGGCATTGCCGATCCCTCTAGCGGTGGCGATATTTCCGATCCGTTCCGACCGAAATATGCGGTTGAGTTGCAGCTATTAGATGAAAACGGCAATGAAGATAAAAGTGTACCGGTTTATCCTGCCGTGCCTTTGCCGGTAACAAGTACGGGTTCACAGGGTGGCGATTTTGCCTTTCCCGAAGTGGGAACAATGGTTGAGATCGGTTTTGCTTATGGGCGTAGCGATCAACCTTTTGTACGTACAATGTTAGCGCAAGGTAAAACTGTGCCGAGTGTTGCACCGGGTGAGCAACTAAAACAGCAACGCCCTGAAGTTTATGAACGCACAGATGCCGCAGGTAATAAGATTCGGGAAACCGATCAAAAAATTACGGATAAGTCTTACGAACGCCATATCGAAACAGACAGCGAAGTAAAACAAATCGGTACATCAACAAAAACAGTAGATGCCGACAGCACGCAAACTATCGGCGGAAATAAAAGCACCAGTGTTTTAGGCAGTATTGATGACACCACAGCGAGCAACCGAACAATAGGAACAGGCGGAACACTACAAGAAAAAATCGTGGGATTAGCACAACGTGTTTCTGATGAAAAAAATAAATTTGTCGCCCCACTAAGTTATGTAGGATCGGAAGGGCAAAATATTTTTAGACTTCTAGAAGATACAATCCAACTACTCGGCGAAGTAGCAAAAGAAGTGGCAACACATACACACAGCGGTTCACCGCCGCCAAGTCAGGCGAGTACCTTTACGGCACAGTCAGCAAAAGCCCAACAAATAAAATCAAAGCTCACACCGATTATCGAATAATAAATCAAACATAAATCACTGTATATCTTGACAGTGATTTTTTATTCTCTAAAATACTGTTCATAAAAACAGTAAAAAAGGGGGAAGCCATGAAAAAAATAGACATTCGTTTTACAAAAGAACGTGATAGCAAAAAAATAGCTATGCAGCAAAAAGCTATTGAAAGGCTAGAAGAAATATTGCCAAAACGTATTGCTGAAAAATTTAGTGATGTTGAAGTCAGAATCAGAACATCAAGCTCACAAGGATTTGATGTTTCGGGGTTTGATAAAGATGACAAGACAAAATTTTTAGAATACCTTGAAGAAATTTGGAATGATGATTCATTGCTTGATGGAATAGATGAATAAAAGCAACCAAATAGATTAACGAAGAAAACGCACTGCTAGTATATGCCGGCAGGCGTTTTTTATTTTGGTAACACCCCTGATTTTTTGGCAAATGCCAACTTCTCTCTTACTACACATTTCACACTTTAAAAATCAATGAGTTATATTTTTATTTTGGCAACAGCCCTGATTTTTTGGCAAATGCCAACTTCTTTCTTACTACATATTTCACGCTTTAAAAATCAATAGGTTATATTTTTATTTTGGCAACAGCCCTGATTTTTTGGCAAATGCCAACTTCTCTCTTACTACATATTTCACGCTTTAAAAATCAATGGGTTATATTTTTATTTTGGCAACAGCCCCTATTTTTTGGCAAATGCCAACTTGTCATAATAATTTTGTGATATAGCAACATACCATTTTCATTTCTAAAAGCACACCACGGAAAATTTAACTAATTGTTTCTTAAGTAAATTTATTTAAAAAGAAAAATTGACCACTAGCCACGGAATTTTTTCACGTAAAACCCCACGCCACGTAAAATCCACTTCCTCCCCCGCCGAATTTGCGTTAAAAATTTGCATTTTTTCAGTTAAATTTCAAGGCTTAAAGAAATCTAACTATTTGAAGTAAAAGAGATCATTTAATCGAAAGAATAGTGATCTTAACTGTAAAAATTACAACCTTTTACAGTGTTTTACACTTAAAAGAGATCATAGAAAACGAACGGAATGACATAAGCCTATGATTTATAAAAACTTCAGTGATTTTACGTGGAAATTTTCAGAAAAATTAATTTCAGTTTAAAGGACTGACTGGCGATAACCGCCACTAGAAAAACTGTTTAGAAAGAAGATTTGGAATGCTTACGAAATCTTACCGCCACTCTACCGCCACTTTGGTCTAAGTGGTGGGTCGTGAAGGATTCGAACCTTCGACCAACGGATTAAAAGTCCGCTGCTCTACCGACTGAGCTAACGACCCAAGTATAGGATTTTAAAGGAGTTTTTTATAAAAATGGAATTTTATAAAATGGTGCCCGAAGCCAGACTTGAACTGGCACGCCTCGAAAGGCGAGGGATTTTAAATCCCTTGTGTCTACCGATTCCACCACTCGGGCAAATTGGAGCGGGAAACGAGGCTCGAACTCGCGACCCCGACCTTGGCAAGGTCGTGCTCTACCAACTGAGCTATTCCCGCATCTGTCTGTTGCCAGACAACGCGACGTATTCTACGGATTTATGAAAGACTGTCAAATAAAAAATAATAAAATTGTTTTGACTGCTCAAAAATAACCCAAAAAGAAAAAATGCGATCAATTTGACCGCACTTTTACCTTACGATTTTAAAGCTACTTTTTCGGCGCTTGCATAAAGCGGAAGAAATCGCTATCCGGTTTTAAAATCATCATATTATCCGAATTTGCAAAACTTGCCTCGTAGGCTTTTAAACTGCGCACAAAGCTGAAGAATTGAGGATTTTGAGAAAACGCATCAGAATAAAGTTTTGCCGCCGTTGCATCACCGGAACCACGTAATTCCTGCGCTGTTTTATTTGCATTCGCAAGAATTAGCGTCACTTTACGATCAACATCAGCCTGAATAAATGCAGCCTTCTCTTTACCTTGTGAACGATGCTCACGTGCTACTGCATCACGTTCGGCGCGCATACGTTGATAAATGGAAGAAGAAACCTCATCCGGTAAATTGATTTGTTTCACGCGTACGTCAACTACTTCAATACCCAATTCCGCCGTACTGTCCTGTCCGGAGTTTAATGCCTTTTTAGCCCCTTCCATCAATTCACCACGCGTACCTGAAACAATGTCTTTGATAGTACGTGTACCGATTTCAGAACGCAGACGATCATTTACTTTACGGCTCAATAAACTTGCCGCTTGATTGTAATCACCACCACCGGTTGAAGTGTAGAAACGACCAAAATCACTAATTTTCCATTTTACATAGGAATCAACTAATAGGTCTTTTTTCTCTACGGTAACAAAACGGGTGGCTGAACCGTCTAAGGTACGAATGCGGGCATCCAACACTTTAATGGTATCAATCAGCGGTACTTTGAAATGTAGCCCCGGTTCGTAAACCACCACTTTATTATCGGTATCACGTTGCACTTTGTTAAAACGCAACATAATGCCGCGCGTCCCTTCAGTGACCACAACAATACTGGAATAAATCACCGCCGCAAGAACAAAAATAACCGGTAATAAAAATTTACGCATTAGTTAAATCTCCCTTGGCGAATTGATTCTACTGTTGTCGGTTGAGTTTGAGGTTGCGGGGACTCCGTCTGTGATAAAACAGGCGAATAATCTACCGCGCTTTGCGTTTTATTTGCTGCTTTTTTCCCCATAATTTGCTCAAGCGGTAATACCGTCAGGTTATTTCCATTGTTGCCATCAAGCATCACTTTTGGTGTATTTGCCATCACTTTTTCCATCGTCTGGATATACAAACGCTCACGCAATAAATCCGGTGAGGCTTTAAATTCCGGCAATAAACGTTGTAAACGCTCCACTTCACCTTTTGCATCCAATACGATACGATCTTTATAAGCCGTAGCTTCCTCTATAATACGTTGCGCATCACCACGTGCGATCGGCTCTTTCTCACGGGCATAAGCTTCCGCTTCACGAATAAAACGCTGTTCATCTTCTTGCGCTTTAATCGCATCATCAAAGGCATCCTTCACTTCTTCCGGTGGGCGTGCAGATTGGAAGTTCACATCAATGACCTCAATTCCCATATCATAAGGTTTGATAATTTCATTCAATGCTTTCCATGTGTTTTCACGTACCACTGCACGACCGGTGGTAAGAATATCATCCATTGTCATATGACCTATTACATAGCGTAGCGCACTATCCGTCGCTTGATTCAAGCTATCATCCGCATTTGTTACGCTGAAACGATATTTAGCCGGATCTTGTACACGGTACTGAACGGTCATTTCAACTTTCACCATATTTTCATCCTGCGTTAACATCGCGCCTTGTGTTTTCAGCTCTTTTACTTGCTCGACATTTACCGGTAAGACTTTATCTACAAAAGTCGGCTTCCAGTTTAATCCGGGTTGAACAATGGAATGTAATTCGCCGAAACGTAATACCACGCCGCGTTCCGCTTCTTTTATCGTATAGAAGCCGCTTGCGCCCCAAATGATCGCGCCTAATGCAACCGCTATTGGTAAAGCTTTACCAAAATTGAATGGCGTAGAAGGCGTGTTAGAACCGCCATTGTTTTGACCGCTCTTTTTACCACCACCGATTTTTTTCAATAAATTACTAAAGATTTCCTCAATATCCGGTGGTGATTGCTCTTGCTTACCGCGATGTTGATTTGAATCCCATCCGTTATTTGATGAGTTGTCGGGCTTTTGCTCATTGCTCTGCCCCGGCTTGCCCCAAGGATCCTGTCCTGAATCGTTCTGCGACATGTCGTTCTCCGTTTGTAAAAAAATTGTGACGAGTTTATCGGAATAATGGGGACTCGTCTATAAAAATACAAGGTGATAAGGAGGGATTTTCACGCTTAATTAACATCATAATAAATAAAATGCTTGAGCGTTTTTTGTATCAATTTTTCACCATTCCATTGAAAAAAGTGCGGTTGATTTTGTCGTTGATTAACAAACATCGCAAAATAAAACGGAAGTTCATCGGTAAACAATAGCTCACCTTGCGGGCAATGTTCTGAAAAAATTTTCTGTTCATCAGGTAAATGGCATACTTCCGACAACTTCACAATGCCAACGCCCTGTGATTTCAATACGGCTTCACGCAAGCACCAACAACGATAAAAAGCATTTTCCGAATTCACTTGCCGTGTAAACCAATGAATTTCATCCTCGGGAGCAAAATGTTCCATTAATGCAAGGAAATTCCGTTTTTTAGGAAATTCAATATCAATACCGACCGCACTTTGTTTTTCTTCTTGAATATCTAATATTACCGAGACCCAATCATCGGAATGGCTAATATTAAAATCTATCTTTTCATTGGAAAAATAAGGTCGTTCACTTTCCGTACGTTGAATTTGTCCTAAAAGTGCGGTTGATTTTCCTGCTATTTTTAACAATTTCCATAATAAGAAATGGGCTAATCGACGACATTGATGACGTTGTTTTACCCGAGTGCTTTCATTAGATGACATTAGTAAATTTTCAGGAACAAGCGCCGGAGGGATTTCATCAAAAGGAAAAAACTGCTGAATATTGGCGTAAGCGATAAAGGTTGACATAAAAATAAATAGAAAAGAAAAAGTGCGGTCAAAATTAGAATAAATTAAAATGGATACAAAACCACAAGGCGAAAGCAGTACAATGAGTACGGCGAGGCGTAATAAGCTGTAAACATTTTAAAATTTAATTCAATATAACCGCACTTTATCGTTATTTCAATAAATATGTGCGTAACTGCGCAAAATCATTATCCATTTCATCAGAAAGTAATGGCAATTTGTTGTGTTTATCCAAGGCTTCCGGAAGTGGCAATTCAAGATTCAAAATACGCTCAACGGATTCTTTAAATTTCGCCGGGTGCGCAGTGCAAAGGAAAATACCGGTTTCGTTTGCATTAAGTTGATCTTTCAACACTTGGTATGCTATCGCACCGTGAGGTTCGCAAATATAGCCTTTGGCATGCATTGCTTTTAAGGTTTCTTCCGTTTGTTCATCGGTAAGCATACCTGCGCCCAAATTCGATAAACCCCAACCGTTGCGTTTAAATAATTCCTCAACTCTCGGCCAGTTATTCGGTCGGCTTACGTCCATTGCGTTAGAAAGGGTTGCAACTGTCGATTTTGGCTCCCAGTCGCCGGATTGCAAATAACGCGGCACGGTGTCATTAGCATTGGTTGAAGCAATAAAACGTGAGATCGGTAAGCCTAAGGTTTTTGCAATCAATCCTGCCGTCAAGTTTCCAAAATTACCGCTTGGTACGGAAACCACCACATTGTCACGTTTCGCTTTCGGTAATTGTGCAACCGCTTCAAAATAGTAACAAATTTGTGCAAGTAAACGGCTGATATTAATGGAATTTGCCGAATTTAAACCGATAGCTTCACGTAATTCGGCGTCATCAAAGGCTTGTTTCACCAATGCTTGGCACGCATCAAAATCACCGTTAATCGCCACAGTCCGAATATTGCCGCCAAGGGTGCAGAATAATTTCTCTTGCAATGGGCTAATCTTACCTTTCGGATATAAAATGACGACATTAATGTTTTCCAAACCATAAAATGCGTGTGCCACCGCCGCACCGGTATCACCGGAAGTGGCGGTTAAAATGGTAATTTTACCGTTCCCTCTCACAGCAGCTAAGGCTTGTGCCATAAAGCGACCGCCAAAGTCCTTAAAAGCCAATGTTGGGCCGTGGAAAAGCTCAAGGGCATAAATATTGTCTTCCACTTTTTCTAAAGGAGCCGGAAAAGTAAACGCATTTTTAACTATTGCATTTAACGTTTCTGTTGGGATTTCATCGCCGATAATCGTAGAGAGTATTTTCTGGCTGCGTTCAACAAGCGGAAGATCGAGTAATTCATCAATATTGGAAAGTTGCGGAATCGTTTCCGGAAAGAATAGCCCCTGATCTTTCCCCAACCCTTGGCGAACCGCCTGTGCGAAATTGACTTGTTGTTCCGGGTGTTTGATATTGTATAAATTCATAATTAATCCAATTTATTTGTTTCTCTTCAAATAGAATGTAATTCGGCATGAAATTTTACCGATAAATGATTGTTTTACCTAACGATGATGTTAGAGATCATTATTTGTAGTGAATTAAAATGAGTACAGCAAGGCTGTAGCAATACAGTATTTTTAAATTTAATTCACTAAAATCTCTCGTGTTCCCTCATTATCCACCTTACATATATGTACAAAACCCTCATTATTTTGTAAATAATGACTTTCCAGATAAGTCGCAAGTTTTGTTGCCGTTTGTAAATTCGGTGCGATAGAAAAAATCGTAGGGCCTGAGCCGGAAATACCGGTTGCTAATGCGCCTAGATCACGTGTCGCTTGTTTTACTTCTGCGAAGTTTGGCAGCAATGACTCGCGATAAGGCTCTGCTATCACATCTTTCATCATAATCGCCGCCAAATTCTCTTGGTGAGTATGGCAGGCGTGAACAAAGCCCCCTAAATGGCGACCATGAGCAATAACATCTTGACGGGTATAACTTTTTGGTAAAATTGCACGGGCTTCGGCTGTGGAAACTTCAATTCCCGGATAAGCCAGCACCCAATACCAATTATCAAAAAACGGCAATTTTTGGCAAATATTACCAAGAGATTGTACCATAAATTGCACACCGCCAAGATAACAAGGGGCAACGTTGTCATAATGAATCGAGCCCGAAATACGCCCCTCTAATTCGCCCATCATCTCAAGCAATTCCATTTTAGAAAAAGGCTCATGATGAAATCGGTTCAGTGCCACCAATGCCGCCACAATGGAGCAAGCACTGGAGCCGAGCCCCGATCCAATCGGCATATTTTTTTCAAGGGTTAAACGCAATGGCTTCACATTACCACCGCGTAATTTTAACCGTTCACTAAACAGCACATAGGCTTGATATACAATGTTTTTTTGCGGCTCTTTAGGTAATTTACGGACAAAATAACCCGCACTTTCCAATTCAAAACCGCTTGCGATAGATTCAATTTGAACCACATCACCTAATAATGAGCCATCAATCGGAGAAATTGCGGCGCCTAAAGTATCAAAACCTACGCTAATATTTGCGCTGGAAGCCGGTGCATAAATTCGTAACATTGGGCATTCCTTATTAATGTTGTAATGTTCTTAAAATATCCGCAAAGATCCCCGCAGCCGTTACTGCATTACCTGCACCGTAACCACGCAATAATAACGGGATCGGTTGATAATAGCGCGTGTAGAACGCTAACGCATTTTCACCGTCTTTTACTTTGTAAAGCGGGTTGTTTTGCTCAACCGCAACAATAGAAACTTTACATTTACCATTACTGATTTGTCCTACATAGCGGAGAACCTTATTCTCTGCTTTGGCGGCATCAACACAGGCTTTAAAATCGGTATCCAACTGTGGCAGCATTGTCATAAATTCCTCGGTGGATTTCCCCTCGGAAAATCCTTTCGGCAGCACACCTTCCACTTCAACATCGGATAATTCCAGTTCTAAACCGGCTTCACGCGCTAAAATTAAAAGTTTACGCGCTACATCTTGACCAGATAAATCATCACGGGGATCCGGTTCGGTAAAGCCTTTTTCACGCGCAAGCGCGGTCACTTCAGAAAGCGAAAATCCCTCTTCTAATTTACCGAAAATAAAGGAAAGCGAGCCGGATAAAATCCCCTCAAAACGCTCTAACTCGTCACCGGCGGCAAGAAGATTTTGCAGGTTTTCAATCACCGGTAATCCCGCACCGACATTGGTTTCATATAAGAATTTGTGCTGTCCTGCTTGAGCATTTTTACGTAATTCGTGATAGTACGCCAACTCACGTGTATTGGCTTTTTTATTTGGCGTGACGACGTGGAAGCCTTCCTTTAAAGCTCTTGCATAAAGCCCTGCAACCGATTCCGCAGAAGTACAATCAACAAATACAGGATTGACCACATGGTGCAATTTAATGAAAGAAAGCAGCACATCAAAATCGGAAGGCTGGGTTGCATTTTCAAGATCGTTTTTCCAATCATCTAAATTTAGACCGTTTTCATCAAGCAACATACGATTGGAATTTGCAATTGCGCAGACGCGAATCTCAATATCCTTCTTCGCCAGATACTCCTTTTGGCGCTTTACCTGCTCAATCAGCTCCCCACCTACTCCACCGACACCGACAAGAAATATATCTACCACTTTCTTATTATTGAAAAGCGCTTGGTGAGTGGCTTTCACCGCCTCAATCGCTTTATTTTGCGGCACAACGGCGGAAATTGAACGTTCGCTCGAACCTTGTGCGATAGCAACAATACTAATATTCGCTTGCGCTAATGCAGAGAAGAAACGCGCCGCAATGCCCTTCGCTTCTTTCATTCCATCACCCACAACGGAGATGATCGACATATCTTTAATCACCTCGATCGGTTCCAATTGGTTTGCGTTCAATTCATTCGCAAATTCCGCTTCAAGCGCCGCTTTAGCGGCTTCCGCCGATTTAACCGGTACACAGAAACTAATGCTATATTCAGAAGAAGATTGCGTGATTAAAATGACGGAAATCCCTGCTTTTGACATCACCGAAAATACGCGTGATGCCATTCCCACCATACCTTGCATTCCCGGGCCTGACACATTAAACATCGCTAAATTATCTAAATTGGTGATACCTTTTACCTGTAAACCTTCAGATTTCACATTGCCATCAATAATGGAACCTGCCGCAGACGGATTACCGGTATTTTTAATCACGCAAGGAATGTTTTGCGGTAATAAAGGGCCAATGGTGCGTGGGTGGATAACTTTTGCACCGAAATAAGAAAGCTCCATCGCTTCACGATAAGAAAGGGTTGGAAGTAAACGTGCGTCCGGCACTAAACGCGGATCGCAAGTATAAACGCCATCCACATCTGTCCAAATCTCACACACGCTTGCACCTAAACAAGCCGCTAAGCAAGCAGCGGAATAATCGGAGCCATTACGACCTAAAAGCACCAATTCCCCTTTCTCATTACCCGCCGTAAAACCTGCCATAAGCACAACCTTGTCTTTCGCAATGCTTGGTGCATCAACACGTTTAGTCGATTCCACAATCTCTACGGAAGATTCCAAATAACCGCCTTTTGCCAATAATTGTTTTACAGGGTCAACAATATGCACTGCATAACCACGCGCTTCAAACCAAGCTTTCATCATTGCGATAGAAAGTTTTTCACCGCGGCAATCAATGGTCGCTTTAACGGCGTCTTCCACTTTTCCCGCTTGACGAATTTCTTCCAACAGATCTTTAATTTGAGCAAATTCCGCATCAATAAGCGCTTGCGTTCCCGCTAAATCAAATTGATTATTTTCAGCATATAATCCATTGATAATGTTGTAGAAAATTTCAATTGCTTCGTTGAAATGCGTATCGGTCGGTTGATTTAAGGCGGCTTTTTCAGAAAGGGCTACGAGGTGATTGGTGATTTTCGCAGGGGCGGATAACACACCGGCGGCCTGCTCTTCCAAATGGGCTTGCTCGATAAGTTTCGCCGCTTGGGAAAAACGTTCGGGGTTAGCAAGCGAAGTGCCGCCAAATTTAAGTACGCGCATAATTGATTCTCCTAGAAAGTTGTATTTTTTTAATCTATAAAAAACCCGCATTCGATCAGATTGCGGGTTTTATGTATCCTGTATTTTATGCACTAACCCGCGCCATTAAACATCGTAATGGTGAGCATAATAATGATCGTGCTGAAAGTGCGGTTATTTTTCATTGTGTTTTTTATCTTTCAAAAAAGAATGCGCTAAGAAATACCGAAATTTACCTAGCTTGTCAAACAGAAAATCATAATTTACCCGAATTTTTCTCAATGCGATAAATTTCGTGTAAACTAACCGCACTTTAAATAAGGAGAATTCAGTGGATATTCAACACAATTTGCAACAAATTCATCAACGCATTCATAGCACTTGTGAACAAGTTCAACGGGCATCCAATGCAGTGAAACTGCTTGCTGTATCTAAAACAAAACCGGTTTCCGATATTTTAGCCGCTTACCAAGCAGGGCAAACCGCATTCGGTGAAAACTATGTGCAAGAGGGCGTAGAAAAAATTCAGTATTTTGCCGAACAAGGGATTGATCTAGAGTGGCATTTTATCGGCCCCCTACAATCAAATAAAAGCCGTTTGGTGGCGGAATATTTTGATTGGATGCAAACCCTTGATCGCGCCAAAATCGCCAATCGTTTAAACGAACAACGCCCTCCCAATAAAGCGCCGCTAAATGTACTGATTCAAATTAATATTAGTGATGAAGCGAGCAAATCAGGTATTCAGCCCAAAGAAATGCTTGAGTTAGCAAAACACATCGAAAATCTACCGCACTTGCGTTTACGCGGCTTAATGACAATTCCCGCACCAACAGAAAATATTGAAGAACAGGAAAATACGTTCAAAAAAATGGCGGACTTATTTGAACAGCTCAAACAAGCCTTGCCAAATCAACAAATCGACACCCTTTCTATGGGTATGACGGACGATATGCCAAGCGCAATAAAGTGCGGCTCAACAATGGTGCGTATCGGCACGGCGATTTTCGGAGCAAGAAATTATTCGCCTAAATAATGAGCTTGCCGACAATAAAAAACGCTGACCATAAAAGCCAGCGTTTTTTTATTTATTAAAGTGCCTCAATCGCCTTATACTGCTCACGGATTTTTTCCAATCCGGATTGGTATTCCGCCATTTTTTCACGTTCTTTTGCTATTACTGCTTCCGGTGCTTTTGCTACGAAAGCCTCATTGCTGAGCTTGCCCTCGATACGTTTAACTTCATTTTGATATTTCTCAATCTCTTTAGTTAAACGTGCGAGTTCGGTTTCCTTATTAATGAAACCCGCCATAGGCACAAGAAGTTCCGTATTGCCCACTAATTTTGCCACGGCAAGTGGTGCAACTTCACCTTCGTTGAGCACTTTTACATCATCAAGTTTCGCCATTGCACATAAAAGTGCGGTCTGTTTTTCAAGGATTTTTTGTTCATCGACATTGATATTGCGGAAAATCAAATCTAAGCCTTTACTTGGTGCGATGTTACATTCCGCACGAATATTACGTACTGCAATAATCACCTCTTTTAACCAGTTGATCTCGTGTTCTGCATTAATGTCGAATGCGGCTTCATTCACTCTCGGGAAAGGTTGCAACATAATGCTATCCGCCTCAATGCCCACAAAACCTTTCACTTTTTGCCAAATTTCTTCAGTGATAAATGGAATCAATGGATGTGCCAAACGCAATAATTGCTCCAATACACGCACTAATGTTTGGCTTGCTGCACGAATTTGTGCAGAACTACCGTTAGCAAATACCGGCTTGGTCAATTCTAAGTACCAATCGCAGAATTGGTTCCACGTAAATTCGTAGATAACATTAGCACACAAGTCAAAACGATATTGGCTTAATCCGCTACGGAAGGTTTCCACGGTGCGATTAAATGCCGATTCAATCCAACGATCCGCCACTGAAAATTCGATTTCACCTTCGCTTAAATCCAGTTTATCGTTGGTGAGAACAAAGCGACTGGCATTCCATAATTTATTGCAGAAATTGCGGTAGCCCTCCAAGCGTTTCATATCCCAGTTGATATCGCGACCGTTGCTGGCAAGGGCGGCAAGGGTGAAACGCAATGCGTCCGTGCCGTGTGCGGCAATGCCTTCCGGGAATTGTTTAGCGGTCGATTTCGCAATCTTTTCTGCAAGCTGTGGTTGCATCATATTACCGGTACGTTTTTCAAGCAGATCCTCAAGGCTGATACCGTCAATCATATCAATCGGGTCAAGCACGTTACCTTTGGATTTTGACATTTTCTGCCCTTGTTCATCGCGAATTAACCCCGTTACATAAACGGTTTTAAACGGCACTTGCGGTTTACCGTTTTCATCTTTGATGAAGTGCATGGTGAACATAATCATTCGGGCGACCCAGAAGAAAATGATATCAAAGCCCGTGATTAAAACATCAGTCGGGTGGAACATTTTCAGTTCTTTGGTTTGCTCCGGCCAACCAAGAGTCGAGAAAGTCCACAAGCCTGATGAAAACCAAGTATCCAACACGTCTTCATCTTGTTTTAATGGTAAATCTGCAGAAAGATTATATTTTGACCGCACTTCTGCTTCATCACGAGCCACGTAAACGTTGCCTGCTTCGTCATACCACGCCGGAATGCGATGCCCCCACCATAACTGGCGAGAAATACACCAATCTTGAATATCACGCATCCAAGAGAAGTACAGGTTTTCGTATTGTTTCGGTACAAATTGGATTTCACCGTCTTCCACCGCTTTAGTCGCCACTTCGGCAAGCGGTTTAACGCTGACATACCATTGGTCGGTCAACATTGGTTCAATCGGTACGCCACCACGATCACCATAAGGTACTTTAAGATCGTGCGGTTTAATTTCTTCCAATAACCCCAAGCGCTCAAAATCTTCCACGATTCTTTTACGTGCGGTAAAACGCTCTAAACCTTGATAATCTTCCGGAATAAGTGCGGTGTAATTTGGCAAAGTTTTTCCATCAAAACCTATCACTTCCGCTTCTTGGCGAATATCCGCATTAAACGTAAAAATATTTACCAAAGGCAACTGATGACGTTTGCCCACTTCATAGTCGTTAAAGTCATGTGCCGGTGTAATTTTTACACAACCTGTTCCAAATTCCCGATCTACATAATCATCTGCCACAATTGGGATTTCACGATTGGCAAGCGGTAGAATTACGCTTTTTCCGATCAAAGATTGATAACGTTCGTCCTCCGGATGAACGGCTACGGCGGTATCCCCTAACATCGTTTCAGGTCGGGTGGTAGCCACCACTAAGTAATCTTTCCCTTCCGCGGTTTTCTCACCATTTGCAAGCGGATAGCGGAAATGCCAAAGCGATCCTTTGCTCTCTTTATTTTCCACCTCAAGATCAGAAATAGCTGTATGTAACTTAGGATCCCAGTTTACCAAGCGTTTACCACGATAAATTAGACCTTCTTCGTGCAAACGAACAAACACTTCTTTCACCGCATTGGATAAGCCTTCGTCCATTGTGAAACGCTCACGTTCCCAGTCAATGGAGTTGCCCAAACGGCGCATTTGTTGCCCGATCGTACCGCCTGAATAGGCTTTCCATTCCCAGATCTTATCGATAAAGGCATCACGTCCATAATCGTGGCGGATTTTACCTTCTTCGGCAGCGATTTTGCGTTCCACCACCATTTGAGTAGCGATCCCAGCGTGATCCGTACCGGTTTGCCAAAGGGTGTTATTGCCTTCCATACGATTAAAACGGATTAAGGTATCCATCAAAGTTTGTTGGAAAGCGTGTCCCATATGCAAACTGCCCGTTACATTCGGCGGCGGAATGGCAATACAATAACTTGGAACGTCCGGATTCTCAGAAGGCTTAAAATACCCCTGTTCTTCCCAGTGTTTATAAAGTGCTTGTTCTACTGCAGACGGATTAAAACGGTCTGCCATTTCAAAGGTTTTAATCATTGTTACTCTCTTTATTTTCTAAATTTAATACGTTTTATGTATTAGCTATACCGTATATGTATCTGCGTTATTTTTCATTAAACTTTCCAATTCATTTATTTTATCTAAACAGTTTATATCAGATGATATATAATCTTGATTGTAATCAGATACATAAATAAAAGGCTTTAATGAATCAGATATATTAGCAAATGTAGTTTTCATAATATTTTTACTTAAAGAATTACTATTATTCCAAATAACTACATCACATTCTTGATTCCATCTATCTTTAGAGTCCCTATCCGCGAATGCTCCCGCACTCAAATTACTACTACCAATTATTGAAATTAGAGGTTCCCCCTGTTTTTTTGCTATAAAAACCTTAGCATGGGAATTAGGTATAAATCTATAAAAGTTAGTTTTACAAAATGAATTTTTATAATGATTTTTTACTTGAAGACAAAATTGATTAAATTGTTTATTCCAACTTCCTCGATATAAACCATATATATCTATTTCTAACTTTCTTTTCAAATTAACCGTATTTATTATCTCTGAACTTGTACTAAATTTATTTTCTTGGAAAAATGCGCTACATAAGATATATTTATCAAAATCACTATTGCCTAAACTAGATAAAATAACATTTCTAAAGAAATTTGGCTTAGCATCTTTTCTTAAAAAAATAGCAAGCTTATACATAGATTAATAATCTCCCAGTTGTTTACTTCCGACCATTTCTAACTGAGATATAGTTTGCATTACTTCAAAATCTAAATAATCAATATCATAACCATATATTACGTTTCTTTTCTTATTTTTGGGAGGAGGAAGGCTACGAGAAAATTTCGATTTATTTGAATTGGTAAAATCACAATAAACTTCCCATAAATACATTGATTCAGAAAGACTTAAATTACTTTTCATCTTATATAACCTTTGATTAAATTTAATAGAATAGGTTGTAGCAAATTAGTCTCAAATATATCACACTATTAGAAGTCTGCTCTTTTGGTATTACAACTAATTAGATCCTCTAATCTTTCACACCACCTCGGCAGCTTATCAACCCACTGTGTTAATTCATTTTCACTAAAATGAAAAATTAAATTTGGAGTTTCACCTGAATTATCATAAATAAAAACTTCATCACAGAGTGGTAAAATTTTTACTAAGTTTTGCAAACTGATGTCGTAACGGTTTCTAATTATTGCCTCATCAATAAAATGCCCACCATTTGCTACTCTTGCTTTTACTCTGTCGATATTAATTGAAACTCTACTGACACCTACATAATTTAAACGTACAAAAAAGCCACTTTCTTTCGCCGTTTTCATTCGTTGCAAAATAGAATTACCAGACAAGGTTGATTCCATTGAAAATGAGATTTGTTGACTAACTGCGAATTTAAATAGCTCAATCGCTTTCCTACCGGCTTGGCTATCAACTGAACGGGGATTTTCAGGGTTAATTTGCATTGCAATATGATCAGAATCAATCACAATTTGTACGGTGTCTTGATTAAATCCTCGTAAAGTCGTTTTTCCAGCCCCATTTGTGCCACAGTAAAAAATGGCAAGGTTATTTTGCATGCTCAATCACTTCTTCATGTCCATCCGGATAGTGACGAACAATATCTCCATTTGGACGTTGGAAAGTCAGAACTTCATGCTTTTTCTTTTCATTCATCCAAGCGGTAAAAAGAATTTTAAGCTGTTTTTGTTGGGCTAAAATTTCTTCTTTCGTCATTTGGTAGCTATCCTACTATTTTATTTACTGATTCAACCGAATCTCATCTATCACTCGTTTGATTTCTTCAGATAAACGGCGTTCTTCTTGGCGGCAGAAACTATAATCACCTAATTTTGCCGCTTCCGGTGAGCAACGCACCTGTGCATATTGTGATTCAAGGACTTTGAGTAAGGCTTTCTGCTCGCCTAAATAAGTATTTTCACGACTGACTTTTATTGCTTTTTTTATTTTTTTCTTCGTTTCATTTTCAATAACGACTGATTTTTCTGTTTTTGCAACATCAGATACCGCTTTGGATTCTATATCCGTCTTTTCAGTCATATCATTTTCCGCTACCGAAGTATTTGCTTTCGATTTATCGGTATTGTCAGCAGTTGTGGACTTTGCGGCTTTCTCAGCTTCTACCGTTTTTGAATGTTGATCCTGTGCATTTGCAGAAAGTGCGGTTGATTTTTCCGTAGTTTTCGTTTCTTGATTGTCGCAAGCCGTTAAAACTAAAACACTTGAGCCAAGTAATAGAGATAAAGCAAATTTCATTGAAGATTTCATAGTAAATCCCATTAATTAAAAATATTACGCATTTTCCGTGGAAAGTTGCCAGCCTTGCATACGTAATTGTTTATAACGTTCTCGTGCTTGTTCCTTTTGAATTTCATCTGCGGGAACAAAATCGATCACTTGAGTAAAACTATGAGTAAATTCAGGGATTTCTTGTTGTAAATTAATCAATAAATCACGGCGTTGAGCATTACGTTTTCCGCGCCATGAAATTTCGATAGGCGTCGGGTACTGTGTCGCTTCACCCGATAAATTATGCGGTACAAATTCATCGGGATTACGTTGCCAAAGTGCTTCATCAATATCAAGTGCTTGCCGCTCCGTTTCACAAGCGATCAAAATCCGTTTTCCCAAACGCCACGCCGAGGCTGCTAAATTGCATGCGAGTTGTTCAACGGTAAGGCTTTGTTCTGTCAAAATGTAAAACTGCGCATTTTTTGCCATTTTTGTCTCAATTTTACCAAGCTACAAATTTGACGATTGTATCGAAAAAGAGGAAAAAAATAAACGGTTTAATCGTGAGTTGAGCCGGCAAAGAAAAACACCTATAAAATCGACCGCACTTTTATGATCTATATCACAAAACTGATTTTTGGCATTTTCGTTGCGTTCCATTCATAACTCTGAAGTGTTAGAATTATGCCAATTTTTGTTCTATTAATAGGAGTATCGCAATGGCATTTCGTATTGAAAAAGACACGATGGGTGAAGTTCAAGTTCCTGCCGATAAATATTGGGCGGCACAAACCGAACGTTCACGCAATAATTTCAAAATCGGTCCTGAAGCCTCTATGCCGCATGAAGTTATTGAAGCTTTTGGTTATTTGAAAAAAGCAGCCGCATTTGCAAACCATGATTTAGGTGTATTACCTGCTGAAAAACGTGATTTAATAGCACAAGCCTGTGATGAAATTCTCGCCAATAAATTAGATGATCAATTTCCGCTCGTTATTTGGCAAACCGGCTCCGGCACGCAATCCAATATGAATGTGAATGAAGTAGTGGCAAATCGTGCGCACGTTTTAAACGGCGGTAAACTCGGTGAAAAATCAATCATTCACCCGAATGATGACGTGAATAAATCACAATCTTCAAACGATACCTTCCCAACAGCAATGCATATTGCCGCATACAAAAAAGTAGTGGAGCATACCATTCCTTGTGTGGCGCGTTTACAAAAAACTTTCGCAGCAAAATCCGAAGCCTTTAAAGACGTGGTAAAAATCGGTCGTACTCACTTAATGGATGCGACACCATTGACACTCGGTCAAGAATTTTCCGCTTATGCAGCCCAACTAGAATTCGGCTTACGAGCATTAAAAAATACCCTTCCTCATTTAAGTCAGTTAGCGTTAGGTGGAACCGCGGTAGGTACCGGTTTGAATACACCGAAAGGCTATGACGTGAAAGTGGCGGATTACATTGCGAAATTCACTGGTCTTCCGTTTGTAACCGCCGACAACAAATTTGAAGCCTTGGCTGCACATGATGCCATTGTTGAAACGCACGGTGCGTTACGTCAATTAGCGATGAGTTTATTCAAAATCGCAAACGACATCCGTTTATTAGCTTCCGGACCTCGCTCCGGCATCGGTGAAATCTTAATTCCGGAAAATGAACCGGGCTCTTCCATTATGCCGGGTAAAGTTAATCCGACACAATGTGAGGCGATGACAATGGTCTGCGCACAAGTATTCGGTAACGATACCACCATCGCTTTTGTGGGGTCGCAAGGGCATTTCCAATTGAACGTATTCAATCCTGTGATGATTGCAAACTTCTTACAATCCGCCCAATTACTGGGTGATGCGTGCGTCTCTTTTGATGAACACTGTGCCGTAGGCATTGAGCCGAATTATCCGCGCATTAAACAACAGCTTGAAAATTCGTTAATGTTAGTGACCGCACTTAATACGCATATCGGTTATGAGAATGCGGCAAAAATTGCGAAAACCGCGCACAAAAACGGCACGACATTACGTGAAGAAGCCATTAATCTCGGCTTAGTCTCAGCAGAAGATTTCGACAAATGGGTTCGCCCTGAAGATATGGTAGGCAGCTTAAAATAAACTTCCTTCCGAAATAACGGTCAAAGGCGGGCATCAGTCCGCCTTTTTTATGGTGAGTTAAATTTAAAATCTGCAAGTTGCAAAAGTACAAATAGCATGGCGAGGTGCGGCAATGCTGTAGATATATTAAATTTAATTCTCTCCATTTGAGGTTTTTTAAGAGGCTTTTGCTATAATTCGCCCAACATTGAACTGTGAAATAACAATATGAAAATAAAATATCTTTTTGCTGCAATTTTTATGTTTTTTTCAACCGCACTTTCTGCCCATTGGCAACACGTCGGCAATGCGGAATATACTTGGGGACCATTCCATGTTTATAGCGTAGCGCTTTCATCTGAAACCGGTTCATATCAGGAAAATCAACGTCCGTTAATGTTTTCCATCAAATACGGAAAACCGATTGAAGGCAAAAGTTTCGCGATTAGTCTGATTAAAGAAATGGAAGCGCAACAAGCAAGCACAGATGATACTAACGCGTGGTTAAAAAAGATGCAGGAAATTTTTCCTGATTTTTCACCCAATGATATTTTAAATTTTGTCGCCTTAGACAATAAAGGCTATTTTATTGCCAATGACACGATACTCAATCACGAATTTGATGCGAAATTTACCGAAGCCTTTGTAAATATTTGGCTTTCTCCGAAAAGCAGTTTTTTAAAATTACAACCGCAATTACTCGGCAAGGAAAAGAGCGGTCAAGATAGGAAAGAATTTCAATACCGACCAGCAAGTGAGCCTTTCGATGAAGAAAATCCGATGCCGGAACTTCCACCCAATTATGAGTTAAAAAAAGATTTGAGAGGATAATTTCCCACACAGTGATCAAAGCGCAAAAAGGCGAACACAAAGTTCGCCTTTTAAATCCGCTTTTCCAAATACAAAATCATCTGTAACGCAATATTAACGCCGCTGGTTTTCTCTATCATTTCTAACCCTGGGCTTGCATTAACTTCCAATACCAACAGCCCTGATTTTGAACGGATTAAATCAACGCCAGCGACATCCAACCCTAAGGCTTTTGTTGCTTTTACGGCAATTTGTTTTTCTTCATTCGTCAAATCGACTTTTTGTGCAGAACCGCCTTGATGAAAATTAGCACGAAATTCCCCTGCTTGCCCTATGCGCTGCATACCGGCGATAACCTGTTCACCAATAACAAAACAACGGATGTCCGTCCCTTTCGTTTCTTCAATAAAATCTTGCAATAACACAGGCACATTGGCTTGCTTCAAAGTATCTAAAATACTGACCGCACTTTGCACTTTTTCCGCCAACATCACACCAACACCTTGCGAACCGCTCAAAGTTTTAATAATTAGCGGTGAATCTGTTTGCTGAACGGAAAATTTAGAATCCACCTCAATACCTGATAATCGGCTAGGCGGCACAGGAATACCTTGTTCCAGTAAAACCTGCAGACTTTTCCATTTATCACGAGCCAATAAAAATGCGTTTTCGTTATTCAAACAATAAGCCCCTTTCGCCTGCAAATGACGCAACACTGCACAGCCCATTTGAGTACTTGTCGTACCGAAACGAGGCAAAACGGCATTGTAATGAGGTAAAAGGTAAGGTTCGCCTTCCAAAGGTTGATAGTAAATATCAAAGTGCGGTGAATTTTTGTTGAGTTTTAAGATGCAACGATTCGGATCTAAAATGTCCATTTCGTGTCCGCATTGTTCCGCCGCGTCTTTTAAACGCCGACAACTATACAAACGCGGCTCACGGCAAAGCATTAACAATTTCATAAAAAATTCCAAAGTAAAAATAGCGGTGCATTATATCGTGAATTCAATGAAAATGGATACAAAGCTGCAAACCGAAGACCGTATAAAGAGTACGGTGAGGCGCAACAATACAGTAGGTGTTTTTAAATTAAATTTAATTTACTATACCAATCACAGCAATCCTGAAAAACTGTTTATGAGTAAGCGAAAAAAGAGTAGAATCGGCGGTATTTTACATTAACAAGAAAGGAAATATTATGTTTGTTGTTATTTTTGGCCGTCCGGGTTGTCCATATTGCGTACGCGCAAAAAATCTTGCTGAAAAATTAAAAGGTGAAATCGCTGATTTCGATTATCGTTATGTCGATATTCATGCTGAAGGCATCACTAAAGAAGATTTATCAAAATCTGTCGGTAAACCTGTTGAAACAGTTCCACAAATATTCATTGATGAAAAACCAATCGGCGGATGTACCGATTTTGAAGCCTTAATGAAAACGCAATTCGGTATCGTCGCTTAAGTTAAAAATTTAATTGTTCACGAAAAGTGCGGTCAATTTTGAGAGAAATTTGAAAATTTCTGAAAAATTGACCGCACTTTTTTATTAAAAATTATTTTTTGATCTACGTCACAAAAACACCTCTTTAGAGTTAGCTACTTGAGCGGAAAGTCAGTAGAATAAGGGGTGGTTTTTTATATTGATAAATAAAGGGAATTAACTATGAAGATTAATAAATCTGCGGTAGCGGGCACACTGGAATCCAGTGATGCTTTAGTTCGTATCGAACCCGCAAATTCATTGACGGTTGAAATTAACAGTTCCGTAGGAAAGCAATTTGGTGAAACCATTGAGCAAACCGTTCGTGCTACATTAACAAAATTAGGTATTACCGAAGCCCTTGTTACCGTTGAAGACAAAGGCGCACTGGATTGTGTGCTACAAGCCCGTGTAAAAGCCGCTGCAATGCGTGCGACAGATGAAGCGATTAATTGGGAGGCGTTGCTATGAAATTAAGAAGAAGTATGCTGTTTGTGCCGGGCTCTAATGCGGCGATGCTCAGTAATAGCTTTATCTACAACCCCGATTCCATTATGTTCGATTTGGAAGATGCGGTGGCATTAAAAGAAAAAGATACGGCGCGCCTTCTTGTTGCTCACGCTTTGCAGCACCCGCTTTATCAAGAAATTGAAACGGTGGTGCGTGTCAATCCGTTAGATTCCGAATTCGGTTTATTAGACTTAAATGCGGTGGTTCGTGCCGGTGTGGACGTGGTACGTATGCCGAAAACCGAAACCGCACAAGATGTGATTGATATGGATCGCGAAATCACTGAAATCGAAAAAGCTTGCGGGCGTGAAATCGGCTCAACCAAAATGCTAGCGGCAATCGAGTCTCCTTTGGGGATTACTCAAGCAAATCAAATCGCTACGGCATCCAAACGTTTAATCGGGATCGCTTTAGGGGCGGAAGATTATGTTCGCAACCTAAAAACCGAACGTTCCCCGGAAGGCATTGAATTATTATTTGCCCGTTGCTCTATTCTTCAAGCTGCCCGTGCCGCCGGCATTCAGGCTTTTGATACGGTTTATTCCAATGCCAACAATGAGGAAGGCTTCTTAAAAGAAGCGGCATTGATTAAACAACTCGGCTTTGACGGTAAATCCTTAATTAACCCACGACAAATCGAATTGCTACATAATTTGTTTGCGCCGACTCAAAAAGATGTGGAACAGGCAAAACGTATTATTGAAGCGGCTGAAGAAGCTGAACGCCAAGGTAGCGGTGTGGTGTCATTAAACGGCAAAATGATTGATGCTCCGATTATTGATCGCGCCAAATTAGTATTAGAACGTGCCAAATCAGGCATTCGTGAAGAATAAGGGAGAGAAAAAATGACAACCAGAGAACAACGCGTTGAAAAATTTAATGCCGGTTACACAGTGTATCAAGCTGTGCCGAAAGCAGAATCCCTTGCCCGCACCGCTAAAGATCGCAAACTTTGTGAAAATCTTGAAGAAGCGATTAAGCGTTCGGGACTTCAAGATGGAATGACAGTTTCCTTCCATCACGCTTTCCGCGGCGGTGATTTTGTCGTGAATATGGTGATGGATAAAATCGCCGAAATGGGATTCAAAAATTTAACTCTCGCTTCAAGCTCACTCATCGATAGCCACTCACCGATCATTGAACACATTAAAAACGGTGTAGTCACAAAAATCTATTCCTCCGGATTACGTGGCGAATTAGCCGAACAAATCTCTCGTGGACTATTAAATGAACCGGTCAATATTCATTCGCACGGCGGTCGTGTGCATTTAGTCAAATCCGGTGAACTCAAAATTGATGTTGCATTTTTAGGCGTACCTTGCTGTGATAAATTCGGTAATGCCAACGGTTTTACCGGCAAAAGTAAATGCGGTTCCTTAGGCTATGCCCGTGTGGATGCGGAATATGCCGATAAAGTCGTGTTATTAACGGAAGAATTTGCCGAATACCCACATCACCCTATTAGTATCGGTCAAGACCAAGTTGATTTCATTGTACAAGTCGAAGCGGTGGGTGATCCGAAAAAAATCGGGGGCGGTGCAACCCGTATGACAACTAACCCACGCGAATTACTAATCGCCCGCAAATGTGCCGAAGTAATTTTCGGTTCAGGCTATTTTAAAGACGGTTTCTCTTTGCAAACCGGTTCCGGTGGTGCCGCATTAGCCGTTACCCGTTTCCTAGAAGAAAAAATGCGCCGTGAAAATATCACCGCAGGTTTTGCACTCGGCGGTATTACCGCCAGTATGGTCGCACTCCACGAAGAGGGGCTTATCAAAAAATTATTGGATGTGCAAAGTTTCGATGCAGTGGCGGCGGAATCTCTCGCACGCAATCCGAATCATATTGAAGTTTCCGCAAATCAATATGCAAATTACAGTTCAAAAGGCGCATCCGTTGAGCGTTTAGATGTGGTGATTCTTTCCGCATTAGAAATCGACACAAAATTCAATGTAAACGTATTAACCGGTTCTGACGGTGTCATTCGCGGTGCTTCCGGCGGCCACTGTGATACCGCAGCTTCCGCACAAGTTGCGATTATTGTTGCGCCGTTGGTTCGTGGTCGTATTCCGACTGTGGTTGAAAATGTTATCACTTGTGTTACTCCGGGTGAAAATATTGATATTCTCGTCACGGATCACGGTGTCGCGGTAAACCCTAAACGCACCGATTTAATTGAATCACTCAGTCAAGCAGGTATTCCATTATTCACCATTGAACAACTTTGTGAACGGGCTTACAGCTTAACGGGTAAACCAAAAGAAATTGAGTTTACCGATAAACCGGTTGCGGTGGTGCGTTATCGTGACGGTTCGGTAATTGATACGGTGTATCAAATTAAAGAATAAGATGACAAAAAGAGCGGTCAAATTTTGCAGCGTTTTTTTCAAACATTTTCGACTCAGGGCAAACCGATTTCCCTTGACACGTTGCTGAATGCACGTGAAGAACGGGCATTGTTGCAGAAACAGCTTTTGGCGAAATATCGCTCCTCCCTGCTTTCCGTCACTTTAACGGCGGTGGGGGAAGTGAAGAAAAATCCATTATTGGATTATGTGTTTGAAAAAGCACTCGAAAAACTGACCGCACTTTTTTCACAGCGGGAATGGATTCCTATTGAAAAAGTTGTCCGCCCCTTAGAAACCGGGCATGAAGCTTTTTTCGTTCTGCCAATCAAAGCCTGTGAATTAAAACGTGCGATGATTGAATTAGAGGATAGCACTCCCCTCGCACGCCTTTGGGATTTAGATGTAATGAATACGGACGGCACGCTGCTAAGCCGTGCCGAATTTGGTTTTTCTCCTCGTGCTTGCTTGGTTTGTGGTGATAATGCCAAATATTGTGCGCGTAGCCGTCATCATCAAACGGATGAAATCATTGCGGAAATGCAATTCCGTACGCAAGCGCATAATTTTGCAGAACAAATCGCAGATCTTGCTTATCAAGCGTTATTGCAAGAGGCACATTTATCGCCTAAGCCGGGCTTGGTTGATGCCATAAACAATGGCGCACATCAGGATATGAATCTGCACACTTTTAAACAAAGTGCGGTTGCTCTAAAGCCGTTTTTTGTAGAATTTCTGCTTAAGGGAATGGCAACGGCAGTGTTGCCGGAAAACCAAGTGTTAGGCCAAATTCGCCCTCTTGGTATTCAGGCGGAACAAGCGATGTTTCGTGCGACCAATAATATCAACACACATAAGGGTGCCATTTTTTCTTTTGGACTGGTGTGTACCGCAATCGGGCGATTAGCCGCGGTACAGCCCGAATCTAGCGAAATAACATTCGACATCGACTCAATTTGTGCCCTCTCAGCAAAATTTGCGGCGGGAATAACAAAAGAGCTTGAACATTATCCGAAGCACTTGCCGATCACCGCCGGTGTGCATTTATTCCGTGAACACGGTTTAACCGGTGCACGGGGTGAGGCGGAAAGCGGCTTTCAACAAATTCAATCGTTGTTGCCGATGCTTGATGAGTATCATCAACAAGACTGGGAACATCGTTTGTTAATTGCTTTGCTGCATTTAATGGCAAAAAACCCTGATACCAACGTGGTTAATCGAGGCGGATTGGAAGGCTTGCGATTCGTGCAACAAAGCGCAGTTGATTTACTTAAAAATCAACAGGTTATATTCAATAAAGCGGAGCTCACACAGGCTTTATTGAAATTTGATTCCGACTGCATTGCCAGGAATTTGAGTGCAGGCGGAAGTGCTGATCTATTAGCACTAATGATTTTCTTTTTATCATTTAGAGGTAACCCAAAATGGCATTATCCAAAAATGCAAAGTTAGTGATTCTAGCTGCTATTCCGCTGGTCACTTTTTTCTGTCCGGCACCTGAGGGGCTTTCTCTCATTGCTTGGCGTTTACTCGGTGTGTATATCGCAACTATCGTAGGCTTGGTGATCAAACCTTACGGCGAACCTGTCATTTTATTGGCGGCGGTTGCGGTTTCCGGCGCAATCATCGGTAACACCGAAGGTGCAAGTGAATTTGTGAAAGTCGGTAATATGTTGGACGGCTATAAATCCGGTACAACATGGCTTATTTTCACTGCGTTCACGCTCAGTTCCGCATTCGTCATCACCGGGCTTGGAAAACGTATCGCTTACCATATGATCGGAGCAATCGGTAGCACTACCCTACGATTGGGGTACGTTACGATGTTTTTGGATCTTCTCCTATCTCCGGCAACACCGTCCAACACCGCTCGTGCGGGTGGGATCATCTTCCCGATTATTAACAGTGTCGCTATTGCATTAGGCTCTGATCCGGAAAAAAGCCCTAAAAAAGCAGGTCGTTACTTAATGATGAACGTGTATATGGTGGTAAAAACAACCTCGTACATTTTCTTAACTGCGATGGCTCCAAATGCGCTCGCTATTTCTTTAATGGCACCGATTCTTGGCTTTGAAACCACGTGGATAAAATGGTTTTTAGCAGCCTCCGTACCGGGTTTACTCTGTTTATTCCTAATCCCTGCAATATGCTATTTTGTTTCCAAACCTGAGTTAAAACAGGTAAATAACAAAGAAATTGCCCGCAAAGGTTTAGAAGAACTAGGTCCAATGTCTTTCCGCGAAAAAGCATTAATTGCGTTATTTGTCGTTGCCTTGTTCGGTTGGATCTTCTCGAGCGCACTTAACGTGAACGCCACCATTGTTGCGATAATCGTCATGGTGCTTTGTATCGTTTTAAATATCGTGAGTTGGGACGACATCTTAAAGAGCAAAGGTGCGTGGAATACATTAGTATGGTACGGTGGTATCATCGGTATGTCAGGTTTACTTGAAAAAGCAGGTTTCTTCAAATGGTTGGCCGCAACATTAAGTGAAGTATTACAGTTCGAAGGTCAAGGCATTATCGCATTGATCGTAATTCTCACATTAAGTGTTGCAGTGCGTTACCTCTTTGCTTCAGGCGGCGCCTATGTTGCGGCAATGGTGCCGGTATTCGCAACGATTGGACACGTTGCAGGCGCACCTGCCGAATTATTAGCATTCGGGCTTTTATTTGCCAACTCATACGGCGGTTCTGTTACTCATTACGGGGGCGGTCCCGGCCCAATCACCTTTGGTGCCGGCTATAACGATATTAAATCTTGGTGGACTGCCGGTGCGATTATTGCCTTCGGTAGCCTCGTCATTCACTTGACTATCGGTATGGCTTGGTGGGAACTATTAATAAGTTTAGGCTGGTTATAGATTCTTACCTAAAAACCAAAAGTGCGGTTAATTTCAATCGCACTTTTGCATTTAATTGATATTATGCGGCACTCGCATAAAATGGACTGGAGGGGCGTATCGCATACGCCCAATTTAGTAAGCGAGATTATCAGGGCGTATGCAATACGCCTCTACCAACATAATGAAATTCTTTTGTTCAACAATTATATAATACTGCATTTACCCCCTTCACAAGATACAAATTTCAAACTCATAGGTTAGCTCTAAGCAATACATTTCTTCCTAATTGATAAAAAGAAAAACAGCCATGATATCTTGCGAAGAGAAAAAAGAATCGGCTTTTTCTTCCAAAAGCTAAGGGAGTTTCGCCAGTACCGAATAGCCCTCTTCTAAGCCCTCAACTTCATAAAAACTATTTGCCGTAATAAAAGCCGATTCACCTTGTTTAAGAAAAAGTGCGGTCGTTTCTGAACGCAAATTGACAGTCCCTTTCATCACCATAAAAATACCGGCACTTTGATTTTTTAATTGATGATTCTCACCACATTCATATTGGATATTTTGTAAAGAAAAATCCTTTGCAGGTGTCGAATAGGTAAATACACGCGTGTCATTTGGTGCAGGCGGGATAATTTGAGGTTCAATCTCTCTGCAATCCACCACTTTTAGCAATTCGGGAATATTCACATATTTTGGTGTTAAACCACCGCGAATCACATTATCGGAACACGCCATCAACTCAATATTTTGTCCTCGCAAATAGGCATGGGGAATACCGGCATCTTGATAAATCCCTTCACCTTTTTTGATATGAACTATGTTGAACAAATAAAAACACACCAAACCGGGATCTAATTTATCTAAGGAAATCTCCATCGCCTCCAATGTATATAATAGCCAGTAGTCCGGATTACTTAACGCTAATTCGTTGGTCTTATAAGCGACCTGTTTTTCTTCAATAATCGGTGCAAGCCATTGATGTAATTGCGCTTGTTCCGCTTGCATAATATCGGCATAAAACGTATGCAAATCCTGCGTGTTTAATTTTTCGGCTAAAGGTGCAAGGGATGGTCGACTTTTCAATGTCGTTAAAATTTTCGCTTTTGTTTTAAATCCGTGTAGCAACCAAAAATCAGATAAGGCAATCATCATTTCAGGTTTGTGGTTGTTATCTTTGTAAATGCGTTCGGGATCCTTTAGCTCAACACCTTTTGCATTTTCCTCTGCAAAACCGATTTCAGCTTGTTGTTTGGTTGGATGAAGCTGAATGGAGAGCGGTTTTTCCACATCAAGAATTTTCAATAAATACGGCAATTCATCACCAAAATTTTCTCGGTTTTTTTCACCAAGTGCGGTCGGATTTTGTTGTAAAAATTCATTAAGCGGTAATATTTTTCCGCCAAGCTCTATCATTGAAGGCGAGGAAGTGTGTGCACCAAGCCACCACTCGGCATAATATTCATTTTCTTTTGGAATATTTAATAATTGTGGAATGTAATTATGACCACCCCAAACATAGTGTTGGAGTGTGCCGTTAAGTTTATAAATCATTAGTTTTCCTCTCAATCGAAATAAAAAATCCGCACAACGGCGGATTTTTAAACTTCATACAAAATTATTTTTTAAGGGTTAACACGACTGATTCGCCGGCGACAACTTCACCTGCTTTTTTGTCAATGCTTGAGATTTCATCCATATTAGAAATCACGACCGGAGTTAATACTGACTTGGCTTTTGATTCAAGCAATTCAAGATCAAACTCAATCACGGTTTCACCACGTTTTACAGATTGTCCTTCTTGAGCGACACGTGTAAAACCTTCACCTTTTAATTCAACCGTATCAATACCAAAGTGAACGAATAATTCAACACCTTCTTTTGATTCCATTGAAAATGCGTGGTTGGTTTCAAAAATCTTACCGACTACACCGTCAACCGGAGCAACAATCTTGTTACCGGTCGGACGAATAGCGATACCGTCACCAACAATTTTCTCAGAAAACACGACATCCGGTACATCTTCGATATTTACAATCTCACCGGAAAGCGGCGCATAAATTTCGACTTCTACCGATTTATTTTCTTTAGAGCCGAACAGTTTGTCAAATAAGCCCATTTTAATCTCCTATCCATTTAATGCGGCTGATATTCTAGCCCAAAATGTTAATTTTGTATCTAATTTAGTGCTTTTTCTGCCAAAAATTCTTCAATTAATCCTTCAATTTCTACCGCTGTCGGTTTCTGTAAGGCTTTTTCTGCAAGGATTTTCGCATCTTGGAAATTGACATTACGAATTAATTTTTTAATACGAGGCACGGAAATCGCACTCATACTAAACTCATCTAAGCCCATACCTAATAGTAACAAGGTCGCACGTTCATCACCTGCTAACTCACCGCACATTCCTGTCCATTTACCTTCCGCATGAGATGCATCAATCACTTGTTTAATTAAACCTAATACTGAAGGCTGCATTGGGTTGTAAAGATGAGAAATAAGTTCATTGCCACGATCAACCGCTAAAGTATATTGAGTTAAGTCATTCGTACCGATACTGAAGAAATCAACTTCTTTCGCTAAGAATCTCGCATTTACTGCGGCAGATGGAGTTTCCACCATTACACCGATTTGAATATTCTCATCGAAAGCCTTGCCTTCTGCACGTAATTCTGCCTTTAAGGTTTCAATCACGGATTTTAATTCACGGATTTCTTCCACTGAAATAATCATCGGGAACATAACGGCAAGTTTACCAAATGCAGAGGCACGCAACACTGCACGCAATTGCGCATGAAGAATTTCTCGACGATCAAGCGCAATACGCACCGCACGCCAACCCAAGAACGGGTTCATTTCTTTTGGTAAATCTAAGTACGGTAAATCTTTGTCGCCGCCGATATCCATCGTACGAAGCACAACCAAACGCCCTTCCATTGCTTCCACAACTTCTTTGTAGGCAATAAATTGTTCTTCTTCCGTTGGAAGTTGATCGCGATCCATAAAGAGAAATTCGGTACGGTACAAACCTACACCTTCGGCACCATTACGGTTTGCTCCTTCACAATCACGAATCGTACCGATATTGGCAACCACTTCAACTCTATGACCATCCAAAGTGATCGCTGGAAGATCTTTTAATTTCGCTAATTCCGCTTTCTCTTCCGCTAGTTTTGCTGACAGCGCTTTCGATTCATCAATTTGAGCTTGAGTCGGATTGATATAAACCTTGTTATTCACCGCATCAAGAATTAAAAAATCACCGGTATTTACTTGTTCGGTTACATTGTTCGTACCAACAATTGCCGGTAACTCCAATGAACGCGCCATAATCGAAGTGTGTGAGGTGCGACCGCCAATATCGGTAATAAATCCAAGAACTTTTTCAAGATTTAACTGTGCCGTTTCAGAAGGCGTCAAATCGTAAGCCACAAGAATAGATTCTTCATTAATATCGCCAAGATCGACAATGTGCATTCCTAGGATATTTTTGATTAACCGATTACCGATATCACGAATATCACCGGCACGCTCTTTTAAATATTCATCATCAATTTCTGATAACATCGCGACTTGTTGATCAATAATTTTGCTTGCCGCGACACCGGCATTGACTTTATTTGAGCGCAAATAATCAAGAATTTCTTCTTCTAATTCTTCATCTTCAAGAATCATTAAATGACCTTCAAAAATCGCTGCCTTTTCTTCACCTAATGAAGCCAATGCGCGATCTCTAATTGAATTAAGCTGCTCAACAGCGGCGTTGCGCCCTTCGTAAAAACGTGCAACTTCCGCTTCAATTTGTTCATCTGTAATTTTCGTCGTATCAAGAACAATTTTTTCTTCTTTAAGAACTAACGCCTTACCAAAAACAATGCCTGGGGACGCCGGAATACCTGAAATCATATTCACCTTCCAAATTAATAGGGGTCAAATAAAACAATAGCCATAAAATACCGCATTTACCGGAGTAGATTAAAAACGGATTTCATGGCTATGCTCAAAATTATTCTAAAGTAGGAATTAACGCTACTAAATGTTCAACAGCTTGTTGCTCGTCTTCACCTTCTGCAGAAATGGTAATGACCGTTCCTTGTGTTAAACCTAAGGTTTGTAATTTGAACAAACTTTTTGCACTTGCGCTTTTCCCTGCGGATGTCACAGTGATATCTGAAGCAAAAGCTTTCGCTTCTTTTACGAATTGCGCAGCCGGACGAGTGTGCAAGCCGTTAGGCGCTGTGATTTCTACATCTTTTGAGAACATAATGTTACCTCTATTTAGTCATTGTTTAACTTAAAAACAGTTAGATTCAAAAAATCCGCCATAGTATCCTTGTTAAAGCCTAAAGAATCAAGAATAAAGCTAAAAAAACTTGAGATAAGTCATAAAAAAACACGAATTTTTCCTATATTCGATTAAATATTATCCTTAGTTTTTCTGACGCTAAACTATTGAAAAATGCCGCTGTGATTTAGTTTCCGACAGGCTTGCAATAAGCTTATGATAATTATCGTAACGTATCGGTGAAATTCGTCCTGCTTCGACCGCCTCACGCAGAGCGCAACCGGGATCGTTTAAATGTTTGCAATCTCGAAATTTACAGGTTCCCAGCACATATTGAAATTCACGATATCCCTTAGTGATTTGATCTGCATCTAAGTGCCATAAACCAAATTCTCGAATCCCGGGGGAGTCAATAAGATTTCCGCCTTGTGGTAAATGATAGAGCCTTGACGAGGTTGTCGTGTGCTGACCTAACCCAGAGGTTTCGCTCACTGCTCCGACTTGTGCATTCACCGTTGGCAAAATATGGTTAATTAAGCTGGATTTTCCGACACCGGACTGCCCGACAAAAATAGAGGTTCCTTCACTTAAAAGTGCGGTCAGTTTCGTCATATTTTTCCCGCTTTGCGCAGAAATTATGAGCGTTTGATAACCGATATTACGGTAAATTTGCAACTGAGCTTCAACTTCTTTTTCTTGTTCTTCAGAGAGCAGATCGCCTTTATTAACCACAATAATCGGCTCAATTTCGGCGGTTTCACACACCACGAGATAACGATCAATAATATTTAAGGAAAGTTCCGGCAATACGGCCGAGACGATAATAATCCGATCAATATTGGCGGCAATCGGCTTCAAACCATCATAATAATCAGGACGTGCAATTTCATTTACACGCGGATGAATGGCTTCTATTACGCCGCTCACACCTTGTAATTGCTCATTCCCTTTTCGCCAAATAACGTTATCGCCAACCACCAAACTTGAAAGCGTACGGCGCAAATTACAACGATAAATCTCACCTTGATCGTCCTCCACATCCGCATGTACGGAATAGCGCGTAACCACCACGCCATCTTGTGATTCTCCCAACATTTCATCCTGCCATTCGATTTCTTTTTTCTTGTGGCGATAAAGTGCACGGGCATTATTCGATTCAATGCGACGGGCTTGATTTTGAGTGAGTTTACGTTTAGCCATAAAAGTGCGGTCGTTTTTGTCGTAATTTTGATAGAATGGAAAAAATTTCACATAGGATACCTTATATTATGCAATTAGATAAACAAAATCTGATTTGGATTGATTTAGAAATGACGGGGTTAGATCCCGAAAAAGAACGCATTATTGAAATCGCCACCATCGTTACGGATAAAAATCTCAATATTCTTGCAGAGGGCCCGGTGCTTGCAATACATCAAGACAATGAATTATTGGAAAAAATGTCGGATTGGTGCATAAAAACCCATACGGCAAACGGTTTGGTCGAGCGTGTAAAAGCAAGCAAATTAACCGAACGGGCGGCAGAATTACAAACGCTGGATTTCTTAAAACGCTGGGTACCTAAAGGCGCTTCTCCCATTTGTGGAAATAGCATCGCACAAGATAAACGCTTTCTATACAGATATATGCCGGACTTAGCGGATTATTTTCACTACCGTCATTTAGATGTCAGCACCCTAAAAGAACTGGCAAGCCGTTGGAAACCCGAAATTTTAGAGGGTTTCCAAAAAGCCAATACACATTTGGCATTGGATGATATTCGCGAATCAATTAAAGAATTGGCTTATTATCGCGACCATTTCATCAAATTAGATTGATGAAAACTTAGCCAAGCAATGATTTTCACCTAATTTACGCTTGCAACACCTAAAAATATTTGTATAATGCCACCCCATTCACCGATGTGAATTGCGGGAATAGCTCAGTTGGTAGAGCACGACCTTGCCAAGGTCGGGGTCGCGAGTTCGAGCCTCGTTTCCCGCTCCAATTTTCACATTCTCTGCGGGAATAGCTCAGTTGGTAGAGCACAACCTTGCCAAGGTTGGGGTCGCGAGTTCGAGCCTCGTTTCCCGCTCCAAATTCTAATCCGTTGCGAAAAAGCAGCGGATTTTTTATATATCAAATAATTTTCAATGAATACGCCCTCACTTTCAAAATGTCCTTAAAGAAAGAAGAAAAGTGCGGTAGAATTTCGCATTATTTTGACCTCAATAAATCATAATGAACACAACCGAGTTAACCCGATATATTCCTGATGAAGCGACAATGCTCCGCTTTGGTAAAAAATTAGCGGAAACCATCGTACAATACCAAGCCGAACGCGCCGTTATTTTATATTTCAATGGTGATTTAGGCGCAGGAAAAACTACGCTTACCCGTGGTATGGTGCAAGGTTTGGGACATAAAGGCAATGTGAAAAGCCCGACTTATACGTTAGTGGAAGAATACAACATTGCAGGCAAAATGATCTATCATTTTGATTTGTATCGCCTTGCCGATCCTGAAGAACTGGAATTTATGGGGATTCGTGATTATTTCGGCAAAAATTCAATTTGCCTGATTGAATGGGCTGAAAAAGGCGAAGGCATTCTTCCACCGGCTGATTTATTGGTGAATATTGATTACTACGATGATGCACGAAATATTACCTTAACGGCTCAAAATACTTTGGGTGAACAGATTATTCAGCAACTATAATTTAATTATGAAAACCAAATTTTCGTTTCTTTTAGGTATATTATCTCTTTTTTGTTCAACGGTTTTCGCTGCACAATGGACAATCGCTATCGATCCCGGTCACGGCGGCAAAGATCCCGGTGCTATCGGGCGTAATCTTGGCATTTATGAAAAAAATGTAACCCTTTCAATCGCACGCGAACTCAAAATTTTACTTGATAAAGATCCGAATTTTCGCGGCGTATTAACCCGCAATGGCGATTACTATATCTCCGTGCCGGAACGTTCGGAAATCGCCCGTAAATTCAAAGCCAATTATTTAGTTTCTATTCACGCGGATTCCTCATTAAATCCAAATCAACGGGGTGCTTCCGTCTGGATACTTTCAAATCGTCGTGCCAATGATGAAATGGGGCAATGGTTGGAAGACGATGAAAAACGTTCCGAATTATTAGGCGGCGCGGGCAAAATGCTTTCTCATAATCACGATAAATATTTAGATCAAACCGTGCTGGATCTCCAATTTGGTCATAGCCAACGTACAGGTTATGAAATCGGCAAAAGCATTTTAAAACGTTTCTCCAAAGTGACGACATTAAGCCGCAGCACACCTCAACACGCAAGCCTTGGTGTGTTACGCTCACCGGATATTCCTTCCGTTTTGGTAGAAACCGGTTTTCTTTCCAATGCTGAAGAAGAACAAAAACTCAATTCTCCGCGCTATCGCCGCCGTATTGCTTATATGATTTACGAGGGATTGGTGGCATACCGTAACGGTAACTTAAAATCGATTGTTGCGTTTGAAAGCGACAGCAAGGAAAACACGAGCAAAAATGACCGCACTTCGGAAATTAAAGACAGCGGTATTCGCCACAAAGTGAAAAAAGGTGAAAGCATTGGCAGTCTCGCCAATAAATATGACGTAAAAGTCGCAGATATTATTTCCTTCAATAAACTCAAGCGCAAAGCGTTGTGGATTGGCGAAACGGTGAAAATTCCTGACAATGGTAAACAAAAAGTCGTAGAAGCGAAAAAAGCCGAAAAATCGGTTTCCGAAAAAGCAAAATCAGCCGAAAAAAACAAAGAGAAAGCGAAGAAAAGCGAAACTAAAAAAGCTGAAATTCCGCTTTATCATACCATCAAAAAAGACCAAACCATTTATGCGGTTTCTCGAGAATACAACATTCCGGTGAACCAAATTTTAAAACTCAATCCGAAATTAAAAGACGGTAAAGTATTTACCGGACAGAAAATAAAATTAAGAGAAAAATAATGGCGATTAAAATTCTTTCTCCACAACTTGCTAACCAAATTGCCGCCGGCGAAGTGGTCGAACGCCCAGCCTCCGTGGTGAAAGAATTGGTGGAAAACAGCCTTGATGCCGGTGCAAATAAAATTCAGGTGGATATTGAAAACGGTGGCGCCGGTCTCATCCGTATTCGGGACAACGGCAGCGGTATTGCAAAAGAGGAATTAAGTTTGGCTCTGGCTCGCCATGCTACCAGTAAAATCGCTGATTTAGACGATCTTGAATCAATTTTAAGCCTTGGTTTTCGTGGCGAAGCCTTGGCAAGTATCAGCTCCGTTTCACGTTTAACGCTAACTTCACGTACCGCAGAACAATCTGAAGCTTGGCAAGTGTATGCGCAAGGGCGGGAAATGGAAACCACCATTAAACCTGCTTCCCACCCTATCGGCACAACGGTGGAAGTCGCTAATTTATTCTTCAATACCCCTGCCAGACGTAAATTCCTACGCACGGATAAAACCGAATTTGCGCATATTGATGAAGTGATTCGCCGAATTGCACTAGCCAAATTCAATATTGCTTTCACTCTCACACACAACGGAAAACTTATTCGTCAGTATCGTCCGGCTGTAGATCTGATGCAGCAACTCAAACGGGTTGCTACAATTTGCGGTGATGATTTTGTCAAAAATGCCTTGCGTATTGATTGGAAACATAACGATTTACACCTTTCCGGTTGGGTGGCTACACCGAATTTCACTCGTACACAAAACGATTTGAGTTATTGTTATATCAACGGGCGAATGGTTCGTGATAAAGTGATTACTCACGCCATTCGTCAGGCTTATGCCGCACATTTAACGAATGAAAACTACCCTGCATTTGTATTATTTATCGATCTCAATCCACACGAAGTCGATGTAAATGTTCACCCGACAAAACACGAAGTTCGTTTTCATCAGCAACGTCTTATTCATGATTTTATTTATGAAGGGGTGAGTAATGCGTTAAATAGCCACTTGGCTATCCAAGCCCCAACCGTTCGGGAAAGTGCGGTTGAAAATACGCAAGAAAATGAAATACGGGAGCCATTACCAACCTATGCCGCCTCTTGGAATAATAAACCGAATCGAGCGGCAGCTGGTCAAAATACCTTTGCGTCTGATGATTTCGTAAAAAAACCACCACAAAATCGACCGCACTTTTCGGCTAACGGGACATCTTCCCTCACATCTCATCAAGGCTATCGTAATTATCGGGAAAATTATCATTCGGAACAACCGACTAAAACCGAGCAAAAACTCTATGGCGAATTATTGCGTACGCCGTTAAATAATGACACTCGGGTAAGACAAACCGATACGCCAATCGAAATAAATGAAAATCCGTCTCACCTACGTGCTTTATCACTAATTGAGAACCGTGCGCTTTTATTACAACAAAATCAAAGCTATTTCTTGCTTTCATTAGAAAAATTACAATATTTGCAATGGAAACTGACATTACAACAAGCACAGATAGCCCAACAACCGCTATTAATTCCGATTGTTTTTCGTTTAACGGAAAACCAATTTAATCAATGGGAAACACAAACCGAAGATTTCGCACAAGCCGGTTTTGAATTTATTGCAAACAAAGCTCAACTCAGACTAACATTAAATCGCGTACCAAGCCTGTTACGCACGCAAAACTTACAGAAATGCGTTATGGCAATGTTAAGCCGACAAGAAAATTCAACACCGTTTTTAACCGCACTTTGCGGACAATTAGAAGCCAAAATATTTAGCGTATTTGCTGATGCCGTTAAATTTTTGAGTGATACGGAACAGCTTCTTAACAATACAAACAGAGATGAATTTAACCGATTACTTAAACCAATCAACTGGCAACCTTTATTGGACGAATTATAGATGAAACCGACCGCGATTTTTTTAATGGGGCCTACCGCTTCCGGAAAAACCGATTTAGCCATTCAGCTTCGCCAACAGTTGCCGGTGGAAGTAATTAGTGTTGATTCTGCGCTAATTTACAAAGGTATGGATATCGGTACGGCAAAGCCATCAAAAGAAGAGCTAGCTTTAGCCCCGCATAGATTGATTGATATTTTAGATCCGTCAGAAAGTTATTCCGCAATGAATTTTCGTGACGATGCCTTGCGTGAAATGACAGATATTACGGCACAAGGGAAAATTCCATTATTGGTCGGCGGCACAATGCTTTATTACAAAGCGTTAATTGAAGGGCTTTCCCCTTTGCCCTCCGCAAATGAATCTATTCGAGCCGACATTGAACAAAAAGCCGTACGACAAGGTTGGGCTACATTGCATCAAGAGCTGGCAAAAATTGATCAGACTTCAGCGCAACGTATTAACCCTAATGATTCCCAACGCATTAATCGTGCTTTAGAAGTGTTTTATATTACGGGAAAAACGCTCACTGAACTCACCGAGCAAAAAGGGGACGCCCTACCTTACAATGTGTTGCAATTTGCAATCGCCCCGGAAAATCGCCACGTATTACATCATCGTATTGAGCAACGTTTTCATAAAATGATCCAACTCGGTTTCCAAGAAGAAGTTGAAAAACTGTATGCAAGAGAAGATCTAAATATCAACTTACCCTCCATTCGCTGTGTAGGCTATCGTCAAATGTGGGAATATTTACAAGGTGATTATGATCACGATGAAATGATTTTCCGTGGCATTTGCGCCACACGCCAACTTGCCAAACGCCAAATAACTTGGCTGCGCGGTTGGAAAACACCGCTTCAATGGCTAGACAGTTTGCAGCCTGAGCAAGCCAAAGAGACGATATTACGCTTATTAGATCCAATAAAAAAAGACAAGTAAAATGACCGCACTTTTTCCCTTGATCGAACAAAAACTTAATACTCTTGGCACAACCTTATGCCAATCCTTTCCGGAAATCGATCCTAATCGGCTAACTCAAACAATCCAACAACATTACAAAGATAAAAACCATCCAATCGGGCGATTAGGCTATGCCGTGGGGATGTCTGATTTTGTGGAAAAAGTCTTACAAAAACAACCGCACTTGCTCGCACAATGGTGGGAAAAAAGTCCTGAATTTTCGGATTGTAATCAATACACGGAACGTTTAAATACACAATTAGAGATTGTTTCTGACGAAACAGCATTTTATAGAACACTACGTATTTTTCGTAACATCGAAATGACAAAGTTAAGCTTTTGCCAAAGCCTTAATCTTGCCGGCGTAGAACAAATTTTTATTCGTCTTTCACAACTGGCGGAAAGCCTTATTATCGGTGCGCGCGATTGGCTTTACCGCCAAGCCTGTACGGAAATGGGTACACCTATTGATGAGCAAGGCAAGCCACAGCAGCTTTATATTCTTGGAATGGGAAAATTGGGCGGATTTGAACTCAATTTTTCTTCTGATATTGATCTCATTTTTACCTATCCTGCTCAAGGCGAAACCGATATTCGCGGCACAAATGCACGAAGAAGTATAGATAACACAAAATTTTTTACCCGATTAGGGCAGCGCTTAATCAATGCCTTAAATGATTTTACTTCCGATGGTTTCGTATATCGTACCGATATGCGTTTACGACCATTCGGAGAAAGTGGAGCCTTGGTGCTCAGTTTTGCGGCAATGGAGCAATATTATCAAGACCAAGGGCGTGATTGGGAACGATACGCGATGATTAAAGGGCGTATCTTAGGCATACAAGATAACGATCCTCATATCACACACTTGCAAAAAATGCTTCGCCCTTTTGTTTATCGCCGTTATATTGACTTCAGCGCAATCCAATCACTGCGCGAAATGAAAAGCAAAATTGAACGCGAAGTTCGTCGCCGCGGACTTAAAGATAATATAAAACTCGGTGCAGGCGGAATCCGTGAAATCGAATTTATCGTGCAAGTGTTCCAACTCATTCGCGGTGGGCGAGAAATTAGCTTACAACAACATAGTTTACTCAAACTATTACCTGAAATAACAAGACTTGGGCTGATTCCACGGAAACAATGTCAGTCATTACATGAAAGCTATATTTTTTTACGAAGAGTCGAAAATGTACTACAGGCGATAAACGATCAACAGACCCAAACTTTACCTGAAAGGGACACTGACCGCCGACGTTTAATTGAAGCTTGTCGTCATTTCACTTGCCTAAATGAGCAAAATAAGATGGTAAACATAACTTATTCAATTGAAAATTGGCAAGATTTTTACCGCACTTTGCAGCAACATCAAGAAAATGTTCGGTTAATTTTCACTCAGCTTATCGGTGATGTAAACGAAGAAAGCGCAGAAAAAGAAAGCCGCTGGCTGGATTTTCTTGAAGCGGACTTTGACGAGATTGAACAAATATTACAAGAGACAGAAATTCAACCGGCTCATATTGATGAAATATTAAATAGATTAGAGCAATTCAAAGAAAGTTTAAACCGTCGGATTATCGGCCATCGTGGGCGAGAAGTGCTAGGTCGGTTAATGCCTTCTGTTTTTTCTTTAATTTTTAAACAAAAAAATCACTGCACTTTACTGCCTCGAATTTTGCACCTTATTGAGAAAATTTCCAGCCGAACAACTTATCTAGAATTATTACTGGAAAACCCGCAATCACTACAGCAACTGATCGAACTTTGTGCGCAATCTCAGCTTATAGCCGAGCAACTGGCGAAACACCCTATTTTACTTGATGAATTATTGAATATAGAAAGTTTACGCCATCCTTTACCATTTACCCAATATCCCGATGAACTTCAACAATATTTGTTGCGTTTACCCCAAAATGATGAAGAACAGTTCATTGATGCATTGCGCCAATTTAAGAAAGCGACTTTATTGCGCATAGCTGCGGCAGATATTTTAGGCGCTCTGCCAACAATGAAAGTCAGTGATCATTTAACTTATTTGGCTGAAACAATCATTGATGCCGTCGTTAATTTGGCTTGGAAACAAGTTTCGGCACGTTTTGGTATCCCACAACATTTGCAAAATAATGAAAAAGGATTTTTAGTCGTTGGTTACGGCAAGCTGGGAGGAATTGAATTAGGCTATAAATCTGATCTCGATCTCGTGTTTCTTTATAATGCGGTAGAAGGTGAAACTATCGGTGGTAAAAAAGCGATTGACAGCAATCAATTTTATCTTCGACTGTCACAGAAAATCATCAGTATTTTTAGCCTCAATACCAGTGCCGGCGTACTTTATGATATAGATATGCGTTTACGTCCATCAGGCGATGCCGGTTTGCTGGGGTGTTCATTTTCCTCATTTGAAAATTATCAACTTAACGAAGCCTGGACATGGGAAAAACAAGCATTGGTAAGAAGCCGCTCCGTTTTTGGAGAACAAACATTACGCCAAAAATTTGAAGACATTCGCCAACGCGTCCTCTCCACCCCTCGCGATACGAATAAACTAAAAATGGAAGTCGTAGAAATGCGAGAAAAAATGCTTACGCATTCCTCAACTTCTCAAGATACAAAATTTAATCTAAAAACAGATCGCGGGAGCATAACGGACATTGAATTTATCGCCCAATATCTTATGCTTGCTAATGCACCACAAAATATAACGCTTACAAGATGGTCAGACAACGTCAGGATTTTTGATTCTATGGCTGAACTTAATATTATTAGCCGATGCGACAGTGAAAAGTTAAAACAATGCTATATTAAACTGCGTAATAAAATACATCATTTAAATTTATTGGGAAATCCTTCCATAGTTTCAGATAACGAGTTTTTGGAAGAAAGAGAATTTATAAAAGGGCTATGGAGAAAGTTATTTGGCTAATTAAGGAATGAAAGATATCTCTTTTGAATATTTCATAGCAGGAACACGACTAAAAGTGTGGTCAAAATCGACCGCACTTTTCGACCCAATCCCCAAAATATAAAACCCCTCGAACTTTATCAGTCCAAGGGGCTTGCTGTTTTATTTGAACCCGGCGGTGCCCTACTCTCACATGGGGAGACCCCACACTACCATCGGCATTACGGCATTTCACTTCTGAGTTCGGTATGGGGTCAGGTGGGACCACCGCACTATCGCCGCCGGGATAATTCTTCGATAACCTTAATTCTCTCTCTTCTCTACCTATCCGTTCTTCATTTCCTTTTCTTCGTCTTCCGTCTTATTTGACTTCATCCGTTTTATTAAATTGTCCACAAGCTGAAAAATCTTTCCTGAACGCTCTTAAGCTTTCTTATTTAGTTAATCCGCTCCAAAAACACTTGAGCGTTGTATAGTTAAGCCTCTCGGGCAATTAGTACACCTTAGCTCAATGTCTCGCAACACTTACACATGGTGCCTATCTACGTCTTAGTCTTAAACAACCCTTACAGTCTTAAAGACTGGGAGAACTCATCTCAAGGCAAGTTTCGTGCTTAGATGCTTTCAGCACTTATCTCTTCCGCACTTAGCTACCGGGCAATGCGTCTGGCGACACAACCCGTACACCAGTGGTGCGTCCACTCCGGTCCTCTCGTACTAGGAGCAGCCCCTCTCAATTCTCCAACGCCCACGGCAGATAGGGACCGAACTGTCTCACGACGTTCTAAACCCAGCTCGCGTACCACTTTAAATGGCGAACAGCCATACCCTTGGGACCTACTTCAGCCCCAGGATGTGATGAGCCGACATCGAGGTGCCAAACACCGCCGTCGATATGAACTCTTGGGCGGTATCAGCCTGTTATCCCCGGAGTACCTTTTATCCGTTGAGCGATGGCCCTTCCATGCAGAACCACCGGATCACTATGACCTACTTTCGTACCTGCTCGACTTGTCCGTCTCGCAGTTAAGCTTGCTTATACCATTGCACTAACCTGACGATGTCCGACCGTCATTAGCAAACCTTCGTGCTCCTCCGTTACGCTTTGGGAGGAGACCGCCCCAGTCAAACTACCCACCAGACACTGTCCGAGAACCCGTTTCGGATTCTTCGTTAGAACATCAAACGTTAAAGGGTGGTATTTCAAGGCCGACTCCACGATAACTGGCGTTACCGCTTCAACGTCTCCCACCTATCCTACACATCAAAATTCAAGGTTCAGTGTCAAGCTATAGTAAAGGTTCACGGGGTCTTTCCGTCTAGCCGCGGGTACACCGCATCTTCACGGCGATTTCAATTTCACTGAGTCTCGGGTGGAGACAGCCTGGCCATCATTATGCCATTCGTGCAGGTCGGAACTTACCCGACAAGGAATTTCGCTACCTTAGGACCGTTATAGTTACGGCCGCCGTTTACTGGGGCTTCGATCAGGTGCTTCTCTTGCGATTACACCATCAATTAACCTTCCAGCACCGGGCAGGCATCACACCCTATACGTCCACTTTCGTGTTTGCAGAGTGCTGTGTTTTTAATAAACAGTTGCAGCCAGCGGGTCACTTCGACCGGTTCAACCTTCGTGAGTAAATCACTACAATCTACGCCGGCGCACCTTCTCCCGAAGTTACGGTGCTATTTTGCCTAGTTCCTTCACCCGAGTTCTCTCAAGCGCCTGAGTATTCTCTACCTGACCACCTGTGTCGGTTTTCAGTACGGTTTAGTAAAGCCTGAAGCTTAGTGGCTTTTCCTGGAAGTGTGGTATCGGCAACTTCTTGTCCGTAGACAATCGTCATCAGCTCTCGGTGTTAAGGATGTCCGGATTTGCCTAAACTTCCCACCTACGACCTTAAACAAGGATTTCCAACACCTTGCTTGCCTAACCTGCTCCGTCCCCACATCGCAGCTTTACCAAGTACGGGAATATTAACCCGTTTCCCATCGACTACGCTTTTCAGCCTCGCCTTAGGGGCCGACTCACCCTGCCCCGATTAACGTTGGACAGGAAACCTTGGTCTTCCGGCGAACGGGTTTTTCACCCGTTTTATCGTTACTTATGTCAGCATTCGCACTTGTGATACGTCCAGCAAACCTCTCGATTCACCTTCTTCCGCTTACACAACGCTCCCCTACCCAACAGGATAAATCCTGATGCCGCAGCTTCGGTGCTATATTTGAGCCCCGTTACATCTTCCGCGCAGGCCGACTCGACTAGTGAGCTATTACGCTTTCTTTAAATGGTGGCTGCTTCTAAGCCAACATCCTAGCTGTCTAAGCCTTCCCACTTCGTTTCCCACTTAATATAAACTTTGGGACCTTAGCTGGCGGTCTGGGTTGTTTCCCTCTCCACGACGGACGTTAGCACCCGCCGTGTGTCTCCTGAGTATCACTCTTCGGTATTCGCAGTTTGCATCGGGTTGGTAAGCCGGGATGGCCCCCTAGCCGAAACAGTGCTCTACCCCCGAAGGTGTCCGCTCAAGGCTCTACCTAAATAGATTTCGGGGAGAACCAGCTATCTCCCGGTTTGATTGGCCTTTCACCCCCAGCCACAAGTCATCCGCTAATTTTTCAACATTAGTCGGTTCGGTCCTCCAGTTAGTGTTACCCAACCTTCAACCTGCCCATGGCTAGATCACCGGGTTTCGGGTCTATACCTTGCAACTATATCGCCCAGTTAAGACTCGGTTTCCCTTCGGCTCCCCTATGCGGTTAACCTCGCTACAAAATATAAGTCGCTGACCCATTATACAAAAGGTACGCAGTCACCCCATCACTCAATCCCACTGCTTATTGGGGATGGTTGAATTTTTGCTTCGCAAAAATTAACCATTAAAGTGCGGTTATTTCCTTTGGAATTGCTACCACTCAATACGATTGAGTGATGGGGCTCCCACTGCTTGTACGTACAAGGTTTCAGGTTCTATTTCACTCCCCTCGCCGGGGTTCTTTTCGCCTTTCCTTCACAGTACTGGTTCACTATCGGTCAATCAGGAGTATTTAGCCTTGGAGGATGGTCCCCCCATATTCAGACAGGATATCACGTGTCCCGCCCTACTTGTTGTCAGCCTAGTACCACAATGCACTATTCGAATACGGGACTATCACCCTGTTTCGTTCAACTTCCCAGTTGATTCTTCTTAATACACTGCTATCACTGACGGCTCCTCCGCTTTCGCTCGCCGCTACTTACGGAATCTCGGTTGATTTCTTTTCCTCGGGGTACTTAGATGTTTCAGTTCTCCCGGTTTGCCTCTTATTACTATGGATTCATAATAAGATAGTAGATTCTTCATCTACTGGGTTTCCCCATTCGGATATCTCGGATTATACGCCTCTTATCGACTCATCCGAGCTTTTCGCAGATTAGCACGTCCTTCTTCGCCTCTGATTGCCAAGGCATCCACCTTGTACGCTTAGTCACTTAACTATACAACCTCAAGTGTTTTTACAATTTCCGTTTAACACTTAAGCCGTTACTTAATCTAACTAAACACTTGATTGCTTTTGTTCAATCAAGATTTTTACTACTCAGACTTGCTTGTCTCAGGGCTTTCGCCCCGACAGAAGTCTCTTCAGTTTTTCAGCTTGTTTCCAATTTGTTAAAGAACAATAAGATTTCCCGTTAAAGTTATCTTTAATTGGCGTCCCCACGGGGATTCGAACCCCGGTTACCGCCGTGAAAGGGCGATGTCCTAGGCCTCTAGACGATGGGGACATCAATTAAAGATACTCTTACTTAATCTTTTCTGCTCTCTTTTGTCTACAATCCATCAGCCAATCTGTGTGAACACTTGCTATCGCTCGCTATAGGTAAGGAGGTGATCCAACCGCAGGTTCCCCTACGGTTACCTTGTTACGACTTCACCCCAGTCATGAATCATACCGTGGTAAACGCCCCCCTTACGGTTAAGCTATCTACTTCTGGTACAACCCACTCCCATGGTGTGACGGGCGGTGTGTACAAGGCCCGGGAACGTATTCACCGCGACATTCTGATTCGCGATTACTAGCGATTCCGACTTCATGGAGTCGAGTTGCAGACTCCAATCCGGACTTAGACGTACTTTGTGAGATTCGCTCCGCATCGCTGCCTCGCTTCCCTCTGTATACGCCATTGTAGCACGTGTGTAGCCCTACTCGTAAGGGCCATGATGACTTGACGTCATCCCCACCTTCCTCCGGTTTATCACCGGCAGTCTCCTTTGAGTTCCCGACCAAGTCGCTGGCAACAAAGGATAAGGGTTGCGCTCGTTGCGGGACTTAACCCAACATTTCACAACACGAGCTGACGACAGCCATGCAGCACCTGTCTCTCAGTTCCCAAAGGCACTCCAATATCTCTATCGGATTCTGAGGATGTCAAGAGTAGGTAAGGTTCTTCGCGTTGCATCGAATTAAACCACATGCTCCACCGCTTGTGCGGGCCCCCGTCAATTCATTTGAGTTTTAACCTTGCGGCCGTACTCCCCAGGCGGTCGATTTATCACGTTAGCTACGGGCACCAAGCTTAAAGCCCAATCCCCAAATCGACAGCGTTTACAGCGTGGACTACCAGGGTATCTAATCCTGTTTGCTCCCCACGCTTTCGCACATGAGCGTCAGTACATTCCCAAGGGGCTGCCTTCGCCTTCGGTATTCCTCCACATCTCTACGCATTTCACCGCTACACGTGGAATTCTACCCCTCCCTAAAGTACTCTAGCTACCCAGTATGAAATGCAATTCCCAGGTTAAGCCCGGGGATTTCACACCTCACTTAAATAGCCGCCTGCGTGCCCTTTACGCCCAGTTATTCCGATTAACGCTCGCACCCTCCGTATTACCGCGGCTGCTGGCACGGAGTTAGCCGGTGCTTCTTCTGTAATTAACGTCAATGACTGTGGGTATTAACCACAATCCCTTCCTCATCACCGAAAGAACTTTACAACCCGAAGGCCTTCTTCATTCACGCGGCATGGCTGCGTCAGGGTTCCCCCCATTGCGCAATATTCCCCACTGCTGCCTCCCGTAGGAGTCCGGGCCGTGTCTCAGTCCCGGTGTGGCTGGCCATCCTCTCAGACCAGCTAGAGATCGCAGGCTTGGTAGGCCATTACCCCACCAACTACCTAATCCCACTTGGGCTCATCTTATGGCAAGAGCAAACGCCCCCTTTAGTCCATAGACATTACGCGGTATTAGCTACCGTTTCCAGTAGTTATCCCCCTCCATAAGCCAGATTCCCAAGCATTACTCACCCGTCCGCCACTCTCACGAAAAGAAGCAAGCTCCTTCCCGCTACCGTTCGACTTGCATGTGTTAAGCCTGCCGCCAGCGTTCAATCTGAGCCATGATCAAACTCTTCAATTCAAGTTCAATCGCTCAATAAATACTGACTAAAAAATTATTCACCTTGAAAAATAAGGTAAAAATGAATCTCAAGTTAAGCACCTATTAAGACTTCAAAATTAAAAATTATTTTAAACAAGTCAATCAACAAGTGCCCACACAGATTGTCTGATACATTGTTAAAGAGCAAAAAACTGGTCGGCGAGATAGGATTTGAACCTACGACCCACTGGTCCCAAACCAGTTGCGCTACCAAGCTGCGCTACTCGCCGACATCATCTTATATAAAGATGGGGTGGCTAATGGGATTCGAACCCACGACAACTGGAATCACAATCCAGGGCTCTACCAACTGAGCTATAGCCACCACAGACTTCGTTTTCATTTTGCACTGACCTGGCGCGCTCGACAAGATTCGAACTTGCGACCTTTGGCTCCGGAGGCCAACGCTCTATCCAACTGAGCTACGAACGCGTTGCTGCGTCGTTGCGGGGCGTATATTAATGATTTCAAAATACCTTGTCTAGCACTTTTTTGTAATTTTTTTTTAAGAGATAATTTTTTGCTCAATTTGTATAGATTTTATAAATATTCTGTATTTGATAAAAAGAAAAAGGAGAATATTACCTCCTCCTTTTTGCTGCTCTTTATCGCTTCGTGCGTTTTGATCTTCTTCTTACTCGTCTCACCCAACGAGTAATTCGCCACGCTCTTGTAATAGAATAAACATAAAGAAAGAAAAGAATGAAGAAACCAACAAACATCGCCCATTCATTTACATAATAAATCTCGCCGAGAATACCTATCATCGCACAAACGGCAGAAACAAAAGTAATCAAAACAAATGCTTGACGAGAACTCAACCCCGCACGTACCATTAGATGATGAACATGTAAACGGTCGGGACGAAACGGACTTTTGCCTTTACGTAAACGGCGATAAATAATCGCCACCATATCAATCAAAGGAATTGCAATAATCCAAAGTGCGGTTACAGGATTCATAGGATGCCCTTTTCCTTGTGTACTAAGTAATAAAATCCAGATAATAGTAAATCCAATCAACGTACTACCGGCATCTCCCATAAATACTTTATATTTCACACCAAACGGAATCCCTAAATTCAGCATTAAATAAGGCAAAATTGCAGCGATCAATGCGAAACTCCAATACGCCATATCCATTTGTCCGTCACGGAGCATCAAAAAACCAATGGCGGCAAAAGAAACACAGGATAACCCTCCTAACAATCCATCAATTCCATCAATCATATTGAAGGCGTTAATAATCGCAATAGTCGCAAATACGGTGATGATCAAGCCGATTGATCCCAATGTTAATTGGAACGGACCTAAGATTTGCCCTAAATGATCAAGATAAACATTCCCCAAATCAATCATCAAAATCGCTAATACCGCTTGAATTCCTGCGCGCAAAAACGGGCTGATATCAAAACGATCATCTAAAATACCGATAGCAAGCAACACGAAAATACTAAATAAATACAAATAAGGAAGACGAAGTTGCTCCCATTCCATAAGGTAATAGCAAAGATTTCCCATAAAAAGCGACACGCCGCCAATAAGAGGAATCGCCCCTGAATGACGTTTACGATAATTCGGTTTATCCACCAAACCGATTCGGTTTGCAATAGGACGCATAACAATCAGTGTGAGAAACGCCCCTAAAAAAGTAACAATAAGACTTAACATAAGAAGTTGACCTTCAGCTTTTTTGCAAAGCATAGCACAAGGAAAATTTAGCAAGAAAGATATTTTTAACAAAGTCGGCATTTTTCAGTACAATAATTACATTTTTACATTTAAGGAAAAACTATGACAAATTCAACCGCACTTTTTTCCCGTGCCCAAGAAATTATCCCCGGAGGTGTAAACTCTCCGGTTCGCGCTTTCAAAGGTGTAGGCGGCACACCTGTTTTCATACAAAAAGCACAAGGTGCTTACATCTATGATACCGATAACAAAAAATACATTGATTATGTCGGCTCTTGGGGACCGATGATTCTAGGACACAATCACCCTGCTATTCTGAACGCCGTACTTAAAACCGCAGAAAACGGTTTAAGTTTCGGCGCGCCTACTCCTTTAGAAATTGAGCTCGCAGAACTCGTATGCGAACTTGTCCCCTCCATTGAAATGGTACGAATGGTAAGTTCCGGCACGGAAGCGACAATGACCGCAATTCGTTTGGCAAGGGGCTATACCCAACGAGATAAAGTCCTCAAATTTGAAGGCTGTTACCACGGACATTCGGATTCACTTTTAGTAAAAGCCGGTTCCGGAGCATTAACTCTTGGACAACCCAGCTCCCCGGGCGTACCGGAAGACTTTGCCAAACACACGCTTACCGCAGAATACAATAATTTAGATTCCGTCAAAGCCTTGTTTGAACAATTTCCGAACGACATCGCCTGCGTGATCATTGAACCCGTTGCCGGTAATATGAACTGTATTCCACCTAAAGAAGGCTTTTTGCAAGGATTACGTGAACTTTGCGATCAATACGGTGCACTTTTTATTATTGATGAGGTAATGACAGGTTTCCGTGTCGCTCTTGCAGGTGCACAGTCTTATTATGGCGTTACGCCGGATCTGACAACCCTTGGCAAAGTTATCGGAGGCGGTATGCCTGTGGGAGCGGTGGGCGGAAAAAAAGCCGTGATGGAATATCTTGCACCGACAGGCCCTGTTTACCAAGCCGGAACGCTTTCAGGTAATCCTATCGCAATGGCTGCCGGTATCGCCTGTTTAACCGAACTCAAACAAGCTGGCAACGAGCAACAACTATCGACCAAAACCGCCAAACTTGCCGAAGGCTTTAAAGCCCTTGCAGATAAACACGGCATTCCGTTGTGTGTACAATATGTGGGCGGAATGTTCGGTATTTTCTTCACCAAACAAGAAAAAGTGGAAACCTACCAAGATGTGATGAAATGCGATGTACAAGCGTTCAATCTGTTCTTCCATAAAATGCTGGAAAACGGCGTGTATCTTGCACCAAGTGCCTTTGAAGCCGGATTTATGTCCCTTGCTCATTCCGATGAAGATATTGACCGCACTTTAGCGGTAGCGGATATGGTGTTCGGGGAAATGAAATAACATGATGTGTAAGGACGCTATGCTGGCGTCCTATAATTTTATCTCATTAAAATTGTTGTAATTTTTATCAATGAATACCAATTATGGTTTCCCTCCTCTCATTAGACATAATTCCCCCAAAATTGACCGCACTTTTTATCGTTTAACGGAACCTAAATAAATCGCAAATAGAGTTAAAGCAGCTCCTAACCATTGCCAAGCGTTAATAACTTTGTGTAAATAAAAATAATCAATCAGCAATGCCGCCACAGGCTCACTTAACAGCAATAATCCCGTTAATCCTAAAGAAAGTAATGGAATAGTATAAGCTATCATTCCCCAAGCGACACATTGCATCACCGCACCATAAATTACAATCAATCCCCAATCAGCCCAAGTGGTCGGGTAAAGATTCATCGGGTTAAAGATTAACGAAGGAACAATCAACACCACCGCGCCGCTCAAGCTAATAATTAACATTAAAGGAAATAAATCGGTGGGTTCTTCCTGGTGAACGTTTTTTATCATTACCATTGACGCCGCCAACATCACAGCTGAGGCAAAACCAATCACAATGCCGTAAATACCATCAATGTTGTGTTGCAATTCCTCGCCGGCAATTAAGCCGACTCCCGCCACGGCAAGAAGCAAGCTTAATAACTGTAATTTACTTTGTCTTTCTGAAAAAAACACAAATCCTATAGCGGCTAAACAAAAAATTTGTAAGCTATTAAGTAATGTTGAAATTCCCGGTCCCACGGTATAAATACTTTCATGCCAAAAGGCGAGATCAAAAGCGAGAAAAATACCGGAAAGAGCGGCATAAAAAATCGCCTTTTTATTTTTCGGAAAATGTTGATGTTTTAATTTCATCAAAAACCAGAAAATACCTGTTGCAATAAATAACCGCCAAAAAGCAATTGCATAACCGCCAACCGGTACGAATTTAACAATCAAGCTCCCTAAACCGAATAAAATGCAGCCGATAACTAAAATGGGGGCTGCGTAAGACTGTCGTTCCATTAAATAAACTCCATCCATAAAGGTAAACACGCCGCAATAAACAACAAAATAAATAAGCTATTGGCGTTTAACGTCCATTTTTTTATGCTGTGCAGCACTAAAATTCCGGCAATAATAAAATGGCAAATAAAATAGATCCCATAAGCCAAAAGACTTTCAAAATTGACCGCACTTTCTAAGCCCTTTATGAGTAAGAAAACAAAGATCGCCAAGGCATTTAAGGCAAGCAATACAATCATTGCCAAAGGTAATAATGCGATAAAACCTTGCAAGCGACTTCGTGCAATAACAAGCATAAAATTAGCAAGAAGCACACCGGCTAAAATAGGAGCGACAGGGTTATATTCGGCAAATAAAGAAAACGGCAACAAACTTAATGAAATGAAATAACTCAACATTCCTAAGCCCGCTATCAAAGTTGCCATTAATAAAAAGCTATTGCGAATTTTTTCTGTTTTCGGCTGTTTCCAAATAAAATAGACCACAGATAAACCGCACACTGCCATCACCGTCGCAAGCGTACCCTTATAATTCGGCAAAAGACTGATAATGAGCCAAGCCACCCAGTATAAGGCAAAGGCTAAATTTACCTTTATCAACCGTCCACGCTGCCCCGGACAAATCTCGCCTTTATAAAACACGAGTAAGGCAATCAACTGTGCCGTTAATACGCCAAAACTTAAATGAGAAATCGCTTTAGATTGCGATGATAAAGAAAACATAAAAAGATCGATTGCAAGTACCATTCCTACTGAAAACAGCGAAAGCAGTAGCGCAAGAGATTTTGAAGATTGTTCTGACATAATGATGAAAATAGGTGAAAAAATAATGCGCCATTATGCTAAAAATCCACCTGTTTTTAAAGTAGAATGAATACATAGTGAATTAAAGGCGTAAGCCGAAAATTGGACACATAAGTGTACCAAGGCGCAACAATGCTTATTGAGATTTTTAAATTTAACTCACGTTATAATTTCAACTGCACTTTATAAGTAAGGAACATCAATGTTACTCAGCATCTTATACATTATAGGTATTACTGCCGAAGGGATGACCGGCGCACTGGCCGCCGGTAGGGAAAAAATGGATATTTTCGGTGTGATAATCATCGCTTCCGTCACGGCTATCGGGGGCGGTTCTGTACGTGATGTATTATTGGGGCATTATCCCTTGGGCTGGGTAAAACACCCTGAATATTTTCTAATTGTCGCTAGTGCCGCCATCATCACCGTTTACGT